>NZ_JBQFPY010000010.1:0-135107 GCF_056536625.1 Ruegeria sp. CJ9
CCCGTGCCCGGTGGCGTCGGACCGATGACCATTGCCTGCCTGCTGGCCAACACACTGACCGCCTGTTGCCGCGCCAATGCCTTGCCAGAGCCCGAAGGCCTGACAGCTTGATCTCAGGGAAAATAAATTTGAACAAATGGACCGAAGAGCAAACGCTTTTTGGTCCATTTGCTTTCTGAAGATTGAATTAAGTTTCAAGGGCCGGGTTTGAATGTCCGGTAAATTGGTGATAAGTAAGCTATTCCAGCCGGTTACGAGAGATTGGTGAAAGCCGTGTGGTGTTGGGCTGGAACCTGTAGTCTTGTTTGTTGAGTATGTATGACCGAAGTGCCCAGACCAATTCTGGCCGAATTCACGTTACGCCGAGTGATTGCAGGCGTTGGTTTCCCGCCTTTGTTGGCCAGTGCGTTCCAGCCTTTTCCGGCCATCTACCTGACCTATCCCCAGCGGCTTGTTTTCTGGATCGGTGTACTGGGATTGGCCCTGTGCGTGACCTGGATTGTCACACGCGTGAGCCGGAAATTTTTCGCAGAAGCCCAATTCAGCTGGCGTGACATTGCGCTGGTTTTCTTCATTCTGGTTTTGTTCGTGCCATCTATGTGGCTTATGTCATATTTGCTGTTCTCTGCCGGGGGGCTACAGGCGCCGGATGTTCTGGCGGTGGCCCCTTATGGTGCCCTGTTTGCAACCGGGCTGGTCCTGGTGCGCGGGTATAGTCACGTTGATGAGCCGGTGCAGGATCAGATCGCGCCACCCTCGCCACGTCTGACCAAGCGTTTGCCAGAGTCGTTTTCCGGTCAGATCTATCGACTGACAGTCCGCGACCATGCGGTTGATGTTGTGACTTCAGCGGGGACATTCACCATCCGATCCCGCCTGACTGATGCGATCGCCGAGATGGAACCGGTACCCGGCCACTGTACGCATCGTTCCCATTGGGTGGCAGACGATGCCATTGTCGGGGTTGAAAAGCTAGACGGAAAAACCTTCTTGCGTCTGAAGAACACCGATCTGGTTCCGATTAGCCGAAAATACAAACCGGGGTTAGAGCTAGACGGCCTTATCTAAGCCACTCTATCTGGGCATTGGAATGACCCGAGGATGCGATCCGGTGAGTATGGCTATGGCCTGATCATCCATCAAAGCGTCCAGTGTATGATCCGTACTGTGTAACCCGCCAGTATATGTGCCGTAGGCCGGTAGGATCAGCCGCGTCTTGTCCACCAAAAAGGCGGGCCGGGTGATGGTTCGACCCCGCGCGTTCAGACGTGCTTTGGGGTGGTAGTGGCCTGACACCTCGGCTTGCGCTGGTGCCTGCGCGATATGGCGGAAAGTCAGCGGGGCAATCTTACACTCGGACAGATGCGTACCGCCCAGATCAATCGGGCCAGGGTCGTGATTACCCTCGATCCAGATCCAGCGCCGACCAGCCTGCAGGGCCGTGATATCACGCTGTTCAGCCGCTTGCATTGCAACCGAAGCTTCCAGATCGTCGAAGCTGTCGCCCAGGCAGATCACGGTGGCAGGATTGGTTCTGGCAATATCCACAGCAAGCCGGGTCAGGGTTTCTTGACTGTCATAAGGCGGCAGACTCGGGCCGCCCCGCCGAGCGATGCGCTCAGACTTGCCCAGATGCAGGTCGGATACGCACAGCAATTGCTGATCCGGCCACCACAGGGCCCCTGATCCTAATGCCTTCAGAGTCTGCCCCGCAAATGAAAACGCCACTTCGTTCATGATGCGTTCTTTGCGTGTTTCACCTCCGGACGCAAGCCGTATCAATCAGGTGTTAACCCCGCCGCCTTCAACAGACGTGCGCTTTCTTCTGCCAATAGCCGTTCTTCGGCCGCGCCCTTGACCGGAACCTTGCCGACCTCAAGAAACAAAGGGGCGGCAAGAGGCGATACGCGATCCAGCCGCAGCAGATCAATACGGTCTCCGATCCGGGCGATCATCGCTTCGATCCGCCCGAAATCCACCAGCCCGCGCATGGCCTCTTCGCGGGTGATCTGCATCAACAAATGATCCGGGTCGTATTTCAACAAGGTGTCATAAAGGATATCCGACGAGAACGTCGCCTGACGACCGCTTTTGCGCTGACCGCCCATGTTCCGTTCGATCAGCCCAGCAATCGTGGCCGAGGCGCGAAAGGTCCGTTTCATCACGGCATTTCCGGCCAACCAAGTCTCAAGCCCGTCACGCAGGGCATCCAGTTGAAACAGGGGCCGCGGGTCGGTCACTGCATCCAGCCCCCAGATTAGTGTGGCATAATCGGTTGCGACAAAACCCAGCGGGGCGAGTCCGGTTTCCTCCATACGTTTGGTCAGCAATAGGCCCAGCGTCTGCTGTGCGTTGCGGCCAGCGAAACCGTAGACGCACAGATTCTCGCGCCCGTCATTCGGAAAGCTTTCGATCAGCAGCCGGTCGCGTTGAGGCAGGCGAGACATGTCGCGCTGCAGAGACAGCCAGTCGGCAGTGTGTTTAGGCAGTTGCGGCCAATCCGGCTGGGCAAACATCCGCAGAATCCGGTCGCTTAACTGCGTCGAGGTGGCGAATTTCGTGCCCGCAAAAACAGCAACTTTTGGTTTTCTGTCCGCACGGCGGCTGACCTCAACCACCATCTCGCGCAGGCCCTCATAGCGGACAATCTGCCCCCCGATCAGAAAGGTATCTCCGGGCGTTAGCGAGGCGGCAAAGGCCTCTTCCACTTCACCCAGCGGTTTGCCTCCGCGGTTGCGTTTCAAACGTACCTTCAGCGTGTCGGTGTCCTGAATGGTGCCCAAGTTCATGCGGATACGCTGCGCTGCGCGCGGGTCGCGCAGCTGCATTTGTCTGTCTGCGCGCTGTTGCAAGCGCTGCCAGCGATCATAGGCGCGTAGGGCGTAACCTCCGGTCGCGCAGAATTCCAGACAGGCGTCGAATTCATCGCGTGACAGACGCGCGTATGGCCCCGCTGTGGTCATTTCCGTAAAAAGCGCGCTGGCGTCGAACGGGCCTGCCGAAGCCGCTATCAAGATATGCTGGCATAGCACATCGCGGGGGCCAGAGCCGCGCGGTTCACCGTCCAGATCATGCGCTCTGGCGGCCTCAAGTGCCGCGACGCATTCCACCACCTCAAAGCGGTTGGCAGGTACCAGCAGGGCCTTGGAGGGCGCGTTGTAGCGGTGGTTTGCCCGCCCGATCCGTTGCACCAATCGTTTGACATTTTTAGGCGCACCAATTTGGATCACAAGGTCCACGTCACCCCAATCGATGCCAAGGTCCAGGCTGCCGGTACATACTATGGCGCGCAGGTCGCCCCGCACCATGGCGGCCTCGACCCGCTCGCGTTGCTGCCGGTCCAGACTGCCGTGGTGAATGCCGATGGGCAGGCCGTCATCGTTGGCAAGCCACAGATTGTGAAAGAAAATTTCGGCCTGCGCGCGGGTGTTGTGGAAAATCAGCGTCGTCTTGTGTTGCTTGATCTGCTCGAGCACCGCCGGGATCGAATAAGCAGCGCCACCACCGGACCAGGGGGGCATTTCCTGCGTTTCCAGCATGCGGATATCCGGATCAGGTCCGGGGTCGGCCTGCACAATCTGACAAGGGTCCGGGTGCCGGGCCAGAAAGCGCGCGATGGCCTGCGGGTCCTCGACCGTAGCTGAAAGACCGACCCGGCGCAGGTCAGGGCACAGGGTTTGCAGCCGCGCCAAGGCCAGCATCAGCTGATCTCCTCGCTTGCTTTCGGCCAATGCGTGGATTTCGTCGACAATCACTCGTTGCACCCCCGCAAACATCCGAGGCGCGTCCTCGTATGAGGTCAGCAGGGCCAAGCTTTCAGGGGTGGTCAGCAAAATATGGGGTGGGTCTACACGCTGCCGCTTTTTCTGCGTGGCCGAGGTGTCGCCGGTGCGGTCTTCGATCCGAATGGGTAGGCCGATCTCATCCGCAGGGCCGCGCAGGTTGCGGCGGATATCAGCGGCCAGTGCCTTGAGCGGAGACACATAAATCGTGTGCAACCCCTCATGCGTGCCATCTGCAAGTTCCGCCAATGTCGGCAAAAACCCGGCCATTGTCTTACCGCCCCCGGTCGGCGCGATCAACAACGTGGCCGGGTCCAAGGCCCGGTTGAACATATCGTATTGATGGGGGTGAATGGACCAGCCCTTGGCGGCAAACCAAGATGCGATCCGGTCGGGAATCTGCGTCATACGCGCAGATTACCCGGCCCTTTACCGAAATGGCACGGCGTTATTTGACGATAGTCTCGTCCTTGACGAACATGTTGGACCATGCGCGGTCGATCAGGTCAGGGCTCATCTGATAAGGGATGCCCTCAAACTCGCAGATCGAGATCATCTGGTCGATCAGGAAGATCGGCTGATAATTCGCATAGATATTGTTGATGGTCGGGTATTTAACCTTCAACAGATGGACCAAAGCAGCCTCGTCAAGCGGCATGCCGCGTTTGCGCGCCACCATGGCAAAGATTTTCAGGAAGTTCTCCTGGTTCGGGCCGTCGATCTTGATCTTGAAGAAGATCCGGCGCAGGGCCGCTTGGTCGAAGATTTCATTCGGGTGGAAGTTGGTCGAGAAGATGACCAGCGTGTCGAAGGGAACTTCGAACTTTTCACCCGACTGCAGGCCAAGGATATCCTTGTTCTCTTCCAGCGGAACAATCCAACGGTTAATCAGGGCCTGCGGTGGTTCCTGCTGACGGCCAAGGTCGTCCACGATGAAGATACCGCCGGTCGATTTCAACTGCAAAGGGGCCTGATAGGTTCGCGCTGTGGGGTTATAAACCAGATCCAGCATACCCAGCGTCAATTCACCACCTGTAACCACGGTTGGACGTTCGCACTGAACATAGCGTGTGTCGAACCGTTTGCGGCGGCGCAGGCTGTTGGGATCGTCTGGCTCCTGTTCAATCGCAGTATGAACGATCGGGTCATAAACCGTAATCACCTGACCGGCATATTCGATGGCGAAAGGCACATAGACATTATCGCCCAGTGCATCGCGAATCCCGTTTGAAATCGAGGATTTACCGTTGCCCGGAGGGCCATACATCAGGACCGAGCGACCGGCGCTGACCGCCGGGCCCAATTGATCCAGCAGGCTGTCGGGCAGAACCAAGTGGCCCATTGCGCCAATCAGCTGGTCGCGGGTCACCTGAATGTTGCGGATCGACTGGCGTTTCACCTGTTCGCGGTAGACGTCCAGCGGTACGGGCATGGCGCCAAAATATTCTGACTGACTCAACGCGTCCAGTGCGCGGGCCTTGCCGGCATCAGTCAGCTGATAACCCATCTCATTGCCGCTGTTGGCATTCAGGGTGCCGGTGGCCTCGATCAGCTTTTGCTCGCGGGCCATGTCGATCAGTTCCTGCGTGACGGAGCCCGGCAGACAAATCGCCACGGCGATCTCGGATACGGTGTCTACATTCTTGCGAAAGATCGTTTTCAACATGATGTCGCGCATCATGACGATGGGCAGTCTCATTTCGCCCAAACCCTTTGGGGCAGGGGGGGCCATTACCGAAGTTGTCTGCATATTCATGAGCGTCGCCCGTCTATCCAGTATTCACGCCAATGGCCCCAAAAAGGGCCGCTTAGGGGAAATCTGGCCCGGCTTTGTGGCAGTACCAAGGCGGCGACAAGGCGCGTTAATGATAGTTTACGAGCCGTAAACAGTGCCTAAGATCAGGTAAATAGCCAGGCTGCCACCAAGAGGCAGGCCCATTGGAAAGTGCTTCTTCCTGTTCCAGCTTTCCCAATTTGGCGCAACGTTGCGCAACGCTGTATACATGGCCAATCGATGTGTGACAAAGGCAGCAAGCGTGGTGGCTGCCAGAATAAACATCACCAGAACCCAATCCCCAGACCAGACAAAAGGTGAGGCGGCGGCCATGAACTTGGCATCCCCGGCACCCAAAACGCCAGCGGCATTAAACAGAATGCCCAAAATCAGCACGGTCACAATATGCAGCAAGTGCCAGACGTAAGGGGGAAGTGTCACCGAGAACGACCAGATCGTTAGTGAGGTCCACTGGGTGGACCACGGGGGCAGCACAAACAACCCGACAATGGCGAAAATGACGGCCAGCGCAACAACGGCGTGGTTCTTGATCAGCATGTCCCGCAAGTCTGTGAACGCCACGTAAAAGCAGATCGGCAGAACAAACGGAAGAAACCACAGCGCAGCAAACGCGGGAATACTCATCAATCAGGCATCCTCAAGCGCGCGCAGCGAGCGGACAGCCTCGTCAAAATGCTGTGGATGGGTGGCGATGGCTTCGCGGAACAGGTTTTTGGCTGTCGCCACATCCCCTTGCTTGACAGCAGAGATACCCATCGTGTTCAGCAGCCTGGCGCGTTCCACCTGTGTCATGGGGACAACCGGCAGGCTGTAATTTCCTTGCGCAGCTCGGGCCAGAACCAGATTGTTCTTGGCGGTGAACAGGGATTTGTCCTGACGGATCGCCTCCGTAAACAGGCGTTCGGCTTCGGCAAACTGGCCGCGTGTCAGCTTGGAATAACCCCAATTGTTCATGACACCACCGGGGCGCGTGGTCAGGCCGACCGCGGTTTCATAAAAGTGGTCTGCGCGTTTCCAATCCTGTTTGGAGTCTGCGACCACCGCTTCAAGCCGATACCGTTTGAAGGTTTCATAAGTGGGTGGAATGGTATCCAGAACCGATCTGGCCTGCCCCCAATTGCCGGCGCGGACAAGCGCGTCAGCATATTCGAGCTTGTCGACGTTTCCGGCACCTTTCATCGTCGTCACCTTTTTCCAGGCGGCGACGGCTTCGGTCGACCGTTTCGCACGAGACAAGGAAATCGCCAGTCCCCGCTGCAGGTCGATCCGACCCGGATTTTTGGCGGCGGCGCCTTGAAAGTAGGTGACCGCCTCATTTGGATCGGCGGCGGTCAGCAAGACCTCGTTCAGGTTGGTCTCGTCAATGACGTTGACCTCCTGATAGGTACGCTCGACCTTTTCTTCCTCGGTTTCTTTTTCGCAGGCAGAAAGGATCAGCCCGCACATCACGATTGGCGCAATCAAGAATTGTTGGCGCATTTTTGCGTCCCTTACTGCTCTTGCCTGTTTTACGGGAGCTTGCGCAGCTTGAATTGCCCGTCGCCTTGCTGCTCCAACGTATATTCTTGTTCTTCTGCCGTAGTATTAACAGGATTTTCCATTTTTGCGAGCGCTAAGCGCAGATTGTCCCGGATTGCGTCACTTTCGCCATTGTCCAGCGCAAAGGCCCGCTTGAAAACCTGCGCGGCCTCGGGATATTCGCCCTTTTCGACCAGCACCACGCCTAGATTGTTCCAAGCAACTGGCCAGTCAGGATTGTCCTTGACGGCCCGTCGCAGTAGGGTTTCGGCCTGTCCTAGACGCCTGAGTCCCAGATTGGCCGTGCCCATCGCCGTCAGGATTTGTGTTGTCATCCCCTGATCCAATGCGGCGCGGGCAAAAGAATCCAGCGCCAGCTCGTATTCCCCGGCGGCCATCAACCGGTTTCCCACCGTAATTTCGTCCACCCTTTGACCTTTAGGGTCAATTCCGGGGACGTCCAGATCATCTGACGACCCTGTCTCAGTGCAAGAGGCCACCATGGCGATCACCATGGCGGCCTTTAGCATGTGGCGTATACCGACGTGGATGCGCCTGAAGCCTACTAAATTTGGGTTATTAATTACCCGCCGCAAAATCAGCGATTCCTTTTGCCGAAGGTCCGACCAGAATAACCAGCAAAGGCGGCACCGTCAGGATCATTGTGGCAAGAGTCATCTTGGTTGGCAACTTGTTCGCGGCTTCTTCGGCGCGCATGACCCGTTTGTCGCGCATTTCGCCAGCGTAGACCCGAAGCGCTTCGGCGATCGAGGTGCCGAACGTCGCGGACTGGATCATGACGGTCACGAATGAGCTGACATCTTGCACGCCGCAGCGGGTTCCGAAGTCACGCAAAACCGTGTCCTTGTCCTTACCAGCCTTCAATTCATAAGCGACAATTTCGAACTCTTGCGCGATATCGGGGTAGGAGGCCTTCATCTCACGCGCAACCCGTACAATGGCTTGATCCAGAGATTGTCCGGCCTCGACGCAGACCAGCATAAGGTCCAGCGTATCGGGAAAACCGGCGACAATTGCTTCATTACGTTCGGCAACACGCCGGGTGATCCAGTAGCGCGGCAGAAAATATCCTGCACCTGCCGGAATCAGAACCCTAAGAGCCATCTGTTGACCGGTGAATTCCTGGCCACCCGACAGTACGGTAACCAACATGACGCCGACCAGAATGCCGATAATACCCAGCGCAAATTGTGCAAAGTGGAAGAACCGCACAGCATCCTTTGAATGATATCCGGCTTGCCGCAGCTTTAGCTGCATTGCCGACAGTTCGGCTTCGTTTTGCGGCTCAAGGAATGTCGCGAACTTTTCAAGCTGCTCGTTGCGGCTGGTGTTGCGAAGCTTGTCCTTTTTGGATTTCTTATCGTGTTTTGGTGCGGCAGTGGATTTTTGCAGCTTTTTCAGAGGGTCCTCTGGTTGGTTCAGCATCAGAGTGACAGCGATTAAGATCATCGCCAGACCCAAAACGCCGATCACGATAAGTGGACCGAATTCGCCAAGGTACTGTTTGATCAGGTCGTTGATTGGGGCCAGAACTTCCATTGCGATTCCCTCAGACCTTGATGTTGGTAAGAACGCGCATCACGATCAGGTTCACCGTCAGCATGATGCCCACGAAGAAACAGGCCGGGATGAACAGGGGATGATCAACCACGTCGTCATAGTAATTGGGATCTGTCACCATGATGAACAGCAGGCAGAAAAGGGGAAACCCTGACAGAAACTTGCCGGACCATTTTGCCTCGGCGGTGATCGCCTTTACACGCCGGAACAGGCGGAAACGGGCGCGGATCACCTTGGCCAGACCAGCCAGAATTTCAGCAAGGTTACCGCCTGACTGTTGTTGGATACCCACGGCCACCGCCAGAAAGCGAAGGTCCTGCATGTCCAGACGTTCAGCCAGATCACTCAGCGCCTCACCCACGTCCCGGCCATATGCGCATTCGTCGGCAATGACACCGAACTCGGTTCCCAGTGGGTCCTGTACTTCGTTTGCGACAATCTGAATAGACGACACAAATGGGTTGCCCACGCGCAGGGATCGGACCATCAATTCAACCGCGTCAGGCAGTTGCTCTTCCATCATGCCCATGCGTTTACCGGCCTTCCGGCTCACCCAGGTGTAGACACCGCCAACACCGATAAAGACCGACAATGCCACCCGCAGAACCATTTCCGTTGCG
This sequence comes from Ruegeria sp. CJ9, assembly GCF_056536625.1. Lineage (NCBI taxonomy): Bacteria > Pseudomonadati > Pseudomonadota > Alphaproteobacteria > Rhodobacterales > Roseobacteraceae > Ruegeria > Ruegeria sp. CJ9. Next base: position 9,297 of record NZ_JBQFPY010000010.1, read on the forward strand.
GTGCCGACGCTCAGGCCGACGAAAGCAAAGCCTGACAAAAGGATCATGACCATGATCAGTTGTTTCGGGGTGAAGGCAATAGCTGCCTTCTGCGCTTTGTCAGCCAACAGCGAATAGAGCGGGATGCTCTGCGTTTTCATATGCTGCTGCATTTCCTTGCGCAGCTGTTCCAGCACTTGTTCCCGCCCGACACCTTTGTCGAGCATATCCAGACGCCGGTTTACACGGCTGTTCAGGCTGATGGATTTGCCGAAAGCCACCAGATAGATGCCTTCGACTAGGGCGAACACCGCGACGAAGATCACGACATAGATGAGCGCCTCAACAGGCAGTTGCATTGCCAGATCTCCTACATATTCGTTGGTTCATAGACCGAAGCGGGCAGGTCAAAGCCCCACAGGCGGAAGCGCTCAGAATAGTGACTGCGCACGCCGGTCGCTGTGAAGTGACCGATGATTTTGTTGTCCGGTGTTAGTCCAACACGTTGAAATTTAAAGATTTCCTGCATCGAGATCACATCGCCTTCCATGCCTGTAATCTCGGTGATTGAGGTCATCCGACGCGAACCATCCTGCAAACGGCTGGCCTGCACGATCAGGTTCACAGCTGACGAAATCTGGCTTCTTACCGCTTTGATTGGCATTTCGATACCGGCCATCGCGATCATGTTTTCCAGGCGCGAAATCCCGTCGCGCGCCGAGTTGGCGTGGATCGTGGTCATCGAACCGTCGTGGCCGGTGTTCATGGCCTGCAACATGTCGATCACCTCGGCGCCACGCGTCTCACCCACGATGATGCGGTCAGGACGCATACGCAGGGCGTTTTTCAAACAGTCGCGCGGGCTGACCTCACCTTTGCCTTCGACGTTTGGCGGACGGCTTTCCATCCGACCCACATGGGTCTGTTGTAGCTGAAGTTCCGCCGTATCCTCGATTGTCAGGATGCGTTCTGCGTCATCGATGAAACTGGACAAGGCGTTCAGCGTGGTGGTTTTACCCGAACCCGTACCACCTGAAACGATGATGTTCAGACGGGTTGACACGGCGGCCTGAAGATAAGCGGCCATTTCTTCGGTAAAGGCACCGAAATTCACCAGGTCATCGATGCCCAGCTTGTCTTTTTTGAACTTACGAATTGAGACCAGCGATCCATCCACCGCAATCGGCGGCACCATCGCATTAAAACGCGAACCATCAGCCAAGCGAGCGTCAACGTAAGGGTTGGATTCATCGACACGACGTCCCACAGCGGACACGATCTTGTCGATGATCCGCATCAGGTGCTTTTCGTCTTTAAAGGTGATGTCGCTGATTTCCAGCCTACCGTCGCGTTCCACAAAGATCTGTTGCGGACCGTTGACCAGAATATCGTTGACGGTATCGTCCTGCAGCAAGGTCTCAAGCGGGCCAAGACCCGTCACTTCGTCATACAGTTCCTTGTTCAACTGCGAGCGGTCCTCGCGGTTCAGAACAATGTTCCGGGTTTCCAAAATTTCGCTGACAATCGAGCTGATTTCCGCGCGCAATTCGGATTCGCCTGCATTTTCGAGCGCCGCTAGGTTCAGGTTTTCCAACAGTTCGCGATGCAGTTCGATCTTGATCTCGCCAAGGCGTTCCTTGCGCTTGCGATCGCGATCTCCGGCCACCGGTTCGGCCGCCTTTTTCTGCACGGGCCGTCGAGCGACGGCATTAGCTGTGGGCTTTTTTTCCGCAACAGGTTCAGGTGTCGCGGCCGGAGTTTGAACCGGCTGCGCTTCGGGCTGTTTCTTGTAACGTGAAAACACGGCGGCTCTCTCCCTTTAGTACTGGTTACGCGGCCTCAGCGTCGCTGCTGCCCAAACTATGAAGCGATTTCGCAAGCTTCGCGATTTCGCGACGCAGCGGATTCTTGGCGGCTGCATTGGCCAGCGGTTGTCCGTGGTCGCCACTCTGCATGACCGGCTTGCCGCCATCCGGCAATTGCAGGTCAATGGAGATACCCAGGCTTTCACCCATCCGTTTGACCCGGCTTTTGCCGTTCAGATCGGTAAATTTCGGCGCCCGATTCAGAGCAAAGCGCAATTTGTTGAAAGGCAGTTCCTCGGCCTGCAGCGCACGTTTCAGGCGCAGCGCGTTCTGAGCCGAGCGCATGTCCAGTTCAATCATGGCGAAATACACATGTGCGGCCTGAAGAACGGTTTCAGACCAGTGAACCAGCGTCGAGGGCATGTCCACGATCACATAATCAAAGTTCCGACGAGCCGTTTCGATCACGCGCTGAATATCTTCGGGTGTGATCAGATCCAGCGGCACCATGTCCGATGGCGCTGTCAGAACCTGCAGTTTCTCTTCATAGGTTTGCAACGCTTGAGAAAATACGTCGTCATCCATCAGCGATGTGTCCGAAAGCATTTCAAAGACAGTTTCGCGCCGTGGTAAATCCAGATAGGTCGAAACTGTGCCGAATTGCAGATCCAGATCCAACAGACAGACTGATGGCGCGTCTTTGTCCGATACGGTGGCCAATTCCCAGGCCAGATTGACTGCCATAGTGGTGGAACCGACGCCTCCGGCAAGTCCGTGGACCACAAAGAGGGCCCCTTCTTTCGATTCACCTTGCGCCAAAGGTGCAGCGGCCTGCTGTACTGCAACTGGATCGGGCTGGTTCATCCGGGCGATAGCTTCCTGCAATTCGCCTTCGGGCAGAGGGTAGGGGACGAACTCGTCCGCGCCTTTGCGCAACAGTTGGTGCAGAGACGCCGGAGTGACGTCTTCGGCGATTAGGACGATTTTTATCTTCTTTTCTTTGGCTCGCGTGATGATCTCACCCATCAAGGACAAGTTGTCCTCATCTTCGCCGTCAATCGCCAAGGCGACAAACTCCAAAGAATCGGCATCAGGTTGGCTGAAGAATGCCAGAGCTTCGGCAAAACCGAGATCACCCCATCGTTCTCCCAGTGCAACCTCCATATCTTCGATCAGAAGGTCGAAATTCTGGACGTCACGGCTGATGGTGCAGGCCAGAATGGCGTTTTTATCATCTTGTGGCGATGCGCTCGTCATTAACACAATCCTTGTCGCGAGAGCCGACCAACCCAGAGAACCCGAGGATTCTGTCTGGTTCGCTCTTGCCCCGTCGCGGCCAGATTTGGCCGCAGGTCACCTAATTGTTGAAAATTTGGCTTGGAACTTAGGCAAGATTTAGGCGCAAAAGAACCAATTGTAGGGAAATGGGCGACGATGTCGCCCAAATCCGACTTATTGTTCGGTTGTATCGCCAACTCGTGTCTGGCTACGCAGTTGCGCCTCGTACGTCGCGCTTTGTACATATTCGCGATAGACGATGGCGGCATACTTGCCGTCCAGAACCAGCGGGTTGCGATCCACAAAGCCCGAAACCTCGGTCACGGTGCGGCGGTTGCGCCGATCGCGATTCGGGGTATCGATCAACGGGCGTGACTTGCCGAAGGAAACGACAGCCTCAAGACGTGAGCGCGAGATGCCCTGCTGTGTCAGGAAGGCAACCGCCGCATTGGCGCGTCGCTGGCCCAGTGCCTTGTTGTAACCAGTCGAACCGACGGCGTCGGTATGGCCATAGACCCGGAACCGCGCTTCGGGGAACTGTTTGATCCAAGCAGCCTGCCGCAACAGAACCCGCTGAGCCGTTTCGTCCAGCTTTGCGCTGTCAAAGGCAAAGTTGATCTGCGTCGGAACCTCGGCCGCGAACCGCTGACCCAGGATTTGGGCATAGGTCAGTTCGCCGTTCATGACCTGGGTGTTGTTCAGGGTCGCATTCCCGAAAGCACCTTGATCAACTTCATACCCGGCTTCACGCGTGCAAGCGGCGACAGCAACCGAAAGACCCAGTGTGATTATCCACTTCTGCATTGGTCCTATCCTCCTATCAATCCAGAACGTAGCCGTAGGAGCTGCCAAAGTCCTGCTTGGCCACTTCCGAGGCTGCGCCGGCACCCGGGCGCGTTGTACGACCGACTTTGCCGTTCACGAACAGATCAAATTCGCTGGGCGGCTTGACCCGATCTGTTGGCAATGCCAGCGCTTCACCACGTGTCGGCGAAACCAGATGCGCAGTGATTATGATAACCAGTTCGCTTTGTTGGCGCTGGTATTCCGCAGAGCGGAACAACGCTCCCAGCACCGGAATATCACCGACCCAGGGAACTTGGCTGTTCAGGTCTGCAAAGTCATCTTGAATCAACCCCGCGATTGCGAAGCTCTCACCATCTCGCAATTCAACCGTCGTGCTGGTCTGACGAGTGACAAAGCTAGGAACTGTATCGCCTTGGATAGTAAAGTCTGAACTGGTGTCAATGCTGGACACGGCGGCGGCAAGCTCAAGATTGATCAGATCGCCATCCACAACGCGTGGAATAAAGTCGATTTCAACGCCGAACGTCTTGTACTCAATGGCAATAACACCATCTTCTTGCGGCACCGGAATGGGAACTTCACCGCCGGCAAGGAAGGTTGCTTCCTGACCCGACAGGGCAGACAGGTTTGGCTCTGCCAGACTGCGGGCAAGACCTTTGGCCTCCAATGCTTCAAGCAGCAAACGCACCTGCGTCGATCCGGCCCCAAAGCCGAACAGGATGGCGCCTGTATTTGTTTGAAGTATGGGGATGTTGTCGTTCAGTGCGTTGGCCAGAGCACCCGCATTGTTGAGGGTGTTGAAACCACCTGTCACGTCACCGCCGCCGAAGCCCAGCGAAGCGGTCAGGCTTTTGGCCACCGAGCGGTTCATCTCGGCAAAGCGTACTTTCAGCATGACTTGCTGTACGCCCCCAACTGACATCAGGTTCGAGACACGCTCGGGCGCGTAACGCTCGGCCAGTTCCAGTGCCCGCGCCAGTTTTGCGCCGCTGGAAACCGTTCCCGAAAGGACGATGCCATCATTGGCTGTGCGCACTTCGATCTGTTCACCTGGCAAAATCTGAACCAAACGCTCTTTGAATTCAGATACATCCGGCGATACGCGAACCCGAACATTTGCCAGCAGGTTACCCGCGCCGTCAAACAGGGTCAGCGTAGTCAGACCCGGTGCCTTACCCAGCACATAAATAGTGCGATCCGAAAGCGACGAGATATCGGCGATGCCGGCATTAGCAATGCTAAGTTCGGCGAAAGGTTCTTCGCTTTCCACCACAATTGCGCGGTTCATCGGAACGTCCAGCGTTTCCGCTGAACCATTCTTTACCACGCGCAAAGTTTCAGCCCAGGCCGTATGGCCGACCGGACCAACTATAAGCGCCAACCCCATAAGGGTTGCGCTGATCCAAGTACGTATTGTCATGTGACCTGCCTCTCCGATCACGCCTCGTTTTTTGGGTCTATGCCCTATGTCAGGTAACACTGCGCGAATTACGAATTTATTGCAATAATCAAGGGTTTCTGGAATTTTCCTTATGTGGACAATGCGCAACATGCATAACGAAACAAGCCGCGCAGTTGGCGCGGCTTGTATTGGTAAATCTCTGATTTAACGTCAGTTTGTGCAAGGAATTTCGGTTTGCACAATTTCTCCGCTACGTCGAACTCTCGTGTAGCATTTCCGTTCTTCAGCCTGAACCGGGGCGGGGGCTGCTTCTTTGATTCCCAACAGTTTTCGCTGGTCCACTTCAACCGCACTTGCGATTGTGTCGTCCTGCACCCCAACTAAGGCCAATGACAAGCGACCTGTGTTCTGTGCTTGGGCCAAAGCCGCGATTTCTTCTGGGGTGGCGGCTACTGTCACAGTACGCGCAATTGTTGTGCCCGTCAGATCTGATCCCGCTGACTGGTCAATCGCGACCAATTCGATGTTGGTCTGAATCAGGCGGGTGATTTCGCCGACTCCAGCCTGAAGGTTGCTGTTAACGGTTCCGGTCCAATACACATCTACACTATCACCAGGGCGCAAAAAGCCAGAAACACCAGACGCAACATCAACGCTGATCGCAAAAGCGCGTTTACCTTTTTCTATCCGTGAGGTCAGACCTGCGGCCTCCCCAGGATTGGTAACTTTGACCTCCATGAGGGCCTCGTCTTTTTCCATCGCTCTCAGGACGAATCGGTCTCCCTTAGCGTCTTCAGGAAACAAAACGGCCATGTCCACGAAGCTGCCTTCCGGGATTGCTTCGTCAGGCCAGTTGACGACACGAACGTCTTCCTTGGTCAGGCGCTCTCCGTATTTCATGGCTCGGTTGGATACAAGAACGCCAGTGGTCCCTTCTAGGGCGGCATTTTCCAACGCTTGTTGCGCGGCCAGGCGTTCTCGGGCGAGTTGGTCCTGATGCTGTGCGATGTAGTCGCGCGCCAAATAGACGGCGCCTCCGGCCAAAGCCACCCCGACAATCAGGACAAGTCCAAATACTGCACGCATTCACGTCCCCTCGTATTGTTCTATATCGGTTTGTTCGCCGCGACATTACGACGAAGTCCATTTCTTCGTAATGTTAAATTGTGTCGAAAAGGGGGACAATCTCGATTAATTTCGTGATTGTAATTCCGCACTCATTCTGAGGCGTTTCCGCATCAGGGGCTGGTGGCGGAAAATTTTGTGCGTATGTCTTGAACCTCAACCGCAGAGACTGCGGCACCATTTTTTGCGTCCAGGTTTTGCACAGGATCTGCGATGTAAAGACCGATGAAAGAGCCAAAGCCAACCAGCATGGCTGTCAGCACGACCCAATCAACCGTTACGGCCCCATCCTCTTGGTGAGAAAATTTTGCAAGTCTCTTCAGCATAGGAGTACCACTTTAGGGATATTGCATAAAAAGAGGGGCCAAGCCTAAGCAAGCATGGCCCCACCATATAAATCTCTACCGGCGTTTCTATTAGCCGCCGGAGGTCGTCGTGCCGAACTTGGTTTTGATGTCTTCAACCGTGGTGCCGTTGATTTCGGTACCGATTTTGCCCGACAGAGCTGCGGTGCCATCACCGATCGCGCTGTAAGCAACTGCGGCCAGGCCAACGATAGCTGCAGTCAGAACGACCCAGTCAACTGTTACGGCGCCGTCTTCGTCTTTGCGGAAGTTCTTGATGAACTTGATCATGTTACGTCCCTCCTAAAGGATCAAAAGTCAAATAAACCTCGGGGTCTATCAGAGCTTTCTCTCTCAGTCCGCTCCCGACCGTCTCGGTATGGCACTATGATTGCCTGTCAGGCGTGGCAGGAATTGGGCTAAACACCATTTTTTTTCTTTTCCGCTTAACTTTTTGGTAGTTTTTTATTCAAGCTATTGAAAATAAACAAATAAAAGTTCGTTACCGATTGGGGTGTTCTGTGTTGCCGATGCAAAATTGCGCCAAATGAGGCGAAATTGCCCCATTTCGACGTGTTTCTCTGGCTTTACAACGGGATTCGCGGTTCAAATCCCGTAAAAGAAAAAACATGAGGCAGGCAAAATGAAACTCCGGGACGCAATGATCTGCGCCGGCACGTTGGCTTTGATGATGTCAGGGCCCTTGCCCGCTATCGCGAATGAAGTTGAGCCCAGGGGCGTATATAAAAGAGTAAAGCCCCCCAAACCGGGGACGCGACCCAAGATAACTGTTCAGATTTCGCCCGAAGAACATGCATCGGCGCCCTTCGCGCCCAGCACCGGGGCCGAGCTCGTTATTCCTGAGATCGTCAAACGCGCCAAGGTTGTACCCCCAAGTGTTCCAGGGACTGGATCGCAAAACAAACCGGTCGGGTCTTACAAGGCTTTCTGGGATAAAATCTCACCTGCTTTGGCCGAAGCAGGAGCTTGGCGGTTGGATGCAGCCATAAACGCGCTGGCCGCGACCAATGTGGCCTCACCGCGTTTGCAGACGCTCCAGAACATTGCGCAACAACAAGGGATCGAGATTCTGCGCTCAACCGTAGGAACAAATGTATCGCCGGCTTTGGTGCTGGCCGTGATTTCGGTTGAATCTGCAGGTCGTGAGAATGCGGTCAGCTCAGCCGGGGCGCAGGGGTTGATGCAGTTGATGCCAGCCACCGCCAAACGATTTGGTGTTAAGGACAGCTTGCAGCCGTCTCAGAATATCTCGGGCGGTGTCAAATACCTGAACTGGTTGATGGAAGAATTTGGAAATGATCCGATCCTAGTGCTGGCCGGATATAATGCGGGTGAAGGTGCTGTGCGCAAGCACAGTGGAGTTCCCCCTTATGCCGAGACGCGGGATTACGTGCCCAAAGTCCTTGCGGCTTTTCAGATCGCCAAGGCCCTTTGTTCAACCCCGCCCGAGCTGATTTCGGATGGCTGTGTGTTCCAGACATTGAATTGAAAAGGCCCGCCAGAACTGGCGGGCCTTTTCAATCTAGTGGATTAGTTGACGATCTTGGCCTCGGTGGCGGCGCGAATCTCGTCTTCGGTTACACCTTCGGCAATTTCGACGATCTTCAGGCCGCCTTCAACCACGTCCAGAACACCCAGATTGGTAATGATGCGATCCACTACCTGTTTTCCGGTCAGGGGCAGGGTGCATTTCTTCAGTAGCTTGGACTTGCCGTGCTTGTTAGTGTGATCCATCACAACGATCACGCGGCCAACACCGGCGACAAGATCCATCGCGCCGCCCATGCCTTTGACCAGAACGCCTGGAATCATCCAGTTGGCCAGATCACCTTCCTCATCAACCTCCATAGCGCCCAGAACCGCTGCAGCAATCTTGCCGCCCCGGATCATGGCAAAGGATGTGGCGCTGTCGAAATAGGACGTGCGCGACAATTCAGTGATCGTCTGTTTTCCTGCGTTGATCAGGTCGGGGTCTTCTTCACCTTCGAACGGGAAGGGGCCCATGCCCAGCATGCCGTTCTCGGATTGTAGAGTGATGTCCTTATCACCCACATAGTTCGCCACCAGCGTCGGAATCCCGATGCCGAGGTTCACATACATGCCGTCTTCCAGCTCCTGCGCCGCGCGGGCGGCCATTTGATTGCGGTCCCAGGGCATTATGCTTCCTCCTTCTTGCGGGTGGTGCGCTGTTCGATGCGTTTTTCGTGATCGCCCTGAATGATCCGGTTCACGTAGATGCCGGGCAAGTGGATCTGGTCGGGATCCAGCGAACCGCGTGGCACGATCTCTTCGACTTCGGCGATGCAGACCTTGCCGCAGGTCGCTGCGGGCACGTTAAAGTTGCGGGCGGTCTTGCGAAAGATCAGGTTGCCGGTGTCGTCGGCCTTCCATGCCTTGACGATGGCCAGATCGGCAAAGATGCCTTCTTCCATGATATAGGTTTCGCCGTTGAAGTCCTTATGCTCCTTACCCTCAGCGATCACGGTGCCCACACCTGTCTTGGTATAGAAGCCGGGGATTCCTGCACCACCGGCACGCATACGCTCAGCCAGAGTGCCTTGCGGGTTGAATTCCAATTCCAACTCACCCGCCAGGTACTGACGCATGAATTCCGCGTTCTCGCCAACATATGAGCTGATCATCTTTTTGACCTGCTTGGTTTGCAGCAAGATGCCGATGCCGAAATCATCGACGCCCGCATTGTTCGAGGCAAAGGTCAGGTCCTGAGCGCCCGACTCCTTGATCGCCTCCAACAGCAATTCAGGAATACCGCACAGGCCGAACCCGCCTGCTGCGATCATCATGCCATCCGACAACACCCCATCAAGCGCTTCGGTGGCATTGGCATAGACTTTCTTCATGGAAAACTCCCCCAATGACTTGGTGATGGGCAGGTTGTGCCGCCACGTCACGGGGAAGTCAACGAATCCAAGGGGGTGGTGGTATTTCTACCTAGCCACCCTTAGGTGGCCGCCTTCTTGGTTGTTTTCTTGGCTGCCGCTTTTTTCTTGGGTGCGGCCTTTTTCTTGGTGCCCTTCTTGGCAGCCCGCTCATTGACCAGCTCAATGGCCATTTCCTGCGTCACGTCTTCGGGCTTGATATCCTTGGGAATGGTGGCATTGACCTTTTCCCACTTCACGTATGGCCCATACCGCCCATCAAGAACCTGCATTGCGCCGCCATCGGGGTGCTCGCCCAGCTCTTTGAGCGGTTTGGCAGCGGCCCTGCGCCCGCGCCCCGGATTGGCGCGCTTCTCGGCCAGCATTTCAACTGCGCGGTTCATACCGATCTCGAACACATCGTTGGGGTCTTTGAGGTTGGCATAGACCGGTTTTGCTTCCTCGGGCAATTGGTGCATCAGATACGGTCCAAACCGCCCAAAATTCGAGCTGATCATACCGCCCTCGGGGTGTTCGCCGATCTGGCGGGGCAGGGACAGCAACGTCAGCGCCTTGTCCAGATCCATGTCATCCTTGCTCCACCCGCGGGGCAGGGACGCGCGCGGCGGCTTCTTGTTCTCGGGCGTGGGTTCGCCGCGCTGAACGTAAGGACCGAACCGGCCGGATTTCAGCCAGATCTCATCACCTGCATCCTCACCCAGCAGACGCTCGTCGCCTTCGGCCCCTTCGCCCGCGATGGGGCGGGTATAGGTGCATTCGGGGTAGTTGCCGCAGCCCACAAACCCGCCGGTGCGCGAGGTTTTCAGGTGCAACTGGCCCACGCCGCATTTCGGGCAGACGCGCGGATCAGAACCATCCTCGCGCGAGGGGTACAATTGCGGCGCCAGTGCCTCGTCCAACTTGTCCAACACCTCGGAAATACGCAATTCCGATGTCTCGCCAATGGCGGCCGAGAAATCGCGCCAGAACTTGCCCAACAAGTCCTTATAGTCGCGGTCCCCAGCACTGACATCATCCAGCTGTTCCTCCAGATTGGCGGTGAACTCATAGCCAACATATTGTCGGAAGAAATTCAGCAGAAAGATCGTTACGATCCGGCCTTTTTCTTCGGGGATCAGACGGTTCTTGTCCTTGCGTACATATTCCCTGTCCTGAATCGTGGTCACGATCGAGGCATAGGTCGAGGGGCGCCCGATCCCCAGCTCTTCCATCCGCTTGACCAAGGTGGCCTCGGTATAGCGCGGCGGCGGCTGGGTGTGGTGTTGCAGGGCCAGAACGGATTCGTTGTCGGACAGGATGGCGGCCTTGTCCTCAGCCTTGGTGAACTGATCCTTCAGCGATGTCTTGGCAAACGGTGCTGGATCACCCTGCATGATCTGCGGCAGGCGCTTTTCGTCGTCATCGGCCACATCATCGCGACCCTCTTCATACACGCGCATGAAGCCGTCAAACAGCACCACCTGACCGGTGGCACGCAGGCCAACCTGGCCGTCGGCGCTGCCAACCTCAACCGTTGTTCTTTCCAGACGCGCGGCGGCCATTTGACAGGCGATGGTGCGCTTCCAGATCAAGTCATACAGCTTGCGCTGATCCTCATCCGTCACCTTCAGTGCCTTGGCATCCCGCGCCATGTCCGTTGGGCGGATACACTCGTGCGCTTCCTGTGCGTTCTTGGCCTTGTTCTTATACATGCGTGGGCTGTCCGGCACATATTCCGCGCCATACCGGTCGGCAATTGTATCGCGGGTGGCGGCCACGGCTTCGGGCGCCATATCGATACCATCGGTCCGCATATAAGTGATGTAACCCGCCTCATACAGCCGCTGCGCCACCTGCATGGCATGGCGGGCACCCATGCCAAACTTGCGGCTGGCCTCTTGTTGCAGGGTCGAGGTCATGAACGGTGCGCTGGGGTTGCGCGCGGCGGGCTTGGCTTCGACCGAAGTAACGCTGAGCGCGCGGCTGGTGATCGCCTGAACCGCCAGTTCCGCCTGAGTGGCATTGGCCAAGTCGTGCTTGTCCAGCTTTTTGCCCGCCAGAGTGACCAAGCGTGCCTCATAGGTCTGACCGCGTGGCGTTTCAAACAGGGCACGTACCGACCAGTATTCGACAGGTTTGAACGCTTCGATCTCCATCTCGCGCTCGACGATCAGGCGCAGACAGACCGATTGCACACGTCCTGCCGATTTCGCGCCGGGCAGTTTACGCCACAAAACCGGAGACAGGTTGAACCCGACCAGATAGTCCAGCGCGCGGCGGGCCAGATACGCCTCGACCAACGGCATATCGACCTCACGCGGGTTCTGCATCGCCTCGGTCACCGCGTCTTTGGTGATGGCGTTGAAGGTCACGCGGCTGACGGGCGTATCCTTTTTGATCGAACGGCGTTTGGTCAGCGCCTCTTGCAAGTGCCAGCTGATCGCCTCACCCTCACGATCGGGGTCAGTGGCAAGGATCAGGGCATTGTCTTCCTTCAGCGCGTCGGCGATGGCTTTGACATGTTTACGGCTGTCGTTGCCGACCTCCCATTTCATCTCAAATTCATGCTCGGGGTCGACGGAACCGTCCTTGGGGGGCAGGTCGCGAACATGACCATAAGATGCCAGGACAGTGTAATCAGGGCCAAGGTATTTGTTGATTGTTTTGGCTTTGGCCGGGGATTCTACAACAACAACAGGCATTTAAGGGGAAACCTCGCTCGACGGATTGGGCGCCTTCTATGATCGTGCAAGATGTGTAGGGCAAGAGCGAATTGTCAATGCGTTCCTTTAAATACGTGAATTTTACGGCGATTTCAGCGCGATAGCTTTCAAAAAATCAGCGCGGGGCGTGAGACGCTTGCTCAGGCCGTTAGTGACAGCAACCCACCGGGCTGACGTTGGATGCGCCCGTCCAATTCCAGATCAACCAGCGCCGGACCAATCTCGCCTGCCGTGGCTGCGATGTCGCGGATCAACTGGTCCTCGGCGATGGGCGAAGGACCAAGCCGAGCCAGAATTTCGCGATGAAGGGCGGCACCCGAGGCGACGGGTTCGGGTGTCATTTCGGGAACTGTGGTCTCGAATAATTCGGACTGTTGTTCTGGCAACGCTTCGATAACGTCTTCGGCGGACCGCACCAGAGTGGCCCCGTCGCGGATCAGCAGATTGCAACCGGCGGCGCGGGCATCGAAAGGATGGCCGGGTACTGCCAGAACCTCGCGCCCTTGATCCAGCGCGTCGCGTGCGGTGATCAGGCTGCCGGATTTTGCTGCCGCTTCAACCACCACAACAGCCTGTGCCAGGCCCGAGATAATGCGGTTACGACGGGGAAAGTGCCGTGCTTGCGGTGTCACGCCCATGGGCTGTTCCGACAGGCGCAGGCCAGATTGGGCGATGTCCCTTGCCAGATCGGTGTTTTCCGCAGGATAAATCACATCTACGCCGCCGGCCATGACCGCCACCGTGCCAGTATTCAGCGCCGCCAAATGCGCCGAGGTGTCAATCCCGCGGGCCAGGCCCGAGACCACGACATATCCCTGTTTTCCGAGGTCGGTTGCCAGGCCACGCGCCATCCGCGCCCCTAAAGACGAGCAATTGCGCGCACCGACCATCGCAATTGAGGGCTTGCGCAACACGGATACGTCGCCAATGGCCCAAAGCATCGGTGGGGCATCGGACAAATCGTTCAGGGCAGTGGGGAAATCAGCGGACCCAAGGCACAATAGCCGCGCGTTTGCGGCTTTTGCGGCCTTGAGCTCCGCCTCAATCACGCCAGGCGGGCAAATTTCATACCCTTTAATTCCGGCGGCACGTGCCATTTCAGGCAGCGCGGCCAGCGCGTTCTGCGCTGAGCCATGTTCGCGCAGCAGCCGACGAAACGTCGCCGGGCCGACCTTGCGCGAGCGCAACAGACGAAGCCAGGAGAACCGGTCCTCTTCCGTGGTGGGTGGGAGTGTGGGGTGATAGGAAGAAAGCTGCTCTTCGGTCATCCGTTGCTCCGCCTGATTGCAGAACTGGTTTACGACTGAGGGGGTTAACAGCTTGTAAATCTTGTCAAATTATTCAGAAAATTTCCCAGAATTGATAGCGTGTTTGGTGTAACCGTCAGATAACAAACAGGAAAATAAACTGCCTGCCCGATGGAAATTCTCAGACAGGCATCAATATCGATTGATTGTCCACACGTGGCGTTAACCTTGCCGGTGACCGATTCTGTGTCAGGCAGCAGATCCGCCGACGGTCAGGCCGTCCATCAGAACGGTTGGCTGGCCGACACCTACCGGCACCCATTGGCCGTCTTTCCCACAGGTGCCCATACCCGGATCAAGCGCCATATCATTGCCCAATCCCCGGATGCGGTTCAGGGCGGAGGGTCCGTCGCCGATCAGGGTTGCACCCTTGACCGGGGCGCCAATCTTGCCGTTTTCAACGCGGTACGCCTCGGTGCAGGAAAACACGAACTTGCCGTTGGTGATATCCACCTGCCCACCACCAAAGCCCACGGCCCAGATACCGTCTTTGATATCGGCCACAAGCGAAGCAGGATCGGCGTTGCCGCCCAACATCACCGTATTGGTCATTCGTGGCATGGGCTTGTGCGCATAGCTTTGCCGCCGCCCGTTTCCGGTGGGCGCAACATTCATCAAACGCGCATTCTGACGGTCCTGCATATAACCAGTCAGAACGCCATCCTCGATCAGCACTGTCCGCGAACTGGGCGTGCCTTCGTCATCTACAGTGATCGATCCGCGTCGGTCGGCAATCGTGCCGTCATCCACGACGGTGACGCCTTTTGACGCGATCTGCTGTCCCATCAGGCCCGCGAAGGCCGAGCTGCCCTTGCGGTTAAAGTCGCCTTCCAGCCCGTGTCCGATGGCCTCGTGCAGCAAGATACCGGGCCAGCCGGGGCCCAGGGCCACCTCCATCACGCCCGCCGGGGCAGGGATGGCGTCCAGATTGACCAAGGCGATCCGCAGCGCCTCGCGTGCTTTGTCCTGCCAGTCTGTCGGGTCGATAAGGCCATCCAGACCAACGCGTCCGCCCCCCCCGGCCGAGCCGCTTTCGCGGCGACCATTTTGTTCGACGATGACCGAGATGTTCAGGCGGGTCATCGGGCGCACATCGCGCACCAGAACGCCGTCGGGGCGCAGAATCTCGACCTCTTGCACAGCGGCGGCGATGGTTGCGCTGACCTGTACGACGCGCGGATCCAAGTCGCGGGAAAAGGCGTCGATCTCGCGCATGGTCTCGATTTTCACCGGAAAGCTAGCGGATTCGATCGGATCTTCGTCAGTATAAAGTCGCGTGTTGGTGGCGCGGGGCGCCTCGGCCAAGGTGCCGCCGCCGTCGCCTACCGCCAGACGCGCGGTTTCGGCGGCCCGTTTCAGCGCCGGGATCGAAACATCGGTGGAATGTGCATAGCCCGCCACCTCACCTTGCACAGCACGCAGGCCGAATCCTTCGGAAGCATCATAGGACGCCGTCTTCAAACGCCCGTCGTCAAAGACCAGAGACTCGGATTTTCGCCGCTCGACAAACAGCTCACCATCCACGGCCCCGGCGGTGGCCGACTGCAAAACTGCAAGCGCTTCGTCCTGCGGAAGAACGCTTTCAAACGGGCGAAACGGGTCGTTGGGCATCGGTTGGGACCTTTCCGGTTTGATCCAGATCAAAAATAGCGTCTGTTTGACGCAAGCATTTTGCTTTATCTACCCGCCGGAATATGGTTTTTAACGCGGCCAAAGACAACGGGAGAGGTGCGACTGATTCACACCTTTTCGCCAGAGAAGCTAAGATCAGACGATCAGGACAGAAAATGAAGAACGCTTTGATGCTTTCCGGGCTTGCAACAGCCCTCTCCAGCCTTCCCGCCATGGCTCAGGAGCTTGAGATTATTGGCAAGCCGGTTGCCGGCGGTGTAAATTTCCAGCCTGCAGCTACAGACCTTGCCGTGGGGATTCACAGACTGGACGCGATGATTCTGGTGATCATCACCGTCATCTGTCTGCTGGTCGCGGGTCTACTGGTCTACTGCATCATGCGTTACAATCAGCGCGCAAACCCGACACCGGCGCGATTCTCGCACTATACCCCGGTTGAAATTGCTTGGACCCTGGGGCCGATCCTGGTTCTGGTCTTTATCGGTGCGTTCTCACTTCCGGTTCTGTTCAAACAGCAGGAAATTCCCGAAGGTGACGTGGTAATCAAAGTGGTGGGCAACCAGTGGTACTGGACCTACGAATATGTTGATCACGATTTTGCGTTCGACAGCTATCTGCTGGGTCACCCCGCAACTCTGGACGAAGGTGCCCGCCCGGCGGATGCCGACGTAACGCCGTTCGTTCTGGATGATGCGATGCGCGCTAAGCTGGCCGATTCCGGTTACAGCGATGATGAGTGGCTGCTGGCCACCGATACGGCCGTTGTTGTGCCGGTCGGTAAGATCATCGTTATGCAGGTGACTGCGTCGGACGTGATCCACTCTTGGACCATCCCGTCCTTTGGCGTGAAGCAGGACGGCGTACCGGGTCGTCTGGCCGAGCTGTGGTTCCAGGCTGACAAGGAAGGCATCTATTTCGGTCAGTGTTCTGAACTGTGCGGAAAGGACCACGCTTACATGCCGATCACCGTCAAGGTTGTCAGCGAAGAAGCCTATGAGCAATGGCTGCAAGGCGCTCTGGAAGAGTACGCAGGTCAGCCTGCGGCCTATCAGGTTGCTTCGAACTGATTCGGGCATTGGCCGGATGAATACATGATGCAGGCTGCGCGGTGATCGCGCAGCTTTCGCCCCAAAAGGACCCGACATGAGCGACGCAAGCTTCAATGCCAGCACCGTGACCGCGCAGACCCGCGCGGACGAGGCCAGCTTTGGCGACTATTTCGCCCTGCTGAAGCCGCGGGTCATGTCGTTGGTGGTGTTCACGGCGCTTGTCGGTCTGCTGGCGGCACCTGTGCCGGTCCATCCCTTTGTCGGCTTCTGCGCCATCTTGTTCATTGCCATCGGTGGTGGTGCCTCGGGTGCGCTGAACATGTGGTGGGACGCTGACATTGACAAGGTGATGAAGCGCACCAAAGGCCGTCCGATTCCGTCCGGCAAGGTTGATGCTGGCGAGGCCATGGCCATTGGGCTGGCGCTGTCTGGCCTGTCGGTGATCATGCTGGGTCTGGCAACGAACTGGTTTGCCGGAGCCTTCCTGGGTTTCACCATCTTTTTCTATGTCGTGGTCTACACGATGTGGCTAAAGCGTTCGACGCCGCAGAACATCGTGATCGGTGGTGCGGCAGGGGCTTTCCCTCCGGTAATCGGTTGGGTCGCGGCCACGGGGTCGATGACGCTTGAGCCGTGGTTGATGTTTGCCTTGACCTTCATGTGGACTCCACCGCATTTCTGGGCTCTGGCGCTGTTCATGCGCTCGGATTACGACGATGCGGGTGTGCCGATGCTGACCGTGACACACGGCCGCCGCGCGACGCGCTGGCACATTCTTGTTTACACCGTACTGCTGGCGCTGCTGGCGGTTGGCACGTCCTTCTCGGGCATCGGTGGCCCGATCTATCTGACCGTTGCTGTTGTGATGAACGCCCTGTTCCTGCGCGGAGCGTGGCAGATCTCGCGTCGCACCGAGGATGACTCAGAGGCAGATAACTTCAAGGTCGAGCGCTCATTCTTTAAGCTGTCGCTGCTCTACCTGTTCCTGCACTTCGGCGCGATTCTGGCTGAGGCGTTGTTGAAACCCTATGGATTGGGAGGTTGGTCATGAGTCTGCGCAAAAGCCATGAACTGCACCAGCGCCGGTTCAACCGCAATCTGGGGGTGGGTCTGACGCTGGCTGCCTTCATTGTGATCATCTTTGGGCTAACGATCGTAAAAGTCTCGGGCACTGGCCTGGGTCAGCCGACACAAGAGGTTCAGAACTGATGGCCTTGTCCGGTCCGCAAAAAACAGTGATGCAGACGGTCAGTGTGGTCGTGCTGATGGGCGGTTTGGCCTGGGCGGCGGTGCCGTTTTACGACTGGTTCTGCCGGGTCACTGGTTTTGGCGGTACGGTTGGTGTGGCCGAAACCGCGCCCGAGGATATTCTGGACCGCAAGGTCACTGTCCGCTTTGACGCCTCGAAAGCCAAAGGCATGGCGTGGGAGTTCAAACCGGTCGAGCGTGAGATGGAAGTGCGCATCGGTGAGACCGGATTGGCCTTTTACGAAGCCCACAACCCGACCGACCGTCCGATTGCCGGGCAGGCGTCTTACAACGTCGCGCCGTATTCGGCCGGTGGGTATTTTCAGAAAATCGCCTGTTTCTGTTTTGAAGAGCAGGTGCTGCAACCCGGTGAGCGGGTGCAGATGCCGGTAACCTTCTTCGTCGACCCGGAAATCGTCGAGGATCTGGAAGCCAAGTATGTGCATACGATTACTCTGTCGTATACATTCTACGAAATAGACCTGCCCGAGGGCTACGCAGCCCTGGATGAGCAGGCAGATACAAATACGAACTAACGCCTGTAGGTGAGGGACGCTGATGGCACACGCAAAAAACCATGATTATCACATTCTGGCCCCGTCGATCTGGCCGCTGATCGGCGCGATCGGTGGCTTTGTGATGCTGTTCGGGGCCGTCCTTTGGATGCACGGTGTTACACCGTTTGTGTTCTGGGCCGGTCTGGTGGCCGTTCTTTACACCATGTTCGCCTGGTGGTCCGAGGTTGTGGCCGAAAGCCGCGCCGGTGATCACACACCGGTGGTACGCATCGGTCTGCGTTATGGTTTCATCCTGTTCGTGATGTCCGAGGTGATGTTCTTCTTCGCCTGGTTCTGGTCGTTCTTCAAACACCGCATGTATCCGATGTACGACTATGCTGGCACCGAGTACATCCAGCCGGATATTCACGCGGTTGACCCCTTCCACCTGCCGCTGATCAACACGCTGGTTCTGCTGTTGTCGGGCTGTGCGATCACCTGGGCGCACCACGCGCTGGTGCATGACAATGACCGCAAGGCGCTGATCAACGGTCTGGCTATCGGTATCGTACTGGGTATCGCATTTACTGCCCTGCAGGGCTTTGAATATTATGAATTGCTGGCGCACGAAGGCTGGAAATTCGGCGACGATCAGTTCTATTCTAACTTCTTCATGGCCACCGGGTTCCACGGTTTCCACGTGATCATCGGTACCATCTTCCTTTCGGTCTGCCTGATCCGGGCGCTACGCGGTGACTTTACCCCTGAAAAACACGTCGGGTTTGAAGCGGCAGCCTGGTACTGGCACTTTGTGGATGTCGTCTGGCTGTTCCTGTTCTTCGCCGTCTACATCTGGGGTCAGGCCCCGCTGATTTAACGCCGGTCAGGCGATCCAATTGCAAAAGCCGCCCCAAGGGGCGGCTTTTTCTCTATCCAGGGCGCAAGATTGCGCCCGATACAATTGCGTGGTTGCAATCTTGCACGTGGCACCCTTAACAAGGCGCCGGTTCAACCCGAGCCTTTAGGTAACGAAATCTGGTCCCGATATGCGCCGCGTCCTGTTCCTGCTGATATTTGGTATTGCCGGTGTGGCGATCCTGTTGTCTCTGGGCTTCTGGCAGATGCAGCGACTGACATGGAAACAGGGTGTTCTGTCCGAGATTGATACTCGCATCACGGCAGCACCGGTTGCCTTACCCGACAGCGTTTCTCCTGAGGATGACAAGTACTTGCCGGTAACGATTTCTGGTGAGATGGAGCCCGGGGAAATCCATGTTCTGGTTTCGGTCAAACTTGTTGGCGCAGGTTACCGCATTATTCAGCGTTTCAGCACTGAAGACCGAACAATTCTTGTAGACCGGGGGTTTGTTCCGACCACTGCCAAGCAGGCTGAACGGCAGGTGGGTCAGATGGAGGTAACGGGTAATCTGCATTGGCCCGATGAGGTCGACGGGTACACACCCGAACCGGACATGGAAAGCAATATCTGGTTTGCCCGCGACGTGCCCAATCTGGCCGCTGCTTTGGGGGCTGAACCGGTGCTTCTTATCGCCCGTTCACAAACTGACCCGGGCGTGACGCCCCTGCCTGTCGACACTGCGGGTATTCCCAATGACCACCTGCAATATGCAATCACATGGTTTGGTCTGGCTCTGGTCTGGGCCGCGATGACCGGTTATTTCCTGTGGCGCAATCGCGCCCCTTCTGAAAGTGAAGAGCAATGAAATACATCTCGACCCGTGGCCAAGCGCCTGAACTGACCTTTGAAGAGGCGATGCTGACCGGGCTGGCCCGCGATGGTGGCCTGTACCTGCCTGCCGAAATTCCGGTGATGAGCCAGGAAGAGATCGCAGCATTGGCAGGGTTGCCCTATGAGGAAATCGCGTTCAGCGTGATGTGGCCCTATGTCAGCGGGTCCTTTGCCGAGGATGAGTTCAAGGCGATCATCGCCCGCGCCTATGAAGGCTTTGGTCATGATGCCCGTGCGCCACTGAAGCAGCTGAACGAAAACCACTTCCTACTGGAGTTGTTCCACGGTCCGACACTGGCGTTCAAAGACTTTGCCATGCAACTGATCGGGCAACTGTTCCAGGTGGCCCTGAAGCGGCGCGGTGAACGTGTGACCATCGTGGGCGCAACCAGCGGCGATACGGGCTCGGCCGCGATTGAGGCGTTCCGGGGGCTGGATGCCGTGGACGTGTTCATTCTGTTCCCCCATGGTCGTGTGTCCGAGGTGCAACGCCGCCAGATGACCACGCCGGCAGACAGCAATGTGCATGCATTGGCCGTTGATGGCGACTTTGACGATTGTCAGGCTGCCGTAAAGGACATGTTCAACGATTTCGAATTTCGCGATGGGGTGAAACTGGCGGGTGTGAACTCGATCAACTTTGCCCGCGTGTTGGCGCAGGTGGTCTACTATTTCTCGGCTGCGGCCAGCCTGGGGGCACCGCATCGCAAGGTCAGCTTCACCGTGCCTACCGGCAATTTTGGTGACATCTTTGCCGGTTATATCGCCAAGTGCATGGGGCTGCCCATTGATCGGTTGGTTGTGGCCACAAATCAGAACGACATTCTGCATCGCTGCCTTTCGGGGCAGGGGTACTTCAAGGGCGACACCATTCCTTCGATCAGCCCGTCGATGGATATTCAGGTCAGCTCGAACTTTGAACGTGCGCTGTACTATGCCTATGGCGAGGATGGCAGCGCTGTATCGCAGTTGATGGATGAGCTGAAGAATGGCGGCTTCAACGTCAGTCAGGGCGCGATGGAAGCACTGCGCGAGAATTTCGACTCGGGCCGCGTGTCCGAGGATGAAACACTGGCCACCATCAAATCCGCATTGGCCCACAGCGCCGAGCTGGTTTGCCCGCACACCGCGGTCGGTATCAAGGTCGCCGAAGATCACCGTGCGGCTGACGTTCCGATGATCACTTTGGCCACCGCTCATCCGGCGAAATTCCCGGCGGCGGTTGAGAAGGCGAGTGACGTACATCCGCCTCTTCCCTCTCGCATGTCTGATCTATATGAACGTCCGGAACGGGTGACCCGCATCGCCAATGATCTGGGTGCCATTGAGGATCATATCAAAAGGCATATTGCTGAGTGACTGTCAGACAAGACCAATTGAAGAACGGCTTTCGTATCGTCAGTGAACATATGCCGGGGCTGCAATCGGCGGCCATCGGCATTTGGGTAACCGCCGGTGGGCGGCATGAACGGATCGAGCAGAACGGTATTGCCCATTTCCTTGAACATATGGCGTTCAAGGGAACTGAGCGCAGGTCTGCGCTGCAGATCGCCGAAGCGATCGAGGATGTGGGCGGGTATATCAACGCCTATACCTCGCGCGAGGTGACGGCCTATTACGCACGCGTTCTGAAAGACGATGTGGCGCTGGCGATGGACGTGATTGGTGACATCGTTCTGAACCCTATCTTTGACCCGCGCGAGATCGAGGTCGAGCGCGGCGTGATCCTGCAAGAGATCGGCCAGGCTTATGACACGCCGGACGACGTGATTTTTGACTGGTTGCAAGAGCAGAGCTATCACGATCAACCGCTGGGCCGCACCATTCTGGGCCCGACTGAGCGGGTCAGCGCCTTCTCGCGCGAGGACTTGTCGGGTTTTGTCGCTGAGCACTACGGGCCGGAACAGATGATCTTGTCTGCCGCGGGCGCGGTGGATCACGACGCGCTGATGAAAATGGCCGAAGAGATGTTTGGCCATCTGCAACCGCGCAAAGGGCTGGTTCCTGAAACGGCCCGCTTCACCGGTGGCGAAGCGCGACAAGAGAAAGAGCTGGAACAAGCCCATTTCGCACTCGCGCTGGAAAGCCCCGGCTACCGCGACGATGAGATCTATACGGCACAGATTTACTCCACCGCTTTGGGTGGCGGCATGTCCTCGCGCCTGTTTCAGGAGGTGCGCGAGATGCGTGGCCTATGCTACACGATCTTTGCGCAGACCGGGGCCTATGCTGATACCGGAACAACAACGATCTACGCAGGCACCTCGGCGGATCAGGTCGCAGAGCTGGCCACGATTACCATCGATGAGATGAAGCGTGCCGCCGAAGACATGAGCGCCGAAGAGGTTGCCCGCGCCCGCGCGCAGATGAAAGCCGGGATGCTGATGGGGCTGGAAAGCCCATCAAACCGGGCGGAACGTCTGGCGCGTCTGGTTCAGATTTGGGACCGGGTGCCGTCGCTTGAGGATACGGTCGCCAAGATCGATGCAGTCAGCACGGGGGATGTTCGTGCGTTTGCGGAAAAGATGGCGCTTCAGGCGCCGGCGGCCTTGGCGCTCTACGGTCCAGTTTCCGCCGCGCCCACGCTGTCAGAATTGCAGGAGAGGCGTGCGGCGTGATGCTGTTGGGCAGACGCAAGCTGAAACTCGAGACCGAGCGCCTAAGCCTGCGCCCGCCCGTTCACTCTGATTTCAACGATTGGGCGGCGCTGCGGCGAGCGTCCCAAGAATTCCTTACCCCGTGGGAGCCGATCTGGGCTAAGGATCATCTGACGCGCAAATCTTTCACCAATCGCGTCTACTGGGCGCAGCGTTCAGTGGCCAGTGGCACAGCGATTCCTTTGTTCCTATTCCGTCGATCCGATGATGTGCTTCTGGGGGCGATCACGCTGGACAACGTGCGACGCGGCCCGGCGCAGGCCGGGACGCTGGGATATTGGACCGGTCAAACCTTTGCCCGCAACGGGTATATGCGCGAGGCGATTGGCGCGATTGTCCACTATGCCTTCACCCGCTTGGATCTGAGCCGGATCGAGGCCGCCTGCCTGCCCGAAAACAAGCCCTCGCGCGGGTTGCTGGAAAGCTCGGGCTTTAAATATGAAGGCGTGGCGCAGTCTTATCTGCAGATCAACGGGCGGTGGCGGACGCATGTCCTGTATGCCAGCCTGCGGTCGGATCGGCGCGGCAAGACGGACGCGGGCTAGGGGCTCTGCCCCCGGCGCGGCCAGCCGCGCCTCCCCCGAGATATTTTTGGCCAGATGAACAAGGGGCATGACTTGTTGGCGTTCTGCGCTACACTTGCCCCATGCGCTGGATTGTTGCGGTATTGATGGTGATCTCGGGCGGGGCTGTGGCGCAGGAGCGGCGGCCGAGCCATTGTATCGCCATCGCGGATGCCGCGCCGGGGATCGAGTATATTCACAAGGCGGCGTGGCAGGACCCGATCCCGGAATTTTCCGTGCGGATCAGCTATATCGCCCATGCCTCTTTCCTAATCCAGACGCAGGGCGGGTTGAACGCAGTGACGGATTTCACCGGCTTTATCGGTAGTGCCGATTTGATCCCGGATGTGGTCACCATGAACCATGCGCACAGTACTCATTGGACCGCTCATCCCGATCCTGCAATCCCGCATGTGTTGCCGGGGTGGGGCGAGTTTGGGCTGGGGATCGATCATTACCTTGATCTGGGCGAGATGCTGGTGCGCAATGTCTCGACCGATATCCGATCTGCGTATGGCGGCGTTGAAGAGCGCGGCAATTCGATCTTTGTGTTCGAGGTGGAAGGGCTGTGCATCGGCCATCTGGGCCATTTGCACCATATACCATCCGATGAACAATTTGCGGCGTTGGGGCGGCTGGATGTTGTCATGGCGGCGGTGGATGGGGGAACGACGATGCCTCTGCCCGAGATGATCTCGGTCCTCAAGCGGCTGAAAAGTTCCGTTATCATCCCGATGCACTGGTTTTCCGGCTTTTCGCTGGACCGGTTTTTGGTCGATATCCGCAATGATTTTCCGGTTGAACGCAAGGGAGCGACCGAAATCACCGTGTCGCTGCGTACTCTGCCAAGTCAGCCAACAGTGGTCGTGCTGGAGCCGCAGTATCTGATCGAACTGGAATAGGGCTTGTCCGGGCGCGTTCGCTTGGGCAATGAGGTGGCATGACACTGAATCCTGCCGATGAGAAACTGGCCCGTCTGATCCGGGCTGATCTGGGTGAAGATATTATGCGCCCGGTCACGGAACGCTATCTGGAAGAGCCACGGGGGCGTTTTACCGGACATGCCGGTTTGTTGGCCTTACCGCGAACGGTTGATGAAGTAGCAGCGCTGGTTCGATTGGCCTTGGATAAGCGGGTACCGGTAGTGCCTTACGGTGGTGGCACAGGGCTGGTAGGCGGACAGGTAATGCCGGACGGGCCAGCGCCCCTCTTGATCTCGTTAGAGAGGATGACCGCGATCCGGGCGGTTTACCCGACCGAAAACATTCTGATTGCCGAGGCAGGTGCCATTCTGGCTGATGTACAAACCGCCGCGGAAGAGGCGAACCGGTTATTCCCTCTGGCTCTTGCAGCGCAGGGATCGTGCCGGATCGGGGGCAACCTTGCTACCAATGCGGGTGGGGTCAACGTGTTGCGCTATGGCAATGCGCGCGACCTTTGTTTGGGGCTTGAGGCGGTTCTGCCCAGCGGTGAAATCTGGAACGGGCTCAGCCGGTTGCGCAAGGACAACACCGGCTATGATCTTCGTAACCTGCTGATAGGTGCGGAGGGTACATTGGGGATCATCACCGCCGCCTCGTTGAAACTTTCTCCGCGGCCCGAGGCGGTCGGAACCGCGATGGTTCAGGTCGCTTCGCCCCAAGCGGCGATCGATTTACTATCATTGGCCCACGACCAACTGGGTGAAGCGGTCAGCACCTTTGAGCTGATCCACAAGCAGGGGCTGCAATTCCTGACCGAGGTTTTGCCAGATGTGCGCCAGCCATTTGAGACCCAGCCTGAATGGTGCGTTCTGATCGAGCTTGGATTGTTTGCGGGGCACTCGCCCGCCGACGCGCTGGAAACGCTGTATATCGAAGCGGACAAAGCTGGCCTCGTCGGGGAGGCGGTTATTGCACAAAGCGAGGCGCAGCGTATGGACCTATGGGCCGTGCGCGAGCGTATCCCCGAGGCCAACCGGCTGATCGGGTCGGTGTCCAGTCACGATATCTCGGTCCCGATTTCCCGATTTCCCGAATTCATTCAACGCGGGGCCGAGGTCGTGGCCGCGCTTGGGTTGTTCCGCATCAACTGTTTTGGTCACGTTGGTGATGGCAATCTGCACTACAACGTGTTCCCGCCCTTGGGCCACAGCCGTTCGGAGTTTGATGGCGAGAGACAGGCCGTCAAACACGCTGTGCATGATCTGGTGGAGGCCTTTGGTGGCTCGGTCAGTGCCGAGCATGGGGTAGGGCGTCTGAAAGTCGATGATCTTGAGCGCTATGGCGGCGCGACAAAGCTGTCTGCAATGCGTGCCATCAAAGCTGCGCTGGACCCGCAGGGGATCATGAATCCGGGTGCGGTTTTGAGGGCGGATTGATCGTGCCGCTTCCCGCGCCTTGCCTTTGGGAAATTGAATGACGGGCGTTTACAGCCCTTCGAATTCGCACAGAACGTGCACATCCATACCCATGTCTTCCAACGCCTTGCGGCCGCCCAGTTCCGGCAGGTCGACAATGAACGAGCATGATACGATCTCACCCCCCAGCCGTTCAATCAGCTTGATCCCGGCAGCGGCGGTGCCGCCCGTTGCCAGCAGATCGTCGACGACAAGGATTTTCTCGCCCGGTTGAATGGCGTCATCGTGAATCTCGACGATGGCCTCACCATATTCCAGTTTGTAATCCTGGCTGATGGTTGTGCCGGGCAGTTTGCCCTTTTTGCGGATCGGCACGAAGCCAACACTCAGCTGATGGGCAATGGCACCGCCCAGTATGAAGCCGCGCGCCTCGAGGCCCACGACTTTGTCGATCTGCTCACCCGCGTAGGGGTGCAACATCTGGTCGATTGCCATACGAAAACCGCGCGGATCAGCGAACAGTGTGGTGACGTCGCGAAACATGATCCCCTCATGCGGGAAATCGACGATGGTTCGGATGTAATCCTTGACCGACTTGTTTCTGGACATTGCCAATCCCTCTGACGTCAAAACACGCGGGCGTATTTGGCCCATTGAGGACAGCCTTGCAAGGAAAGATTATCGCTGACTTCCCGACAGGGAGCGGAATTGAGCTTTGATAATACGAAATAGAGATGCTGTGCGGTGGGTGACCACGATGGACGCGCCGGACTGGTAAATGGAATGCCTGAGTCGCGGGAAGGTTGATTGCCAAAACTCTGTTTTGTTGGTAGGTCGCCGGTACCTGAATTTGCTATGCATTGTATATGCGGTGTATCGCTTGTGGATTTAGGCATTGAACAGGGTGTGCGGGAAAGATGGACAGCAAGGTATCTGCCAAGAAAAACAGCCAGTTGGTCCTGCGCCTGGACAAGGATGAGCGGGACGCATTTGTTGAATTGTGCAGGGAACTGGATACATCAGCCGCTCGCGAAATACGACGTTTTATCCGTGGGTTCATGAAAGAACACGAAGTGAGCTGAACCCTCAGGCCGGGCGGCGCAGCACGGCGGTTGCAACCCCCATTCCAATCAAAGTCAGCCCTCCGAACCGGGTCATCGCAGTGATTACCCCGGTGCGTCCGATCATCCGGCGCAGCCGGTCAGCCAGCAGCGCATAGGCCAGCGCGTTCAGCCAGGCCAGACCCACGAAAGTCGCGATCAGGATAGCGAATTGCGGGCCCAATGGGTCCGCCGGACGCAGGAATTGCGGTACGAAGGCGATGAAAAAGGCAATGGATTTCGGGTTCAGCGCCGTAACGGCGGCGGCATGGCCAAAGACACTTTGTGCGGTGACATTTCGCCCGGTCGCTGGCGCCTCTAACCCGCCCGAGGGCGCGCTACGCAGCAGCTTGATGCCCAGCCACACAAGATAGGCCGCACCCACCCATTTCAGCACAGAAAACAAAGTAGCCGAGGCCAGCACCAGCGCCCCCAGCCCCAGTAGCGAAGCGGTCATTGCAACCAGATCCCCTACCGCCACCCCTGTGGCCGAGGCCACGGCGACGCTGCGCCCTTTTGATAAGGCATAGCTAAGCACCAGCAACACAGTCGGGCCGGGGATAAGCAGCAAGGCGGTCGATGCGGCCACGAAAGCCAGCCAAAGTTCAAAAGACATGGGGTTACCCGTTTGGTTTCGCCCTCACCAAGCCCCGCCGCGACGGTGAGGTCAAGCCTTTCGTGGCTCGGTGACGCGACGCATCAATGCCTCAAGTGGGCCGCGCTTGAACCGGCGGAACCACAATAGGGCAAAACCCGAGGACAAAGCGCAGAACCCGAGCGCGTAAACCACGATCTGTGTTGGTTTGAGTGTGCCATTTAGCAAACCAAGCTCCTCCAGCAATCCCATCCCGATCAGGATATGCGCCACATATAGGGTCAGGCTCTGCCGTCCCGGAGCGGTCAGGGCAGAGCCAAAGCGCAGTTTTTCGATCTTCGGCCATAGCTTCAGCAACAGTCCGATCACCACGCACGCCGATCCGGTGCTGGCCAGGATATAGAACGGCCCTGGCGGAATCGACGCAGTGCCTAGATAGGCAACCAATTCCGGTTCGGACATCAACCTTTGTGGAATAAGGGCCAACACGGCAGCGCCAAATCCCCACATGATCAGGCGGTGTTGAATGCAGATCGTTCGAAGCTGTGATCGCCCGATGGCCATGCCGATCAGCAGGAAAGCAGCCCAAGGTAAAACCGGGTGCCAACCGTTGAAAATTGCATTTCGTAAAAAGCCGGGCAGGGTCCAGAGGTCGGTATAGCTGAGCGTGGACCAATCCCAGCCCCGCTCATAGTCAAAGATAAGGTTGGCCAAAACGGCCAGCGCAACAATCCCCAACGCCCCCAGCCACAACAAACGTCCCGAGGCCGAAAGAAACACAGCCCCCACCACAAAATACAATGCATAGAAATGCAGAATGTCGGCGTCGAACACGGTCATGTTGATCAGGCCGAGAACGAACAGAAAGGCCGCGCGCCGTAGCAGCACACCAGCGGGGATGCTCGACAGACCCAATCCTACACCGGCCAGAATGACGAACAGTGCGGCGGCCCTCCCCTCCAATGCGTCGACAAAACCCGACGCCCAGTCTTGGCCCGGCGCAACTTGCGCCGCGATGCGGAAGTTCACCAGCACCATGCCGCAGAAAGCAAAAAAGCGGGCGGCGTCCAGGGCTTCGAGTCGTTTCATGGTGCTCCTCTGTTTGGGGTGTACTGAAATGATTTTGTGGCACAAATGCGGTTCTGTGGCGTGTTTAAGATAAACAAATTGCGAGGATCAGGGCGACCTTGCCACCTTCATCGGTCACAATGTGCCCGAGTTGAGTAAGTTAAAGATTGTGTTAAAGCGTGCGTACCGTCCTTGAAACGCCGGTCTGGCCCTACAACCTAGGGCATATCAAAGGATCGGAGGCGAAGGTGACGCAGACACATCCCGACTATACAAAAGCGTTCAAGGACATGTCCCGCTCAAACGACGGGCGGTTGAAACGTGTGCTGATCCTTCTGATCCTGATCAGCGTCGTGATTTACGCCGGGATCGTGGGGTACATGTACGCTAATCAGGATGAGCTGCTATACAAACCGTCCGGAGAATTGCCCGCCCCCAATGAGGTTGGGCTGGCGGATGTTGACTTGATCTCTCTGCCCATGTCTGACGGGGTTGTTCTGACAGCGTGGTCGGCGCCGCCGGCCACCGATGGTGCGCCGACGGTTTTGTTCTTTCACGGTCAAAGCGGCAATCTGGGTGACCGGGCAGACCGGCTGCGGGAAATCCTCAACAGCGGCTTTGGTCTGTTCGCCCCCAGCTATCGCGGTTTTCCGGGCAGCGGAGGTGAGCCCTCGGAACTGGCGCTAATCACGGATGGGATACAGATGTTCGACCGGTTGGATACCGAAGGCGAAGCTGTCGTCCTGCACGGTCAAAGCCTTGGAACCGGCGTCGCGGCTGCCGTCGCCGCCGAGCGCCCAAATGCGCAGCTTTTGGTGCTTGAGGCACCTTTCACTGCAACCGTGGATGTGGCGGCCGAGCGGTATCCGTTCTTGCCGGTCTCAGCCTTGATGAAGGATCAGTTCGCAACCCGCGACTTTATCGGCGACGTTACGGTGCCCATACTGATCTTCCACGGTACCCAGGATGAAACCGTCCCGCTGCATCATGGCCAGGCGCTGGCGGCGATGTCGGGCGACACCGCCGAGCTGCATGTCATCCCAGACGGCACCCATAACGACCTCTGGTCGCATGGGTTGTGGGATGAGGTGCAGCAGACCCTTGCGCAATAGCGTAGGTTAAAGAATTCGCCCAGCGACTGCATCCAGCTTGGCCAGCAGTGCTGGATCGCGTTTCTCGGGTGCGGTTAGGATTGCGAATTCCAGTGCCCGGTCACAGCCATGGGGGCAGGGCGCGCGCTCGGCCCCCAGCAGGTCAGGCAGGCCTTTTACCATTGCCCGGCCTTTTTCCGCATTCCCGGTAAGGGTGGCGATAATGGCGGTTACGTCGACTTCGCCGTGATCCGGGTGCCAGCTGTCATAATCTGTAACCATGGCGACTGAGGCATAGCAGAGCTCGGCCTCGCGGGCGAGTTTCGCCTCGGGCATATTGGTCATGCCGATCACGTCGCAGCCCCAATGTTCGCGATACATCTTGGATTCCGCCAGGGACGAGAATTGTGGCCCCTCCATCGCCAGGTAAGTACCGCCGCGATGAATGGTGATGCCAGCAGCTTTGCCTGCGGTTTCACAAGCGTCCGACAAGCGTGGGCAGGTCGGATGCGCCACGCTGACATGGGCAACGCAGCCCGTGCCGAAAAAGCTTTTTTCGCGCGCAAAGGTCCGGTCAATGAACTGGTCGACGATTACGAAATCCCCCGGCGCCATATGCTCGCGGAAAGATCCGCAGGCGGAAACCGAAATCACATCCGTCACACCCAATCGCTTCAGCGCGTCGATATTGGCGCGATAAGGCACTTCGGTCGGTGAATGTATGTGGCCGCGCCCATGGCGTGGTAAGAAGGCCATGCCGACGCCATTCAGAGATCCGGTCAGGATCTGGTCCGAGGGCGCACCCCAAGGCGTTTCAACCGTAACCCATTCTGCATTTTCCAGCCCGTCGATATCGTAGATACCTGATCCACCGATGATGGCGATTTTCGTCTGGGTCATGGTTGTGCTCCACTTGAAAAATACGTTGCAAACTGTCTGAGGGGCGGCAGAGGATTTGGCAAGTGGGTTCAACGGTTTGTGTTGGCTGATGGTCCGGTATGCGCGTGGTGCATATCTGGGTCCCACCTGACGCGGTATCTCAAGTGGGGCTTGGCCGCTAAAAGACCCCTTTCGCGCGAAACTCAAAAAACCCAACAGGACCGTCCCATGCCCCGAGCCATGCTGGCAAGCTTTGCCAATCGTATCGCCAAACCCGATCTTCGTTGGGTGCCGGACGAAGGGCTGACCGCCTCGCGCCTGCGGATCGAACTGCTGTCGGGTCTGACTGTGGCGCTGGCGTTGGTGCCCGAAGCGGTGGCCTTTGCCTTTGTGGCCGGTGTGCATCCGCTGGTTGGTTTGTACGCGGCCTTTATGGTTGGTCTTATTACGGCGTTGATTGGTGGCCGTCCGGGCATGATTTCGGGCGCGACCGGGGCGCTGGCCGTTGTAATGGTGGCGCTGGTAGCCCAACACGGGGTTGAATACTTGTTCGCGACCGTGGTGTTGATGGGTATCCTGCAAGTGATCGCTGGGGCCATGCATTGGGGCCGGTTCATCCGGCTGGTGCCGCATCCGGTGATGCTGGGCTTTGTGAATGGTCTGGCTATCGTGATTTTTCTGGCGCAGTTGGGTCAGTTCAAAGTGCCTGGCACCATGGAAAACACCGGCCATGGCGTAGGTGGCGGCGAATGGCTTTCGGGTCTGCAGCTTTACACGATGCTGGGCCTGGTCGCACTGACCATGGCGGTGATCTGGGTCATGCCGCGTATCACGCGCATCATTCCTGCGCCGCTAGCCGGTATTTTTGTCGTTGCCGCGCTGGTGATTGGCTTTGGTTTGGATGTGCCTCGCGTCGGTGACCTGGCGTCTATCGAGGGAGGCTTGCCGCCGTTCCACATCCCGATGGTGCCGCTGACCTGGGAAACTTTTGAAATTATCCTGCCCTATGCCGTCATTCTGGCAGCAATCGGCCTGATCGAATCCCTGCTGACGTTGAACCTTGTTGGAGAGATCACCGGTAAGCGCGGCGGGGCTTCGCAGGAATGTATCGCGCAAGGCGTTGCCAACGTCGCCACCGGTTTCTTCGGTGGCATGGGCGGCTGCGCAATGATTGGTCAGTCGATGATCAACGTGAAGTCCGGTGGCCGGACCCGTATCGCCGGTATCGCGGCGGCGCTATTCCTGCTGGTGTTCATCTTGTTTGCCTCACCGCTGATCGAGCAAATCCCGCTGGCCGCACTGGTCGGGGTGATGTTTATGGTGGTGATCGGTACATTCGCCTGGAACTCGTTCAAGATCATGCGCAAGGTGCCGTTGACGGACGCGTTCGTGATCGTTCTGGTGACTGTGGTGACGGTGATGGAAGACCTTGCGGTCGCGGTTGTGGTTGGTGTCATCGTCTCCGCGCTGGCCTATGCGTGGAACAACGCCAAGCGTATCCATGCCATCACGCGTGAATCGGAAACCGAAAAAGGCGCAAAAGTCTACGAAATCCAAGGGCCTCTGTTCTTTGGTTCCTCCGAGGGTTTTGTCGAGTTGTTCGATGTGCCAAGTGATCCTGACACGGTGATCGTGGATTTTGCAGAAAGCCGGGTTGTGGACCAGTCCGCGCTGCAGGCCATCGAAAACGTCGCGTCGAAGTACGAGGCCGCAGGCAAACGCGTCATGCTGCGCCACCTCAGCCGCGATTGCCACAAGCTGCTGAACAAAGCAGGGCATCTGATGGTCGACAGCGATGATGACCCCGATTACCAACTGGCGGTGGATTATTCTGTTCGCACCGGCATTCTGGGCGGCCACTGAGTATTTTGCGAGGCTCTGCCTCGCGCTCCGAGGTATTTGCGACCAGATGAATACAGGATCCCCTGCTTCATCTGGCTGAAAATACCTCGGGGGAGGCGCCCAAAGGGCGGCGGGGGCAGCGCCCCCCTGTAATTCCTAATCGTCTGGGCGACTAAGCGAGAACAACTCGGTTACGACTGAATAGTCCCGATATCCAAGCCGGGCGAGCGGGTTGAAGGTCGTCACGTCGAATATTCCATCCCTCAAACAATCGTCTCGCAGGTGGACACCGGTTACTTCTCCGAAAACAACCCGATTTGCCTCGCCCGGCAGATCGACAATCTTGGTCAATTTGCATTCCAGAGCAGCCGGGACGCCCTCGACTCGAGCGCAGGGGATGGTTTCGCATCCAACCGGTGTCAGGCCAGCATGTTCGAATTCATCGTGATGTTTGGGCAGGCCTGCGGAACTGGCGTTCATCGCATCGCGGTGTGCGTGTGCCACCACGTTCACGCAGAACACACCGGTTGCTTCGATGTTCGAAACACTGTCCTTACCGCCGTCCTGATCGTGTTTGGTGCCCGTTGAAGCGAACATCACCTGTGGGGGCGTGTAGGCGACCCCGTTGAAGAAGGAATAAGGTGCTAGATTGTTGATCCCATCGGGGCTGCGGGTGGAGATCCAACCGATCGGGCGGGGGGTAATAACAGCGTTGAATGGATTGT
This sequence comes from Ruegeria sp. CJ9, assembly GCF_056536625.1. NCBI lineage: Bacteria > Pseudomonadati > Pseudomonadota > Alphaproteobacteria > Rhodobacterales > Roseobacteraceae > Ruegeria > Ruegeria sp. CJ9. Next base: position 42,001 of record NZ_JBQFPY010000010.1, read on the forward strand.
GCGGCAGACCATGGCCGTCTTCGGGTCGATAGAACATCTCTACTCCAAGCGTTTGCCCAAGGCGTAGCGAAGTGCTAGGGCGAATGCCAGCAAGGAAAAGAGGGCTGAGGTGCAGCAGTTCGGGATCAGGCCGGAAGAGCCGGATGATTGGTGGGAGGTCGAAGCCCTCTATGACCTGTGCTTTGCGCCCGGGCGCGAGGCGCTGTCTTCGTATCGTCTGCGCGATGATGTGCCGCCGGTTTCAGGCTTGTCTTTGGTTGCGCGTGACGGGCAGGGCATTCTGGCTGGGGCTATTCGGTTCTGGCCGGTGCATGTGGGTGATCACGATGCCTTGCTGCTGGGGCCGGTAGCCGTACACCCGACCCATCAAGGCGAGGGCCTTGGGGGCTTTCTGATCCACGAAGGTATCGAAGCTGGCCGGGCGATGGGCTGGGATCGGGTCATGTTGGTTGGTGATGCACCTTATTATGCCCGGTTCGGGTTTTCCCGTCTGAATGGGGTTGAAATGCCCCCTCCGACCAACCCGGACCGAATTCTGGGGCTGGAATTATTCTCGGGTGTATGGGACGGGGTGGACGGGCTTGTTACCCGTTGGACTCGCTGAACTATTGAAACCTTGGCCATAAATCCCGATGTCTAATGGGCAGGAGGGTATCTATGCAGGACGTGGTTCTTGTTGAAAAGCTGGATGCTGAGGCGGAACTGGACCGATTGGCGGGGTACTACCGAACGGCCGGAGGGCCGGGCGTCAAGCTGTTGAATAGCCTCGGAGGTTCGGCAGAATCCTTGTTGGAGCAATTGCCCGAACCGATCAGACAGGGCCTTACGGGTGCGACGGAACAGGCCCTGTGGTTGGCAATGCATGCTGCCGAAGGGTCAAGACGGGCTGTGCCGGACCAGCATCCCTGGGTCAACACCGCGGTAACCACGGCCATGGGTGCAGCCGGAGGGTTGGGCGGAATGTCCACTGCATTGATGGAATTACCTGCGACGACCGCGATGCTGTTGCGTGCCATACAAGGGGCGGCTGCGCGCGAAGGGTTTGATCCGTCGGAAGATGGTGTGAAATTTGATTGCGTGCGTGTCCTGTCCGCCGCCGGGCCTTTGTCCAATGACGACGGTGCCGATCTGGGGTTCTTCTCGGTCAGGTTGACCTTGACAGGACCTGCCATGCAGAAATTGATCGCAGCGGTCGCTCCGCGGCTGTCAGTTGTGTTGGGGCAGAAATTGGCGGCGCAATCCGTGCCGGTATTGGGGGCCATTGCCGGAGGCGGCACCAACTATGTCTACACGCGGTATTACCAGCAGATTGCCCGCGTGCATTTCGGCCTGCGCCGTTTGGCGGTCGATGCCGATATTCCCCACGATGAACTGGTGCGCAAACTTGCCGCCCGAATGTGATTTTTCTTCAAAGGCTTGGAGAATTTCACCGCATATGGTATTGATGATTTGAGCGTCCGCTAAATAAACCAAAACAACGCGGGCAAACAGGCAAATATCCATATGAAAGGCGGCTCGGCGTGATTGACGCAAGGCTTTCGCCTCATGTTTCCAACATTGCCCGGCACCTGCCGGTGCTGCAGCAATCGGCGGCTTTGTGCTATCGTGTTGAGCAAGGGCAACCCGAAGTGCTGTTGATTACAACGCGCAAATCACGCCGTTGGATCATTCCCAAAGGGTGGCTGATTGATGGGCTGACTGCGTCTCAGACCGCAGGCCAGGAGGCGTGGGAAGAGGCCGGCATTCGAGGAGAGTGCGACACGCAGGCAATGGGGCAGTTTTGCTATCGAAAACGTCATCAGAAAAAAGGCGCAGTATTGTGCGTTGTGGATGTCTTTCCGTTATTGGTGACATCGGTTGCTGCGTGTTTTCCCGAATTCAAACAGCGGCAGAGACAATGGTTTGTGCCGAAAAAAGCCGCAGTTCACGTCAATTTCCCCGAACTTGGGCAAATGTTTCAAAAACTTGAGCCAATCATGCGCTAAGATGCCTCTGGTAGGGCTTGATATTGCCATGTCTGTGGTTATCAATTCGACAACCGACATTTGGACGGATCATGATTCAATACGCATTGAAATGCAGCAACGGCCATACATTTGACAGTTGGTTCCAATCGGCCGCCGCTTACGACAAACTGGCATCCTCGGGCATGGTCACATGCGCTGTGTGTGGATGTGCGGATGTTGAAAAGGCTATCATGACCCCACGTGTTCGCCCGGCCCGTGAGGCCGTGGCAAAGACCATCGCCCCCATGCCCGAGGCTGAAACGATAGATGTGGCCGCCCCTGCGCCAGACATTGAAAAGGTGCTGGCCGAGCTGCGCCGCAAGGTCGAAGAGAACTCGGACTATGTGGGTAAGGATTTTGCCAGCGAAGCGCGCAAAATCCATCTTGGTGATGCGCCCGAGCGTGCGATCTATGGTGAGGCCAAGCCGGACGAAGCGCAGGCCCTGATCGACGATGGGGTTCCAGTGGCACCTTTGCCTTTTGTTCCCAGCAGAAAGACAAATTAAGCTGTGCATGTAGTTATTACGGGGGTCAATCGTGGCATTGGCCGAACGCTGGCTGACAATTACCGGGCCCGCGGGGACAAGCTGACCGGCACCGCGCGGGATGGCAGTGCGCAGGTGGTTCTGGATGTTACCGACCCTTCGCAACATTCCGACGTGGCCACGTATCTGGCAGATCAACCCGTCGATTTGCTGATCTGCAACGCCGGGGTCTATCTGGACAAAGGGCAGAGCATTGACGGTTATCCCGCTGACATGTGGGCGCAAAGCTTTGCCATCAACGTGACAGGCGTGTTTCTAACCGTTCAGGCTTTGTTGCCGAACCTGCGGGCCGCGCGGGGAAAGATTGCGATTATTTCATCGACGATGGCCTCGCACACCCGCGCGCCGGGAGGCAGCTATATCTACCGCGCATCAAAGGCCGCAGCCTTGAGTCTGGGACGCAATCTGGCCACGGATTTGCGCGATGATGGAATTGCCGTAGGTATCTATCACCCGGGCTGGGTGCAGACCGATATGGGCGGGCCCGAAGCCGATATCACCCTGGATCAGGCCGCAGAGGGCCTGATTGAAAGGTTCGATGCGTTGTCACTGGAAACAACGGGTTGTTTCGAAAACTGGGACGGTCGCCCCCACGCTTACTGACGTATCAACGCTGCGGTGGGGATTTCGTAGACCTCATCCGGGTCGATGAAAATCACGGTCAGGTCGCCACGTGTTTCATGGCTGATCTTGGCAGGTGAACTGCTGGAATTCGGCACGCCATCGGTGAAATAGATGCTGCGCACTTCACCGCCGCCCAATGACACAGCCAACGTCGTCGTGCCGTCGTCATGGTGGCGCAATTCGGCATGGCAGCTGTCGAGCGGTGCGCCGCCCGAGGCGCAGGGCACAGTGCCCAATGCATTCTTGCCGTCAGTTGCGGCCAGAGTTGAAACCTGTGCAAGGGCAGGGGAAGACAGCAGGACAACTGCGAGGGCAAGGCGGAACATGGAAAACCTCTTGGAAAATTCGATGGCTAAGGCTGACAGCCTCGCTGCCGGATGTAAAGCAGCCCCATGCGGCATTCGGGGCGGTTTTGAACCCTTGCCCTTGCGGCCCCCCTCGCATAAGACGCACGGAACCTGAATTCCAAGGCGCGGAGAGACCACCCCCATGCCCGTACTCGTAATGAAATTCGGTGGCACGTCGGTTGCCAACCTTGACCGTATCCGCCGCGCGGCGAAACGCATCGGTGTTGAGGTGGCCAAGGGCTATGACGTGATCGTCATTGTCTCGGCAATGTCGGGCAAGACCAATGAGTTGGTGGGATGGGTCAACGAAACCTCGCCCCTATTTGATGCGCGTGAATATGACGCCGTGGTGTCCTCGGGCGAGAACGTGACCGCCGGTCTGATGGCGCTGACGTTGCAGGAAATGGATATTCCCGCGCGCAGCTGGCAGGGCTGGCAGGTGCCGCTGATGACCACCAGTGCCCACAGTCAGGCCCGGATCGAAGAAATTCCGACCGAAAATCTGACCCAAAAATTCGACGAAGGCATGAAAGTGGCCGTTGTCGCAGGCTTTCAGGGCATCAGCCCCGAAGGGCGCATCACCACGCTGGGCCGGGGCGGTTCGGACACCACCGCCGTGGCCTTTGCCGCCGCGTTCGGCGCCGAGCGTTGCGATATTTATACGGATGTGGACGGCGTCTATACCACCGACCCGCGCATCTGTGAAAAAGCGCGCAAACTGGACCGTATTTCGTTCGAAGAGATGCTCGAACTGGCCTCGCTGGGGGCCAAGGTGCTGCAAACCCGCTCGGTCGAGCTGGCGATGCGGTATAAGGTGAAACTGCGCGTTCTCTCAAGTTTCGAGGAACAATCCGACGAGGCCGGAACGCTGGTCGTTGACGAGGAGGATATCATGGAATCCAATGTTGTGGCCGGTGTGGCCTATTCCCGTGACGAGGCTAAGATGACCGTCGTTTCGGTGGCGGACCGACCCGGTATCGCCTCGATCATCTTTACCGCGCTCAGCGATGAGGGCGTGAACGTGGACATGATCGTTCAGAATATTTCGGACGAGGGGCGCACCGACATGACCTTCTCGTGCCCGACCGATCAGGTCGCGCGTGCCGAGAAAGCGTTGTTGGCGATCAAGGACGCGGGTGAGCTGAACTATGCCGAACTGGTTGCGGACGAAGATGTCTGCAAGGTCTCGGTGGTGGGCATCGGAATGCGTTCTCAGTCGGGTGTTGCGGCCAAAATGTTCAAGATACTCTCGGATGAGGGGATCAACATTAAGGTCATTACAACCTCTGAGATAAAAATTTCCGTCCTTGTGGATCGGAAATACATGGAACTTGCGGTTCAGGCACTGCATGATGCCTTTGAACTGGACAAGGCGGCCTGAGCATTTCAGCCAAGGATTTCGCCTGACACAATAATTTGGTTGGGCCATGGCGGACGGCACCGAAACAGAATCCCGCAAGCTGCTTGGGCGGCTGCGCGAAGAAATGGCGAGCGAAGCCGCCGGTCAGGAACGTCTTGACCGGATTACGCATCTGATCGCCGACAGCATCCGGGCCGAGGTCTGCTCGGTCTATCTGTTTCGCGACGAAGACACGTTGGAGCTGTGCGCCACCGAAGGCTTGGCACCCGAAGCGGTGCACAAGACCCGGATGCGTATGGGCGAAGGTCTGGTTGGCCGCGTCGCCCAATCTGGCAAGGTCGTGAATACCCCTGACGCGCCGTCGGCCAAAGGCTTCCGCTATATGCCGGAAACAGGCGAAGAACGGTTTTCGTCCTTTCTGGGCGTGCCGGTTCAACGGCTGGGTGAAAAACTGGGCGTTCTGGTGGTGCAATCCCGCGAGGCGCGCCAGTTTTCGGCGGATGAGGTTTATGCGCTGGAGGTCGTCGCCATGGTTCTGGCCGAGATGGCCGAGCTGGGCGCCTTTGTCGGCGAGGGTGCGGCCCTGTCGCCCCTGCACCAGCAATCAGTACAGCTGAGCGGTGGTCCCGCACAGGAAGGATACGCCGAAGGTCATGTCTGGCTGCATGAGCCCCGCGTCGTGGTCACCAACCCGATTGCCGATGATCCACATCGCGAACGTGAACGCTTGAATGAAGCGGTCGAAGAGCTGCGCGTTGGCGTCGACAAGATGCTTGAAATCTCGCAGGGCGGCGACAAGGAACAGCTTCAAGTCCTTGAGGCTTATCGCATGTTTGCCAATTCCAAAGGCTGGATGCGCCGGATGGAAGAGGACATCGCCCTGGGCCTAAGCGCCGAGGCAGCGGTTGAAAAAGAACAATCGCAGGCCCGCGCGCGGATGGGGCAGGTAACCGATCCGTATTTGCGTGAACGGCTGGCTGATCTGGATGACCTGTCCAACCGGTTGCTGCGCATTCTGACAGGCCAAGGCAATACAAATGGCGCTGACCTGCCACCTGATCCGATCCTGATCGCCCGCAATATCGGTCCCGGAGACCTGCTGGAATACGGACGATCACTGAAAGGCATCGTGCTTGAGGAAGGCTCGGTCGGCAGTCATGCCACTATCGTGGCACGTGCGTTGGCTATTCCGTTGGTGGTACATGTGGGCCGGATCACGACCGAGGCGCTGAACGGCGACCATATCCTGGTAGATGGGGATCAGGGCATTGTCCATCTGCGTCCCGAAGACACCGTGGCAAACGCTGTGCGAGATAAAATCGCGATGCAGGCCAAGGCGCAGGAACGCTATGCCTCAATCCGTGAAACCCCGACAGTGACGCGGGATGGGGAGCGGATCAATCTGGTAATGAATGCAGGGCTGATGGCCGATCTACCCTCATTGAATAATTCCGGGGCCGAGGGCGTGGGCCTATTCCGAACCGAGCTGCAGTTCCTGATCCGCAACCAGATGCCCAAGCGGTCAGAATTGGTGACACAATATCAACGGGTTCTGGACGCTGCTGAAGGCAAGCGCGTGATCTTTCGCACGTTGGATATCGGGTCCGACAAGGTTTTGCCCTACATGAAGCACGTGGCGGAACCGAACCCGGCGCTGGGCTGGCGCGCAATCCGCGTCGGTCTGGACAAACGCGGCGTGATGCGTATGCAGTTGCAGGCCCTCTTGCGTGCCGCCAATGGCCGCCCCTTGTCGATCATGTTCCCCTTCGTGGCGCAAGCCGACGAGTTTTACGAGGCCCGCTGGGAGGTCAATAAAACCATCGAGCGTGAAAAGCGTCTGGGTCATATCCTGCCCGAAACGCTTGAGGTTGGGGCGATGCTGGAAACCCCATCGCTGGCCTTTGCGCCGCAAAAGTTCTTTGACGAGGTCGATTTTGTCTCGGTCGGAGGCAATGATCTGAAGCAGTTCTTCTTTGCTGCTGACCGTGAAAATGAACTGGTACGTCGTCGCTATGACACGCTGAATGTCAGCTTTCTGAGTTTCATCGCGCAGATCGTTGAGCGCTGCAACTCCTCCAATACGCCGCTTTCGTTCTGCGGCGAGGATGCCGGTCGCCCGGTTGAGGCGCTGTGCCTGGCCGCGATGGGTATTCGGACACTGTCCATGCGTCCGGCCTCGATCGGTCCGGTCAAAAGCGTGTTGCTGCGGGCCGATCTGCAATCTTTGCGCAAGATCATCGCGGATGCGCGGCACCGGGGTGAGCAATCGGTGCGCCCCGCCGTCATGGAGTGGCTGCGCAATCAGGGCTGACATCCCAAATCCGGGCTTGCTTTCTGCATCTGCATTGCCTATGCAATTTGCAAATGTTAGCGTTAACATCACTCAAACCACAAGTGCTGCGACTTTCTGGTGCTATGTTGGCAAAGGTAGAACTGAAGGAGCCCGTCGATGGTTTCACGCGTAATTCCGGTTAACCCGTTCGATCTGGTGTTGTTCGGTGCGACCGGCGATCTGGCGCAACGTAAAATCCTGCCGGGCCTGTATCACCGCTTTGAGGTCGGGCAGATGCCCGAGGACGCCTGCATCATCGGCTCGGCGCGATCGGACATGGACAGTGATGCGTTTCGCGATCAGATACGCGCCTCGATGGCGGAGTTTGCGCCGGAATTCAAAAAGGACGTTCTGGATCGCTTTCTAAGCCGGGTTTCGTATGTCCCTGTTGATGCGTCAGGCGATGCCGGCTGGTCGAATTTGGCCAAAGCATTGCGCCCTGACGTCGTGCGTGCGTTCTATTTGTCGGTGGGGCCTGGCTTGTTTTCGGGCATTGCGCACCGGCTGAACCAACACGGGTTGGCCACATCGGACAGCCGCATCGTGGTGGAAAAACCCTTTGGTCATGATCTGGCGTCCGCCAAAGCGTTGAACGAGGGGCTGCGTACCTGCTTCGAAGAACACCAGATTTACCGGATCGACCACTATCTGGGCAAAGAGACGGTTCAGAACCTGATGGCCCTGCGTTTTGCCAATTCCCTGTTCGAACCGCTATGGAACTCGACCCATATTGACCACGTACAGATCACGGTTGCTGAAACTGTGGGCGTTGAAGGGCGCGGCGCTTATTATGACCAGTCCGGTGCCATGCGGGACATGATTCAGAACCACTTGGTACAGCTTTTGTGTCTGACGGCGATGGAACCGCCGTCGAAATTTGCGCCCAACGCTGTGCGCGATGAAAAGGTCAAGGTGATCGAAGCGTTGGAGCCTGTTGAGCAGAAAGATATCGCGCGCGGCCAATACCGCGCCGAACACGGGCAGGGTGGTTATGTCGATCACGTTGGCAACCCCGGCAGTCGTACGGAAAGCTTCATCGCGCTGAAGGTACATCTGGGCAACTGGCGGTGGGCGGGTGTTCCGTTCTATCTGCGCACCGGCAAGCGGCTGCGGGCGCGGGAATCCGAGATTGCCGTGTTCTTTCGTGACCCGCCGCATACGATCTTTCCGAATGTTGGCCCGCTGCACGGGAACGTGCTGGTGATCCGCCTGCAACCGGACGAGGGCATCACCCTACGCACCACCATCAAAGATCCAGGCCCAGGCGGGTTCCGCCTGTCTGATGTGGCGCTGGACATGAGTTTTGCCGACGCTTTGGGCGTCGAGGCCAGCGCGCCGGATGCCTATGAGCGGCTGATTATGGACGTCATACGTGGCGACCAGACCCTGTTCATGCGCGGAGACGAGGCCGAGGCCGCCTGGGCTTGGGTCGATCCCATCATTCAAGGCTGGGAAGATCGCGGCGATCGCCCGGCACGCTATGATCAGGGCAGTTCGGGCCCCGAAGAAGCATTGATGCTGATGCACCGCGACGGACGTCGCTGGCGTCAGATCGGAGGTTAACCATGGTTCATTCTGTTATCACTGACGTCACCCAGCGGATCATCGACCGCAGCGCCGACCTGCGTGGCCCGCATCTGGAACGGATGGAACAGGCCAAATCCAAAGGCCCGGCTCGCGCGCATCTGTCCTGCAGCGGTCAGGCCCATGCTTATGCTGGGGCGGGGACAGATCAACAGGCGATGGCGACCGGCGCCGCCGGAAACCTTGGTATTGTGACCGCTTATAACGACATGCTTTCAGCTCACCAGCCGTTTGAACGCTACCCTGGCCTGATCCGCGATGCGATCCGCACTGCCGGTGGCACTGCGCAAGTTGCAGGTGGTGTACCTGCCATGTGCGACGGCGTCACCCAAGGCGAGGCCGGGATGGAGCTGTCGCTGTTTTCGCGCGATGTGATTGCATTGGCCACGGGCGTCGCGCTGAGCCACAATACCTACGACGCAGCTGTTTTCCTTGGCGTTTGCGACAAGATTGTTCCCGGTCTGATAATTGGGGCGCAGGCCTTCGGCCATTTGCCCGCCGTGTTCCTGCCCGCAGGCCCGATGACCAGCGGCCTGCCCAATGATGAAAAGGCCAAGGTGCGCCAGAAATTCGCTGCCGGAGAAATTGGCCGCGATGAGCTTATGGCCGCCGAAATGGCTGCTTATCACGGCCCTGGCACCTGTACCTTCTACGGTACTGCCAACACCAACCAGATGCTGATGGAGTTCATGGGGCTGCACCTGCCGGGCTCTAGCTTCATCAATCCGAACACGCCGCTGCGGGATGCCTTGACCGAAGAGGGTGCGCGCCGTGCCCTGTCACTCAGCGCGTTGGGCAATAACTACACGCCGGTTTATCAGGTGTTGGATGAGCGAGCCTTCGTGAATGGCATCGTCGGGCTGATGGCTACCGGTGGCTCGACCAACTTGCTGATCCACCTGATCGCAATGGCACGGGCGGGTGGTATCGTTTTGGATTGGCAGGATTTTTCCGATATTTCCGCCGTCGTCCCACTGGTCGCGCGGGTCTATCCCAACGGTTTGGCGGATGTGAACCATTTCCATGCAGCTGGTGGTTTGGGGTATTGCATCGGCACGCTGCTCGACGATGGGCTTTTGCACCCGGACACCCTGACAGTCGCAGGGCAGGGCCTGCACAATTACACCAAGGAACCCAAGCTGAAAGACGGCGATCTGGTCTGGGAAGAGGGCGCGGGCCACAGCCTGAACGACAAGATTGTCCGCCCCGCCAAAGATCCTTTCCAGCCCACCGGTGGACTGTCACGCCTGACTGGCAATCTGGGCACCGCCGTTATGAAGGTTTCCGCAGTCGCGCCCGAACATCAGATCGTCGAAGCGCCCGTGCGTGTTTTCCATGATCAGGCCGAGGTCAAGGCGGCCTTCAAGGCGGGCGACTTCACCGGGGACGTGATCGTTGTGGTCCGCTTCCAGGGACCAAAGGCCAATGGCATGCCCGAATTGCATTCACTGACGCCAATCCTGGCGATCCTCCAGGGCAGGGGCCAAAAGGTGGCGTTGGTCACGGATGGCCGTATGTCAGGTGCCTCGGGCAAGGTTCCCGCCGCGATCCATGTCTGCCCCGAGGCGCTGGAGGGCGGTGCAATTGCCTATCTCCAGGATGGTGATGTGCTGCGCGTTGACGCAGTGAAAGGCGAATTGGAAATCCTCACTCCGGGTGTGCTGGATCGCACCCCGGTCACTGCGGATCTGTCCGCCAATCAGCACGGGGTCGGACGGGATCTGTTCGCCGTATTTCGCAACAACGTCGGGTCTGCCGACGCGGGTGCTAGCATTTTCGGAGTGTAATCTTCATGTCAAAAACCCAACGAACCCGCGAAATCTGCGAGCTGGCACCTATCGTTCCGGTTCTGGTCGTCGACGATGCCGCGCAAGCCCGGCCTTTGGCCGAAGCGTTGGTGGCAGGTGGCTTACCCGCCCTGGAGGTGACCTTGCGCACTCCGGCGGCACTGGATGCCATCCGGGCTATGGCGCAGGTGCCCGGTGGGGTGGTGGGCGCTGGCACGCTGGTCACCCCCGAAGACGTACGCGCCGCAAAAGAGGCAGGCGCGCAGTTCGGTGTTTCGCCCGGCGCAACAGACGTATTGATTGCAGCGTGTGAGGCCGAAGGCCTGCCTCTGCTGCCCGGCGCGGCCACGGCCAGCGAGGCGATGCGCCTGCTGGAAAAAGGCTATGACATGCTGAAGTTCTTCCCCGCTGAGGCCTCTGGCGGCGCGCCCGCGTTGAAAGCCATCGGCGCGCCGCTGCCGCAGATCACGTTCTGTCCGACGGGTGGTGTTTCGCCAGCCAATGCCAGCGATTACCTGTCGTTGACGAATGTCGCCTGCGCTGGCGGCAGCTGGGTTGCGCCCAAACAGATGGTGCAGAGCGGTGATTGGGCCGGGATCGAAGCCCTTGCGCGTGACGCCTCAAAGCTGATGGATTGACGCGGCTTTTTGCTGCGCTAGGTTGGGCGTCAATTCAAACAGGTTGATCCCATGACAAACCATCTCTCTCTTGCGCAGGGGCGCGAATATCTGGCGATTCCCGGACCCTCGGTCATGCCTGACGCTGTGCTTCAGGCCATGCACCGCCCGTCACCCAACATCTATGACGGCGAGCTGATCGAGATGGTGCCGACCCTGACACGCGATCTGAAACGCGTGGCGGGCACGGATCACAACGTCGCCATCTATATTGCCAACGGCCATGGCACTTGGGAAGCAGCCCTGTCCAACGTTTTTGCAGCGGGGGAAACGGTGCTTGCCCCGGCCTCGGGCCTGTTCACCCACGGATGGGCCGAGATGGCGCGCGGAGTTGGCGCCGAGGTCGAGCTGATCGATTTCGGTGCATCCTCGCCTTGGGATATGGATCGCATCGCCGATAGCCTGCGTGCTGACACGGCTCATCAAATCAAGGCCGTGCTGGCGGTTCACGTGGACACGTCCAGTTCGATCCGCAACGATATCCCGGCGTTGCGGGCGTTGCTGGACGATCTGAACCACCCGGCGTTGTTGATGGCGGACTGTATCGCCTCGCTGGGCTGTGATCGATTCGAGATGGATGCCTGGGGCGTCGATGTCATGGTGTCGGCCTGCCAAAAGGGGTTGATGACCCCGGCGGGCGTGGGATTTGTGTTCTTCAATGACAAAGCACAGGCCAAACGGGCAACGATGCCGCGCGTCTCGCAATACTGGGACTGGCAGCCGCGTGTGAACCCGCAGGTGTTTTACCAATACTTCAACGGCACCGCGCCGACGCATCATCTGTATGGTCTGCGGGCAGCGCTCGACATGATCCATGCTGAAGGGATCGAGAATGTCTGGGCTCGCCATGATCACCTCGCCAAGGCCATCTGGGCGGCATGCGAGGTCTGGGCAGAAGGTGGCGCGCTTGAGATAAACGTATCCAACCCCGGCCATCGCAGCCACGCGGTTACCGCCTTGCGTCTGACCGATGGGCGGGGAACACCACTGCGCCAGTATACCGAGCGCCAGCTGGGCCTGACCCTTGGCATTGGGCTGGGCATGGAGGATCAGAACAGCTGTTTCCGTCTGGGGCATATGGGCCACGTGAACGGCCAGATGGTCATGGCGATGCTGGGAGGGGTGGAAACCGCCATGGCCGCCCTGAACATCCCGCGCGGCTCGGGTGCGCTTGAGGCCGCAGCTGCCGCGTTGGCCGCTGAACCCTCCAAAGCCCGGGTCAAATCGTGGCCTTCGCAGTGGCCAGCGCCTTTGGCAGAGCTGCAGCAAAGGCATCCAGATCCGTAACCGTACCACAGCTGACGCGGATACAACGGTTCTGTGGGGCGGCAAAGGGCATGCGCACAAATATCCCTTGTGCCACTAACCCCTCAAGCACCGCTTTGGCAAACGCTCCATCGCCACCGCAATCAATCGCCACGAAATTGGTGGCCGAGGGCAAGGGTACCAAGCCGTTTTCCCGTGCGATCTGGCCGATCCGGTCGCGTGCCTTAGCGATCTGTGCCTGAACTTGCGACAGCCAGTTGGCATCCTGCAAGGCCGCCAAGGCCCCCGCTTGTGCAGCCCGGTTCATTCCGAAATGGTTGCGGACCTTGTTGAAAGCTTCGATCAATCCCGGCGCGCCGATCGCATAGCCAACCCGCGCCCCGGCCATGCCATACACCTTGGAAAATGTGCGCATCCGGATCACACGCGGATCATCGGCTGAAACCGGGGCTGCGGTGCCTTCTGGCGCGCATTCCACATAGGCTTCGTCCAGCACCAGCAGGCATCCTGCAGGCAGGGCCTCCATCGCGGCCAGGATATCCGCGCCTTGATGCCAACTGCCCATTGGGTTGTCGGGGTTCGCCAGATAGACCAGTTTTGCGTCCACCTCGACGGCTTTGGCAAACAGCGCCGCGGGGTCCTCGTGATCGTCACGATAGGGCACCTTGTGCAACGCGCCGCCAAACCCGGCCACGTGGTAGTTGAAGGTCGGATACGCCCCGTCCGAGGTCACAACTGTATCGCCGGGGCCAACCAGCAACCGCACGAGATAACCCAGCAGGCCATCAATGCCTTCTCCGACCACGATGTTTTCCGGCTTTACACCGTGATGATCGGCCAGTGCATGTCGCAGGTCGTGGCTTTCGGGGTCACCATATTTCCAGATGTCCGTTGCTGCCATCGCCTCGATAGCGCGGGGGGAAGGGCCAAAGATGCTTTCATTCGCCCCCAGCCGGGCGACAAAGGGCGCGCCGCGCTGACGTTCCTGCGTTTCCGGCCCGACAAAGGGCACGGTTGCAGGCAGTGACAGGGCAAGCGGAGTATAGCGTGGGTCAGTCATGGTGCGAGATAACCCCATACCCACTCGTCAGACAACCATCTGCGACGCGCAGCCAGAAGTGCCCCAACGTTGAGGTGGAACTTGGCAGACCTTCCGGGCATGGTTGGGTCAACAAGATCAGGAGGCCCGCATGACCCGCGTATCCGTCGAGTACAAAGACCACATCGCCCATGTCACGCTGACGCGCGGCGACAAGATGAACGCGCTGGACGACGCGATGATCAAGGCGTTGCTGTCTGCCGGGCAAGAGGTCGCAGCCTCGGACGCACGCGCCGTGGTCCTGTCGGGCGAGGGCAAGAGTTTTTGCGCCGGGCTTGATATGGCCAGCTTTGCCAAGATGGCGCATATGGACCCGACTGAGTGGCTGATGACCCGCAGCCACGGGGATGCGAATGAAATGCAAGAACTTGCCCTGATCTGGCGGCGTGTTCCAGTTCCGGTGATCTGCGCCATTCAGGGCGTTGCTTATGGTGGCGGGCTGCAAATCGCGCTGGGCGCGGATATTCGCATCGCACACCCCGACGCCAAGCTGGCGGTGATGGAGATGAAGTGGGGCATTATTCCCGACATGGGTGGGATGGTTTTACTGCCACATCTGGTGCGCTCGGACGTACTGCGCCTGCTGACCTACACCGCGCGTCCCATCGGCGCGCAGCAGGCGGCGGACTGGGGGTTGGTGACGAAACTGTCAGACGATCCACTGACCGAGGCATTGGCGCTGGCCGAAGACATCGCGGGCAAAAGTCCCTCGGCCATTCGCGCCGCCAAGCGCCTGATCGAAGTGGCCGAAACCAAGACCCGCGCCGAGGTTCTGTTGGAAGAATCCGCCGAACAGGTCGAACTGATCGGAAAACCTGATCAGATGGAGGTTGTGATGGCGCAGATGCAGGGGCGAAAACCTGAATTCAAGTAGCTAGCGCATAAAGGCCCGTCGCGCATCTCGGGCCATGTTGTACCGCATCTCCAAATCGGCGATGCGCGCCATGGCGGCTTTACGTGCATCTGCATCGGTCAACTCGGCGTAATCCTTTCGGGCGGCATCAAGCTTTTTCCTGATCTCGAACTCTTCCGGCAGCACACCGGCCTGCGCCATGATCCGGTGCCCGGCGGCGATGGCCGGATCACTCTGCGCCTCACCCGACCGATCCGGCAATGGTTTGCCTTCACCCTCGAGCCCCTGCAACTGGCCCTCGGCCTGTGCCTTTTTGATCTGGCGTTCGATCAGTTTTCCAAGCGATCCGAGCATGGTCAAACTATATCCCAAGCCGAGTGAGCACCGCTAGCGAATTCGCTTCGTGACCAGATACGCAATGCCACCAGCCAGCAAACCCCAGACTGCCGCGCCCAGACCAAAGACCGAGATACCTGAAGCAGTGATGGCAAATGTCAAAATAGCGGCTTCCCTCTCCGCTGGAACATCAAGCGCTGCGTGGGTGGCGTTGGCAAGCACTCCGATCAACGCAATCCCTGTCAGGGTGCCCATCAGCAGCGGATCAGCATGTACGGCAAACCCGGTGATGGCCACCGCGAATACACCAAACAGGCAATAGAATACGCCTGCCATCACCGCCGACCAATACCGTTGGGCCGGGTTTGGGTGGCTGTCTTCGTTGGAACACATGGCGGCGGTGATCGCTGCAAGGCAGGTGGCCGGCGCCCCAAACGGGGCCGACAGGATGCTGGCCGAACCGACCGAAGAGAACAACCTGCCGGGGGCGGGTGTGTAGCCAAAGCTGCGCATCACCGCGATACCGGGGATGTTCTGCGTGGCCATGGTGACAATGAACAGCGGCAGGCCAATACCGACGGCAGAGGCCAGCGAGAAGGTTGGCATTGTCCAGACCGGTGCGGCGACAAGATGGGTTGGCGTGACGGGCGTGTCGCCCGCATTCAGAACCACAACAATTGCTGCGGCGACAACCGCTGCCGGAACCGCAAACAAGCGGTTCACCCGCCCTGCGATGAACCAAGTCAGGATCACCGGCAAAGCCTGCCAGGGCAGTTCAACAGCGGCCTTGAAGGGTAAGATGCACAGGGGCAACAGAACACCACCCAGCATTGCCTGCGCCAATGTTGTCGGGATGGCCGCCGCCAGCCGTCCCAAAGGTCGCCACAGCCCGGCCAGCACGGTCAGCGCTCCCGCGCACAGGAACGCGCCGACCGCGTCAGAAAACCCTGCTGCAGGCATCGCGGACACGGCCAACAGCGCAACGCCCGGAGTGGACCACGCAACGCTGATGGGTTGCCGGTACCACAAGCTGAGACCGATGGCCGTCACTCCCATGGCAATGGCCGCCATCATCAGGCCCGACGCGGAGTCCTGCGCCGAAGCCCCCATGGCCGCCAGTCCCTGCAACACGATAGGGAAAGAGCTGAAGAACCCGACAATGGCGACCACCAGCCCGGTAGAGATGGTTTGGATCGGGGGAAATGCGCGTGCCATCTGAGACCTCGGGGTTATATCCGCCTTTGCTAGCAAGGGCTTGCAAGTGGGGGCAAGGGCCGTGTGTGCAAAAGTAAACCCCACCGTGGCATACGCGGCGGGGTTTGGGATTTGAGTATTTTTGAAAAGATGAATATTAGGCGATTTCGGCTAGGCGGGCCAGCGCCTCGTTCAGCTTTTCTTCTTCCTCTTCGCGGGCGGCGAGATTGGCCTTGGCTTCGGCAACAACCTCCTCCGGGGCCGAGGCCACGAATTTCGGGTTGTTCAGACGTCCACGCAGACCGCCCAGTTCTTTAGCCAACTTGCCCTTGGCTTTTTCCAGCCGTTCCTTTTCAGCACCGATGTCGATGATATCCGCCAGTGGCAGGCCGAAAGTGGCGCCCGGTGCGGCAATGGAAATCGTTCCTTTGGGTAGGTCGTCGACCTTGGTCAGGCTGTCGATCCGTGCGAGACGCTTGATCAGCGCCTCGTTGCGGTCCCACGCTGCCTGTCCGTGGGCGTCGATCTCGGTCACCAACATCGGCACATAGAGCCCTGCGGGAACCCGCATCTGCGCACGGGCCGAGCGAGTATTTTCAATCACCGAAATTACCCAGTTCATCTCACGATCCGCATCAGCGTCGATCAGGTCGGCGGCGGCGTAAGTCGGCCAGTCGGCGTGGACGACCATCTTGGCGCGGTTGCCGGTTAGACCCCACAGTTCTTCGGTGATGAAAGGCATAATCGGGTGCAGCAGGACCATGCACTGATCCAGAACCCAGCGCATTGTGGCGCGGGTTTCGGCTTGCGCCTTGGCGTCATCGCCTTGCAACAAAGGTTTAGAGAGTTCCACATACCAGTCGCAGACCTTGCCCCAGACAAAGGCATAGAGCCCATTGGCCGCGTCGTTGAAGCGGTAGCTTTCCAGCGCCGCGTCGACCTCGGCCCGCACACGGGCGGTTTCGCCGATGATCCAGCGGTTGACGGCGGCTTTGGGTTTCAAGTCGGCTACGTCCAGTTGCGGCACGGCGTCGGTGAAGACCTCGTTCATCTCGGCAAAGCGGACGGCGTTCCACAGTTTGGTGCCAAAGTTGCGATAACCGGTGATGCGCTCGCGGGACAGTTTCAGCACGCCGCCAATCGCCGCCATCGAGGCGTTGGTGAAACGCAGCGCGTCAGCGCCGAATTCGTCGACGATCTCCAACGGGTCGATGACGTTGCCGGTGGTTTTGGACATCTTCTTGCCCTTCTCGTCACGGACGAGCTGGTGCAGGTAGACGGTGTGGAACGGAATCTGATCGACCACGGCCAGCTGCATCATCATCATCCGGGCGACCCAGAAGAACAAGATATCGAAGCCGGTGATCAGCACATCCGTGGGGAAGTAGCGCTCCAGTTCCTCGGTCTGCTCGGGCCAGCCCAGGGTGCCGATGGGCCAGAGACCTGATGAGAACCAGGTGTCGAGGACGTCGGGGTCGCGCCACACCGGATAGACAAGCTTGGTCGGGTCTTGGTCGACAGCGTATTGAGCAAGGCTTTCAGCGAACTGATGGATCGCTTCCTGTTTGTCTGCGACTTCGATAACGGTCGCGTGGCTCAACGGGCTGGGGATGTTGGCATTGTCGTCGAGGAATTTTTCTGTAACGGCCTCAAGGCTCGCCGCGCATTCCATGACATTTCCACGGTGCAGCATGCCGCCTTCGTTCAGCAAACGGCCTAACTCGACCAGATCAAGATCGCCGTCGTTCTCGTCGTCTTTGAACCCTTCTGCGGACAGGTCGATCCCATACCAAACCGGAATCTGGTGCCCCCACCACAGCTGACGCGAGATGCACCAGGGCTCGATGTTTTCCAACCAGTGATAATAAGTCTTCTCGCCTGACTCGGGGATGATCTTGACCGTGCCGTCTTTGACCGCGTCCAGCGCGGGGCCGACAACCTTTTCGGCGTCGACGAACCACTGGTCGGTGAACATCGGCTCGATGACAACTTTCGAGCGGTCGCCGAAGGGCTGCATGATTGGTTTGCTCTCGACCAGCGGGACCAGCTTGTCGGCACCTTCATGCTCGGGCTTCAGCGCGGTCGAACCCAGACGTGCGTCATCGGCGCGGCACAAGACGGCCAGTCCATCGGCGGTGATTTCTTCGACCACTTTCGCGCGCGCCTCAAACCGGTCGAGGCCACGCAGGTGATCAGGGACAAGGTTGATTGCGTCGATTTCGTTCTCGGTAAATTTACGCCCACGCGCGTATTCCTGCGCTTTCCCTGCTTCGTCTGCGTAAGGGGCGCCATCGGCCCGCATCGCGCCTTTGGTGTCCATCAGACGGTACATCGGAATGCCGCCGCGCTTGGCAACCATGTTGTCGTTGAAGTCATGCGCACCGGTGATCTTCACCGCGCCCGAGCCGAAATCAGGATCAGGGTAGTCGTCGGTGATGATCGGGATCTGACGGCGATGTTCTTTCGGACCAACCGGGATTTCGCAAAGTTTCCCAACGATTGGCGCGTAACGCTCATCCGACGGGTGAACCGCAACCGCGCCGTCCCCCAGCATGGTCTCAGGGCGCGTTGTGGCGATTGAGATGTAGTCGCGCTTTTCCTCAAAGACGATATTCCCGTCCTCATCCTTCTCGACGTAGGTATAGGTCTCGCCACCAGCCAGCGGGTATTTGAAGTGCCACATATGACCCGCGACCTCGATATTCTCGACTTCAAGGTCCGAGATCGCGGTCTCGAAATGCGGGTCCCAGTTGACCAGTCGCTTGCCGCGATAGATCAGGCCCTTTTCGTACATGTCGACGAAGACCTTGATGACTGCATCATGGAAATTGGCGGAGTTCTCGTGCCCCGTACGTGGATCGCCCGCCGCACCGGCCATAGTGAAGGCATTGCGCGACCAGTCGCAGGATGAGCCCAGACGCTTTAGCTGCTCGATGATCGTGCCGCCGTATTCGCCTTTCCATTCCCAGACTTTCTCAAGGAACTTCTCACGGCCCAACTCGCGCCGTCCGGGCTGTTGGGTCGCAGCCAGCATCTTTTCCACCTGCATCTGGGTGGCGATACCGGCGTGGTCCTGACCCGGTTGCCACAGCGTGTCGAAGCCACGCATACGGTGCCAGCGGATCAGAATGTCCTGCAGCGTGTTGTTGAAGGCGTGGCCCACGTGTAGCGCGCCCGTCACGTTGGGCGGCGGGATCATGATGGTAAAGCTTTCGTCGCGCGATTTGTTTGCGCCTGCCTTGAAGGCTCCGGCCTTTTCCCAGGTCTCGTAAATGCGGGCCTCAGCCTCGGCCGCGTTGAATGTCTTTTCCATCGCCATGGGGTGCGTCCTGCGTCATCAATCTTGGGTCAGCGCCTGCAATAACGAATGCGCAGGGGAAGGGGAAGGGTCTGCGGGTACTCTGGACAACGAACCGGTGCAGCCTAAAGTCGCCCCTACAGGCCGAGGCAGGAGCATCCAATGGACAAGTTCGGAAAAAGTCAGCCGGTCAAACGGACCGAGGATCAGCGGTTTCTAACCGGGAAGGGGCAGTACATCGACGATGCTGTGCCCGGCGACGCCCTGTTTGCGGCGTTTTTTCGCAGCCAGGTTGCGCATGGGCGGATCACCGCGCTGGATCTGGATGCCGCGCGTGAGGCGAATGGCGTGCGGCTGGTCATGGCGCTGGACGAACTGACTGAGGCCGGGATCGACACGGTTTTAAACGCGGCGCTTGTGTCGAACCGGGACGGCTCGAAAGCGGCGGCGCCGGATCGCCACATGCTGGCTAAGGACCGCGTGCGTTTTGTCGGTGAGCCGGTCGCGGTGGTCATCGCCGAAACGCAGATACAGGCCCGTGATGCGGCCGAGTTAATCTGGATGGAAACCGAGGATCTGCCCGCCAAGCTTGACCTGGAGATGGGAGGCGAACCGCTGCACATCGAAGCTCCTGACAACCGTGCCTTTGACTGGGGCATGGGGGATGAGGCAGCGACCGAGGCGGCCTTTCAGGACGCCGCGCACAGAGTGCAACTGAACGTTGCGGATAACCGGGTGATCGTTACATCGATTGAGCCGCGCGGCTGTCAGGCTGCTTGGTCCGACGGGCGGCTGCACTTTGCCTATAGCGGGCAGGGCGTCTGGGCGATGCGCGGGCAATTGGCGCAGAAGCTGAAGCTGGAACCTGAATTCATTAGGGTCACCACGCCCGACGTGGGCGGTGGGTTTGGCATGAAGGTGATGCCGTATTCCGAGTATTTCTGTGTCGCCGTCGCCGCGATGAAACTGGGCCAACCCGTTCACTGGATGTCGGACCGATCTGAGGCGATGCTGTCTGATCACCATGGGCGCGACCTGACTTCGCTGGCTGAGCTGGCTTTTGATGAAGACCACCGAATTACCGCTTACCGCGTGCATAGCAAGGTCAATCTTGGGGCCTATAACAGCCATTTCGGTCAGGCAATCCAGACAAATCTGTTCAGCAAAGTTCTGATGGGGGCCTATGATGTGCAGACCTCTTATCTGCGGGTCGAAGGGTTCTTTACCAACACAACGCAGGTGGACGCTTATCGCGGCGCTGGTCGGCCCGAGGCTATCTATGTGCTTGAACGGGCTATGGACCGCGCCGCGCGTGAATTGGGCGTCGATCCGTGGGAGTTGCGGCGCAAAAACTTCATCCGGCCAGAAGCTTTCCCTTACAAAACGACGACTGGTGAGGTCTATGACGTCGGCGATTTCGACATGGTCCTGAGCTGCGCGAGTGAACAGACATTAGGTTTTGCTGCCCGTAAGGCGGCTGATGCCGAACGCGGCCAGATCCGGGGGCAGGGCATCTGTTACTATATCGAAAGTATCTTGGGCGACCCTTCCGAGAACGCAAAGATCGCATTCTTCGAGGATGGCACCGTGAACCTCTATGTGGGGACGCAATCAAACGGCCAGGGCCATGAGACGGCCTATACCCAGTTTTTGTCGGATCAGATCGGTGTTCCGTTGGAACAGATCAATGTCATCCAGGGGGACAGCGATCAGTTACCTGCCGGAGGAGGGACAGGAGGATCGCGGTCCGTTACAGTCCAAAACACGGCCACCCTGGCCACAATCGACGTCATGATCGCCGCATTCGCGCCTTATCTGGCCGATAAGATGGGCGTCGAGGAGGCTGACGTGAATTTTGATCACGAAACATTCCGCGCGCCAGGGTCTAACCTGACGCCTACATTGATCGAAGCGGCCGAGATGGCCCGCGCCGATGGCCGAACCGATCTTTTGCAACATGAGGCGCGCATTACGCTGGACGCACGCAGTTATCCGAATGGCGCACATGTTGCCGAAATCGTTATTGATTGTTTCACCGGCGAAACATGGGTCGACCGCTACACCGTAGTCGACGATTTCGGCAATCTTATCAACCCGATGTTGGCCGAGGGGCAGGTGCATGGCGGTGTGGCGCAGGGCATTGGTCAAGCCCTGTCCGAGCGTGTTGAGCATGATGCGCAGGGGCAACTGCTCACGGCTTCGTTGATGGACTACGCCTTGCCCCGTGCGTCTGAGATACCCATGATAAAGTTTACCTCGGCGCCGGTTCCGTCAACTTCGAACCCAATGGGTATGAAAGGATGCGGAGAGGCCGGTACCGTGGGCGCGCTGGCCGCTGTGGCGAACGCGGTGCAGGACGCGCTTTGGGAACATGGGGTACGGCAGGCGGATATGCCATTCACACCCCTAAGAGTTTGGGAATTGCTGACGCATGGTTCTGTCACGGCTAAGTAAAAAGATACTTGGATGGCTCGGACGGCCTTTGCGGTCCGAACATTCGGCCGAGGCGCTGCACCGTGAACCTATTAGTCATGTCATTATCCTTGATGGCACCATGTCGACGTTGGAGCCGGGGTTTGAAACTCATGCGGGTCAGACCTACCATCTGTGCCGCGAGATGGGCGGCAAGGTCTCAGTCTTTTACGAATCCGGTGTGCAGTGGGAAAGCTGGAAAACCTCTCTGGACGTGATGATGGGGCGCGGCATCAACCGGCAAATCCGGCGGGCCTATGGCTATCTGGCGTCACGCTACAAACCTGGTGATAAGATATTTTTCATCGGCTATTCGCGCGGCGCTTACGGCGTGCGCAGCCTTGCGGGCGTGATCGACATGATCGGTCTGCTCAAGGCCGAACACGCGACCGAGCGCAACATCAAGCAGGCCTATCGCCACTATGAATGTACGCCTAGCGGCGAGGCAGCCTGTGAGTTCCGCCAAAAATTCTGTCATGACGAGCTCGCAATTGAAATGATCGGTGTCTGGGACACCGTCAAGGCGTTGGGCCTGCGTCTTCCGCTGCTATGGCGCTGGGCCGAGGATAAGCACGCATTTCACAACCATGAACTTGGCCCCGCCACCCGGCATGGCTATCACGCAATGGCGCTGGACGAGACGCGCGAGGTGTACGAGCCGGTTCTGTGGAAATGTACGCCCGAATTCAAGGGGCATGTGGAACAGGTCTGGTTCCGTGGCACACATGGCGACGTGGGCGGGCAATTGAACGGGTTTGAAGAGGCGCGTCCCCTCAGCAATATTTCCCTGATCTGGATGCTGGACAAGGCCGAGCAGCATGGATTGCCGCTGCCCGAAGGCTGGCGCGACCGGTTCCCAACTTCAACTACTGCAACTTCGGTCGGGACCTGGCGGGGGTGGGGCAAGGTTTTCCTGCTGCGCAAGCATCGCAAAGTCGGGATGGACCAGTCCGAGCAACTGCATGTCTCGGTCGCCCCCGATGAACTGCCGGGTTGGGTGCCGATGCCGGATTCGTCCTCGCACCCGGCGCAATAGGTCAATCGAACAGAGTTTGGGATTGGTCTGTTGAATGGGCGCGGAACGCTGCTGTGACATCCGCGTGAATATTTCGTGCCAAAGATAGTGCAGGTATTTTGTCCGGGGGAAAGAAGGCCGCGTCGCTGGTCTCGGCACCCGGCTGCGGGGCGTCCGTGCCATCCTCATCGCACAGGAAGAAAAGTTTATAAAAATCTCGCGAATCCGGCGGGTAGGGATGCCGTGCCTTGTGGCGCAGAGCATAGAGGTGTCTGGCACGGACCTGCAGCCCAGCCTCTTCCCAGACTTCACGTTCCATATTTTCCGCTGGAGAGCTGCCAATGTCCGCAAAACCACCCGGCATGGCCCACAGCCCGTCCAGTCGTTCGCGGACCAGCAGAATGTGGCCATCACGGATTACAGCGCCGCGAATGTCGATGCTGGGCGTGGCATAACCACCAGCATGATCCGAGATCAGCCCCTCGATCCGCGATAGGGGCACCCGGCCCAAATCGGCCAGCATGGCGCGGGCCATGGCTGCGATCTCGTCATAGCGTTCGCGATCAAATGGGTCTTTGGTGAAATGCTGGCCGGTTTCGGCAAGCGCCAACAAGCGTTTTGCCCGTTTCAGCCAGGCATCCTCCAGTGCAGTCGGATCCTGGCGCATCTTCCTTACCGCCGACGGTCGCGGCGCGAGCTCATCGGCTGAAATGCCACGCCCACATGCGCCTCACAATAAGGTTTGCCGGCTTCCACAGGCAGGCCGCAGAACCAAAAATCCTCAGTCGCAGGGTCGCCGACAGGCCATTTGCAGGTCTTCTCGGTCAGTTCCATCAACGTCAGTTTCTTAGCCTTCTTCTCGATCTCATTGACCTTGGCCAAAGCCTCGGGGCTGATTTCGTTGGCCGAAGGCTGCGGTGGCAGCGGCTGACCAGCCGGAATGATCTGGCGGCGGGCAGGCACAGCGGGCTTGGCCTCGGCCGCAGGTGCGGGGGCCGGGCGGGCCGGTTCGGTTTTGGGTGTCGGTTTCGGCTTGGCCTCGGCCTTGGGCGCGGGGGTCGGTTTTTCCTTGGGCTCGGCCTTGGCCGGGGATGCACCGGTGGCACGGTTCGACAGGCCCAGACGGTGCACCTTGCCGATTACGGCGTTGCGGGTCACCCCACCCAGTTCCTTGGCGATCTGGCTGGCCGACTGGCCTTCGCCCCACATTTTCTTCAGCAGCTCTACACGCTCGTCAGTCCAGGACATCATTTGCCTTTCAAAAGCGGAAAGCGGCCCCGGATTCGGGCCGCCTTGGGAAATCGTCTCAGCCCCCTATTCTAATCACTGCGCCCCGAGTTACAAGCAGTCTTCGAATCAGGTTGAGGTCAGATGATGCGGATACCCCTTGAGCAGAACGAACACCGTTTCGGAGCGGTTAACTGGATGGGTCTTTTTACGTTGGCTCAGCGCGAAACATTGCGTTTTCTGGCGGTCTGGACCCAGACCCTGTTGGCGCCGCTGGTGACCGCAGGTCTGTTTCTGCTGATCTTCAACATCGCTATTGGCCCCAGCCGACCCGACGTGATGGGGGTGCCGTTCCTGACATTTCTCGCGCCGGGTATCATGATGATGACCGTGATTCAGAATGCTTTTGCCAACACCTCGTCTTCGATGGTGATTGCCAAGGTACAGGGCAACATTGTTGATACGTTGATGCCACCACTGTCTCCGTTGGAAATTCTATTGGGCTATCTGGCGGGAGGCATCGTGCGTGGTGTTCTGATCGCCTGTGTGGTTGCCGTTGCGCTGGCGCTGGTGCTGGGGCTGGTGCCGCGGAACCCGTTGATTGCGCTGCTGTTTGTTGTTCTCGGCGGTGCTTTCATGGGGGCGTTGGGCCTGTTTGCGGGAATATTTGCCAACAAGTTCGATCAAATGGCGGCGATTACCAATTTCATCGTCACGCCGCTGGCCTTCCTGTCGGGTACATTCTATTCGGTCGAGGCATTGCCACCTGTTCTCAACCGCCTCAGCCACGTGAACCCGGTATTCTACCTGATTGATGGGTTGCGAAATGGCATGATCGGGGTGTCTGACAGCTCACCCGCACTGGGTTTCGCGGTTTGCAGTGGCGCAATGTTGATTGTCTGCGCCATTACCTGGCAGATGCTGCGAAAGGGATACAGGCTGAAGGCATGACGGTGCAGGTTTTGGATCCCGCAATCCCAAAAAAACGCCTAGCTAGGCGGTTCTGACGCGTGCCTCGCGCCAGACAAGGATTAGTCCGCCCGTCAGAATGATTGCAGAACCGATTTGGCTAACCACATCCGGGATAACGCCAAACACCGCAAAGTCATAGAGGGCGGCAAAGATCAGTGTGGCATAGCTGATTGGCGCCACAAAGGATGCATCCGCGCGCGCCATCCCGTTGACGAAACAGGCTTGGGCACAGGCCATCAGCACCCCGATTGCCACCAGCGCGATCCATTGTTCGGGCGTTGGCATCTGGAACACAAAGCTGACCGCGACCGAGGCGATGGTCAGCCCCATCGCGTTGTTGATCAACAGAATCTGGATGGGAATTTCACGGCCCGAAAGCTTTTTGATAAAGATCAGCTCCATCCCGATCACAGCCGCCGCCGTCAGGGCAAGCAACGCCGCAGGTTGGAAGCTGGCCGGTGTCGGGCGTAGCAGGATCAATGCACCGGTCAGAGCAACAGCAGCGGCCAGCCAGCGCCACGGCCCAACGCCCTCTTTCAACAGCGGGATGGCCAGGACCATGCCAAAGACGGGGTTCAAAAAGGAAATCGCAGTGGCATCCGAGATCGGGATGAACGCGACCGAGGCGAACATCAGCGTAATCCCCACCCAGCCAAAGCTCGTCCGCCCAATATGCAACCCCCAATGCGGGCGGCTTAACCGTGGGCGCAAAACGCCCACCGCGCTGACGATCACCAGAAACGCGAACAGGAACCGTCCGTGGCTGATCTGCATCGGATGCAACGCCGGGCCTAAGGTATCCGTCCCCAACGCTTTAGCCAGAAGTGTGGTTGCGGCCAGAAAGGCGCTGGCGGTGACGATCAGCAAAGCCGCAAGGGCAGGGTTCTGGCGCGCGGGTGTCATGACCCAGCGGTGCGTCACTGCGCCCTAAATGGCAAGCGATAAAAGCTGAGTTTCAAAGTGAAGTTTCTGATTTTGGAAATTCGGGGTTTTCAGAAGTCAAACACACGGCTATACGGCCCCGCATGATCAAACACGCACATATCCTGCGACTCCGACGCCGACGCATTACTGCGTAACCGGCCTGTTTGATCCATTGCGCGCTGTAAATCCGCGCAAATCCCACCAAATCTGTTGACGAATCCGGCCTTCGTGTATCACTCACGGGGCTTAACCTAACGAAAAGGATGATCCGATGATCCCGTCCGTTCTGCCGACCTATAATCGCGCGCCCCTGACTTTCGTGAAGGGCGAAGGCGCCTGGCTGACCGAGGCGGATGGCCGACGTTTCCTTGACCTAGGTGCCGGGATTGCGGTGAATGCGCTTGGCCACGCACATCCGGCGCTGGTCAACGCGCTGACTGAACAAGCGCACGCACTTTGGCATGTCTCGAACCTGTACAACATCCCGCAGCAGCAAGCGTTGGCGGATAAGTTGGTTGAACATACCTTCGCCGATACGGTTTTCTTCACAAACTCGGGCACGGAATCCTGTGAGCTGGCCGTGAAAATGGCCCGCAAGTATTTCTTTGACAAGGGGCAACCCGAACGGGTCGAGATCATTACCTTTGACGGCTCGTTCCATGGCCGGTCGTCGGCTGGTATCGCGGCGGCTGGATCTGAAAAGATGACCAAGGGCTTTGGCCCGCTGTTGCCCGGGTTCGTGCATGTCACATTCGGCGATCTTGACGGCGTGACCAATGCGATCACAGACAAGACCGCCGCGATCCTGATCGAACCGATTCAGGGTGAGGGCGGCATTCGTCCGGTGCCCGACGCGGAACTCAAAGCCCTGCGCCAGATATGCGACGACAATGGCCTGTTGTTGATTTTGGATGAGGTGCAATGCGGCGTTGGCCGCACCGGCAAGCTGTTTGCCCACGAATGGGCGGGTATTACCCCCGATATTATGATGGTTGCCAAAGGCATCGGCGGCGGCTTCCCCTTAGGCGCGGTGCTGGCCACCGAAGACGCGGCCAGCGGTATGAACGTGGGTACCCATGGCTCGACTTATGGGGGCAACCCTCTGGGCTGCGCCGTGGGTTGCGCGGTAATCGATCAGGTGGCAACGCCTGCTTTCCTTGAAGGCGTGAACCGCAAGGCGGGGATGCTGCGCCAGAAGCTCGAAGGCCTGATCGCCGATCACCCCGACGTGTTCGAAGAGGTGCGCGGTACGGGCCTGATGCTGGGCTTGAAATGCAAGGCGACCAATACCGATGTGGTTAACGCGGGCTATGACAATGAGGTCATCACCGTTCCCGCCGCCGACAATGTCATCCGCCTGTTGCCGCCCCTGACGCTGACCGAGGATGACATTGCTCAGGCCATGATCCGCCTCGACAAGGCTGCCGCACAAGTCGAAGCCAGCCTCGAATCCGCGTAATCCTCATCTTTTTCTAAATACTCCGGGGGGCCGGGGGCAGAGCCCCCGGCGACCGACAGCCAAAAGCGAAACGATATGAACCATTTCCTCGATATCCACAAAACCGATGCAGGCGATCTGCGGACGATGATCGATCAGGCCGGCGAAATGAAACAGGCCCGTCTGGGTCGCCCCAAAGCCGCGCAGGATAATGATCAGCCGCTCAAGGACCGCATGGTCGCACTGATCTTTGAGAAACCCTCGACCCGAACGCGCGTGTCCTTCGATGTGGGCGTACGGCAGATGGGCGGGCAGACCATGGTGTTGTCGGGTAAGGACATGCAACTGGGCCACGGCGAAACCATTGCCGACACGGCCCGTGTCCTGTCGCGTTATGTCGACATGATCATGATCCGGACGTTCGATGAAACCATCCTGACCGAGATGGCTGAATATTCCGACGTGCCGGTGATCAACGGCCTGACCGACCGTACGCATCCCTGCCAAATCATGGCTGACGTGCTGACTTTTGAAGAACATCGCGGGCCGATCAAAGGAAAAAAAGTGGTCTGGACCGGAGACGGCAACAACGTCTGCGCCTCGTTCCTGCATGCGGCGGGCCAGTTCGGATTCGATCTGACCTTCACCGGTCCCGCTCAGTTCGACCCCGAGGAAGAATTCATGGGGTTCGCCCGTCAGAAGGGTTCGAAAATCGTGGTCGAGCGTGACCCTTACAAAGCGGTGGAAGATGCCGATCTGATCGTGGCCGATACTTGGGTCTCGATGCACGATTCCCAATCGGCCAAAGAGCGTCGTCACAACCTGCTGCGCCCCTATCAGGTGAATACCGAGTTGATGTCTCATGCCAAGCCGGATGCGCTGTTCATGCATTGCCTGCCTGCGCACCGCGAGGAAGAGGCGACATCCGAGGTCATGGACGGACCGAACTCGGTAATCTTTGACGAAGCTGAAAACCGTCTGCATGCCCAAAAGGCGGTCATGCGCTGGTGTCTGGGCGTTTAACTGCGCCGCCGGATATCCCACACACGCAATCTGGCGAGCGTTCGGACGCTCGCCAACAGAACCAGAACGCAGAGGGCGGTTTTGGTCATGATCTCCATCGTCCCTTCAATCAGCATCGCATGCACGACACTGCCGACAATGGTTATGGCGGCTAACCCTGTGTGACCCAGCCTCCAGATACGGTACCGCGGGGCCAGACGCTGCCGAAAGATGCCCAGACAGGCGGCAGCGAAGGCGGCCCACATCGCAACGACGCCCCAGGCTGAAAACGGGGTGGGTGAGACGAGCAGCAACGCATCCACAACATCCGAGGGGCTGGTGATCCACAAGCCGCCCACATGCACCACAAGGGCGATGATCAGAGTGATGCCAACCCGTCGATGCCAGCGCCGGCTGGCCAAAGGCAGTAATCCAGCCAAGTCGCGCCCGGCCAGCAAGGGTTGCAGCAACAACAGCCCCATACTCAGCACTCCGGCAAACCCGGCCACGATGTAGACTGGGTCGCGCCACGCTAATAAAGGGCTATGCGCCGCCGCAATCAGCGGCACAGCTATGGCGGCGATCACAGCCGCCCAGATCAAAAGGCTGCGGATCACGTAAATCAGGCGGGTTGCAGGACGAAATGCGCGGCAAGGGTCTGGTCTTTTGAACTTGCCATGATCGGACGCAGGAATACCGTCTCAAACTCGCCGCTGTCATAGGCCAGATGCCCGTGCGGCTGGCCAAAGGCGGGCACGATCTGCGGCATCTCCAACCGGAACTCACCATTGGCGTCGGTCAGTGTAGCACCATGGCTTTGCGGATCCCGCTCATGCCCTTCGGTTGTGTGAGCCCAGATTTGGATACGTTGGCCGGGCAGAGGGGCACCGTCCCCAGCCCGCCGCACAGTGCCGGTCATCCAGAACCCACCGCCGCCGATCCGCTCGACGATGGGTGCGCCGGGGCGGTAGTTGTTCGACCCACCGCGCATGGACCGTGTCGGGGCCAGCCCGGCGGCGCGTGCGGGCATCCGCAAGCCCGAACCGCCAGTGACCAGAGCAGCCCCGCCCAGCGCCATTACGGATCTACGAGACAAGTGTGAATTCGTCATGTCGGGACCTCCTGCAAGGTAACATCCATAGCAACCTGAGCGCGCCACAGCGCAAAGATAGCACGGTTCAGATCAATTCCGAGGCGATCTTCACCACTCTGTGATCACCCCAAGCCCCAGCGAATTTCTTTGACCCTGTGCTGGTTGCGGTGCCATCGTCGGTATAACGATGCGAAAGGCTGAAAAATGGACAAGACACAATCGGTTTCGCCCGACGAAATTGCAGCCTTCAAGCGGGACGGTGCCGTTGTGCTGCGCTCGAAATTCTCGGAACATTGGTTGGACTTGTTGCGCGAAGGTATCAGTGCGGACCTGGCCAACCCGACCGACAATTTCACTCGTCACACCAAGGACCCAGACGCCCCTGCTTATTTCGAGGATTTCTGGGCGTGGAACAAGATTCCGCAATTTAGGGATTTCGTGCATCACTCGCCGTGCGCCCCACTGGCTGCGGGTTTATTGGATGCGCCGTCGATCAACCTTGTGATGGATAACTGGTTCCTGCGTGAGGCCGGATCGACCTCGCGCCCACCCTTTCATCAGGACCTGTCCTATTTCGATTTCGAAGGCACTATGTGCGTCCTTTGGCTGCCTCTTGAACCGGTGACTAAAGAAAACGGCATTGCCTTCGTCAAAGGCTCGCATCTGTGGGACAAGCTGTTCATGCGGGTTCGGTTTGCGGATGGTCATCCCAGTCTTGGGGCCACTGAGGTCGCAGGCCGAACGTATCACCAGCCCCCGGATATCAACGCCGATCCCGGCGCCTATGACTTGTTGCAGTGGGATATGGAATTAGGGGATTGCATCTATTTCGATATGCGAACACTGCATGGTGGTCTGTCCTCGGTCACGCCGACGGAAACAGTGCGTCGGTTTAGCCTGCGGATGACAGCGCCGGACGGGATTATCCGATATCGCGGAGATTGGGCGAAAGACGAACGTGCGCAGTTCGAGGCCGCCGGTTACAGCGAAGGCGACCGCATCGACGGGCCGTTTTTCCCCCGGCTTTGGCCAAGAGAGGCACTTTGAGCAATGGGATGAAATAACATAACATCGAAATTGCACTTAATCTGTGCGAAATGGCGAATACTCAAGCTGAAAATACCGTGTATTCTGCGATGGTGAACGCAACTACCTGATCGCAGGAGCGCAGCAATGAGTTGGAACCCGACCCAAAGCCTCGAATCTCTGTCACACAACACGGCGCTGGACACATTGATCATTCCGCGCGCTCGTGATCTGGGCGGGTTCGAAGTACGTAGGGCGCTGCCCTCGAGTAAACGGCAGCTGGTTGGGCCATTCATCTTTTTTGACCAAGTAGGTCCAGCCGAATTCCTGACTGGTGACGGCATCGACGTCCGACCACACCCGCATATCGGTCTTGGGACGGTGACGTATCTCTATCAAGGAGAGTTCGAGCATCGCGACAGTCTTGGCACGCATCAAATGATTTACCCCGGCGAGGTCAACTGGATGGTTGCCGGGCGCGGGGTGACTCATTCCGAAAGGACCAGTCAGAAGACACGAGACAAGAAACACAGCCTGTTCGGCATCCAGACCTGGATAGCATTGCCCGAAGCGCATGAGGATATGGCTCCGGATTTCGAGCATCACAAGCAAGGTGCGCTGCCACATATTCAGGACCAAGGTGTCAGCGCCCGTTTAATCCTGGGGTCAGCTTATGGTGAAACCAGCCCGGTTACGATGCTGTCCGAGACCTTCTATCTGGACGTGCGACTTGATCCCGGCGCGTCGTTTCCTTTGCCGGATGACCATGAAGACCGGGGTGTTTATGTCACCCAAGGTTCCGTCGAGATCGCAGGCGATACGTTCACACAGGGCCGTATGATGGTGTTCCGCCCCGGCGATCCCCTTTCAGTCAAGGCTGGGCCGCAAGGCGCGCGGTTGATGCTGCTGGGCGGGGCGACATTGAACGAAGAGCGCTATATCTGGTGGAATTTTGTGTCATCCTCGAAGGAAAAGATCGAGGCCGCCACGCGTGAATGGAAAACCGCCGATTGGGCGAAAGGTGCGTTCCACCTGCCGCCGGGTGATGATCAAGAGTTCATACCGATCTCGGATGAACTGGAACGGACACGGCCAAGGCGCGCACGCTGACCAGACGTCAGGGGGTCTTGTCCGTGCCCTCGTTCCCGGCGATCCTTTGCGCCGGGAGGGATGCCATGAAAATCGTGATCGCGGGTGCAGGCAGTATCGGATGCTATTGCGGGGCATTGTTGGCGCACTCAGGGCATGTCGTTACCCTTTTGGGCCGTGCACGCATATTAGATCCGATCCAAGAAAGAGGACTGACGATTTCGGATTTTTCGGGCCTGACCCGGCATGTGGCCGCGCAAGATTTGACCCTGACCGAAGATGCAACCTGTCTGGCCGGTGCCCAAGTCGTCATCGTGACCGTTAAATCAGGTGCCACAGCGGAAATGGCTGCGCAGATCGCGGAATACACGCCCATCTCAATTCCGGTGGTATCGTGGCAAAACGGTATGGAAAACGCCCGTACTTTGCGCATGGTTCTGTCAGAGCATGACGTGCGCGCCGGAATGGTGCCGTTCAATGTGGTGCCGACTGAACCGGCCAGCTTTCATCGCGCCACCTCTGGTGAGATCGTCATCCAAAGCGGTCCCGGTGCGCTGGGTCAGAGGCTGAGTAGTGCTGACATGCCGGTTGTGGAAAGCGATGACATCGAAGCGGTCCAATGGGGTAAGCTGGTAATCAACCTCAACAACGCGCTGAATGCGCTGTCGGGGATGACGTTGAAAGATCAACTGCTGGACCGGAACTGGCGACGCCTGATGGCGGATCAGATGACCGAGGCTCTGATGGTGTTGAACGCCGCGAACCATCCGGTTGCTTCGACTACTCCGCTGCCTGCATGGATGACGCCGCATATCCTGCGCCTGCCAACGCCGATCTTTTCCAGGATCGCTGCGCGAATGCTGACCATTGACCCCAGCGCGCGCACCTCGATGGCGTATGATCTGATGGCAGGTCGCCCGACTGAAATCGACAGTCTTCAGGGTGAGATCATTCGCCTGGGCGCGCAAATTGGCGTCGAAACCCCGATCTGCGCCAAGATACGAGATTTGATCGAGGACGCGCCTGAAAACGCGATTTCTGTGGATCAAATTGCGTCTTAGGCCGGATTAGGCGAAGGCCGTCAGGATTAGAAATATTGTCGCTGACATCGCCGCGGCTGCGGGGACCGTGATCACCCAGGCGGCCACGATGGTCATGAAGTGTGAACGCCGCACCAGCTTGCGGCGCTGATGCTCTTCCCGGGCCAGCCGCTGTTCGACCGGGCGCTGGCGGTTGGAGTGTTTCCACCGGCGATCTGAATGCCATTCGCGATAGAAACCAACCCCAAACACGCCGCCTACGGCAATATGAGTTGAGCTGACCGGCAGGCCAAGCCAGCTGGCCACGATAACGGTAATGGCTGCGGACAGCGCCACGCAGAAGGCCCGCATTGGGTTCAGTTTGGTGATCTGACTACCGACCATGCGGATCAATTTGGGCCCGAATAGAAACAGGCCGAACGAAATTCCAAAGGCTCCGATCACCATGACCCAGTTGGGGATCGCAACTTTTGCGGCAAAGTCGCCGAATTCCGCTGCGTGTACGATAGCGGCCAGGGGGCCGACCGCGTTGGCCACGTCATTGGCGCCATGCGCAAAGCTGAGGAATGTGGCCGAGATGACCAGCGGTAGGCCAAACAGAGTTTTCAGTGATTTGGTGCGGTTTTCCATCCCCTCGGATTTGTGCCGTACCCAGGGCACCGTGACCGACCAGACCAGGAACCCCGTTGCAAGGCCGATCAGCAGCGCCACCTCAAGCTCAATCTTCACGATCCGCTTAAGACCCTTAACGGCCAGGTAGGTGGCAAACGCCGCAGCCATTACGGCCACAAGGATCGGAAGCCAGCGCCGTGCAGCCGCTATTTTATCGTCCTGATATTGAATCTTGGCTTTGATCAGCGCCAGAAACCCAGCCGCGATCAACCCACCCAATACAGGCGAGATTACCCAGCTTGCGGCAATCGCGCTCATTGTGCTCCAGTTGACGGCGCTCAGACCCGCTGCGGCGATGCCGGCCCCCATCACGCCGCCGACAACCGAGTGCGTAGTTGACACCGGTGCCCCGACCCATGTGGCCAGGTTGACCCATAAGGCCGACGAAATCAGCGCGGCCATCATTGCCCAGATGAATACATTGCTGGTTTGAACCGAGGCCGGATCGATGATCCCCTTAGAGATGGTCGAAACGACATCTCCGCCTGCCAACAGGGCACCGGCGCTTTCGGCAATGGCGGCGATGACGATAGCACCACCCATGGTCAGTGCGTTGGCACCAACCGCGGGCCCCATGTTGTTGGCCACGTCATTGGCACCGATATTGATCGCCATATAGGCCCCAAAGGCGGCTGCCGCAGCAACGATCAGGCCGCCATCCGCCAGCCCGAACACTATCGCCGCCGACAACCCGGCAAGCGCAATAAAGGCCAGCGAAATACCAGGGGCCAACAGCGGGCGCGCCACATGGGCGTTGGCATTCTCAACGCGCGAGATACGGTGAAGGTCGCTGTCCAGAGCCTGCCAGCGGGATTTCGAGGTCAAATTCGACATGATCTTTTTTCAAGCAGCCAGTGCATTTCGGCACGCGGCTAGACGGTTTCCCCCCTCGGGACAACAGTTATGTTATCAATTTTTTGCGAAACTATCACACTTGCAGCAGCAAATCGCGCAATTCCGGCTCGTTAACACGATCAGCCGCAGTTGAGGGCGAAACCCAGACCCGCTCGCGTTTGCCAGCTTCGGGAAAGTCATCTTCCAGATCCTGAACATCAACCCGGTAGACACTGGTCAGAACGGGATAGGCCGTGCCATCGTTCAGGATTTTATCGTAAGTATAGTGCCCGATCGGTTCCTTGGAGGGGTTCGGCGCCCGCACGCCTGCTTCCTCCCACGCCTCCTGCAGTGCAGTTTCGGCACCGTCCATGCCATCAACCGGCCAACCTTTGGGAATGATCCAGCGCCCGGTGTCGCGACTTGTGATCAATAGAACCTCTGGTCCGCTTGGGGTTTCACGGGTGCAAAGGGCTGCAAACTGTACCCGTTGCGGGCGCAGGAAAATAGGTCGGGCGACCTCGTCCCAGATTTTTCGCAGCCATTTCGTCATTGGTCGATCGATCCTGTGCTTTTCTTGCCTGAAACGCCGGCACATAACAGTGAAATAGGGCTGATACAAACAATTGCCTGAGCCGACTCTATCACAAATGTCGGGGTCGCGGTTATTTCCGCCGTTTGGCGCGCAGGGTTGGGTTGGCCTGTGTCGGGTCTTCGGGCCAGGGATGCTTGGGGTATTGCGCGCGCATATCCTTGCGAACATCGGCGTAAGAGCCCGCCCAGAATCCCGGTAGATCACGGGTGATCTGGATCGGTCGTTGCGCAGGAGAAAGCAGGGTGATTTTCAACGCCTCGCCCCCCACAACCGGATGCTGCGTGACGCCAAACAACTCTTGCAGGCGCACGGAAATCTCAGGCACCGCGCCGCCATAATCAATCGGCACCTTTCGGCCCAGCGGTGTTTCGAACGATCCGGGCGCGCGGCGATCCAATTCTTGCGCCTGGGTCCAGTCTAGCCGGGCGCGCAGAGCGGGCAGCAGGTCAAACCGCTTCCACTCTTCGGCGTTGCGTACGCCCGAGAGCATGGGCAGCAGCCAGTCCTCAAGCGACTCGGTCAGCCCTTCGATGGTAAAGTCAGGCAGATCAGCCCCTTCGGCCCGCACCAATTCAACGCGCGCCGCCAACCGCGCCGCCGCCCCGTCCAGACGCAATCCAAGATCGCGCACGCCATCCAGCATGGCCTGCGCCACGGCATCGTCCGGCACGTCCTTCCACAGACGGTCGCTCAGCGTAATCGCGCCGAACCTTTCCTGTTTGCGCGCCACCACCCGGCGGTCGCGTTTTGACCAGGCGCAGCTGTCGACCCAGCTGATTTGCCCGGCAAACAGATCGCGGATTTCGCCTTCGCTGATCTGGGCGGCCATGCGCACCCGTGCTTCGCGCGGATTGCCGTCGGTGTCCGTGACCACCAGATAAGGTGCCGCGGCCAGCGTATCGCCGCTGTCCAGCACCACACCTTTGCCGCCTGACAGAACATAGCGGGGAACGTCACCCTTGCGGCGCTGTCCGATGCGGTCGGGATAGGCCGACGCGGCCATGGCGGCGGGGCTCAGATCACTGGCCTGGCCCTTGGTACGCAGACGTTTGGTTTCGGCTTTGATCCGATCCACTGCGCCCGAATTCACTTGCCAGACGCGGTTGCGTTGAAACGCGCGGATGTCGCGCAGCGCCTCTAGCCGCAGCAAAAGGTCTGACGGCGCGCCCTTTAGCGGATCGCGTTCGGCCATCAATGCGGCCAAAGTGGCGGCACCGGAACCGGCAGACACCAACATATGACCCAGACGCGGATGCAGGGGCAGGGCAGCCAGGGCGCGCCCGTGTTCGGTAATCCGCCCCTTGGCATCCAGCGCGCCCAGCATCGTCAGCAGAGCCTTTGACTCGGCCATCGTGCCTTCGGGCGGCGGTGTCAGAAAGGCCAGATCGCCCGGTTCGGCACCCCACAGCGCCAGTTCCAATGCCAAACCTGTCAGGTCCGCGGCCTCGATCTCGGCCGGAGGATAAGCAGACAACGCACCTTCTTCACCCTTGGACCACAACCGATAGCACTTGCCCTCGGCCACGCGGCCTGCGCGACCGGCGCGCTGGGTGGCTTCGGCGCGGGTTACACGCTCGGTTACCAAACGGGACATGCCCGAACCGGGATCGAACCGCGCCCGTCGCGCTTGCCCCATATCAACCACGACCCGAATGTCGGGAATGGTCAGTGAGGTTTCGGCAATCGACGTGGCCAACACCACTTTGCGCCCTTGATCCACCGGCGCAATCGCAGCGCGCTGGGCGGCAAAAGGCATGGCCCCGAATAGGGGGCGCAGCACGCAGTTCTCCGGCAGGCGCGCGGACAAGGCGGCCTCGGCCCGGCGAATTTCACCCTCACCTGGCAAGAACACCAACACCCCGCCGCCGGTTTTGCGCGTGTCCCTTTCAGCCTGAACAACCAGATCGACCAGAGCGTCCAGCCGCCGTGCCTGCGCCCCCAAAGGGCGGTCCAGCCAGTGTGTTTCGACCGGAAAACTGCGCCCTTCGGAGGTGACCATTGGCGCGCCCATCAACCGTCCAACCGGCTCGGCATCCAACGTTGCCGACATGGCCAGTAGCATCAGGTCATCCCGCAGAGCGCCGGTGACTTCCAAACAAAGGGCCAATCCCAGATCGGCGTTCAGGGATCGTTCGTGGAATTCGTCGAAAATCACGGCGTCCACACCCGGTAAGTCGGGATTGGATTGCAACATCCGGGTCAGAATGCCTTCGGTCACGACCTCGACCCGGGTTGATTTTGAAACCTTGGCTTCGCCCCGCACCCGATAACCTACGGTCTCACCCGCGCGTTGGCCCAAAGTGTCGGCCATCCTTTCGGCAGCAGCGCGCGCGGCCAATCTGCGCGGCTCCAACATCACGATCTTGCCTTCGCACAAGCCCGCCTCGAGTATCGCCAGGGGAACTCGTGTTGTTTTACCTGCCCCCGGAGGGGCCTGAAGAACAGCGCGGCCTGAATCCTGGAGGGCCGCAAGCAGGTCTGGGATGGCGTCTTCAATGGGCAGTCGTGTCATGCGGGCTTTATCCGCCAACGAAACGGCAAGGTCCAGTTCCGCCATGTGCGCGGCGCGAACAGGAGTAGCGCAACCGCTAACAGCGGAGGAACGGCAACACATGGGTGCGAATAATTGGTGTGCGGCGTATTTCCGCAGCGGTCCAGTCTGGACAAACAGTTTGTCGGGGCGGCAAGTAGTCGTGCCGCAACACATCGAGGATGAAATGGACATAGACAGCCTGAGCGACAGGATTTTGAACGGTGAGCGGCGCGCACTTGCCCGCGCCATCACTCTGGTCGAAAGCGGCCGTGAGGATCACCGGGCACAGGCGACCGAATTGCTGGCGCATCTGGCTAAATCCAAACGGCAATCGCTGCGTATCGGCCTGTCAGGGACGCCAGGGGTTGGCAAATCCACCTTTATCGAAAGCTTTGGCATGATGCTGATCGCCCAGGGGCTGCGGGTGGCGGTGCTGGCGGTTGACCCTAGCTCGTCCCGCTCCGGAGGCTCGATTCTGGGCGACAAAACCCGGATGGAACGTCTGAGCCGCGAGAGAAACGCCTTTATCCGCCCATCCCCCAGCCAGTCGCATCTGGGTGGTGTGGCCCGACGTACGCGCGAGGCGATTGCCCTGTGCGAGGCCGCCGCTTTCGATGTGGTGCTGATCGAAACCGTGGGTGTGGGCCAGTCGGAAACCGTTGTGTCCGAAATGTCCGACCTGTTCCTGTTGCTGCTGGCCCCAGCAGGCGGAGACGAATTGCAAGGTGTCAAGCGCGGCATCATGGAAATGGCCGACATGATTCTGATCAACAAGGCTGACGGAGATCTGAAGCCTACTGCCATCCGCACCTGCGCTGACTATGCCGGAGCGCTGCGCCTGTTGCGAAAGCGCCCGCAGGACCCCGAGACCTTTCCCAAGGCTATGACAGTGTCGGCGGTGGAAGAACACGGCTTGGAAGACGCGTGGTCCGAAATGCAATCGCTGACTGATTGGCGGCGTGAAGCTGGCCATTGGGAGGCCAATCGAACCAATCAAGCGCGATATTGGTTCGATCAAGAGGTCCGGCATGCCCTGTTGGCCCGGCTCGAAACACCACAGGCGCGTGCGATGATGGATCGTTTCAGCACTCAGGTAGGTGAAGGTGTCCTTAGCCCATCGATCGCGGCCAAACAAATGCTGACTGAATTGGCGGCAGACTAACCGGCCGGGCAGAGTGGCGCGTTCATCATTTGTCGTGTAAGATCGACGCGAATGCAATTTTGAGTTGTGCGATTGGCTCAGGCGACAGGAACCGTCGAACATGCCCGATATCAACGGGACGAATAACGACGACGACATTGAAGTCACCGACAATACCGGTTCTTTAAACGGGACAACGGTACCCGGACCAATTGACAATATTCGCGCCAGACAGGGCGATGACGACGTAACCGTTACCAACAGTACGATTTCCGGTTCTGTGCGGGGCAATCGCGGAGACGACGATATCGTTATCACCGGCAGTACTGTGGTCGGGCAAGTGAATGCCGGAATTGATGATGATACGGTCAACCTTCAGGGATCTACCGTTGGTGATGTTCGGCTGGGGCAGGGCAACGACACCCTGAACATCAACAGCACAAACGTAACGGGCGACGTTCGCGGTGGCGGCGGAACGGACAGCTTGAACCTGCCCGTCGGTACGGTCGTCACCGACGATACGTTTGGAACTTTCACCGTTGCCGAAGGTGTTTCCTACTCGGTCTCAAGCGGCACTTTTATCCTGCCGTCGAACCTACCGTCTGGGCCGTCCGTCTCTTATCAGGCATTCGAGAACGGAACAGGGGTTCCATGCTTCACACGCGACACTGAGATTTTGACACGATCCGGCCCGGTGCTTATCCAAGATCTCTGCACCGGTGACATGATTGAGACACTGGGTAAGGGGTTGCAAAAGATTCGCTGGATCGGGAGGCGACGCTTTGATCTAGACGGATTGAAGGGGAACCCCAAACTTTATCCCATTCGAATTCTGGCAGGGGCGCTGGGCGGCGGTTTTCCAAGTCGGGACTTATTGGTCTCGCGACAGCATCGGATGCTGGTCCAGTCCCCCATTGCCCAACGCATGTTCGACGAACGCGAAGTGCTGATTCCCGCCATCAAGCTAACAGCCTTGCCCGGTATATTCGTGGACAAAGACGTCACATCGGTTGAGTACTACCATCTGCTTTTCGATCAACATCAGGTCATCTTTGCCGAAGGCGCGCCGACAGAAAGCCTGTTTACAGGGCCCGAGGCGCTGAAAACTCTGAGTTCAGAGGCCCGCCGCGAGATTTTTGAGATATTTCCTGAGCTGATCGAAAAGAAACTGACACCGCGGCCCGCCCGCTATATTCCGCGCGGACGGCAGCAGTCGCATCTGTTGGAACGCCATCGCAAGAACAAAAAACCGCTTTTGCAGGCGTGTATCCAACCGCCCGGTGATGCCTGAGCAAAGATTTCGCGCGATCTGTCTTGACCCTTCTGGCGATTCCCACTACACGCATCCAACCAGTTTTCGGGCGCGACTTCGGGTTGCGCCCCTTGTGATTTGGCCGCTGGCATCATGCCCGGCCTCCAGAAACAAAGGAAGAAACCATGTCGCGCCGTTGCGAACTGACCGGAAAAGGCCCGATGACTGGCAACAATGTCAGCCACGCCAAAAACAGAACTCGTCGTCGTTTTCTGCCGAACCTGAACGACGTTACCCTTCAGTCCGAGACCCTGGGTCGTGGCGTCAAGCTGCGCATCTCGGCGGCTGCACTGCGCTCGGTCGACCACCGTGGTGGTCTGGACGCGTTCCTGGCCAAAGCCAAGGACGAAGAGCTGTCGGCAAACGCACTGAAAGTGAAAAAGGAAATTGCCAAGGCGCAAGCCACGGCCTAAGCCCTTTTTCCTTGAAAGAATTCAACCCTGTACCGCAAGGTGCAGGGTTTTTTCTTGCGCGGCCTGCTCCTGAACTGGAATTAAATTTTCAGCCACGGTGATATTGTTCACATACCCTGCGCCAAGACTGTTTTATGTTTGGTCATATTCATCTGGCGGAGTTTACCCCCATGTCTTTTAAATTGTCTGATTTCCTCTCCCTGTTGGCTGCCTTTTTTGGCAAGACGTTTGGGACATGCTTTCGGATGCAACGACAGGTGAACAGGTTGCATACGAGCCTGACCAAAGGGTCCGTCAAACGTCCTGGCGTGGACAGCTGACACGAACCCAGTGGTTGCGGGTTTCAGGCGTATTCGATTGCGCTTGAAGCCCGCTTTGAGTCCGGCCTATATCAGGCGCAGGATGAAACCCGTTCTGAACAGATTTCTGCCTTTGGCGCTTTCGCTGCTTGTCATTCTGACAGGGCAGGGGGTGGCTGCATCGCGCGGAATGGACAGGGCGGTGGGGCAGATGGTGCTTTGCACTGGTACAGGCCCGGTGGTGGTCTATATGGACGCCGAAGGCCAGCCGACTCAGCCCCCTCATTTCTGCCCTGAATACGCGCTGACCCTCTTGGGGGCGGTCGTTGTCCCGGCAGCCGCCATGCCCGTTGCGCCAGAACAGTTTCAGCCCGCGCCTTTGCGCAAGGCGGGTAATCTGGTTGCCCTGCCGGTTCCCTTCAGACCGGCGCGCGCGCCTCCGGTTGTGATCTGAAGACACATTTTCTTTCAGACACTTATACAAGGAGAGGTGCAATGTCCCTCAAATCCAAACTTCTGATCACTCTGGTCGCTGCAACGCTGGCAACATCTGCTTTTGCTCAGGATACGATTGCCGTTGATGACGCCTATGCGCGCTCCGCAGGCAAAGCAGCCAAGGCCGGTGCTGCCTTTATGATGATCAAAAACACGGGCGAGGCTGACGACCGGTTGATTGGCGTGGAATCCGATGCGTCTGCACGTGTTGAGCTGCATACCCACAAGATTGATGACAACGGCGTAGCTAAGATGATGCACGTCGAAGAAGGTTTTGTCATTCCAGCCGGTGAAACCCACATGCTGAAGCGCGGTGGCGACCATGTGATGTTCATGGGGCTGACTGCCCCATTCGAGCAAGGCGCGACCGTACCGGTGACGCTGATTTTTGAGAAGGCCGGAGAGATCGAGATCGAGGTGCCGGTTGATCTGGAACGTCAGGACGCTGGCGGCCACGGGACACATTCGAACTGAGGCTACGCCTGTCTTCAGGCCGCGCTGCGGCCCTCATCCATGCGTCAGGTCGGGCTTTGCCCGGCCTGTTGCCGTTTCCGGAGGTGGTTAGCGATTGACCACGCGCATGGCGACCCGGTCATGGGCGCGTTTGAACCGGGCGGTCAGCCAGAACATCACCGCCGAAAAGGCCAGGGCCCCGAAGGCAATGGCCCATCCCAGCGCCACCATTCCGCTGCCGGGCCAGAAGATCAGCACCAACCCGATCAGCAGCGCTATGACCCCGGAATTGCGCACTGAGGGCGCATCGGGGTGTTGATCCGACATTTGCCGCCATGCCATCAGCGAGCCAACGCCGATGATCAGGGCCCACGCCCCTAACAAGAAGAAGGTCAGCCGCGCCACGCCTTCGGGCCACAGGAGAAGTACCAGACCGATCAACAGGGCGCCGACCCCTACGCCCCCTATCAATCCACGCCGACCAAAGCCCAGCAAAGTCAGGCCGCCATCCACGATCAGAAGCAGACCGACCAGACGCAACAGCAGTGAAATGCTGCCTGTCGGCCAGAACAGCGCAGCGATGCCCAGTGCCCCAGCGAAGATGCCGCGCAACAGGAACGTCCACCACAGTCCCGCGAGTTGATCGCCCAAAGCGTCGCGGCCGTCCAAAGTGCCATCCTCGAGGATTTCCTCGTGCGGGGATTGAGGGTCTGACATGATGCTCTCCCAGCTGGTTAGGCCTTCACTATAAACGGAAAATCCTGCCGGTGTCTGCTGTCATCTGGGGCTGAGCAAGCCATCTACCCAAGATGGGACTGTTTCCGTTGCGGGGCCGAGAATGACCTCATCAAAACTGGAGGCTCCGGTTGAAGGTTCGAGGTTCAGTTCGACCGTGCGGGCGCCGGATTGCAAGGCTTCATGAACGAAGGCGGCGGCTGGATAGACCTGACCCGAGGTGCCGATGGCAGCAAACAGGGTCGCTTCGGCCAGATGGTCGTAGATTGCGTCCATGTGATAGGGCATCTCGCCAAACCAGACCACATCCGGTCGCGCGGTGGCGGCACCGCAGGTAGGGCAGGGTTCGCCCACGGCCATCTCGGGTGGTGATGCCCAGCGGTGGCTGCATGCCGGGCAAAACGCTCCGGCCAACGTGCCATGCATGTGGATCACATGCTCGGCGCCGCCAGATTCGTGCAGGCTGTCGACGTTCTGAGTGACGATCACCACCTCGCCGGGAAAGTCCATTTGCAACCGTGCCAGCGCGGCATGCGCAGCGTTAGGTTTGGCCTTGGCGGCCTGCACGCGTCGGGCGTTGTAGAACCGGTGAACCAGAGCGGGATCGCGGGCGAAACCTTCGGGAGTGGCGACGTCCTCAATCCGGTGTTGTGCCCATAACCCGCCTTCATCGCGGAAGGTGCCCAACCCGCTTTCGGCAGAAATACCGGCCCCTGTCAGTATGACGATCTTTTCCATCATTGCCCTTCGCGTTACACCTTGGCCCATGACCCACCGTATCCTCTTTGTCTGTCTCGGCAATATCTGCCGTTCTCCTGCTGCCGAAGGCGTGTTTCGCGCCCGCGCGCCGCATCACACCACCGATAGCGCCGGAACCTCGGGTTGGCATATTGGTAATCCGCCTTATGGGCCGATGCAGGCAGCGGCACAGGCCCGCGAAATTGACCTTAGCGACCTGCGAGCCCGGCTGTTTGTAGCCGAGGATTTCGAACGGTT
Source organism: Ruegeria sp. CJ9 (assembly GCF_056536625.1). NCBI lineage: Bacteria > Pseudomonadati > Pseudomonadota > Alphaproteobacteria > Rhodobacterales > Roseobacteraceae > Ruegeria > Ruegeria sp. CJ9. The sequence continues at coordinate 85,085 of NZ_JBQFPY010000010.1, forward strand.
CGATTTGATCATCGGTATGGACGCCAAAAACATTGCAAGTATCGAGGCGTTGCGCCCCGCTGGGAGCACTACCCCTGTACAGTTGCTCACCGATTTCGCACCCGAAACGGGTGCCGATCATGTACCCGATCCGTATTACACCCGTGATTTCGACGGGGCGCTGGACCTAATCGAAGCTGCCGTTGAAGGGCTTCAAGCGCATCTGCGGGCCTAGCCCATTACTTTCAGTTTATCCGTCAGCCATGGCAGTTGCACCAACGCCGGGTCGACGATCTGATTGCGCATAAGGCGACGCATCATGCCCGCGACCTCTTGTGGAACCTGATCGGACCAATCGGTGCGCGTGAACAGGGAAATTGTGCGCGAAAACTCTCCGAATGGTACGGGATGGACCGCCAGCGCGTCGTGGAAACGCGCTGCCCGCATATAGCCCAGCGGTGTTGTGATCGCCCAGCCCAACCCGCGTGCGACCATGGCCATTAAGGCAAGATGCGAACCGATCTCGAACCGTTCCTCATATTTCTGTTGCTGCCGCGCCAGATGCGACTCGATCTGGCGGCTGATCAGCTGTTCACGGGCATAGCGCAGAAAGGGCAGGTCCTGCGTGGCATTGTCGACCCCCTTGGGGGTCACCAGAATAAATGGGTCGCGGACCAAGGGATATTCGACCACACCTTCAAGCACTTCGCCGGAATGGGCCGAGACCATCAGGTGCAGGCGTTGCGCTTCCAACTCGGCGAACAGATCCAGGCTGGGCAGGGTAATGAGCTTGAAATTCGACCGTGTCAGGCTGTCGGCCAATAGGGTCGCCAATCGAGGCGTCAGGTCATTGTCAAAGTCGTCGATCAGCCCGATGGACAAAGTGGTGAGGTGCCCCAGGTCCATCACGGTCAACTCGCTTTGTGCTATTTGCAGCTCGGCCAGAACTGACTCGGTTCGTGCCAGAAAGCTGTGCCCGGCCTGGGTAAGCCGCATCGGGCGTCGCCCGTGATCCACCAATTCGGTGCCAAGAGCGTTTTCCAGATTACGCAATTGCTGTGACACTGAAGGCTGGCTGAGCCCGGTGATCTCGGCCGCCTGCGCCACCGATCCCGTCCGCGCCAAGGCTTCGAACACTTCGAGCCCACGCAGGGTCAGCCCTTTCATTACCATTGGATACACCTTTCGCTGCGCCTTTTCTGGGGCGCAGGACGGATCAGGTCAAGGATTCAGAATGCCTTAGCTGCAGATCGCCTGTGCCATCTGGCCAAAGTTCTGATACCGATCCCACAGCGCATCATCGCGCGCAGTTTGCGACATCTTCAACTCTTGCGCCTGGTGGGGGTCGGTGAACCACTTCGCGACGGTTTTCTGATCGCTGCGGGTCAATGCCTGATTGGCCACGCGTTGAATGCAGTTGCATCGATCCCGTGTCGCGGCTGTACGATCAGACGCCAGACACGCCCGTTTGATCTGCGCAGCTTCGACCGGTGCTATCGCCGTCAGAGATGTGGCACAAAGTGCGATTAGGAGGAACTTTTTCATGCTCTTGCCTCGTTTTTGCCTGCCCGGAGTGATCTGACGCCCCTCTCGGTCTGCGGCGGAGTATGAATCAATCGGGTTTGCGGATCAATGGACAACAGCGATTGGAGCAAAAATGCGGCCTCACGGCGTTTTAAGGCCAGTCTTGCCGTGTCTGTTGTTTCCATAACACGCCCCGTGAGTTCGGGAAAAAATAGCCTGTCCGGGTTTGGCTGATCCGCCAAACATGCGGCCAGCAGACTTTCGGAGGCTGCGCCGTTCGCCCGGACGACGTTATGCCGTTCCAGTAAAAAGTGATGAAAGCGCGCCGTTCGATCTGTAGTCAGATATGCGATACCGGCATCCACAAGGCTTATGGCGGGGACAAAAACTTCATTCTCTGCGAACAACAACTCGGCCAATGGATGTGAAATCAATATCCTATGTTGCTGGGAGACTTTGAGCGGGGCAAAGTTGGATAGAACGCCAACGGGAATTTTCACTAGTTTGAAGCGGCCTGCAGCAATGACATCCTGGACACCCGTCCATTGCACCGAAACAAACCCATCATCCTGTGTCCAAACCTTGTCACCCGGCTTCAATGCTTCGATGGGCAGGTGACCCTGTTCCGTTTCAATTAAAGTTCCAGCATCATAGCAGATCGGTGTAACATATTCGCTTTCATCAAAGCTCGGGCCTTCCTGCGTGCTGACAACGGTCAAGGGCACGCCAGCGGGGGGAAACTGACCGGGCCCTCCGATAAAGGCAATCCCCTCAACGGTTGCGTATGCCGGAGAAGAGTTGGTTACGTTGAACGCAACCGCCTGCCAAGTGTTCACTCCATCTGTTAAGGTGATGCCGTACTCAGCCTCAACTCGCGTGCCGTCGGTGAATAGCGTGCCGTCTATCGTCTGGTCGCCATCCAAACGCTGATTTCCATCGTTGTCGGCAAAATTGGTGTCGCTTCCCGCGTCGGTGATGAAGACCTCGGTCGCCGCGCGAGAGTCAATCGTGATCGTCTGACCGATCAAATGTATGCCCGTGCCCTGAGTGATACCGTCCAACCCCTGAGGCACCGTGATCGACAGTTGGCTTTCACCAAGAACGAAAATCGAATAGTCGGCCAACGTTTAAACTGCTTTCTTGTTAGTGTTCGGGCCAATCAACGGCATAATCCTATCCGTTCGCAAATACTGGGTAAATGCATTTAGGTAGAAAGACCCACTGCGCGCCTATGCTGCAACGCTTCACGGCTTGACGAGACCCAAATCTCCGGACATATCCCAACCCATGACAGACCTCGCTCATATCCGCAATTTCTCCATCGTCGCGCATATCGACCATGGCAAATCCACCCTTGCTGACCGGCTCATCCAAGAGACCGGAACGGTCAAGGATCGCGACATGAAAGAACAGCTGCTCGACAGCATGGATATCGAACGCGAGCGTGGCATCACCATCAAGGCCAACACGGTCCGCATCGACTATACCGCCGACAACGGCGAGCATTACGTGCTGAACCTGATCGACACCCCCGGCCACGTGGACTTCGCCTATGAGGTCAGCCGGTCCATGCGCGCGGTCGAGGGCTCGCTACTGGTTGTGGACTCGACCCAAGGGGTTGAGGCGCAGACGCTGGCGAACGTCTATCAGGCCATCGACGCCGATCATGAGATCGTGCCGGTGCTGAACAAGATCGATCTGCCCGCGTCCGATTGTGACCGCGTGGCCGAACAGATCGAAGACGTCATCGGCATCGACGCGACCGACGCCATTCAGGTCTCGGCCAAGACGGGGCAGGGCATCCATGAGACGCTTGAAGCCATCGTGCAGCAACTGCCCGCACCGCAGGGCAATCTGGATGCACCGCTCAAGGCGATGCTGGTGGATTCGTGGTACGACGCCTATCTCGGCGTCATCGTTCTGGTCCGCATCATGGACGGCACGCTGAAAAAGGGGATGCGGGTCAAGTTCATGTCGAACGGCACCCTGCACCATGTGGACCGCGTCGGTGTTTTCCGCCCCGAGATGGAGATGGTGGACTCGCTTGGCCCTGGTGAGATCGGCTTTCTCACCGCTTCGATCAAACAGGTCCGCGACACCCGCGTCGGTGACACCATCACCAATGACCGTAACGGCACCGAAGAGGCCCTGACAGGCTTCAAACCCGCGCAGCCGGTGGTGTTCTGTGGTCTTTTCCCCGTCGACAGTTCCGAATTCGAAGACCTGCGCGATGCGATCGACAAGCTGGCGCTCAACGACGCCAGCTTCAGCTTCGAAATGGAAACCTCGGCAGCGCTGGGCTTTGGCTTCCGCTGCGGCTTCCTGGGCCTTCTGCACCTTGAGGTCATCCGCGACCGCATCGAACGCGAATACGATATCGAGCTCATCACCACCGCGCCGTCGGTGATCTATCACGTCTACATGAAAGACGGCGAGATGATTGAGCTGCACAACCCCGCCGACATGCCCGACCCGTCCAAGGTCGACCATATCGAGGAGCCGCGCATCAAGGCGACCATTCTGGTGCCCGACGAATACCTCGGCGACGTGCTGAAACTTTGCCAGGACCGCCGCGGCATCCAGCTAGACCTGACCTATGCGGGCAGCCGCGCCATGGTCGTCTATGACCTGCCGCTGAACGAGGTCGTCTTCGACTTCTACGACCGCCTGAAATCGGTGACCAAGGGCTATGCCTCGTTTGACTACCAGATGACGGGCTATACCGAGGATAATCTGGTCAAGATGTCGGTGCTGGTGAATGACGAACCGGTCGACGCGCTGTCGACCATGGTTCACCGCGATCGGGCCGAGATGCGGGGCCGGGCGATGTGCGAAAAGCTAAAAGACCTGATCCCGCGCCACATGTTCAAAATCCCGATCCAGGCGGCCATCGGCGGCAAGGTCATCGCGCGCGAGACCCTCTCGGCGCTGCGCAAGGACGTGACCGCGAAATGCTACGGAGGCGACGCCACGCGGAAACGCAAACTGCTGGACAAGCAGAAGGCGGGTAAGAAGAAGATGCGCCAGTTTGGGAAAGTCGATATCCCGCAGGAGGCGTTTATTTCGGCTTTGAAGATGGATGGGTGACTTCGATAACGTCGTTTGGATTTAGTATTGCTTTGCTGTGTTATTTCGCAAAGCAAGGCAATAATTTCAGTTTTTAGTAATGACTAATTTTTTTGTTAGGTAAAAATAAGGAACCAAATGAAGATTTCCGCTCAGAAAAAAAGATATTTGAAGAGTCTTGAGCGACTTTCAACAAAGGCGACGTCTATTCAAATTAAGAAGATAGAAGACGGGGAGGCTAAACTAAGACGGACTTACAGGGGTGCCCTATGGTTGTGGGCGAAGGTCAAATGGTGGTTGGGTCCACTGATTGCTATTGGTGGATTGGTATCCATTTATTTCGCTGGCTTTTTTAGCAAGTTTTCCGCTCCGTCGATGTTGTTAATTGATAACAAGCTTTTGCTTTCTGAGCTTGTAAGGCTAGGTTTGATTTTTGCCTCGGGGGCTATGTTGTGTCGGCTGTGCGCATTTTTCTATAGCGAAGCAGATAAAATTTCAAAGGACCGTGCATGGAGCACTAGAAAAACCGCTCCGTCGTTTGTTATGGCTGGCGCTGCGTTTTTTGGTGTTTCCATTGTAGTGTGTCAGCAACTATTGGTCTTTGGCGAGTATATTAGATTTCTACTGCAAACATTGTTTATCTCGCTCCTTTTATACGTAATCGTAGTGCGAAGGGTATCGTCAAACCCTGTGCCTCGCGGTACATTTGCAAGTAGATTGGCTAAAACCTTCCGAAGCTTATTCGGGCGGTCAAGAGAACCTGATATCACAATAACTGAAAGTGCTTCCTTTATTGATCGTGAGAAAAGAAGGTTCAAACTTGTGGCAAACGATCCAGTTTTTCCAGGTTTATTGTTCGTCGCATTGGCGTTGTCCACTTTTTTACTGGGTGAAAGCAGATTGAGATCCATATTGTACCACGATCCAGTGGAGGTTTTTTTGTCAGATGCTCAGGGTGCTGAGAATTCAATAAAAGGACATTTGATAGGGGCTACCTCAAGTGGTTTTCTTGTGGCCAAAGCGACTTCTGAGGGACCTAAAGAGCTATTTTGGAGACTTCGAAGATGGGTGCTAGGTGGACACGGAAAAGACTTTTCCCTTTCGTTAGTTCCGCTCGATGCGTTGTCCAAAATAGTCACATCAGAAGGCATCAACCGGTAACGGGAATTGTGTGAGCAACTAAGCGAGTGTTATCGCTGTTATAAGCTTTGCTGATCCGCCCGGCGGCACCGCCGGGCCGCGCCGATCCGCCCCCGTCAAGCCGAAGGCTTGCTTCCGGCAAAACGGGGCGGCGCGTTTGCGCCCCGGGGCTCCGCCCGTTCGATAGCCCCTTTATCAGCCATCCCCTGCCGATCCGCCGGGTCGGACGCTAACGCCCTCCGGGCCTGACCCGTTTCATGGTATTCTCATCACACCCAAAAAACGGGAGGATGAACCTATGAAACATCTGTCTCTGGTCGCTGCATTCTGCCTGCTCGCGGCGCCCGCCTTTGCCGGGCAATGCCCCGCCGATATTGCCGCCATTGATGCCGCTCTGGCCGCGGGTCCCGACCTGTCCGCCGAACAGATCACGCAGGTCGAAACATGGCGCGACGAAGGTGCCGCGCTGCATGATGCAGGCGACCATGACGCGTCGGTCGCGACACTGGCTCAGGCCAAGGACATGCTCGGACTGAACTAGCGCCACGTCACCGATCTGGTTTGACAAAGCGGGCGGTGCAATTGGGCATCGCCCGTGAAGTGGGTGTTCACCCCATGATCCCACTGTGACCCACCTCACAGCCCCAACCGCACCCTCCTGCTACACTTGACCCAACGGAACCCTCGGCAGGAGGCGCAGATGTCCACATCCATGATCCCCATCATCGCCCTCGGGTCGGCGGGCCTCTATTCCGTGGCCATGATCGCGATGAAGTTCTGGTGGAAACTCCCCGGCGTGGGCCTCGGCCTGCTGATCGTTGCAACCCTGCTGGCCGGGGCGACACTGGAGCTTGCCGCGCTGCGCGAGGAACGGTTGGGCATCATCTATACCGGCATTCTGGGGGCCGAGGTCATCCTGATCGCCATCGCCTCTTACTTCCTGTTCGGCGAAAACTTCTCTGGTCGCGAAGTCGCCGGGATTGGCCTAGTCCTGGTCGGCACGGCCTTGGCATGGGCCTGATCGCGCCTCGAACTTCCACTTATTCTGACCCAGATCAAGGATCACCCTCAAGCTTGGTTTTAAGGTGCGCGAAAACAGACTGGAAAAACGAGGCACCCTATGCTGACCCTGATGCTGATCCTTCACATCTTTCTTGGTTCCACCCTTGCCGGGTCCGCTGTAATTGCGGTTTTGGCAATGGGTTACACGTCGGCGACGCATATTCTGGTCGCAGCTGTCGTGGGGTTTGTGGCGGCGTTCCCGGTTTCGTATCTGGTGGCCCGCAAGCTCGAAAGCTGATCCGTGGTGCATAGTTCCCCGCTTTAGACGCACACATCTCAATCTGTTATTGTGTCCGCGGGGGACCGCGTTTGGGCGGCTTTTTTCTTCGGGTGCCTGCAACGCATGACCCTCAGAAATGAGAGGTTATTATGCACAAATTCTTAACGACGATCGCAGCCACAGTTCTGACCCTAGGCTTGTCCGCAGGTTTGGCCCAGGCCGAGACCTATGACGCCGCAGCCAAGGGCACGGGGGTGAACGCAAACCAGGTCTATGGCATCTCGGACGGGAACGCCGTGGTCAAAACGCAGACCGACTATGACAGTTTCGAAGTCACCGCCGGGCACCCGCTGGAGGGGGCAACGGGTTCGTGCTTCGGTGCGCTGCTAGTCAACGGGGCTGCGGTCTCGGGCACCGGGAATTGTGTGTTCGATACCACCTCGGGCGATAAGGCGGTGATGACCTGGACGGCCACGGGCCTTGGTGCGGATGGGGCTTTGACGGGCGACTGGACCGTCTCGGGCGGTTCGGGCAGTTGGGCCAGCGCCACTGGAAGCGGGAGTTTTTCGTCGCTGACTGATCCTGACACCAAGAAGTTCGTGAATACGATCACAGGTAGTATCACAATCGAATAGATCAATCTTCACAAAGGCTTGCGACAGGGGTGCGGGGTTTGATGTGCCCCCGTTCGCTGTGGATATCTAAGGGGTCCATGAACCAATCATGAAGTTTCCCTCAGGTAAGTTGTAACTGGATCACGCCCTTCCAATCTGTTGAGCAGGCCAGCATCGGCCCGACAGAAGGAGAGAGCCAATGACCAGATACATGACTGCCGGAGCAGCCGCTCTGGCCACGACCCTCACCCTTGGTACGGCCGCGCTGGCTGATACCGCGCCGGATCTGCGCGGTACCTGGTTGGGCTCGTACACAACCGTTTCACCAAGCCATTATCAACGCGGCGATGAGCCCAGGTTCAATCAGGCTGAATGGATGTTGGATGTCCAGATTCAGGAAGACAACGTGTTCTGGGGTCCCAGCAAATGGCGTCGCGAAGGCGATGCCGAGTGGAACGAAAATGAGGCCACTGGCACCATCAGCCTGGACGGTTCGGGAAGTATCGGGATCATCGAAACCTCGCCCATGATCATCGGCGCAAACGCGTTGATCGACGCCCGGTACGAAGATGGAAAGATCTATGCGGATTTCCGTAGCCTGCGTAACGGAACGACTTACAGCACCGTTCTGGAACGTCAGGTGAACTGAAGCGTTTCTGGCCCGATCGGTCTGTAGGGGGTACTGGCTGCGGTTTGTTGCAGCACGTAATAGGTAATCCTGATCGGGTCGGAGCGCTTCTCAAAAAGCGGAACTATGATCCCCTCGGTGAGGGGGCGGGTCGGGCGGTGATGGTGCCACCTGCGACAGGGCTCGGATTGGTCTATGCCCAAAAGCGGCGTTCCTCGGTACAGGCCAGCCGGGTTTCGCGATCCTTCAGCGCGGTATTGCAGAAAGTGGGCAATGGCGCTCGACCCAAAACTCACATTATGTCCGCTGCGAAAAGTGGGATCGATTCTTGGAAACTTGCCTCTGGGGATCGGTGAATCTCACGGTTGTTACTAATTTGACCGATTAATGGCCTTTGCACTCGCAGAAAGACTGCAAAATTGCGTTATTGTCGGATGATTTTATTTTTCCACCGCCAAGCCAGTGGCACTTCGAAGTTTCCAGAGTTATCCACATAAGCTTCCCGGCACATATCAACATCTTATCCCCGTCTAATTTTCATGCTGCAGTGCTATTTTCTTGTTCGAGACAGGTCCGAATGTAACAGTCTGATTACTGCAACGGTTCTTCGGAACCTAAGCGGGGCGCAAAGGCCAGGGGGTCAGAGCGATGAGAGCGGATTTTAGGATTTGTTTTTCGTTGCAATGATTTACCGGTGGGCAAATGGCTGATCTAGGTTTCGACTTTGGATCAGGCGATTACCCTCTCAGAAGGTCGGCGCGTGCTGTGTGGTGCCAGCAGGTACGACGCAGCGGCTTTGGCCCTTTAGGGGGCCGGGGCAACTGGCTCGGGACGTTCCTCGGACGTGTCGACCCGGCAAGGCGTCAGGAGTATCCGCAAGGATGCATGCATGGACCGCGTCTGCGCACCTGACGCCTTTTCCTTTTGCCGGACATTGGCTTGAAACAGACTGCCACTCTATCCCCTTTAAAAAAGGGAACGGGGTTCTTGTGTGTACACAAGAACCCCGTCGTGTTGTCAGAAATGCAATACCGCGTCTATGCACCTGTGATCCGCAGTTTACTGCGGATCGTGGCCGGTATCAACTATATGTTGCGGTTCCTGCCTCGAGCCAGCAATAAATGGAGTGGTTTACAGGTTTTCCTGCACGTCCGTGGCCGCACCTTGAATCGCGTCGCCTGCTTTCTCGATGTCTTTGCCAGCGCCCTTTGCGGTTTCACAAGCGGTGAGGGTGAACAGGGCCAGGCCAATCAGAATTGCACGGGTCATCGGTGTCTCCATTTGTGTCAGTTATGTGTTGCGTAGCAGTTTTTCCCGAACGGAACCAGAGCTTTGGGTCCCGTATTATTCCTTGCGGATCAACGGACCAAACAGCGCGGTTGCAACAAAGATCAAAGCCGCCGCACAAACGATGCTGGGCCCGGCTGGCGTGTCGGCCAGATACGCGCCCCACAGCCCGCCCAATGCGGCCACAGAGCCTATGATCGCGGCGTAGAACGCCATGGCTTCGGGTGTTCTGACCAAAGACCGCGCACCCGCCGCAGGGATTACCAGCAAGGCTGCGATCAAAAGAACGCCAACCACCTTGATTGCAACGGCCACGACCAGAGCCATGGCAACGGTCAACCACATTTCTTCGCGCTTTGGGTCGATATCTGAGGCGTAGGCCAGGTCCGGGTTGAGCGTGGCCACCAACAAGGCCGACCACCTCCAGATCATTAGGGCAAGGATCAATGTGCCGCCAACCCAGATTGTCGTCAAATCGGTTTTGGTAACGGCTAGGATGTCGCCGAACAAAAAGGCGTTCAGATCCAGTCGGACATCCGCCAACAAGGCTACGGTGACCAATCCGGCTGCCAGTGCAGTATGGGCGATGACGCCCAGCAACGTGTCCATGGCAAAACCCTTACCACGCAGCAGCGTCACGGTCAGACCCATGGCCAAAGCGGCAGCGACAATAGCAGGCAGGAAGGGCAGCGAAAACGCAAGCGCCAGCGCAACCCCCAAAACCGAGGCATGCGCGGTCGCCTCGCCCAGATAAGCCATGCGACGCCAAACCACGAAACAACCCAGAGGGGCCGCCGCAATTGCAACGCCAACCCCTGCAAGGGCGGCGCGTACCATAAAATCGTCCAGCATCAGTTGGTATTGTCCTGTGCGTGATGGTGATCGTGATGGTGGGAATGGCTGTGCTTATGTTGATACAAAGCCATGGTTCCCTTGGTGCCGCTGCCGAACAATGCCCGGTATTCAGGTGCGTCAGCGACAGTGTTGGGCGAACCTTCACAGCATATATGTCCGTTCAAACACAGCACTCGGTCCGAGGCCGCCATGACCACATGCAGGTCGTGGCTGACCATCACGACCGCGCAGCCCAAATCGCGGCGAACCTGCTCAATCCGTTGGTAGAACGCAGCCGCACCGGGTTGATCAAGCCCTTGTGTCGCCTCGTCCAATAGCAGCAGTTGCGGATTTTCCAGCAAAGCACGCGCCAGAAGAACGCGTTGAAACTGGCCACCGGACAGTTTCGTCATCTGCCTGCTGCGAAGGTCGGGGACCCCGGCAATGTCTAATGCATTGACGGCGTCGCGGGCCGAGATGCGCTTGGGAAGACCTAGAAACCGCTGGACTGTCATCGGCAGGGCCGCATCAAGCGCCAGTTTCTGGGGTACATAACCGATACGCAGGCCTGGCGCGCGTTGCACGGTGCCTTGGGCAGGAGAGACCGCACCAATCATCGCGCGCAGAAGGGTCGATTTGCCCGATCCGTTTGGTCCGACAATCGTGACAATCTCGCCTTCGGAAACCGAGGCGTTCACATGTTCAAGAATGGTTCGGCCATCCACGCGAATGGACATGTCCTTCAGAGAGATCAGCGTTTTTGTCACGGTTGATCCCCAATGCATTCGGGGCACAGACCTTCGGCTTCGACCACAACCCGCTCGATCCGAAACCCCGAGGTGCTGGCCGCAGCGCCCAAACGGCCCTGCGTCAGCTCGGTTTCAGTTTCGGCTACAGCTTTGCAGGATCGGCAGATCAGGAAGGCCGGAATATGGTCATGGGTCGGGTGGGCGCAGGCGGTATAGGCGTTCAGTTGTTCGATCCGGTGGACAAACCCGTTCTGCACCAGAAAATCCAGTGCGCGATAAGCCACGGGCGGTTGCGAACCCATCCCCTCGGCGGACAGGACGCTGAGGATGTCGTAGGCACCCATTGCCCGATGTTTTTCCAGCAGAATCTCAAGTACGCGGCGCCTGACCGGTGTGAATTGCAGGCGCTGCGCTTTGCACTTTGCGTCGGCCTGAGCCAGAGCTGTATGAACGCAATGCGTGTGGTCGTGTTGTCTGAAGCCAACTGTACTCATGGTGATGCGCTCCGGGTATTTTCTGCTTGATATGTTATAACACCAGGCTTATCAAGCGCCCAAAGAATGTGATAACATATCATCTTGGAGTGCGCATGATCCGTTTTTCCCTTTATGTAATTGGTGCCGGATTGGCAGGTCAAGCTGCAGCCGAAGCCCCAAAGGTCGCCACTGATATTGCTCCGGTTCATTCCTTGGTGGCACGCGTCATGGATGGGGTAGGATCGCCAGATCTGATCATCCCGCCGGGTGCTTCGCCGCACAGTAACGCGATGCGGCCTTCTCAGGCACGTGCATTGCAATCGGCGGATGTGGTGTTCTGGGTCGGCGAAGAGCTGACTCCCTGGATGGCCAAGCCACTGAGTGCATTGTCCGAGGATGCGCAGCTTGTGACTTTGCTGGATACAGATGGAACAGTTCTGTACGATTTTCGCGATGTTACCGAAGAGGGTCATGAAGAGGATCATCATGATGATCACGATGATCACGATGACCACGCCAAGCATGACGACCATTCTGATCATGACGACCACGACGATCATGATGGTCATGACGATCATGCCGAAGACAAACATGAAGGCCACGACGACCACGAAGAAGGGCACGCAGGCCACGACGATCACGGTCATGACCATGACCATGACGGAATTGATCCGCATGCCTGGTTGGACCCTGAAAATGCGCGGGTTTGGATTCAGGTAATCGCGGAATCTCTGGCGACCGCTGATCCGGAAAACGCGCAACAGTATCGAGACAATGCACAGGCCGCCGATGCCGAACTGGCTGGCTTGCAGGATGAAATAGCTGCTGATTTAAGCGGCATGCAGGCACGCAGCTTCATCACATTCCATGATGCCTATCAGTATTTCGAAAAGCGCTTTGGCTTGGAAACCTCTGGATCCGTCAGCTTGGGCGACGCCTCGGCGCCGGGACCCGCGCGTCTGGCCGCCCTGCAGGAAAAAGTCACCGAAGATCAGATCGTCTGCGCCTTTGCGGAACCGCAATACGACACTCGTTTGGTGAAAACTGCGATTGAGGGAACGGGCGCCGCAATCTATCATCTGGATCCGATCGGCGTAGCCCTTAACCCTGGCGCAGATCAATATACGGATTTGCTGCGCGCATTGGTCGACGGTTATCAGGCCTGTGCCAACGGATCGTAAAAGGCTGAAAGTTCAGCCTTTTTCCTCGCCACAGAACATGTCGTAGACAAGTTCCAGCATGCGGCGCGGGCGGTCATCCGCCAGGCGGTAATAGATCGCCTTGCCCTCGCGGCGGGGCGTAACCAGCCCCTCAAGGCGCAGGCGCGACAATTGCTGGGACACGGCAGCCTGACGCGCCGATAACAATTCTTCCAATTCGGTCACGGATTTTTCGCCAGACACCAGGTGGCACAGGATCATCAAGCGACCCTCATGGCTGATGGCTTTCAGGAAATTCGACGCGCGCGTCGCGTTGTTAACCATCTTGTCGAACGACTCGGGAGGCATATTTTGCGAAAGCTGGGGAAGGGCCATCGTTTGTTTCCTTTTCTACGCGTAAGCGGGGTGGATGTTGTTTTGAGCGGATCCGATACGCGTTATGTTTGGTTACATATTTTGATCATGTATTTCTATATGCACGGATCAAAATGATGTGATGTGACAGCGATGAGATTTGATGGACATCACCGCGATAACTTTGGCGACAGCGGGATTGGGCCTTAAAACACGGCGATAGGGGGTGAAGTATCCGGCCCCCCTTGCAGCCCCCCGATGGCGACACTAAGACTCGGGTAACGTTTCTTCGGGTAATGTCCCGATCCATAGCAAAGCAGGCAGGTTCAGAATGTTCGATCCAGTTGATACCTATATGAATACGCTCGTCCCAATGGTGGTCGAACAGACCAGCCGGGGCGAACGGGCCTACGATATTTTCTCGCGCCTTTTGAAAGAGCGGATCATTTTCATCAACGGCCCGATCCATGACGGGATGAGCCATCTTGTCGTGGCGCAGCTGCTGCATCTTGAGGCGGAAAACCCCAGCAAAGAGATCTCGATCTACATCAACTCGCCAGGTGGAGTGGTGACCTCGGGTTTGTCGATTTACGACACAATGCAGTATATCAAGCCGAAATGTTCGACATTGGTAATCGGTCAGGCGGCCTCGATGGGGTCGGTTTTGCTGGCTGGTGGCGAAAAAGGCATGCGGTTTTCGCTGCCCAACAGCCGCATCATGGTCCACCAGCCCAGCGGCGGGTATCAGGGTCAGGCCAGCGACATCATGATTCACGCAGCCGAGACACAGAAACTGAAGGATCGCCTTTATGACATATACGTGCGTCATACGGGCCAGACCAAAAAGGCAGTTGAAAAAGCACTTGATCGTGACAATTTCATGAGCCCGGAAGAGGCGAAAGATTGGGGTCACATCGACGAAATCGTTGAAAACCGCGCCAAAATGGACGGCGACGAGGCCTGAGTTTAAGCCCCTGGGCCGGTGGTGCGGGGGCGCATTTTGAGATTGTAGCCGTCTCGGTGCTGGCCTAAGCTGCACCAACAGGTGGCAAGCGCGGTTCAGGATGGGCCGCAGGGACGAAGCCCGAAAGGTAGAACATGGCGACGAATTCAGGCGGTGACGGCAAGAACACGCTCTACTGTAGCTTCTGCGGCAAGAGCCAGCATGAGGTGCGCAAGCTGATTGCCGGACCGACCGTGTTTATCTGCGATGAATGCGTCGAACTGTGCATGGACATCATCCGCGAGGAAACCAAGGCCAGCGGTCTGAAGTCCTCGGACGGGGTTCCGACACCGAAAGATATCTGCGAGGTTCTGGACGACTATGTGATCGGTCAGGCGACGGCCAAACGGGTTCTGTCGGTTGCGGTTCACAACCACTACAAGCGTCTGAACCACGCCCAAAAGGCGGGTGGCGATATTGAGTTGGCGAAATCCAACATCCTTCTGATCGGCCCAACCGGTTGCGGTAAAACCTTGCTGGCACAGACATTGGCTCGGATTCTGGACGTACCGTTCACCATGGCAGATGCCACCACGCTGACCGAAGCCGGTTACGTGGGTGAGGATGTCGAGAATATCATTCTCAAACTGCTGCAAGCCAGCGAATACAATGTCGAACGCGCGCAGCGCGGCATCGTATATATCGATGAAGTCGACAAGATTACACGCAAGTCCGAAAACCCCTCGATCACGCGCGATGTGTCGGGCGAAGGCGTTCAGCAGGCGCTGCTGAAACTGATGGAAGGCACCGTGGCCAGTGTTCCGCCGCAAGGTGGTCGTAAGCATCCGCAGCAGGAATTCCTGCAGGTGGACACGACGAATATCCTGTTCATTTGCGGTGGTGCGTTTGCGGGTCTGGACAAGATCATCGCGCAACGTGGCAAGGGCTCGGCCATGGGCTTTGGTGCTGACGTACGTGACAATGATGAACGCGGTGTGGGCGAAATTTTCAAAGATCTGGAGCCCGAAGATCTGCTGAAATTCGGTCTGATCCCGGAATTTGTCGGTCGTCTGCCGGTTTTGGCAACGCTGGAAGATCTGGATGAGGACGCGCTGGTTACCATTCTGACCAAGCCCAAGAACGCTCTGGTCAAACAATATCAGCGCCTGTTCGAACTGGAAGATGCTGAGTTAGCGTTTACCGACGACGCGCTGAAGGCGATTGCCAAGAAGGCCATCGAACGTAAGACCGGCGCGCGCGGGTTGCGCTCGATCCTCGAAGACATCCTGCTGGATACGATGTTCGAACTGCCCGGCATGAAAAACGTGACCGAGGTTGTGGTCAACGAAGAGGCTGTGTCGTCCGACAAGCAGCCGCTGATTATCTATGCGGACGCGGCGGAATCGGCCTCGGCCGGTTAAGTTCAAAACGAATTAGCAAACACGGCGCGGCATGGACCGCGCCGTTTTCTTTTGGAGGCATCATGACGATCAAACGTATCTCCTCGGGCGGAGAATTCGAAGCCAAAATAGGCTACTGCCGTGCGGTGGTAGCCGGTGGCTGGGTTCATGTGGCTGGGACGGTCGGGCAGGGCGATGATGTGATCCAACAATGTCGTGCAGCACTGGTGACAATCGAAAAAGCTCTGAGCGAGGCTGGGGCCAGCTTTGCTGATGTTGTTCGCGTAACATACATGCTGCCGGACCGTGCCGAATTTGAACCCTGCTGGCCGATTTTGCGAGAGTATTTCGGAGAAAACCCTCCGGCCACATCCATGATCGAATGCGGTTTGATTGATCCGAAATTCCGGATCGAAATTGAAGTAACGGCTTATTTGCCGGAATAGTGAGTGCAGCCTTTGTGACACTGGACCTTGGCGTGCCTTTGGTCCATATCTGCGGGGACAGAAATGCCGGAGGCAGCCGATGGGAATCCTGAACACGCTATTGCGGGCCGTAACCTGGTGGAACGGGGCCACTCTGAACACGCAGATTTATACCGCGCGCAAGGGCGTCAAGGTCGGTGAGGACAACGAAGGCAACGTGTTCTACCAAAACGCCGATGACAGTAAGCGCTGGGTGATTTTCAACGGCGAAGCCGAGGCAAGCCGGATCGATCCGGATTGGCACGGTTGGCTGCACCGTACCTGGGACGAGCCGCCAACCGACAAACCGTTACAGCACAAATCCTGGGAAAAGCCCCATCAAGAAAACCTGACGGGTACCGCACTGGCTTATGCACCCGCGGGATCTCTGCGTCGGCAAGATCCGATCGAGCGCAAAGATTACGAGGCCTGGAGCCCGGAATAAACGAGGCGAGCAATGTCTACTTACAATGTGACCGAAGTTCTTGTCGGCGGGGCCGTTTTGGCCTGTGCCGTTGCCTTTGGCGTCTATGCAAGCCAATCCACCGGTCTGTCGCAAGGCGGTGACGGGTATCAACTGGGGGCCTCCTTCCGGTCGCTGGAAGGTGTCGGTGTCGGCACGGATGTACGTCTGGCCGGGGTCAAGATTGGCACGGTAACCGGTGTTACCCTAAACGCAGACACCTATCGTGCGGACACGACATTCACGATCCGGGACGGTATTCTGGTGCCTGATGACAGTGCCATCGTGATCTCTTCCGAAGGGCTGCTGGGCGGCAATTTCGTTGAGGTGATGCCCGGTGGTTCGCCTTTCTATTTCGAGCCGGGCGATCAGGTCGAAGATACCCAAGGCGCGGTGAGCCTGATCTCACTACTGGTCAAATTCGTGGCCGGGGATAGCAGCGAATGAGGCGTTTCGCCCTAATCGCTGCGCTGCTGCTCGCCTCTGGCGCATCAGCTCAGGAAAAGGTTCAATCCGCCCCCGGAGCAATCCTGCGGGGCCTGGACAAAGTCAGCGGCCAAACCGTCGATGTCGAAATGCAAAACGGTCAGACCGGAGAGGTATTCGGTCTGGATGTTGCATTGGGGGATTGCCGCTATCCTGTCGATAACCCGACAGGTGATGCGTTTGCCTATTTGACGATCTGGGAAAAAGGTAAGTCGGATCAATTGTTTGACGGCTGGATGATTGCAACGTCTCCAGCCCTGAACGCGCTGGATCATGCACGCTATGACGTCTGGGTGATCCGCTGTATTACACCCTCGGGCGACTGAACCAAAGGCGTGGTAAAATCTGCGTTGGCGTTCAATGCCTCGTCCAATTCCTGACGGTATTGCGAGCGCGGAATTTCGATTGCACCCAAGGACGCCAGATGAGTTGTCAGAAACTGCGTATCAAACAGCCGAAACCCGGTTTGGCGCAGTCGGTCCACCAGATAGGCCAGTGCGATTTTTGACGCATCTGTTCGGCGTGAGAACATGCTTTCCCCAAAGAATGCAGCCCCCAATGTAACGCCGTAAACACCGCCAACCAATTGATCCTTTTCCCAAACTTCCAGAGAATGCGCATAGCCTGACTGATGAACTTGTATGTAAAGCTCGCGAAGTTCGGCATTGATCCAGGTGTCGGCGCGATCTGCGCAGCCGTCGACCACCCCGGTAAATTCCTGATCTATGGTGACAGAGAACCCGCAATTTCGGATGCGGCGTGCCAGACTGCGCGAGACGTGAAATCCATCCAAGGGAAAGACTCCGCGGAACTTGGGATCAACCCAGAACAATTCTGGTGCGTCGCGGTTTTCAGCCATCGGAAAAATTCCGATGGAATAGCCGTGTAGTAAGAGTTCCGGGGAAAGGCTCATGCGGAATGCTCGAAGGGCGAAGGATTGCAGCCCTTCGCCCCCAGTAGGTTAGTCAGGCATATTCTCAGCGAGCCAGCGTTCCAACCAGTGGATGTTGTAGGTGCCGCTGTGAATATCGGGTTCCTGCAGGAGGTCGTGAAATAGCGGCACAGTGGTATCAATGCCGTCCACGATCAGTTCGCCCAATGCGCGTTCCAGACGCGCCAGCGCCTCGGCCCGGTCGCGGCCCTGTACGATCAGTTTGGCAATCAGTGAGTCGTAATAGGGCGGGATTGAGTAACCATCATAAAGCGCTGAATCCATCCGCACGCCCAATCCGCCGGGCGCATGATAGGCCGTGATCTTGCCCGGGCAGGGTGAGAAGTTGGGCAGTTTTTCAGCATTGATCCGAACTTCGATGGCGTGGCCATTGATTTCTAGATCGTCCTGACCGAACGACATGTCTTCACCGGCAGCCACGAGAATCTGTTCCCGCACCAGGTCGACGCCAAAGATCCCTTCGGTTACCGGGTGTTCAACCTGAAGACGGGTGTTCATCTCGATGAAATAGAACTCACCGTTTTCGTACAGGAACTCGATGGTACCCGCGCCGATATAGTTGATTTTGGCCACGGCGTCGGCACAGACCTTGCCGATCTTGGCGCGTTCCTCTGGCGTGATGCAGGGGCCAGGGGCCTCTTCAAACACCTTCTGGTGGCGACGCTGCAGCGAACAGTCGCGTTCGCCCAGATGAACCGCTTTGCCTTTGCCATCGCCAAACACCTGAATTTCGATGTGGCGCGGCGTGGTCAGGTATTTCTCAATATAGACCTCGTCATTGCCAAAGGCGGCTTTGCCCTCGGCACGTGCGGTCATGAATGCGCTTTCCATCTCATCGGCGTTCATCGCGACCTTCATGCCGCGCCCACCGCCACCTGCGGTGGCTTTGATGATAACGGGATAGCCGAAATCTTCGCCGATCTTTTTAGCGGTTGCCAGGTCAGGCACACCACCATCCGAACCGGGAACGCAGGGCACACCCAGTTGTTTCATCGTGTCTTTGGCGGTGATCTTGTCGCCCATGATGCGGATATGTTCCGCGGTGGGGCCAATAAAGGTGATGCCGTGATCTTCGACGATCTGCACGAACTCGGCATTCTCGGACAGGAAGCCGTAACCGGGGTGGATCGCCTGTGCGCCGGTGATTTCACAGGCCGAGATGATCGCGGGCATCGAAAGATAGCTCTGCGGGCTGGGCGGAGGGCCGATACATACCGATTCGTCCGCCATGCGCACATGCATCGCGTCGCTGTCAGCGGTTGAATGCACGGCGACCGTCTTAATCCCCATCTCGCGCGCTGCGCGGATGACGCGCAGGGCGATCTCGCCTCGGTTGGCAATCAGGATTTTATCGAACATGGGCCCGCCCTACTCAACGATGACCAGAGGGGTGCCGAATTCTACAGCGTCACCATCACCAACCAGAATACGCTTGATGGTGCCTGCTTTGGGCGCGTGGATATGGTTCATGGTTTTCATCGCTTCGACGATCAGCAGCGTGTCGCCTTCGGACACCGACGCGCCGACCGAAATGAACGCAGGTGCGCCCGGTTCAGCTTGCATATACACGGTGCCGACCATGGGCGAGGTTACGGCGCCGGGGTGGCTGGCCGGATCTTCCTGTGCGGCGGGGGCTTCGGCTGCTGCAGGCGCGGCGGCAGGGGCAGCAACGGGCGCGGCCGGGGCTGCGGCAGGAACGGCAACCTGAACCGGAGCAGCGGCGACCTGGTTCATGCGGCTGACGCGCACGTTCAGGCTGTCTTCTTCGCCATATTCGCGTTTGACCTGCAATTCGGTCAGATCGTTTTCGCGCAGCAATTCAGCCAGTGCCTTGATGAATGCCACATCCGCTTCGTGTTTGGTGTCTGTCATGAGTGTCCTCGACGGTTCCCCTTTGGCCCGTCTGTTCCTGCGGGCTTTGGTCTAATTACGCAGCGTTATAAGCCAAGCGCCCGGCCATGAAAAGCGCAGTCTCGGCCTGACAGATAAGGGTTTTACCCAAGTTTCCCCGGGGGGAAAGGGGCTACAGTGGCATTCCTGAAAGTTTCGCCACCAATTCGGGTAGTTTGCGTGCCCCGAATTTCTCAAGCAGGCGCGCGCGATAGGCTTCGATCGTCCGATAACTAAGGCCCAATTCAACCCCGATTTCCTTTGCGGACAGGCCACGGCAAGACATGATGGCAACCTCACGCTCGCGAACAGTCAGTTCGACCAGGGGACGTTCTTCCGAGATGTCGGAAAAGCTCCAGATGCCATGTCGGAACGGATCGTCCGGTGTTAACGAGCGCCCGCGGGCACGGCACCAGAACAGATCGCTGTTGCGCCTCCGCATGACCCGCTCATCCGTGTAATACCCGGTGTCGCGCATCACCTGCAGGCTGCGTGCGCCTATGCGCTCCCAATCGGCGACCGAGGGGTACAGATGCAACAGAGGCATGTTCCGATAATCCGCAACCTCGCCGCCAAAGGTGCGGGCGAACTGCAGGTTGCAGCGCCGGATAATCCGGTTTTCTAATTCGACTAATCCGATTGGTGCATATTCAAAGGCGGGGTCGCTCATCCAGCTATCGTGCCGGGAATTGGGTGAAATGAGAAGGGGCTGTACGCAGATTCTGATCATAGCTGGTGAACGATGCGGCGTGCAGGTGTGTTAAATTTGTAAAGTGGTTTTGAAAATTTGCGCATAACTAATAGAAAAGAACAACAAGTTTTGAAAACATCCTCAAGAAATGACTTAATAAGTTCGTTTAAGATAGGGGTAAGGGTATGCGCGATACGCTGACAGGCAGTCGCATTCGGGAAAGGCGTCAG
The DNA here is from genome assembly GCF_056536625.1 of Ruegeria sp. CJ9. Taxonomy (NCBI): domain Bacteria; kingdom Pseudomonadati; phylum Pseudomonadota; class Alphaproteobacteria; order Rhodobacterales; family Roseobacteraceae; genus Ruegeria; species Ruegeria sp. CJ9. The sequence goes on from NZ_JBQFPY010000010.1 coordinate 105,697, forward strand.
ATCGCCGGGATGCGCCAGGCTGAGCTGGCGCGGCGGGTCGGGATATCGGCATCTTACCTTAATCTTATCGAACACAACCGCCGCCGGATCGGTGGCAAGTTGCTGGTCAATATAGCGACGGTGCTGGCGGTGGAACCTTCGGTGCTGACACAGGGGATCGAAGCCACATTGATTGCCGCGCTACGCGAGGCGGCGGCTGATGCCGTTGGTCAACAGGCTGAACTGGACGGGTTAGAAGAATTCGCGGGCCGGTTCCCTGGATGGGCGGGTGTACTGGCCCAGATGCATCGGCGTGTGGTGTCGTTGGAGCGCACAGTCGAAACCTTATCTGACAGGTTGACTCATGATCCCCATCTGGCGGCGTCCATGCACGAGGTCTTGTCAACCGCTGCTGCGATTCGTTCAACCGCGGCTATTCTGGCAGACACGCAGGAAATCGAACCAGAATGGCGGGACCGGTTTCACAGCAACCTGCATCAGGATGCGGAACGCTTGGCGGATAGCTCGAAATCGCTTGTGGCTTACCTTGATGAAAGCGATTCCGCCGGGGATCATCGGGGCGTTCCGCTGGAGGATGTCGAGGCGTTTTTCGACGCCAACGGGCATCATTTCCCGCAGATCGAACAGGGTGGGCCCGGCGCTGAAATTGATCTGAGCGATCTGGATTCGGCGACAGCCAAATCCCTGACACGAGACTTTCTTGACATCTATGCTGCAGATGCCCGGGCCATGCCGCTAGAGGATGTGCAAGCGGCTTTGGCAGAATCTGCGTTGAACCCGCTGCAATTGGCGTCCCGGTTTTCGGTGGATCTTGCGACGGTGCTGCGTCGGTTGGCGGCCCTGCCGGACGGGTATCTGGGCCGCCCGACGGGTCTGGTGGTGTGTGACGCATCCGGCAGCATTCTGTTCAACAAATCCGTCCCCGGCTTTGCTATGCCGCGTTTTGGCGAAGCCTGCCCCCTGTGGCCGTTGTTTCAGGCCCTGAACAGGCCCTTGGTGCCCATTCGGCAACGCATTGTACAGCTTGGTCGGACGGCCGCTGTCTTCGACTGTTATGCCTATGCCTGGCCGCAATCCGTTTCCGGGTACGACGAGGGGCCAGTTTATCGCTCGGTGATGCTGGTACGCTCGGTCGAAGACGTGGCGCATGACGAACAGGCCGTGGCCCGGGTTGGGCCCAGTTGCAGGGTCTGCCCGCACAGCGACTGCAAGTCGCGGCGCGAACCGTCAATTCTGAGCGAAGGTTTTTGACAGTTTCCTGACACTGCGCGTAAGCTGTCGGAGACGGGTCTGCCAGTTTGTAGCCCGTCACGGGGAGGACAGATAATGAGCCGTAAGGTTCTGTTAATTGAGGATGAGCCCAACATCGCCGAGGCCATTCGGTTTCTACTGACGCGTGAGGGTTGGCAGGTGGAAACCCATGCCGAAGGCACGGACGCGTTGCAGGTCATTCAGGGGGCAAGCCCGGATCTGGTCATTCTGGACGTGATGTTGCCGGGCAAAAGTGGGATGGAGATTCTACGCGACTTGCGTGAGCTTGAAGATATGCAGGGCCTTCCGGTTTTGATGCTGACAGCCCGCGGCCAGTCCCGAGATCGCGAAATGGCTGAAAACGCCGGTGTCAGCCGCTTCATGACCAAGCCGTTTTCCAATACCGAGATGCTGACGGCAGTGCGCGACCTGCATGCGCAGGCGACACAGTCATGAGCACCGGCGAAGACCGGCCGCCCTCGGGGGTTCGGCCTTCGCTTTTTCTTGAGCGACAGAGTTATCGCCGCCGCAGGCTGTCAGACGCCGCGCGCCTGTTGCCATTTTTGGGGGCGGCGCTGCTGGCCATTCCGTTGCTGTGGCCTGATGAGCCGGGTGCGCCGGAAGGGGTGCCCCTGTCCTCAGCGATTTTTTACATCTTTGCCTGCTGGGCGGGCCTGATTGTTGCCAGCCTAGTGTTTGGCTTTGCTGCCCGGCGTATGGCCATTCCGGACGATTCCGAGCCCGAGACGGATTGATGGCCACGCTGAACGTCCTTATTCTGGTCTGCCTTGCCTATGTTGTTCTGCTGTTCGGGGTCGCGTTTGCCGCGGATCGGATGGCGGCGGCCGGGCGGGGGGCTTGGCTGCGTTCTCCACTGATCTACACACTGTCGCTGTCGATCTATTGTACGGCTTGGACGTTTTATGGCGCCGTGGGCAACGCCGCGCGGTCGGGGTTAGAGTTTGTAACCATTTACCTGGGGCCAACGCTGGTGATGGTCGGTTGGTGGTGGGGACTGCGCAAACTGGTGCGGGTCGGGCGCAGTCAGCGAGTGACCTCGATCGCTGACCTGATTTCTTCACGCTATGGCAAATCCAATACGCTGGCGATCTGTGTGACCATTCTGGCTGTGCTAGGCGGAACCCCCTACATCGCGTTGCAACTGCAATCCATTACCCTGTCGTTTTCTATCTTTGCCGAGGCTGACCCCTCGGGGCTGTATCGCGAAGGTGCCAGTGTTTTCTGGGTTGCTGCAGGGTTGGCCATCTTTGCGATCCTGTTTGGGACCCGGAACCTGGATGCCAATGAACGGCACCACGGAGTAGTGACGGCCATCGCATTGGAATCCGTGGTCAAGCTGTTCGCGCTTTTGGCGGTTGGTGCCTTTGTGGTCTGGGGCGTTGCGGGGGGCGTGGGGCCGATGATGGACCGGATCGACGCCTCTGAGATCGGTCAGTGGAATGTGGATGCGGGGCGCTGGACAACGTTTATTTTCCTCTCTGCCGCGGCTTTTATCTGCCTGCCGCGTATGTTTCAGGTGATGGTGGTTGAAAACGCGGATGAAGGGCATCTGAGGACCGCTGCCTGGGCCTTTCCGCTGTATCTGCTGTTGATGAGCCTTTTTGTGGTGCCGATCGCGGTCGTTGGTCTGGACCTGATGCCCGAAGGGTCAAATCCCGATCTGTTTGTCCTGACTGTACCCTTGTCTCAGGGCAATGATTGGTTGGCGATGTTGTCCTTTATCGGTGGCTTCTCTTCGGCCACATCGATGGTTATCGTTACCGCAATGGCGTTGTCGACCATGGTGTCAAACCATTTGGTCATGCCAATCTGGCTGAGCACGCAGGAAGGGTCCGGCTCGGTTTCGGGGGACGTTCGGAATGTCGTTCTGATGGCGCGTCGGGTGTCGATCGCTGTCATCATGGCGCTGGGTTTCTTTTACTACCGCCTGTCCGGTGGCGGCGCGGCTTTGGCGTCAATCGGATTGGTGGCCTTTGCCGGGATTTCTCAAATCCTGCCCGCACTAGTCGGCGGTCTGTTCTGGCGCGGTGCTACGCGGACCGGCGCGCTGGTGGGGCTGACGGTAGGTTTCCTGCTTTGGATATACACACTGCTGTTGCCGGGGATGAGTGGGGCGTTGATACCCGAAACGGTCGTTCAAAACGGGCCCTTCGGGTGGGGTTGGCTGCGCCCGCAGGCCCTGTTTGGGATCGAAGGTATGGACCCGATGGTACACACCGTAATGTGGTCACTGTCCCTGAATACGGTGGCGTTCTGCGTTGCATCGTTGCTAAGCGTTCCCAGCCCGTTGGAACGCCTGCAAGGAGCGCAATTCGTTAACGTTTTCGACCATTCGGTCGCGCCGCGCGGCTGGACGGGATCGGTGGCCCAGAGCGAAGATTTGATGATCATGACCCAGCGGATTTTGGGGGCGGGCCCGGCGCAAGACTTCTTTCATGCCGAGGCAGAACAGCAGGGTGGTCGCTCTAGCCTGCCGGAACCCACGCCCGCCTTTCTGGAACGTCTGGAACGGGAACTCAGCGGCTCTGTCGGTGCGGCCACAGCGCATGCGATGATTGGCCAGATCGTCGGGGGATCATCCGTTTCGGTCGAAGACCTGTTGGCGGTGGCCGACGAATCCGCGCAGTTGCTGGAGTATTCCAGCCAACTGGAGGTCAAATCCGCCGAGCTTTCCCGCACCGCGCGGCAATTGCGCGAGGCAAACACCAAGCTCACGCAAATCTCGGAACAGAAGGATAGTTTCCTTAGCCAGGTCAGCCATGAGTTGCGCACACCCATGACCTCGATCCGCGCGTTTTCCGAGATCATGCGTGACACCGACGGGCTGAGCCCCGAAGAACAGACGCGCTATGCCGCGATCATTCATGACGAAGCTTTGCGCCTGACGCGATTGTTGGATGACCTACTTGATCTTAGCGTGCTGGAAAGCGGACAGGTCAGCCTGAACGTGGGCGGGGATACGCTTCGCTCGGTTCTGGATCGGGCGGTGTCCAGTGCATTGGCCGGAACCGGGCAAACACTGACCGTCAAACGCGCGAAAGCGTCCGAGCGTATCCCGCTGTTAACCGATCTGGATCGGCTGGGGCAGGTGTTCATCAATTTGATTTCCAATGCTCAGAAATATTGTGATGCTGACGAGCCCGAACTGACAATCTCGGCCCATGATGTTGGTGGGCAAGTTGTGATTGATTTTACCGATAACGGCAGTGGCATCCCGCCCGAGTCCCGCTCGATGGTGTTCGAAAAATTCGCCCGTGTTGGCGTCGACAAAGCTGGGGGTGCCGGATTGGGTTTGGCGATCTGCCGCGAGATTATGCAGCGACTGGGCGGTGAAATCACCTATCTGCCCGGTCAGGGCGGGGCGGCCTTCCGTGTTCGGTTGCCACTGGCCTATCGGCAGGCCGCGCAATGATGTGCTTGTAAAGACATTCGTAACCAGCACCGGTTTAGACAGGGTGTCAGACGCGGAAAAACACAGCGGATTCGGGAATGTCGCAAACGGTCAGCGCAGCATTGGCGCGCAAGCTTTCAGCGGGACGGGAAGAGCAGGGCGATAAGCCACGCTCGATCTTGCGGGCGCTGCGGCTGGCTTTTGCCCGCGCGGCCGGGGACAATTTGCAACTCCCGCTTGTTGTCATAGGGGCCAAACAATCCAACCGTACGCCGGACATGCTGGCGGGGCCGGTTGGGGAAGATTGGTTGATGCTGCAGTTTATGAACAGCGATGGAATCTCTGCCGCTGTCTGCATGGATCTGGGCGCTGTTTCAGCCATCGTTCAAGTGCAAACGATTGGTGAGGTAATGGCAGGTGATCCTGCGCCACGTGCCTTCACGCACACGGATGGTGCGATGGTTGCCCCGTTGGTCGAGCAGGTCTTGGCACGGTCTGTGGAACTGGTGGATGCGCCCTTGGATCGATCCAGTTTGTTGGGGTATGAATTTTCGACGCGTTTGGCAGATTTGAGCACATTGTCACTGGCGATGGTTGAAGATACGTATCGGGTGTTTGACCTTACCGTGGAACTGGGCGGTGGCCTACGGCAGGGCCAGATTTCTGTCTTCCTGCCCGATCATCCGGCAGAGCAGGAGGGGGAGGTCAGGCAAGAGGACACAGGTCCAAACCTTGAACAGGCTTCGGGTGTTTTGCGGGCAGAGTTAAACGCGGTGATCTGCCGAATGACCTTGCCGCTGGCGTCGCTGTCTGACCTTGCCGTTGGGGATGTGCTGCCGTTGACGGGATCACGGCTGGATCGGGCGCAGGTATTGACGATCGACCGCGCGCGCGCTGCCGTTGGTCGCTTGGGGCAATGTGGCGGGATGCGCGCCGTGCGCCTGAACGAATGCGCACCGCTTACGGCGTTGACCCAATCTGAAGCCGAGGAGTTTCTGGAGGCCCGGTCGCCTGTGGCATCACATCAGGAACCGGACATACCCGCACAACCAGAGATGTCGCAGATGCCTGTCCCGTTCGATTCAATCGCACCGGAGGATTTGGAAACGAACCTGAATTTCGCCGACTCAGATCAAATGGTTGCCGAAATTTCGCAGCTGGCCGGGTTGTCGACGCCCACAACTGATCCCAATAATTCTAGCTAGTTTACTCAGTGTCGCCGCGGATCTGCTCAAGGATCGGGCGCAGGTTGTCCAGCGTGTAACCCGCTTTGGTGGTCGCGTTCAGGATGTCGTCCGCACTCATCCGATCGCACTGCCCCAATGCCCACACTACCGAACACCGCGTGCCCGAGGCGCAATAGGCCAGAACCGGTCCGCCGCAGCTTTCGGCCAACTCGCGTTGCAGGGCCACATTTTCAGGGGTCATGGTCTGGTGGGTCAGTTCCAGAACCTCGTATTCCATACCCGCCGCACGCACCGCGTCGCCGATGGCGTCTGATTGCATGTCCGCAGGAACCTCGACATTGGGCCGGTTGCAAATCACTTTGACAAAACCGGCATCGGCGATGGCTGGGACGTCCTCGACCGAAATTTGCGGCGAGACGGCGTAGCGGGGGGTAATCGGGCGAATCTCCATGGCAATTGCTTAGGCCGCGTTGGCTGCCCTGTCCAGTTGCGCGCCAAGGGTTGGGGCCGCAACCATGCCCACAATCATGGCGATGAGGAACACAATTCCGCCAACTCCACCATAGCTCAGCGAGGCAAGGGCCGGCCCGGGGCACAGCCCAACCAATCCCCAACCCATGCCAAACAGAACAGAGCCAATGATCAACTGGCGGTCCAATTCGGGTGCGGCTTTTTGCGGAAACCTCCCTCCGGTCAGTGGGCGGCGGTTGGACGTCAACCGCCATGCGACAAGCATGGGAAGGATCGCGCCAGCCATCACAAAGGCGAGCGTTGGATCCCATTGTCCGAACAAATCCAGCCAGCCCTGCACTTTGGTTGTGTCGGTCATACCAGAGATCAGCAGGCCGATTCCGAACAACGATCCTGCAAGAAATGAAATGACTACGCGCATCAGATCAGCCCCCAGACATGGCGCAGCAGAGCGACCGTTGCGATCCCAGCCATGATGTAGACGATTGTGGCGACAATGCCCCGCAGGGAAAATCGGGATATTCCGCAAACGCCGTGCCCCGATGTACACCCATTGGCGATGCGTGTGCCCAACCCCACCAATAGACCGGCGATAATCACGAGGGTGATGTTCCCGGTCAGATGAGTTTGGGCCGCGGGCAAGAGCAGGGGCCGCAGCAACAAGGGCACTCCGATCAATCCCGCAAGAAAAGCCAGCCGTTCAAGTGATCGATCACTGCCGTCGACCAGTCCGCCCAGAATGCCACTGGCCCCCATGATGCGCCCATTGCCCAGTAAATAGAGGGCAGCACCCAGCCCAATCAGAAGACCTCCGCCAAGGCCCCATATCCATTCAGGTTGCATTGTTTGTCCTTTGCGTGACAGCCGTCAATGTTTCAGAGTTTGTTCAGTGGCAGTTTTAGGTAAACGTCGCCATCTTCATCGGCTGGCGGCATCTGCCCTGCACGCATATTCACCTGCAGCGACGGCAGAATCAGGCGGGGCATGGGCAGCGTTGCATCACGGGCGTCGCGCATTTCAACGAACTCTTCGACAGAGCGTCCATGACCAATATGGACGTTCAGCGCCTTTTGCTCTCCCACGGTTGTTTCCCAAGCATATTCGTCGCGCCCCGGCGCCATGTAATCATGCCCCACAAAGACGCGCGTCTGATCCGGTAGTGCCAGAATTTTTTGGATCGATTCGTATAGCGTTGCGGACGACCCACCTGGAAAATCACAGCGCGCCGTGCCGAAATCGGGCATGAACAGAGTGTCGCCGACAAACGCGGCATCGCCAATCACATAGGTCAGGCAGGCCGGAGTGTGGCCGGGCGTATGCAGAACATCGCCGCGCATCTGACCAACGTGAAAGCTGTCGCCTTCGCGGAACAGGGCGTCGAACTGACTGCCGTCCCGCTGAAACTCGGTCCCTTCGTTAAAGATTTTACCGAAGGTTTCCTGAATGGTAACGATCTGATCCCCGATCCCGATCTTGCCGCCCAGCTTTTCCTGCAGATAGGGGGCAGCGGATAAGTGGTCGGCGTGCACATGGCTCTCCAGAATCCATTCAACCCGCAGGTTGTTCGCCCGCACGTACTCGATGATCTTATCGGCTGCGTGCGTACCCGTCCGGCCAGAGGCGTGGTCAAAATCCAGAACGCTGTCGATAATCGCGCATGCAAGCCCTTCGGGCTCTTGCGCCAAGTAGGAAACCGTAAAGGTCTCGGAGTCGAAAAACGCTTTTACTTTTGGTGTCATGTGGTCCTCCGCCTATGTCGGTAATTCATATATTAATTACGGAATATATTGCAATCAACACTGCGTGATTTGATGCGGGTCAAAGCAGGGTAGCCTCGTTTCGAGTAAAATTTAATCAAATCGCCCCCGGTCGCAAAAATAGTCCGACGAACAGGCGGTTTTCCGCGCGATTGTGTAACAATCTAAACGGGTCTTAAAACGGTCACATATATCAGACTAAATGAAGACATTTGGGAGGATAGAAATGTCGTCAGTCAATTTATACTCAGAAGCCGAACAACTTGAAGAAAAGCTCAGCGGAGCGTGCCTTGATACACGTCTGGCATTGCAACCAAGTGTGGCCAAAGTGATTCAACGGATGCGCCAGCAGGGAATGCATGTCCCGTCGCGCCTACGTCGTTTGGATGCAGCCCTGTGCGAAGATGCGATGGAAGCGCGCTTTGATAATCTGCCCGTTTGAATTCAACGGTCAGCCAAAAGAAATCCCGACGATCACCACCATCAGGCCAAGAACCGACAAAAACAGTGATGCCAGGTTCCACGGCAATACACCTTGAACAACTGCGCGCAGTTCCTCGTCCGACAGGCCAGACTTGCGCGCCTTCATCACACGCAGGATACACCAAACCAGGCCGCAGAGCCCGGCAAGCGACAGGGCGGCACCGCCCCAGGTGATGAATTCGAACATGGTTCCCCACATTTGCTTGTCAATTCCACCAGCGCTTAGCGGATCGCCACTGCTCACACAAGCCCGGCAGGATTGGGTGCTTGCGGCCCGTGCGGCAGCAATGTATCCGGCGTAGAGCCCGCTGTCACAGCATCAGATATCCACCTCTGGGAGAGACATTTATGGATGACATGACCGAAGATCAGGCCACTGCGAATTATCGTGTTACCGCGGGTGAGCTGCGCCAGTTCATCGAACGCTTTGAACGCCTGGACGCAGAAAAGAAAGACCTTGCGGAACAGCAAAAAGAGGTGATGGCGGAGGCCAAAGCCCGTGGATACGACACCAAGGTCATGCGCAAGGTAATCGCGCTGCGCAAGCGCGACAAGGACGATATTGCCGAAGAAGAGGCGGTGCTTGAGATGTACAAGGAAGCTCTTGGCATGAGCTGAAACAGGGCTGGGTCCGTCTGACGATTCTTGTCATGCGGGTCCCCCACATTCACGATCAGGGTTTTAGAACACGCACGCCCGGTACAGCACCAAGCCGTTCAAGATCCTGTTCGTACAATTCTGAAAACGCGTCCACGATCTCGGTGGACCAGCCGGGCAAGTCCAACTCTTCCTCGATTTTCTCAGGCAGCGCGTGCTCTTCAAAGATCTGCGCCAACTGTTCATGCAGGGCTGACCTGTCTTGCGGCTCAATTTGGTTGCTCAGGGCCAGCACTTTGGTTTGTCCGGCTTCATCCAGCAAAGTCGCCAACAGGTCATATTCATCCACCAGCGTCGTGCTGTCGTCCAAGCCAGTCAAAGACCGCACAATGTCCCCCCAGATAAACGGGGTGTCCTCATTGCTCCACAATGTGATTTGAACGCTGGGGGCGAGGTCCTGAATGTCTTCGATCATGCCGATCCAGCTAAGGCAGCTCAGGTCAGTGTTTCGAACAATTTCGGCACGCTCACCTTCGGGCAGCGACATCAGGAATTTGGGGATAAAGCTGCCCGGATTTCTGAGCCCTATGAACAATTCAAGTTGGTGTTCATCAAAGGCTTGCTCCAACAGCGCCATTCTGCGACCGGCTAAAGGATACAACTGCCCTTCCTGCAAGGCATCAGCCGGTTCACCCGCAAATCTTCCACTGGAAAAGATCGCGCGCTGGGTATGTGAATCGTTTGGCAGAATGCTATTGAGGTTTTGGGATAAGTCGACGGCCTTAGTTCCCAACTTTTCAAAAATGGGATTGAAGGTCCAGTTGTATCGTCGCGCGCCAAAAATCTTGACCCCGTTATTTTTCAGGATGCCTGAGTTTTTCTTCAACGAGTTCAGCACGCGGCCTTCATCTGTAAAAGCCGCGCCCGCGTGGATAGCAACCTTCATTTTCGGTTCTTGTCCTTGCTTTCAACTCTTCTAGTCGGGTTACAGCCTGCGGTCGGAACAGTCAAATCCACACCATTCTGCCCGGTTGTTTCTTCGCGTTGCCAAGAAATCCGACATTCACTAAGTTAAGATAAAAATATTGGCTTGCAGTCTCCAACAAGAGAAAGTAATCGACACTCAGTGCCCCTATAGCTCAGCTGGTAGAGCAACTGATTTGTAATCAGTAGGTCCGCGGTTCGAGTCCGTGTGGGGGCACCACAAATCATTTAAAAACAATGACTTACGAAATGCCAATGTACGTAAGATGTACGTAAGATGACGTATGGCTCGAAGCCGTATCTCGGATTCGAGCCGGTGCTCCATCGACTTTGACTTCCGGCCAAAACTAGTGATCAAGCCCGGTAAGGAATGTGCGATCTGTTTTTCGAGACGATAGGCAGTGTCGATTCTACGGGTGTTGCGCTATCACCAGTAGCAACGGCCACGAAGCCGCCATTCGCTGATGCCGCATCGTCATACGTCCACAATGGCAGCAATGCGCAGGAAGCGGACTATGCAAAGTTGAGTGGTCCACTCTCAACCGAACTATCAGACCCGTCGGCTGCAAGCTCGTTGTCATCCAAAACCGGTGAATTCTGGGCGGCAGTAGCTTTCGAGACCAACGACGGGGTAAATGCTCCAACAGCCCAAATGAACCGATCAGATTGAAATCGGATTTGCAAACGAGGTGGCTATTGGAACCTACTTAGAAGACTACGCTACCAAAACGCGCCAGTGTCGGTCGAGAATACCTTCCCAACCGTCAGAGTTCTTTAACCCGTTGGTTGTTTCCCCCATCAGCGTCATTACCATCATACGACCGCGAATTTCAGCGTCTTGAGGCCCGAAACCGGCCTGTTCGAACAACCAGGCTGAAAACTCAAACCGCTGGTCCATAGCGCGCTTATAACTCAATGCAGCGTCCGCATCAGACTTCGCCCAGACCGCAATGGCCCCGTCTGGTCTGGAAGCGTCTTCGCGAATGACCTGTTGCATCAAGAGCCTGATCCGCTCTTTCGCGGGACCTTCAAACTTTATTGCATCCTCAATGATGTGCCCGGTCAAAGCTTCTTCCCAATAGGTTAAAACGGCGTCGAGTAAATCTTTTAAATTCTTGAAGTGCCAATAGAAACTTCCGCTCGTCAACCCCAACCTACGCGCAATAGCGACGACCTTTACGCCTTCTATTCCGCGCTCTCTCAAAACGTCCAGCGTCGCAAGCAACCAATCCTCGCGCGACGCTTTTTCCTTTTTTTCGATTACTGCCATTCCGCTTTCCATAGAGGCCTCTATTGACATAGAGAAGTCTATGGTACTACCGTAGAGATGTCTATGGTTGACTTGAGAATCACGCTTTTGTGACATGCTTAGCCACGTCTAAAGGGAGGGGGAACTATGAATAGATTACTCATTTCCACGACAAGTGCAGTTTTGGCGCTTGGGCTTGCGGTCAGTGGATCCGCGTTGGCGCAGAATATGCTTCCAAAAGGTCGAACGGCTGCAGCAATCGAAGACGGAACCTATCCGGCGTCCTATTTCCCAAACACTGAAATTCTCGGTGAAAGCGAGATGCGGATCACCGCATTGGGCACGGGGATGCCAAACCAAACAAAAGCGGCCGTTTCCATTTCGTTCCTAGTCGAGTTGGGCAATGGGGATACCTTTCTTTTCGACGTTGGCACCGGATCTACTGGCAACCTTTTTTCATTGCGACCAGATTTCTCAAAGATCGATAAAGTCTTTTTCAGCCATCTGCATGTAGACCATGTCGGTGACTTCATGGGTCTTCACGTTGGAGGCTGGCTCTCTGGCCGCTACACCCCGCTTCGTATTTTCGGTCCGTCCGGATCCGAGGAAGAACTGGGCACCAAGGCATATGTAGACGGTATGTCGAAGGCTTATGCTTGGGACCTTGCGACCAGAACCGGTGCTTTGCCGGATGAGGGTGCGAAACTTGATGTCACCGAATTCGATTACATGCAGGAGAACGAGATCGTTTACCAAGAAAACGATGTCATCATTCGTTCCTGGCCGGCGATCCACAGCCTCGATGGCTCGGTCAGTTATTCCCTTGAATGGAACGGGCTAAAGTACGTCTTTGGCGGAGATACCTACCCGAATAAATGGTATGTCGAGTATGCCAAAGACGCAGACTTAGCGTCTCACGAAGCGTTTTTGCCGCCAGATGCGTTGGCACCCTACTTTGGCTGGGACATGAAGCAGGCAACTTATGTCGCCACCCGCGTCCACACCGAACCCGCGGCTTTTGGCAAGGTCATGTCAGCGGTCAAGCCTCGCATGGCACTGGGATACCATTCTGTTCTTTCACCAGAAAACTACCAGGCGATTTTGGAAGGCGTTCGTTCGACGTATGACGGGCCGCTGACGCTAGCGCGCGATCTTCAGGTAATCAATGTCACCAAGGATCAGATTGTTGTCCGGGAGGCCAGCGTGGATGACTATGCCCTGCCACCGGCAGTCAGCGACGAATATATCAAGGCGCCTCGCTCGAAGGAAAAAGAGCCATCTGACAAGGTGACTGCTGGCAAGTGGGAAGGATACACCCCGCCGCCGATGCCGGATCAATAACAACAACTTCGCTGTATCCGCGCGGCCAGATCACAGGTCGCGCGGGACAAAACGGCAAATGTCTTCCCATGAGAATGACGGCTGCGTCACAGACGCGTGTCGAGAACTGGGGAACTCATTGCCCAGGCAAGTGATGGAACGAAAGCATTGCCAATGAACTTGTCACGGAACACAGTAAGCAAACCACCGGGCCGTGTCAGATACATGCTGGCACTTGTGACGGCAATGGTTTTGCCGATTGGGGCGCAAGGAGATGTGACGCCTTACAGCGGGGCGGAAGTCGCTGACAACATAGCCGTCTTACGAATTGAAGACGAAGGTATTCACCTGGATCTGGAAATATATCCTCGGGACTTAGCGGCCTTCGCCGCGACACTGTCATCTGGAGAATGGTCGGAACCACGGCCGGAATTGGTCACATATGACGTGGCATCCGACAAAGGCCTTGAAAATTTCTTGATAGTTCGCGGCGACGGAACTCCGTTGCCATTGCGATCCCTGACTGCGGAGCGCCGCAAAAGGATCGACCGCGCATCTCCTCTTGCCGGAATGACCGATCCTATCACCGGCAACAAAATTCCGGCACCTCCTGATGATCCTGAAGTAATCTACGTTAGAGCATTCTATGACTTTGAAGGCCTCAAACCCGAGAAATTGATCATCCGCCCTCCGCTGGCCAAAGACGAAGACACTGCGGTATCGATTGGCTTCATGGTCTTTGATCGCGCCGTTCCGGTCACCCGATTCAGTTTTCTCAGCAAAGAATCGCGATTTACGATCAACTGGTCGGACCCCTGGTTTACTGCATTTGCCAACGCTAACCTCAACCGCTCAGCCCAAAGCGGGACGACATCCTATCTGTATGTCGCTCCACGCGAACTCCGCCACGAGGTCCTGATCCGGTCTCGTGATCTTGCACCCTGGATCGATCAAACCCTGGGTACCGGATCAAATCTGGATCCTGCGTTACAGTCACAGATTCTTGCGGATGCACTGAACGAATTCGCAACCAAGAACCCAGTCGCCATCGAGGGCGAGCAGGTAATGCCTTCGAACGTGCGCGGTTCGTTCCTGACGCTCGGGGAACGCGGGTTTCAGGTTGTTGATGGCCCCTCAACGCTTAATGCTGATACGACGTTCATCGGCGTGATATCGTCTTATCCTATTCCAACTTTGCCAAAGGAGGCGTCTGTCACCTGGGACATGTTCGGCGATACGATCCACGAAGTTCCTGTGACGCTGACGGATGTTGCTGGTCCGTTCCTGGATTGGGCGACGCCTGAGAATGCCAAGATCACGTGGGAAAATCACCTGAAACGATATGCCGAGCCTGAGGTTTCTCGGGTGAAGGCTCAAGGTGTTGTGTTTGTGCCTCTGTGGACACTGTTTACCGTTGGCCTTTCAGCTCTGGTCGGCCTGATCGCCATACTAACTTCCCAGAAGCACCTGCGGATTGGATTATCCGTGCTTACAATCGGCTGTCTTCTTATCGGGTCGGTATTCTGGAATTCACGATCCGTCTCATTGATAAGCCCGACTTCTGATCAAGCCGCAGACCATGTCGCTGCGGATGCTTTTTCCCAGCTCATAGCCAACGTCTATGTTGCAGCCCTCGAAGTGTCGCCAGAAAAACGCAGCGAGGCGCTAGCCCCAATCGTTCTGAATGTTGACCTTGTTGAGGTGTCTGCAGAACTGGAAGCAAGCTTGGGGATCCGGGTACCCGGTGGTGGCCTCGCGCAGATCGCTGAGGTCACGGATGTCGTCATAGTAGACGGTGGATTGAATAGATACGGAGCGTTTGAAGGCGTTGCGCAATGGCGGGTCGACGCGCGCGCGGGCCATTGGGGTCATGATCACCGTCGAAGGGTGGAATACCGCGCAAGGGTCGAGTTCCGACCTGAGCGAGGTAGCTGGAAAGTTAGAGCAATCACTGTGTTGGAGGCGCGTGCACCGGATGTCTAAGCGGATAAGCAGAGCTTTGTTGGTTTTTGTCACAACCTGCCTGATAGTGTTCGCGGTTACGAGCCACGCGCATTTTCTACTGAACCTGAACGTTCGGGTATTCCACGTTGAACACACCAGCGACGGGTTGCGTATCCATCTTCGACTGCCCATGCCTTACCTTGTCGCGGACAAAACGGGAGCAATTGGGGCAGATGGCCTTCCGTCCGCTGCTCCGTTTACGACAAATGCCCTTGAGGACGGCAATGTCGTGCATTTTGCCGACACCGCTCAACTGGATGCTGACCCGCTCGGGCTCGGTCGAATCGCTGAGGCCGGAACAATTGTCGAAGTGCAAGGTCAGCGCGTAGCAGGAAACGTGGAGTCTGTGGCAATCCATCGGGTGGGCGAAGAACCGGGATTTGCTACTCTGAACGAGGCCCAAAATGCGGTGTTTGAGGGATCAACTCTGTCGCTCGATCTGCCTGTATATGTTGGCGATGTCATCGTCGATGTCGCCGTACGGTATGACCTGAAAACCACCCCGTCTACCTATGCGCTGTCAAACGCTCTGAACCCCGGATTGCCAGACCAGGAAATGACCGCGAACCTCATCCTAGACTACGGCTCCAGCGACCCACTTGTCTTTCGAACGCGGGGTCTGATGGAAGATCCGGTTGAGATTTCAAGGTCGAGTTTCGCAGGAATCGTGACTTTCATTTGGGAGGGTGTGCGCCACATTCTCGAAGGCATCGATCATGTATTGTTTGTTGTTTGCCTTGTCATCGGCGCGCCTGAACTGCGGGCGCTACTCTGGCGTGTCACCGGGTTTACAGTTGGCCACAGCGTAACACTTTCGCTTGGCTTCTTTGGCTATGTTCCATCCGGTGCATGGTTTGTCCCTTTGGTAGAAACAGGGATTGCGCTCTCAATCATCTACGCAGCTGTTCTGGCCATAGAGCGAGAAGGTTCGGGGCCAAACGCCAACAGAAAGGTTTTCGTAGTGACCGTCCTGATGGGATTGCTTCACGGCCTGGGCTTTAGTTTCGTGCTGCATGAAATCCTGCAAGTGACTTCGCCCAATATTTGGCAGAGCCTATTGGCATTCAACATCGGCGTGGAAGTTGGTCAAGTCGCAATCGTTCTGGTGACGTGGCCGCTCCTAAATTCGATTTCAAAATTTGGCCCAACTCCTGAGTTTACGCTCAGAGTTTCGATAGCTATCGGCTGCGGAGCTATCGCGAGTTGGTGGACATTCGAGCGTGGGAAAAACTTTCTGGACTTACTTTCAATTTAGCCGGTTACGAACGACAGCTTTGGGCTGCGACCTGCCGACTGCGACTGCAGGAGACAGATAGCCTCGGGATGGCCGGTTTGGGCTCAATTTGACACTTCGCCTTTGCTTTACTTGTGTGCTGGGTGATTGGTCAGCGTATTCGAGTATTGAAAGGTGTCTTTCGTCGTGAAGTGTTCTCCAAATGAGCGTGACATGCACCAGATATAGGCTTGCGGAAAGACCAGTGTTTCTGCTGAAGTCCGGACTAGATGTGATGTATTGAAAGGAGAGTGTTTTCTAAAATTGCTTGATGCTTTTTTGGGGAAATAGAGCGTTACGTCAACTAATAGGGAGACCATCACCTTTCAGGTGAAAAGACGTAAGATGTACGTAACGCGCATAAAATTTTCCTGTAAGTTGTTGATTTTATTGGCGTCAGAATCCGTGTGGGGGGGCACCACGAAACTCATGAAAGTACTTAAATATCAGAGCGTTAAAGCGCAGTCGCTAGATTCGAAGGTGACACAAGAGGTGACGTTATGCCTCTAGTCATCGCTGAACTTGGAGCGATCATGATCTTAGCAAAGCACGTAACGCAGAAGAAAGAGGGTGGTGTTAACCAAGTCCTAAGCGGTCACGGTCGTGAGAACGAGGTGAACCTCTTTTTGGATGTCTGCGTGCAACAGCTGCCATCGACATATTTAATCCGAAATGATCGACCATCGTCGTCCAAGCCAATTTCCAGCAGCTTCTGGCACTGGCCGCCAAGATATTCAGAATAGTTTCTTTTTTGTTGCATCCAGTGACGTTTCGATAGGGGCAGGCGCTATGGGCTGTTCAGCTCAACTCGATGGTATTGCCGAAAAAATAAATGCTGGAAGGTTTCGTTATACTTTGTATGAACTCCACCCATTCTTCTCCGTAAACCTGCTCGAAAGATTCCGGGTAGGCCCAGACTGCATTGTGGTAGGTAAATGTGGTCAGCAAAACACCTAGCGTGCAGGCGCTGGCAAATTCCTTTTGCTTACCTTTGAAAAGCATCGAAACAAACAGACCAGCCATGCTTGCAAGACCAATTCCGACAATGTCTTGCGCGCCGGGTTGCCCACTTCCGGGCACGTTAACCAACTGAGACTGAAAATAGCGTGTCAGAAAAACTGCAATGGCACCTAGGAAAAAGGCTCCGATGAAAGAACCGGGGTATGCCAATCGTACCCAGATGCTGTCTGTTCTGCCAGGAGTAGCTTTGCTGGCGGCCACTTCGGCGCGATGATTGATGCTTGTGACGCGGTCCTGAAAGGACTTTTGTTCTTTCTGCATAATAATACTCAGGGACCTTGATGAATCATCTCAATCAAACACCCCTCGGAGTAGCGAAGCTGTAATGAGCGTGCAACCCTGGCGCGTGTGATCCTGTTCTGAGTAGAGCTTGCGCATCATTTTGGGAAATCACATGAGGTTGCGTAGCAAGCGTGTGGGTCGCCAACAAGCTGCGTGCTTTTTGGCCTACGCAAGCATTTGCAGCCGGGATGTTTGCCGGTTCTCTTGGCGGCAAGCAACTTGCGGCTTTTCAATCACTTTGGTTGGCAGTATGAGTTTCGGAAGTCACCCGCTTTACAGCTTTGGTGGCGCGCGGATGTGGCGAAACTGGTAAACGCAAGGGACTTAAAATCCCTCGCCCTAGGGCTTGCGGGTTCGATCCCCGCCATCCGCACCAATTTTTACTGAAATGAGATAGTGCCAGATTGCCTTTGCCCGAGATTACAGCCGGCTTGGCAGGCAATGCGGCGACTGATCAGCAAGATGGATGGCAGCTGAAGAGGGCATTTAAGTACGGTTCTAATGATGTATGATCAGACCGGGAAACCAAGTTGGTTGATCAGGCGCCAGATATCACGGTTTGCCGTCGACAATTGCGCTACGATGCTTTCGATTTCCTGAATGGCCTTTTCATCAACCGTGTCTTCACGCCCCAGCTTAATATCGGTCTTTCGGTCCGCAATGCGCATCAGGATGGTCTTGGGGTTCCCGCTGTCGGCATCAAAGGAATAGATGCAATGGTTATACCTGTTCCGAATGGACGACAGTTTGGCCAGCCGTTGCGTGTGGGCCAGGATCGGATCGCGAATTTCGGCAGGGCGGCCTTCCATCTTGGCAAGACGTTCAACCAGATCGATCCGGGCGCGCGTCGTGTTGAGCGTCAAGAAGATGATAACGGCGACGTCCTTGTTGGTGCCGCTCAGCCCGGCAATCAGATGGATCAACAGGCTTTCTGTGTTGGTCCACATGTAGTTCAGTTTGCCGACCAGCAAGATTAAGCGGTCAAAGCGGGTTTCCAGCGTCTCAGTCAATGGTTTGTCCGTGCGCTTCATCGGACGCCACTTCGAAATAGAACTGTGCTGCCGCGGTCCGGTTGCTTACACCGATCTTACCGGCAACATTGTGCATGTGCAGCTTTACCGTGTGCTCAGTGATGCCGAGGTTCGACGCGATGATCTTGTTGCTTTGCCCTTTCGAGACAAGGTGCAGAACCTGTTTTTCCCGCCGCGTCAGCCGGGAATAGATCGGATTAGGTTTCTTTGGATTTTGCTCTGGCTTTGCGGGTGTTTCACGCAGCAAGCGGGGTTTATTCTGATTTTGCAGATTTGACACGCAATCAGCCATAAAGCACGGCAGATACAATTCCTCATGCATCAGCAGGCGCAGAATGGACCGCCACACATCCGGTGCAACATTCATGGGAAGATAGCCGACATCCCCGAACTGCCCCCGATCCCAGTTTTCGAACAGAAAACGGGCCGAGTCCTCTTTGCGGTACGCAAAGGCCAAACAACCTGATCCGGTTGCTTCGGTATAGACCTGCGGGCGGGCCAACAAATCGTCTAACATAATCTGGTCGACAACAACTACTTTGCCAGCCGCGGCAACTGGGGCGCCGGAAGTTTTCAAGTCGGCGATGTCGTCATACCGATGAGCGGCCACACCGAATTCGGATTGAACGCTTCGCAGTGTCTGGTTGGAAAAGAAGAGTTCCTTGCCGATGAAATTGATCGAGAAATCTTCGGTACTAACATCAAGTTGGGCAATATTATCCTGCAACGGATTGCTCATTATTTCCCCCTATAAACCCACGCCACAAAATCGGTGACGAAATCGTAAACAACAATCGGAACACAAATTAACGGCAAATTAGCCGACAGTCCTGACCGACTATACCTGAAAGTCTAATTTTCTTCAATAATTCGTATCGCCCTGCCAATTGGGACTAGAACTATTGATTAGGTTCGCCATGGCCGTTCTCGTAAAAGTAGAGAAAAATTATGGATTTAACCGAGTGGTCGAATTTCCGCCGCATTTTCGTGTATTTGCGCGTTAATTTTGGGTTAATTTTTAAAATTTTAAATTAAATCAGCATCTTACCATATCTAATGCTTTAGGGCAGCTATTCAGACAGCCTTCACGCTGCAACCATGTCCCTGCTTCAATTTGAGAAGCTTGGTTCCTGACGTGTCCGCGATTCGTGAATTTGCACGAATCCTAATTATCGCGGACAGCGCATCGGCTTAGCCGGGAAAGGAAGGTGGTGAACGAATCAACCAAATGAAACCGCTTCATGCGCGTATTGCGCCTGAATGCTTAAAAATTGTTTCAACTGCGCCAGTAGCCGTTTTGTAGATGAATGACGGTCGGGCGCTTAAAAAGTGGAATTTTGAAATGAAAAAGCGCAACCATGAACAACCTGTCAATGATGTTACTGCCATCGGCGAAGTGAACGTCGATGATGCATATGTTTATGTCGATGCAGACGTGGACGTTGAAGAAGCAGAAATTGACGCGAACCATAATGAGCAAGGTCAGGAACAGGGTCAGGAACAGACTGCTGAAGCAGACCAGGAACAGGGTCAAGACCAAGGTCAGGAACAGGGTCAGGAACAGTCTGCAGACGCGGACGCGGATCAGGATCAGAAACAGAAGCAAGATCAGGATCAGGACCAGCATCAGTACAATGGTGACAACACCAACGACAACTCCAACTCTGTAAGCATCGACTTTGGTGAGGAAGGTCTCCGCCCCAATGACGATGATCTGGTTGATGTCGATGTGTATGAAGGTGGCTCGGTCGAGGACATCATCACGGTCGGAAACGACTTTAACTATGATCCGGGCGACGACATGAACCTGGATATCTCGTTGGACGGTCAAGGCAACGACATGCTGGCCATCAACAACCAAGTGGCCCACCTGAATGACGATGACCATCTGGGCGCGGCACGTGTGTCGAACGACGGTGGTACCTTCGAACAGCACGGTGATGCCCATGGTGGCGAAGCCAACGCTGCTGAAGGTATTGCATCGCACGCAGACGGCGGTGACTCCGGTGACGGTGGATCAACCGACGGCGGCAACGCAATGTCATACACCAAGGGCGCATCTGCCTATGCCGGTGGTGGCGAAGCAGGTGATGCTGACGCCGACGCAGATGCCGGAAACGGTGGCGACTCGGGTGATGCAACGACCTTGGGTCTGAACGTTGGTAAAGGCTACGCAAGCTCTGACGGCTCCGGAGACGGTGGCGATAGCGGCAATGCGAATGCCGATTCGAAGGCTGACAATGACGGTGACTCGGACGCGTCGGATGCTGACAGTGACGGTGGTGACGGCGGAAATGCCGGATCAATCGGTCTGGGTCTGGGTGTTGGTCTTTCAGGCGCTGGCAATGACGGCGACTCGACTGGCGGCAACAACGACAGCGACGCCCACGCGCTGGGTGCTGGTCTTGGTGCTAACGACTCGTCGGCGAACGGTTCAGACGGTGGCAACAGTGGCGCCGGCAATTTGGGCCTGGGCCTTGCAGGCAGCCTTGCTGGCAGCGTGGCTGGTAACGACGCAAGCGGCGACGGCGGCAAAGGCGACGGTGGCAATGCCAACGGCGGCGACGGTAGCAACAACGACGCAACTGGCGGTGCGGGCACCGGTGGTGCCGGTGGTGCTGGCAGCCCTGCTGACTTTGAAGAAGCAGCAGGCGGCGGCGGTGCCGGCGGTGCTGGAACCGGCGGCAACGGAAGCAATGAGAACATCACCGGTGGCGGAACTGGCGGTACGGGTACCGGCGGTTCGGGTGACGGTGGTGACCCGGATGCTGACGCTGATGCGACATCGGATGCTCAAGGCGTCGGTAACCAGAATGCGGACTCTGCTGGTGGAGCTGGCGGAACCAACACCTCCGACGGCAGTGCTGACGGTACCGGAACCGGTACTGCGACAGCGGACGGCGTCGGTGGCGGCGGCGGCGCAATCGATCTGGATGCGACCTCTGATGGTAGCGGCACCGGATCGGTAGACGCCGACAATGACGCCGGTAATGGCGCAGCTTCCAGCCTTTGGGCGGTTGCGGACACTGACGGATCCGCTGACGCGATGGCTGACGCAATCTCTGGCTATGGCGGCGCAGGCAGCTCCGACAACGATGCAACGGCTACCGGATACGGTACATCGGACGGTACGTCCACGTCGGGCATCGGTGGCGGCGGCGGTGCTGCACAAGCCATGGGTGGCCAAGGCGGTAATTCGCACGGCTTCGTCGATATTGGTGACACCAAAGGTGGCATGCAGCAAGGCGGCGACGCATCGGGTGCGAACTCGGGCGCAGGTGGTGCCGGTGGCAACGCTGGTGACTGGGGTTCGGGCAACGGTGGCGATGGCATCGTCAACGGTGAGTCGCACGCATCGGCCGCAGCGGTCGTCGATACTTCGGCGTTCAACCAGTCGATCGTCATGGGTGCCAACGTTCTTGGTAACTCGGTCGATACTACCATGGTTGGCGGCAACATGTCGTCCAGCTACTCCAGCGACGACACCGACGTTTAATCGGAAGCAGAGCTCGCTTTGGCGGGCTCTGACCTCTTAAAAACTGCCGGGGGCGCATTATGCGGCCTCGGCCCAACTTAACCTAAACCGGAAATTTCAGGCCGGGGCAGGGAAAGGAAACTAAAATGGCACTCGACAGTATTACGGAACAAATTGCACATTTTGTTGGCACTTTTGAACTTACGACCGAACAGGCCCGTTGGCGTGATTTTTATGAAGAATTTACTGCTCTGCGTAAGAAAGCAGAACTTGAGGGTCTCGAAGATCCGGCCCGCATCAATGTCAAAGCCAATCTGAAAATGGATCCGGGCGATTACGGTCCGGTGCCTTACAAGTTTGGACCCGCACAAGATGATGTCCCCCCACCAACGGAAAATTCTGGTCTGATTGATGGTGCTGATGGGTCACCCGGCCCTGCGGTCGGCCCGGATGCGATCTTGCCCGAAGATGCGCCGGGATTCAGCTCGTTTGTGCAGATGAACATCATTCTGGAGCCCGAATACATCACCGAGCTGATTGGATCAGCGGTCACCTACACGGTGCAGAAAATCCATCTGATCGACAACGATGTCGTGGGCGAAGGTGACTTCCGCGATGTCGAGGCCCTGATGGCGCAAGCCGACGCGCTGCAAAGCGCGGCACTGTCCTTGCATGCCATATCGACCCCATCGATCCACATCCAGGACTATCAGTCCGGTGAGGCTGTCGAACAACTTATCGAACAAATGCAATCGCCCATTAATCTTGAGATTGAAGGCGTAACGGTACATCAGTTTCACGGCGAGGATGCCTCGGGCATTATCGTGAATGGCGAGTATGTCGATGAAATTCCGGACTTTTTGGAGCTGCTGCCGGAACATCACAAGGATGATTTGGAGGACGAAGACGCCGAGGACGAGTTGGCCGAGGCATTGCCTGCCGAATGGGATCAATCCGAAGACCCCGAATTTGAAGACGGTCATTCGGTGGTCGCGGGTGGCAACTATGCCGTCAACGAAGTCGCGGTATCGGTTGGCTGGGTCGATGCGCCCAACATCGTGGTCGGTGGGCAGGCGATCAACCTGACCGCTGTCAGCCAGGTCGCCGTCGTCTCTGATGTCGACCAAGGTGCGCCGGGTGCGCAAAGCGACACGCATGTTGTCCAGTCTTCAAACATCGCGACCGAAGCCAACGAGGCATCATGGGTGGAACACAATGTCTCGGATAATCCCGATCAGGACCCGATTGTCATGATCGACTGGATTTCCGGTGATCTGCTGGTGACCAATTTCATTGAGCAGCTTATCGACGCCACGGATATTGACCACATCAATACGGAAATCTCAGCTTCGTCCACAGCCTATACGCTGGGCGATAATGATATGGCCAATGTGACCAACATCATTCAGCTGGGCAGCTATTATGATGTGATCATTATTGGCGGCGATATGGTCTCGATCGACGTTGTGAACCAGACCATCGTTTTGTTGGACAATGATGTGATTCACGGCGCAAGCCCGACGGATGCCGAAGACAATCTTGTAATGAACCAGGTATCGTTGACGACCGAAGGGGAAGACACCCACGAAGAGTTAAGCGACAATCTGGCCAGCACGGTATCTTTGCAAGAGGTGGATACCGATGCACTGGAAGACGCGTTGTTGAACGATCCGATGTTTGCCGGAACAGAAGTGGTGCGGGTTCTCAAGATCGAAGGTGACCTGCTGCAGATCAACGTCATTGACCAGGTAACCATGTTGCAGGATGACGACGATGTTTACGTCGAAAACTCAAGCGGAGAAGGGGTTTCCGCGCTAGGTGCGGGCAACGCGTTATTGAATTCGGCCAACGTGACCAAAATGGGAATCGACTCTGTCGTGATGGCGCAAGAGGGCGAATACTCGGATGTGATGTTGCATCAGGCCAGCCTTATCGACAGCCCAGAAGAGGAAAATGCCGAGCTTGTCAACGAAGCGATCGCGATGTTGTTGGAGGATGTAGATGGGCCGGGCAATTCGGAAAACGCCCCAGGCCAGAGCAATCTGACGTCCTCAGAAGCGGCTGCCATCGACGACGGCCTGCAATCTATGCTAGCGTAGTAACCCTGTTTGTTACGAGTGTTTTGAAAGTTTTAACATGTCGATTGTTTTTCCGTCGCGCCCGAGACGATACGCCAGTCCGTTGGATCGTAACGCTGGTGCCGTTTCCAAGCCGCCAAGTGCGAGCAAATCAGATTTGAAACGGAAAAAAGTTCTCGGATTGCGCTTGAGCGAAGATTTACGCGTTAGTAATCCGCCAGACGGTGAACGGGAGGCAGTCGCCAAAAGCGATGCGAGCGCCGGCAAAACCGTGAAAGCTGATCCTGAACATCACGAAGTGAAAGAGGAACCGCACCTGCGCGCCGGACCTTCCTCCCGGCGCAAGCAGCCGCAGCCTGCCGAAGACAATGACCAACAGGGCAGCGGTGATGGGGTGGCCGATGTCGAGGGCCCCGATCCTGAACCCGTCAATAAAACGAGCGACCGTACACCCCCCGCGTCGCGCTCGAGTGGCGGTGATCGCATGGGCACCACTATCGAGGCCAAAGCGAACGAGCCAATGCTGCGCAGTAATTCTGGCGGCGGCGATGGCAAGGGGCCACCCCAAACATTTCACAAGCGAACGCCGCCTGAAGATTTTCAGGCGACGTTGCGCACTTCGTTACGCGCGATCTACCGCAATCTGGCTTTCGTGCTGGTTCTGACCTGTGCAACGAATGTTCTGATATTGGCGATCCCGATCTATCTGTTCCAGATCAGTGATCGCGTCCTGACTAGCCGGTCGTTGGACACGCTGATCATGTTGACCGCCATTGTCGCCGGGGCAGTGATTTTCCAATCCGCCTTCGATGCGGTGCGGCGGTTCATGCTGATGCGCACCGCGGTTGAGGTGGCAGCCCGTCTGGGTGCCCCGGTTCTCAGCGCTGCGGCGCATGCGTCGCTGCATGGCTCTGGGCGGGAATACCAAACACTGGGTGATTTGCAGCAAGTGCGCAGCTTTTTGGTCTCGGGGACGCTGATTTCCTTCCTGGACGTGCCCTTCGCACCATTGTTCATCCTGATGATCTTTTTGGTTCACCCGCAGCTTGGGATGATCGTGATCGTTACGGCGGTTTTGCTGATGACAATTGCATTCATCAACCAGCGTATGACGGCCAAACCCTTTG
The DNA here is from genome assembly GCF_056536625.1 of Ruegeria sp. CJ9. Taxonomy (NCBI): domain Bacteria; kingdom Pseudomonadati; phylum Pseudomonadota; class Alphaproteobacteria; order Rhodobacterales; family Roseobacteraceae; genus Ruegeria; species Ruegeria sp. CJ9. Next base: position 130,698 of record NZ_JBQFPY010000010.1, read on the forward strand.
CCGAAGCCAACAAGGCGCAGTCCATGGCCAACATGCATCTGGATTCGATGTCGCGAAATAGTCAGATCATCAACGCTCTGGCAATGATCCCCGAAGCCGTGCGCATCTGGGGACGCGACACCGCACAATCCCTGACATGGCAGGTCCGCGCGCAGGACCGGAATGTGATTTTCGCGGCCATTTCGCGGGCGGTGCGTTTGCTGACGCAGATCGGCATTCTGGGTTGGGGCGCGTTTCTGGCTTTGCAGGGTGAGATCACCGGCGGCATGGTCATTGCGGCCTCAATTATCGCGGGCCGCGCTTTCGCGCCGATCGAGGGTTCGATCGAAGGCTGGAACGGCTTCCTTCTGACACGCGGAGCCTATGGCCGGATCAATCAATTGCTATCCAACTCGGCCCTGCAATTCGAAAAGCTGCGCTTGCCGCGCCCCGAGGGTCGGCTGGACGTGGAACGCCTTCTCTATGTGCCTGGCGGCACCAAGCGTGTTGTGCTGAACGGGATCAGTTTCTCGCTGAACCCGGGTGAAACTCTGGCCATCATCGGCAACTCGGGTGCGGGTAAGACCACGCTGGGCAAAACGCTGGTTGGGTCAATCCTGCCTACATCCGGCAGTGTCCGGCTGGACCTGATGGATATCCGCAACTGGGATCCGCGTCAGTTTGGCGAAAGCATCGGCTATCTTCCGCAGGACGTGCAATTGTTCCCCGGTACGATCAAAGACAATATCGGCCGGATGCGGGACGATGCGACGGACGAACAAATCCACGACGCCGCCGTTCTCGCCGATGTACACAACATGATCGCCACGTTGCCGCAAGGCTATGAAACCGTGGTGGCTGCGGATGGGTCACCCTTGTCAGGTGGTCAGAAACAGCGCATCGCACTGGCACGGGCCTTCTTTGGCAATCCGCGCATGGTGGTTCTGGACGAGCCGAACTCGAACCTAGACGTTGCTGGTGACAGGGCCCTTGCCCGGGCCATCGAACAGGCACGGGAAAGCAAGATTACCGTCGTAGTGATCACGCAGAAACCAACGCTGCTGAACGTGGTCGACAAGATCATGCTGCTGACGGATGGCCGTGTGGCGCTGTTTGGTCATCGCGAACAGGTTCTGCAACAACTGAACGGGCCGCGTAATAATCAGCCCGGCATTCAAAACAAATAAGGGGGGTGCGACATGAATGAACTGGTACCCGTGAACAACGATCCCAATGATCCGACCGTCTGGTATGCCGAAGTTCCACGCTCGATCAATCGTCTGGTTGTAATTGGGCTTACCATGCTTGTCGTTTGCTTTGGCGGTTTTGGCGTCTGGTCGTTCAGTGCACCGCTGGCCGCTGCTGTGATTGCACAAGGTAGTTTTGTCGCGACAGGTCGCAACAAGATCGTGCAGCACCTTGAAGGCGGTATCATCGAGGAAATCCAGGTTGTTGAAGGTCAGGCCATCAAAGCCGGGCAAGTGATGATGACGCTGGACCAGACCTCGGCCGAAGCCAATGAGCGTGAATTGTTCATCCGTAAAATCCGCCTGCAGGCCATGTCAGATCGTCTGAATGCCGAGTACAATGAACTGCAGCGGCTGGAGTTCTCGCCTGACCTTATTGCCAATTCAGAAGATACAGAAGTTCTGTCCATTCTCGATGGGCAAAAGATCACTTTTGATCTGTCCCGCAAGACGCTGTTGAACGACATCGCTCTGCTCGAACGCAACATGGAAGCTCTGAGAATTCGCTCCAGCGGGTTCAATGCACAGTTGGACAGCATGGTGCGGCGCTCGGAAATCCTGCAGGAAGAACTCGAAACCAAGCAGGCGCTGTTCGAAAAAGGCCTGGTTCGCAAAGGTGAGCTGAACACGATCCGTCGGGTTCAGGCCGAAGCGGAAGGGCAACAAGCACGGCTGCAAGCCGAAGCGGCTGAGATCAGCCAGATGCTGTTGAAATACGAAGAACAGATTACCCGCACCCGCGCTGCCTATCGTGAGGCCGCGCTAGATGAGTTGGGCGTGATCGAAGCCGATCTGGAAAGTGTCCGTGAAAAAGCTCGCCAGGCCCGTAGCGTTCTGGACCGCGCCGTTGTGCGGGCTCCGGTATCCGGGACAGTGGTGCGACTGCACTATCATACGCCGGGGGGTGTGATCGAAACCGGTGAACCCATTGCCGAGATTCTACCTGCAGACGCTCCGCTGATCATCGAAGCACAGATTCCGCGCACCGAGATCGACAGTGTCGTGACAGGCCAGGACGCCACTGTGCGTCTGGTCGCCCTGAATCAGAGGACAACACCGGTGCTGCAAGGGCAGGTGTTCTATCTGTCTGCGGACTCGGTGATCGAGGATTCAACTGGAGCCCCGCAAGAGGTCTATCTGGCCCGCATTTCACTGGAACCAGAAGAGATTGAACGCGTGCGCGGCTTTATCCCAACACCGGGTATGCCCGCCGAGATCATGATCCAGACCGAAGAGCGGACCTTTGCGGCCTATATCGCGAAACCTGTGACGGACAGCATGTCGCGCGCGTTCCGCGAACAATAACAGGGGCGGTCTACACCTTCCATTTTTCGCATGTTAGCCTGCGGTGATATTCACCGGAGGATTACTGATGCCATTGACAGTAAAAGCCATGATGGAGGCCGCAAATGCGGTCGTCGAACGTGTAGACACCGATTTTGCCCAACAAGTCATGGAACAGGGCGGGTTGCTTCTGGATGTGCGCGATGCCGTCGAATTGCAGCAGACGGGCCGGGCCAATGGCGCTCATCACATTCCGCGCAGCATGTTGGAATTTCGCGCCGATGAAAGCTTGCAATCTCACGACCCCGAGCTTCGGAAAGACCGCCCCATCGTTCTTTATTGTGCCGCTGGTGGTCGCGCCGCTTTGGCCGGTAAGCTGCTGAAAGACATGGGATATGAGCAGGTCTACAATCTTGGCGGATTGCCGGATTGGATTAATGGTGGGGGTGAGGTGTCGTCCTAAAAGATCAGGCGTTCAGAAACGCCCTTACGGCGGCTTCGAATTCGCGCGGTTTTTCGGCGTGCAGCCAGTGGCCTGCACCGGGGATTTTGGCAAACCTGGCGGCCGGGAATAGCGTGCGGATCAGGTCACGGTGTTCAGGCAGGACATAGTCAGAATCGCCGCCCGAAAGAAACAGGGTCGGACCATCCCAGGTTGCGTCCAGCTGCGGAAAACCCATGATTTTGGGCATCTCGGCGGCCAGAACATCCAGGTTCAGTAGCCAGCGTTGCCCCTGAACATCCAACGACTGCGTGAAAAAGCTTTGAAGCGCTTTTTCTACACCCAGTTCGGCCAATTTCTGTGACGCATCCGAACGTCGCTCGACTTTTGACAGGTCAACGGCGCGCATCGCCTCGATGAACTGGATCTGGCTATGAGAATAGGTGACTGGCGCGATGTCGGCGACCACCAGTTTGCGCAGCAGTTCGCCGTGTTGCAGCGCCAGCGTCATCGCCGCCTTGCCGCCCATCGAATGGCCCACCACGTCGGCTTTGCCGCCAAAATGCGTGATCACTTCGGCCAGATCATTGGCAAGGTCGCCATAGCTGTGCTGCTCAGTCCACATGCTGTACGCGTGGTTGCGCATATCGACGGCCACAACCTGCCGCTCATCAGCCAGCCGTCTGGCAATTACGCCCCAGTTCCGGGCCGAGCCGTACAGCCCATGCGCAATCAGCAAAGGGGGGTTCGCGGTCGGTTCACCATGTATGATCGTGTTCAGCATGAAGTCGTGATACCCGCCGTGAATAGAAACGACCAGCCCCATTGTCGCCTTCGCAAGAGGCGGCTAGATTGGCGGGCTTGGAGGCCTCGTCATGTCGGAAAAAACAGATATCCAAACCCAGATCGCGCAGACGGTTCAGTTGCTGCGCAAAAAGCTGGGGGTGCGGGACAAGACGCTGACGGCTTCGATCCGCAAGGCCAAGCGACAACTGCCCCGGCGGATTTACAAACAGGCCTTGCTGTTGGCCAGTGCCGAGCCGATGGCGGCACATCCAAAGCTGCGGCTGGTTCTGGATACCCCGAAACTTGCTCGTGCGTCAGAAGAGGTTCAGGCGCATCTCAGCGGTATCAATCGCGCCGACCGGCGGCTGGGCTGGTTCCTGGGGATGCTGGGGGGACTGGCGTTCAACCTGATCGCTTTAACGATTCTGTTGCTTGTCTTCTTGTGGTGGCAGGGTTTTATCTGATCCGTATGGAAAACGGCGCCTCAAAGGCGCCGTTCAAGTCTTTGATTTTCGACCTGATTACAGGTTCGGGTATAGAGGGAACTTGGCGCAGAGGTCCGCGACCTCGGCTTTGACCTTGGCTTCGACGGCGCTGTTGCCGTCTTCGCCATTGGCGGCCAGCCCGTCGACCACTTCGATGATCCAGTCGGCGATCTGGCGGAATTCGACC
>NZ_JBQFPY010000011.1:0-126915 GCF_056536625.1 Ruegeria sp. CJ9
GTCAATCTATCGCTTTTTCGATCGGCGCCTCACTAACAACTTTCAAAACAAACGTCCCGAAACAATCCGCCAAAAAAAATATCCACAAAACACCTTGTGGCAATTCTGCAATTGAAGAGTTAACGGCAGTGTGGCCGGGCCAGCTAGCGTTGCAGGCCACCCTTGAATTTAAGGAAATGCGCCTAGGGGGTCTGCGGGCGCAGATCTGTGGCAAGCCTCTGAAAAAGCAAATTTTATCTGCACGTTTATAGAATTTTTTTCAGCAATGACATTCTCACCTCCGAACGGGTGTGATAGCGTCCGGCCAAGACTTGTTTTAGGAGATTCATGATGATCAGAGCGACCGTGTTGGTTCTGGCCCTTTCAACCACAAGCGCCTTTGGGCAGGACGCGACCGACGGGACGACCCCGGAGCCTGTCGATCCTACTCGTGTAGCCCCATTGGACGATGCGGCGGCTGCAGCTGCGGCTGAAGGCGTGACTGGTTTTGTACCTCTTGTCGCGCCCGCACTTGGCGTGGCTGCGGCCGCAGTAGGTGTGGCTGCTTCGGGCGGCGGTGGCGGCGGGTCGTCAAACAGCACCACAAGCACAGTGGGCACCAACTGATCCGCTGTTCAAACAAACGAATAGTAGTGCGCCAATACGGCGCGCTGTCACCGGGAAAACCACTGCGGCAGTCTTTAGTTTTTAGATTGGTGTAATGTGTCGTGACACCGGAATTATCCTTTAGACACCTGCTTACAAACTTTTATGCCAGACACACGTAAAACGTGTGTCGTGCCGCTTTGCCCTATGGCGGCAAAACATGAGCTTTGGGCCTAAGCGCTTGACCATACCCCAACCTTAGAAACACGACCGAAACTGTCTGAGATACAGTCATGTTCCCATGGGACATGGATGAAAAAATTGACTGAACAGTAAAAAAATGCTGCCATCCTGCCAGACAGGAGAGTGTTATGACAAAAACAATATTTTCAAGAAGAGTACTGCTGGCCGCTGTGGCGGCTGCCTCAACCCTATTCTCCGCCGGTCTGGCGGCGGCGGAAACCGTCAAGGTCGCGGCGATTTATACCTTGCCGGTGGAACAGCAATGGATCAGCCGCATACACAAGGCCCTAAACACCGCAGCCGAGCGTGGTGACATCGAATACGTGTTCTCGGAAAATGTGGCGAACACAGATTATGAACGTGTGATGCGCGAATATGCCGAACAGGGCGCACAGCTGGTTGTGGGCGAGGTGTTTGGCCTGGAACGCGCCGCGCGCAAGGTGGCTAAGGATTATCCCGACACCGCCTTTTTGATGGGGTCTTCCTTTGGGCCGGTGGCGCCCAATTTCTCGGTCTTCGACAACTGGATTCACGAACCGTCTTACCTGACTGGCATGGTGGCAGGGGCTGCCACGGAATCGAACGTGATCGGCATGGTCGGTGGATATGCCATCCCCGAGGTGAACCGCCTGATGAACGCCTTCATGGATGGCGCGCGCGAAGTGAACCCGGATGTCACCTTCCTCGTGACCTTCATCGACAGCTGGTATGATCCGCCCAAGGCCAAGGAAAGCGCCATCGCGATGATGGATGCGGGGGCGGATATCATGTACGCGGAACGCTTTGGTGTCTCGGATGCGGCGGTTGAGCGTGGTGTAAAGGCCGTAGGCAACGTCATCGACACGTCGGGCGACTACCCCGGCACGATCATGGCCTCAGCCCTGTGGCATATGGAGCCGACCATCGACAAGGCCATCGCCAATGTTGCGGGCGGCTCGTTCGAGGCTGCGGATTACGGCCAGTACAGCTTTATGGGTTATGGCGGCGGGTCAATGGTTCTGGATGAGGAACTGGTACCCGCCGAGGTTCTTGAGGCGGTGAATGCCCGTCAGGCCGAGATTCTTGATGGTCTGTTCCGGGTGAATGTCAACGATGACCGCCCGGTCTCGGATAACTGATACTGCTCGGGCCGGTTCAGCAACTGGCCCGTGTTTCCAATGACAGACTCCACGGTTCTGAAACTCAACGGGCTGAGCAAACGCTTTGGTCCCGTCGTCGCCAATGACGATGTCAGCCTGATCCTGGACAAGGGCGAGGTTCTGGCATTGCTGGGCGAGAACGGCGCGGGCAAGACCACGCTGATGAATATGTTATTCGGGCATTATTTGCCCGATTCAGGGTCTATCGACGTTGCTGACGAGGCGGGTGTTCTGCAGCCCTTGCCATTGGGTCACCCGCAGGTGGCGCTGGCCGCAGGCGTGGGCATGGTGCATCAGCATTTCACGCTGGCCGAGAATATCTCGGCCCTGGATAATATCACGTTGGGCTCGGAACCCCTGCTTGCACTAAGCCGCAATCGGCAGGAAGCCCGGGAAAAGATTCAGGCTATTATTGATCGAAGTGGCCTGACCGCGCCGCTGGATACGCCCGTGGGACGTCTGTCTGTGGGTGAACGGCAGCGGGTTGAAATCCTGAAAGCCCTGTATCGGCAGGCGCGAATTTTGGTACTGGACGAACCCACCGCCGTGCTGACCCCGCAAGAGGCCGACACATTGTTCGAAAACATCCGTATGATGACGGATGAGGGGCTGTCGGTCATTTTCATCAGCCACAAGCTGCGCGAGGTTCTGGCCTTTTCTGATCGGATCGCGGTGCTGCGCCACGGGCGCAAAGTTGGTGAGATGGCTACATCCGAAGCGGATGAGAAATCTATCGCCCGAATGATGGTCGGGGCGGATAAGCCGGAACTTGCCGGGGGCACCATGGCGCCGGGCGTTCCGGTACTCAGCCTGTCCGGCGTGTCAGTCCCTGGCCGGTCCAAGCGCGATACGCTCAGTTCTGTAGATCTAACTGTACATGCGCATGAAATCCTCGGGATCGCTGGGGTTTCGGGCAACGGACAAAGCGGGTTGGCCAATGTGATCTCTGGTCTCGTTCAGCCAGAACAGGGTCTAATAAAGGTGGATGGAGTTGAAATCGGCACGCTCAACCCCGCGGCGATGATACGGGCGGGCGTGGGTCGTATCCCCGAAGATCGCCACCACGAAGGCATCGTTGGCGCGATGAGCGTGGCTGAAAACATGGTGATCGAGCGATTGGGTGACAGCGACGTGCAATCGCGCGGCCTGCTGCGACGTGAGGCGATCGAAGAGAACGCCGCGCGCCTTGCAAAGGCTTATGACGTGCGTGGGCCGGGTGTCGAAGCCCCGGCGCGGTTGCTGTCGGGTGGCAATATACAAAAGCTTATTCTGGCGCGGGTATTTGATCGGGCACCGCGTTTGATCCTGGCCAATCAACCGACGCGTGGTCTGGACATGGGGGCTGCTGCCGAGGTCGGACGCCGCCTGCTTGAGGCGCGCGCGCGCGGAGCCGGAGTAGTTCTGATCTCAGAAGATCTTGATGAAATTCTGGGTTTGGCCGACCGCATCGTGGTGATCCGCGATGGCGAATTGCACGAGGCCCCCGGCCGCGACCGCGAACAGATCGGGCTGATGATGGCAGGAGAACCGGCATGATCCGCATAGAACCGCGCCAGACTCAGTCGCGGGCCTTTACCCTGGGTGTTCCAATCCTGTCCGCCATAATTGCACTGGGGTTTGCCGCCATTCCATTGCTGGCCGCGGGGGCGAACCCTATTCTGGCGTATCAAGAGATGTTTCGCGGCGTATTTGGTTCTGTTTTCGCATTTTCCGAGGTGCTGACGCGCGCCACGCCACTGATCTTTACCGGTCTGGCCGCCGCTTTGGCGTTCCGCGCCAAGCTGTGGAATATCGGGGCCGAAGGGCAGCTGTATCTGGGTGCGATGGCGGCTGTGGCGGTTGGGTCGGGGGTGCTGGATGTCCATGGTATCTTGTTATTACCGCTGATCGTCGTGCTGGGTGCTGCAGCGGGCGCGGCGGGGATGGTTGCCCCGACCTATCTGAAAATCCGTTTTGGCGCGGATGAGGTGGTGACTACGTTGCTGTTGAATTTCATCATTCTGATCTTTGTGCAGATGATGCTGGAAGGGGCCCTACAGGACCCAATGAGCCTGGGATGGCCGCAATCCGCCCCTATCCTGGATCAGGGTATGTTGCCGCCTTTGATCGAGCGGATGCGGGTGCATTCAGGGTTGATTGTGGCTCTGATACTGGCCGGATTGGCGCAATTCATGCTGGCCCGATCGGTTTGGGGATTCCGTTTGCGGGCGGTGGGGGAAAACGCTGCTGCTGCGCGCCATGCCGGGATCAACGTAAACCGCTCGCTGTTTGGCGTGGCCATCTTGTCTGGTGGCCTTGCGGGGCTGGCCGGGGTCAGCGAGGTCGCCGGACTCAAGGGGTATCTGACCTCGGACCTGTCGCCGGGCTTTGGCTATACCGGCATCGTGGTCGCCATGTTGGCGGGGCTGTCACCTGTGGGCGTGGTGATCGCCGCGTTGTTCATCGCATCCGTGTTCGTAGGGGCTGACAGTATGAGCCGCGCAATGGGCGTGTCGTCTTTTCTGGCCGATCTGGTGGTGTCGGTTTCGTTGCTTTGCGTGTTGGTTGGTGGGTTCTTTGCCCGCTACCGGATCGTTCGGGCCAGCACGTCAGGGGGCACGTCATGATGGATATCCTTAATATCATGCTCTCCGAAAGCTTCTGGGCCGCGTCCTTGCGCATCGCTACGCCGCTGATCTTTGGCGTGCTGGGTGCGTTGATTTGCGAACGGGCGGGCGTGCTGAACCTCGGGATCGAGGGGATATTTGTCGTCGGAGCGATGTGCGGCTGGATGGCCGTCTGGTTGGGCGCGGGGCTGTGGGGCGGCGTGCTGGTCGCGGCGCTGGCCGGGGCCTTTTTTGGCCTATTGCACGCGATCCTAACGGTGCCTCTGGGTCTGTCGCAACATGTCTCGGGGCTGGGGATCACTCTGTTTGCAACCTCCGTCAGTTATTACACCTATCGCACCGCATTGCCGAACGTGTCGTCACCGCCGCGGATCGAGCCATTTCAACCGCTGGATTTGCCCGTACTGTCAGATCTACCCTTTTTAGGGACTGTTTTGTTCCAGCAAACCGCACTGACATGGCTGGCTCTGCTCATGGTGGCGGTGGTCTGGTATGTGATGAACCGCACCGCCCTGGGCGTGGCCATTCAGGCGGTTGGAGACAACCCGGACAGTGTCGATGCACAGGGCCTATCGGTTTACGGGCTGCGGATCGGGGCCATTGTCGCGGGCTCGGCCTTGATGGCTTTGGGCGGGGCTTTCCTCACGATGAGCGCCTTTGATGCCTTCTTCTTCGGCATGGTCAACGGGCGCGGCTGGGTTTGCATCGCGCTGGTAATCTTTGCCAGTTGGCGGCCTGGAAAGGCGCTGTTGGGCGCGTTGTTGTTCGGGGCCTTTGATGCGTTGCAGGTGCGGCTGCAAACCGAGATCGGCGCGCTGGTGCCAGGTCAGGTATTCCTGATGGCCCCTTATATCCTCTCGATCATCGCCCTTGTGGTTGCGGCGCGGTCGGCGGATTATCCGCGTGCATTGCTCACCCCCTGGTTCAAGGGCCAACGATAGGAAACGTCATGTTCGATCTGATCGTCAAGAATGCCACCCTGACCGATGGCCAGACTGGCATTGATATTGCCTGCGCGGATGGCAAGATCGCCGCGATTGAATCCGGGATCACAGCCGAAGCTGGCGAAGTAATCGATGCGGGTGGCCAATTGGTTTCTCCCCCTTTTGTTGACCCGCATTTTCATATGGATGCGACTCTATCGCTGGGTAATCCGCGCATGAATGTCTCGGGCACATTGCTGGAAGGTATCGCGCTGTGGGGAGAGCTGAAGCCGATCCAAACGGTCGAGGACATCGTTGCGCGTGCAATGCGGTATTGCGAGCTGGCCGTGGCCAAGGGGATTGGCGCGATCCGCAGCCATGTGGATACCTGCGATGATGAGCTGAAGGGTGTTGAAGCCCTGCTGCAAGTGCGCGAGCAGGTGAAGGACCACCTGGATCTGCAACTGGTTGCCTTTCCGCAGGACGGTGTTCTGCGCGACCCTACCGCGATGCAGAACACGATCCGCGCGCTAGATATGGGTGTGGATGTGGTGGGCGGTATTCCGCATTTCGAACGCACCATGGCGGACGGGGCCGACTCTGTACGTCAGCTTTGCGAAATCGCGGCCCAACGTGGCTTGATGGTCGACATACATTGTGACGAAAGCGATGACCCGCAAAGCCGCCATATCGAGACGTTGGCCTATGAAACCCAACGATTGGGTCTAAACGGACGGGTGGCGGGGTCGCATCTGACCTCAATGCATTCGATGGACAACTACTATGTATCGAAACTGATCCCTCTGATGGTCGAAGCCGGGGTACATGCAATCCCAAACCCGTTGATCAACATTATGCTTCAGGGCCGCCACGACACGTATCCCAAACGCCGCGGCCAGACCCGCGTGCGCGAATTACGCGATGCGGGGATCACCGTGGGGTTCGGATCGGATTGCATGATGGACCCGTGGTATTCGCTGGGTAAGGCCGACATGTTGGACGTGGCCTTTATGGGGCTGCATGTGGGCCAGCTGTCCAGCCGGGCTGATATGGCATGGTGTTTTGATGCGGTGACCGAAAACTCGGCCCGGATCATGGGGTTGCAGGGGTACGGCGTGGCCAAGGGTTGCGACGCGAATTTCGTTCTGCTGCAGGCCAGCGACAAGATCGAGGCGATCCGCCTGCGCGCCCATCGTCTGACCGTGGTGCGCAAAGGCCGGGTTATCGCCCGGTCGAATCCGGTGATCCATGATCTGACCTTGCCCAGCGGGCAGACATCTCTGGATGAGGCACGCGTGCCATTCATAAGCTGAAATCTGACAAGGCCACACGGTGTTACAGGTTTGAACGCGGCAAATCTCGATAAGCTCATCCTGAATCTCTGCGGTCAGATGCTCCTGTTTCGTGCATATGGGCGTACATAAACATTAAATTCGTTAACCATTGCAGACTCAGACGGGTCTGCTGTGCTAGGTCTGTGACTGAAGTTGGGGGCTTCAGAGGGGCGACATGTCTCAGGACCTTAGGGACTGGCTAAGCGCACTTGGACTATCTGACTATGCGCAAGCCTTTTTGGATAACAAAATTGATTTCGCAATTTTGCCCGATCTGACGGGCGAAGACCTGATCGAAATCGGAGTGACCGCTGTCGGAGACCGCCGCAGGCTGCTGCGCGCGATTGCTGAGCTTGAGACTGTCGAAACCGTTCAACCCTATGAGCCCGAAACCCCGCTGGAGCCCGCCAGGCGGCAAGTCACAGTCATGTTCGCCGACCTAACCGGCTTTACCCGCCTGACCAGCGAGTTGGACGCCGAGGACATGCATGAACTGCTGAACGCGTTTTTTGCCAAGGTGGATCATGTGGTCGAAAAATTCGGTGGTCGGATCGACAAGCATATCGGGGACGCGGTGATGGCGGTGTTTGGAGCGCCGATATCGCACACCAACGATACCGAGCGGGCCGCGCGGGCGGCGCTGGAAATCCATGCAGTGCTGCCCGCTTTGAACCCGCCTCTGTCGTGTCACATCGGCATCGCGTCGGGTCAGGTGATCGCCAGCACAACCGGCAGTCAGGCGCATACAGAATACACGGTGACGGGCGACGGCGTTAATCTGGCGTCGCGCATCACCGATATGGCGACGCCGGGTGATACTTTGGTGTCCCATGACATTCAGCGCGCGTTAGGGCCGCTTTTTGTCGGCGAGTCGCTGGGTGAAAAGCCGATCAAGGGGCTGAGCGAACCGGTCGAACTGTGGCGGCTGGATCGAATGGCGCGCAACATCCGGTCACGCCGGCACCGATTTGTCGGTCGCGAGCGCGAGATGTCGCTGTTCTCGGCCACGTTCGATCGCTGCCAGCAGCACGGCAAAGGTGAGGTGCATATCGTTCTGGGCGAGCCGGGCATCGGCAAGACTCATCTGTCCGAACAGGTTGCCGAAATGGCTGCGGAGCTCGGATACTCGATCCACAACGGCGTGGTCATGGATTTCGGCGCGCGTGAGGGGCATTCGGCCATCCAGTCCGTTGCCCGCAGCATTCTGGGGCTGCAACCGACGGATGACGCTGCCACCGGTGCTGCAATGGCGCAGGATGCGGTGACCAAGGGCTGGGTGTCGCCGTCTAACGTGGCACATCTGAACGCGCTTTTGGAACTGGAGCAGGACCCTGGCCTGGCCGAAGTTTATGCTGTGATGGATAACACCACCCGCCAACGCGGAAGGCGGCAAGTGATCGACGAGCTGATCGCGGCACGCAGTCGTGACGCGCCGATGCTCATCCAGATCGAGGATATCCACTGGGCCGCCCCCGAAATTCTGACCGCCTGCGCCCATATTGCCGCGACCACGCGCGATTTGCCTTGTGTACTGTTGATGACCAGCCGGGTCGAGGGCGATCCGATCAACCGTGAATGGCAAATGGGCACCGAAGGCGCGCTGATCTCGAAGCTGGAACTGGCGCCGATGGCGGATGAGCAGGCCCGACAGCTGGTTCAGGAGTTCACCGGCGTGGACCCCGAACTGCTGGATGCCTGCGTAAAGCGCGCCGGGGGCAACCCGCTGTTTCTGGAACAGCTCTTGCGCAATATCGATGTGCTGAAACGCGAATCCGTGCCGGGCAGCATTCAGGGAATCGTGCAGTCGCGGCTGGATGCGCTGGACCGGCGCAGTCGGGCCGCGATTCAGGCGGCCTCGGTGTTGGGTCAGAGGTTCTCGCCCGAGGTGCTGAACTATGTCTTGGGTGAAGGGCATCTGGACACTTCGACCCTGATCCGGTCCGCCCTGATCCGTGAGGCGGGAACCGATCTGATGTTTGCCCACGCGCTGATCCGCGACGGGTCTTATGCGACGCTGGTGAAATCCGAACGCGCGCGGCTGCATCGTCAGGCCGCGAAATGGTTCGAGGATCGCGATGCCACCCTGCGGGCGCAACATCTGGATCGGGCAGGTGCCACCAATGCGGCACAAGCGTATCTGGAAGCTGCCGAGAAATTGATTCAGGCGTTCCAGTTTGATGATGCCAGCCCGCTGATCGAACGGGCCTTGGAATTGCCCGCGCCATCCGGGGTACGGTTCGATCTGTTTTGCGCGCGCGGTGAAACCCACCGTTTGCAGGGCCTGTCGGATGACGCCTTGCGCGAATTCAAAGAAGCGGCCGATCTGGCTGAAACGGATGAACAGACCGCCCGCGCCCATATCGGGTTGGCGCAGGCCGCACGGCAGGCCAGTTTGTACAAAGACGCATTGCAAAGCCTGGGTACGGCCGAGATAGCTGCAGAGCGGTGTGGATCGGAACGCGATATTGCCCAGATCAACTATGTCCGTGGCAATGTGTATTTTCCTCTGGGTCGGGTCGAGGACGCCCTGCAAAGCAATGAAAAGGCTCTAACACTGGCCAGAAAGCTGGAATCGGCGCGGCTTGAGGTCGGTGCGCTCAGCGGTTTCGGCGATGCGAATTTCATGAACGCGACCATGCAGACCGCCACGGGGTTCTATACGCAGGCGGTGGAACGGGCACGAGAAAAGGGGTTAGTGCGTGATCTGGCAGCGAACCTGCACAACCTCAGCGTGGCGCGCAGCTATACCGGCGATGTGGCGCAGGGCAAGCTGGATGCACAAGAGGCCATCGAGGTGTCCCAGAAGTATTTTGCCTTTGTGCCGGAATGCGTGGCCCAGACCTGCCTAGGCGTTGCGCATACGTTTTTGGGTGAGCTGGATCGGGCGCTGGAGACCTTCGCAGTTTCGGCCGAAATTGCCAGCCGCGTAGGCGCAAAGCGGCTTGAGGCGCAGGCATTGGAGCATCTGGCCCGCACACAGGTTTACGCCGGGCAGATGGACGATGCTCGGGAAACCGGTCAGCGGGCTGTCGATATTGCGCTCGAACATGGTCGGAATTTCGTGGGGCCCAAGGCGTTGTCGGCGCTGGCCATGGCGGAAACAGACCCTAATAAACAGGATCAGCACCTGAAACTGGGCGCCCAGATCATTGCCGAGGGTTGCGTTGGCCACAGCCACCTGCATTTTTATCCCGATGCCAGCGCCGTCATGCTGGCACGGCAGGAATGGGACCGGGCGACTGAATATGCGGACGCATTGGCAAAATTCACCGCCGAGGAACCCCTGCCAATGGTCGACCTGTCGATACAGCACACCAGGGTTCTGGCCGCGTGCGGGGGCTGGGGCATTCCCATGTCAGCACATGAAGATTTCGAAGCGCTGGGCGCGCGCTTTTCCGAGATGGGCATCACGCAATCTCTGGTCGGGCGGTTGAATTGAGCGGGCGAGGGGCTGAATGAGCATCGAAAAGAAGGTTTGGCTGATTTCCGGTGCCCTGACGCTTGCTCTGGCCGTCGTGCTGTTCAAACTTTTGGTCGCGCTGAACCATTTTGAGGGCGACCCGACGCAATTGCCAGATGAGGCCTCAGTCGATGAGTATCTGCAAAAGCTGGACAATTTGCCCGACTATCGGGTCAAAACCGGCATCTTCATCAAATCCTTCAGCTTTACCGGCGCCAGCGACGTGCGCGTGAGCGGCTACGTCTGGCAACATTTCGAAGACGGCGTACATGACGCGATCAAGCCAACCGAAAAAGAGATCGGGTTCATCCTGCCCGAGGCCGTCGATGCCGCGAATGGCGTAATCGAAGAGGCCTATAGGATGGATCAGGACGGCGTGACCCTGATTGGCTGGTATTTTGAACAGACCCTGCGGCAGAGCTTTGACTACACCAGCTATCCGTTCGACCATAAAACCGTCTGGGTCCGGTTTTGGCCCGGTGAGTTTGATGTAAATGTGGCTCTAATTCCTGACTTTTCGTCCTATCCCGCCACCGGGCCGGATGATATTTTTGGCATAGATCCTCGCATCGTCATGGGCACGTGGGAGCGTGAGAACACCTATTTCGACTATCGCTTGTCCGATCTGGATACAACGCTGGGAATTGGCGAAAACGAGTTCCAGACCAATCTGCCGGAACTGCACTATAACTTCGTCATCAAGCGCAATTTCGGGAACGCTTTCATTGTCCACATGATCCCGTTGATCGTGGTGACGATGCTGCTGTTCGGTGCGGTAATGACGGTGACCCGCCGCCCCGAATTGGTCGAACGGCATGATTTCAGTACCTCCAGCGTGATCGGCACATGCTCGGTCTTGTTTTTCGTGATCCTGCTGGCCCATGTACAGCTGCGTGAAGGCTTTGCCGGATCGCCGGTGATCTACATGGAGTCGTTCTTTTTCCTGATGTATTTTCTGTTGCTGGCGGTCTCCGTGAACACCTACTTGTTTGCATCCGAGGCTGTGCCGTCCCTGCGGCTTATCCATTACAAGGACAACCTGTACCCAAAGGCCGCTTTCTGGCCTTTTGTCCTTCTGTGCATGGTGGCGATCACGGGCTACAACCTCAGCCTCAAGGCCGGACCCGAGGTTGAGGCCGTGATCGAAACCCACAATTAGGCTGTCGGTTGAAACCCCGGTTTTGGCGTACCGGTGGCCATATCCAGCGTGTATTCCGCCACGATCCCGGATGTGCCTTGTTCCCATTCATCCAGATACTTGGTGGGATGCGCGATCACATAGGTATAGGCGGGTTTTTTGACGCCGTTGATCAACACGTTGATCCGTTTGCGGACATAGACATTCTCAGGCGAGTTGGGGCCGTGATAGCCTTCAAGCTTGTCCAACTCTTTCATCCCGGTGGATGAGACGCGATAGACCTCGCCCCGCACCGCCTTGCCGCGCCCTTTCTGGTCGACCAGCGTGGCCATACGGTGCAGGAAGCCGCAGTTCGGATTGTCGCAGAACGGCTCGTGCGGCACGATCAGGGGCATGCGTTGCCGGGTGATCGCCTCGCCCACAAAATCATCCAGCACCTCGGCATGGGCATCGTGATTGGGAAAGCCTTTCTTCAACGATCCGTAGGTGAAGTAGAGATGGGTCTTTTCACGGTCTTCTATCAGATCGTCTTCGTCCTCATCCTCAAGCTCAGTCAGAGTGTGAGTATTGGCCCAATCGTCCAGCATCGCCTGGATTTCGTCCGAGACTTTGGCGTCTCTGGCGTTTTTGGGACTCTGCAGGAACTGGATGCACGAACTGGCGTCGATCCCATCAGCTGCCAGCAGGATTTTCACCATCTCGACCGAGTTGTTCATTACCGCCACATGCAGGCTGGTAAAGCCGTGGTCATTGCTGGCGTTGACGTTGATGCCACGGTCGATCAGCGCCTGTGCCGCCTCAAGGTCGGGCTTGCCCAGATCCATCCCGCTCTCGTTCATCTCGCCTTCGCCGCCTGCCGCGTAGTGCAACAGGGTGTCGCCGTTGCTGTCATCAACGATATCAATTCCAGCCATACCGTTGTCGATGGCCTGAAATACACGGCCCCATTGCGCGAATTCATCCGAGGCGGCGGCCTCTTGCGCCCATTTGCAGATGTTGTGTTCTTGATCGGCCAGTTCCTCGAAGGCCTCGTCCAGAACCTCCATGATCTGATCCGGAGTCGCCATCATACCGATGCCCATCATGCCGTTGGACAGCCGCCCCTTGCGCGGCCCGACCAGATCAATACCCAGATCGCGCAGTTTTTCGACATTGTTCTGGGTGGTGACGTTGTTCCACATATTGGTGTTGCAAGCGGGGCAGAGGATCACCGGTTTGTTCCGGTATTGCCACGCCACAAAGACCGAGGTCAGCAGGTTGTCGGCAATTCCGTTGGCGATCTTGCCCATTGTGTTGCAGGTCACCGGCGCCACGATTACGCAATCGGCCCAGTCACACAGCGCCAGATGCGAGGCGCGCAGGGGCATTCCAAACTCGATATAGCGAAAGTTCCACTCGTCATCGTCGCGGTAATAGTCGTTATGGGTGATGCATCGCTCGATCCGTTCGGCGCCGAAATCGCGAAAGAACCTCTCGGCCGAGACCGAGGGGATCAGTTTCACGTTGTGCCCGGCTTTTGTGATCCGTTCCACCAGTTCCGGCACCTTGTCGGCTGCCGATGATCCGCAGGCGCACAGCAATACGTTGCGCTTTTCGGTCGGCGCATCGGTCAACCCGCCCTTGGGATAACCAAAGATGTTCTTGTCCAGGCTGGGGGATTCATGGCGCAGCAGAACCGGTAGACCGGCTTTGTGTACCCGTTCCTGCAACCGACCTTTCAGGATCATATCGACAATGTCCGACCGCCTGCCCAGGCATTCGCTCTGGAAAAACAGGTAAGGCGGTTTTTCCTTACCGGTCAGCACATTCAGTTGCCGCCGGATCTTCATCACATTGGCCCCGTGGCCTTCAATGTCGATCAGCTTGATGCTGGTGATGCCGATATTGGACAGGATACTACGCAGCATATAGGACCACGGGTCCTCATCGGCGTAAAACAGCACAAGCGGGTTGGTCGCGACAATGCGGGCCACGTCGGTGGGGTCTTCTGGGGGGTCGTGTTCCTCGATCACCAGCATCGCTGGGTTTTTCAAATCACGCAGGCCGCGGAAGATATGCCCGCGCGGGGCCTGCCACACCTGCGAGGTCGCGGGGCTCATATCCACCACGGTCACCAGATCGGTATCCTCGTCATAGGCGATGCAGAGGCACCAGAATTCCTCAAGCAAGGCCGTTTCACGATAGACGTTCTCGGGCGGACGGATGACTTCAAACCCCAGCACGCGGTTAAAGTCGATGTTGATCATCAGGTGCCGATCATCATCGCTGTTGAGCAAGCGCAAATGATCTTGGAACCATTTTTCGGGTGTTATCTCCTCGGGGTTAGGTCGCAAGGCATAACTGTGGAACGTGCTGCCCAGATGCACATCGGGCGATTGGCTCAGGTACCGCTGCGCAAGGCTGTGCATTTCCTTTGCGGTGGAGACACGGCTCAAGGCTTCGGTGTAATCGGTTTGCGTGGCAATCAGCAGCTTGTCTTCATCGACCTGCTCATCCCCAAGGATCGCCAGGCTTTCGGCCAGCACCCCCAACGAGTTCATATTCGGGCTGGCCCGCCGGAACAGATTGCGGCGTTTCTTGGGGTCTTTGGCCAGATACAACGTGCTGTCCACATAGTTGCAGTCCTGCTGCAGGGTCTGCAGGTTGGTCTTAACAGCCTCACGCGCTGAGAATCGCAGGATGCCCCGTGATCGCATCGAGGTTCCGTCGCGATCCGACATTCCGGCCCACAGCCGGTCGATGGTGGTGACCCACAGCTTGCCGTATTTCTCGGGGTGGACGTCCATCATATGCACCAGCCCGGTGCTGGGATTGCACTTGGCGATGATGGCAAAGTGGCCCCCCGGCATGGTCGGTTTGCCATGGGCGACACCGACCTGAAAATTTGCCACCAGGATGTCGTTGTCCCCACCCAGCCGGTTGGATTCGTCGATCGCCTTCAGCAAAATTTCGACCGAGGTCGTGGCCTCGTCCATGAAATAGGCCTGAACCTGCACCTTGTCGCGCAGGCCCTGCGTGTGGATGAAGGTGCAGGCGACGTCGTAAAGCTCACCCAGTGAAATACCATCATTGACCACGAAGGAGGTAGGCAGGGCACATTCGCGAAAGATATCGTTGACCTCGCAACTGAACCCCAGCGCCGACATGCTCAGCGCCGCTGCCGTAACGCTGCAGCAATTGATGGGTTGCTGAAAGTTCTGCAAATGCACGCTGACCAGATCACCGAACAGGGTGTCATAGCAGGCTTCGCGGATGTCCGTCGGAATTTCCAGCCAGTGATTGCTGGACAAATAAGCCAACTTGGTGCCGGGCGTGGCCAAGGCTTCGAGGCTGACGGGAATATCAAAGATCTCAAGATGTTCCTCGTAGAAATAGTCGCCCGCATCGGCCTTTGCCAGAACCGTCTCGTCCTGTCGCAAATGCACCTCGCCCCCCAGCACCACATACATGCCCTGCGATGGCAGGATCGTATCCTCAGCCACCTCGAAACACTCGAAATGCAGTTGGATTACGGTTGGATCATCTGCGGGCAGAACTTCTTGTATCAGCGCCCATTCGGATTCGGTTGGATGATAGGAAATAGTGTTTTCAATCGGGTCTTTAGGCACGTCTGTTCCCCCCTGAACTAAAGCCGTGAATGTCGTCAAAGAACCAGTGCTGCGTCTTGTGGCATGTGTCAGGCGTCTTATGGTCAAACAGAAATAAAGGACCGGCCCGACGGTTAATCTGCACTGGCCGGGCCAACAGAATGCGCACGTTCAGCGCGAACAAATGGGCCCAATTGCGCGTACCGTATCGCATTTGGACACAAAAATCACCGATGTTGTTGATTTGACTATACGAGTTCGGATTGTAGCTTTTGCCGCCCGCTTCCTGTCAGTCATGGCTTTGACATTATGTCGAAATTACCGTCGTAATGACGTAACTTTCCGCGTTTTCGTCAAGAATACCCCTGCGGATCGAACAGCCCACCCCTCATACTTTTCTTAAACGAAAGAGGAGGCGCGTTTTGAGCTGGAACATTTGTGTCATAGGGGCAGGTAAGATCGGTCAGATGATCGCCAGCCTGCTGCAAGCATCGTCGAATTACTCGGTCACCGTTGCCGACCGCGATCTGGCGGCGTTATCGGTGCTTAATAAACAGGGGATTGCGACCCGGCAGATCGATGTGGGGGATGAGGCACAACTGACCCAAGGACTGTCTGGGTTTGATGCCGTAATCTCAGCTGCTCCGTTCTTTTTGACGCCGAAGATTGCCAAGGCGGCCAAGACCGCCGGGGCACACTACTTTGACCTGACCGAAGACGTTGCAGCCACCAATGCGGTGCGCGAATTGGCCGAAGACAGCGATACCGCCTTCATGCCGCAATGCGGTCTGGCTCCGGGCTTCGTTGGCATTGCTGGCGCGTCGCTGGCGGCCGAATTTGATGAGCTGGACAGCCTGCACATGCGGGTTGGGGCTTTGCCGCTCTATCCGACCAACGCAATGAAATACAATCTGACCTGGTCGACCGACGGGCTGATCAACGAGTACTGCAACCCCTGCGATGCCATCGTGAATGGCGAGCGCGTGAAAACCGCGCCGCTGGAAGATTACGAAGTGCTGGGCCATGACGGGGTGGAATACGAATGCTTCAACACCTCCGGCGGATTGGGCACGCTGCCCGAAACGCTTGAGGGTAAGGCGCGGGCGGTATCCTATCGCTCGATCCGCTATCCCGGCCATTGCGATATCCTGAAGCTGCTGCTCAAGGATCTGGGATTGGAGCGCCGCCGCGACCTGCTGAAGGACATCTTCGAGACCGCGCTGCCGCGCACCGATCAGGATGTGGTGCTGGTCTATTGCACTGCCAAGGGCCTGATTGACGGTGCGCTGCGCGAGAAATCCCTGATCAACAAAAGCTTTGCCCGCACCCTCAATGGACAGGTCTGGAGCGCCATTCAGGTCACCACCGCCGCAGGCGTTCTGGGCGTGGTCGACCTGATGCGCACCGGGGGACTGCCCGCAAAAGGATTTATCCGGCAGGAACAGGTGAACCTGTCCGATTTCCTCAACACTGAATTTGGCCGACTCTATCGCGCCGGCGACGTAACTGAACAGAACAAGGCGGCCTGAGATATGAAAGACATCGTGATGACTGCGCAAACCACCCTGGCAAATCTGGACCTGACCGAGGCCGAACTGACCGGCGGCACGCTCAAGGTGACCTCGCCGATTGACGGTAGCCTGCTGGCCGAGGTGCATGAGACCCCAGCTTCCGACATGGAGGCCATCCTTGCCCGTTCGAAAATGGCCTTCAAGGCATGGCGCACCGTGCCCGCGCCGCGCCGGGGAGAGTTGATCCGTCTGCTGGGCGAGGAATTGCGCGCCGCCAAGGGCGATCTGGGCGCGCTGGTCAGCTGGGAGGCTGGCAAGATCACCTCGGAAGGTCTGGGCGAAGTGCAGGAGATGATCGACATCTGCGATTTTGCCGTTGGCCTGTCGCGCCAGCTATACGGTCTGACCATTGCCTCGGAACGGCCCGGCCACCGGATGATGGAGACATGGCACCCGGCGGGTCCGGTGGGCGTAATCTCGGCCTTCAACTTCCCCGTCGCAGTCTGGTCGTGGAACGCAGCGCTTGCGCTGGTGTGTGGCGATCCGGTGATCTGGAAGCCGTCCGAGAAGTCCCCGCTGACGGCAATGGCCTGTCAGAAAATCTTTGAACGTGCACTGGCCCGGTTCGGCGACGCGCCCGAAGGCTTGTTGCAAACCCTGATCGGCGGCGCCGCGCTGGGCGAGACGCTGGTGGCCAGCGAGGATGTGCCGGTGATCTCGGCCACGGGTTCAACCCGTATGGGCCGCGCAGTGGCCCCCATCGTGGCGCAGCGGTTTGGCAAGTGCATTCTGGAACTGGGCGGCAACAACGCAATGATTGTCGGTCCGTCGGCTGACTTGGAAATGGCAGTGCGGGCGATTGTCTTTTCGGCTGTGGGCACCGCAGGTCAGCGTTGTACCACACTGCGCCGTCTGATTGTGCATAACTCGATCCGTGAAGAATTGGTGAGCCGTTTGAAAAAGGCCTACGCTGGTTTGCCCATTGGCAACCCGCTGGCTGAAGGCACCTTGATTGGCCCGCTGATCGACGAAGCCTCGGGTGCGGCCATGACCGCAGCCCTGAAAGCTGCAGAAGCCGAAGGCGGCACCGTATTCGGCGGCAACCGTGTGACCGAAGGCGTGCCTGCCGGGGTCTATATGGCACCCGCCATCGTCGAAATGCCCGGCCAAAGCGATGTGGTGAAGACCGAAACCTTTGCTCCGATCCTCTATGTCATGGGTTATGACGATTTTGACGATGCGATCGAGATTCAGAATGACGTACCGCAAGGTCTGTCGTCGTGCGTGTTCACCCTGAACATGCGTGAGGCCGAGCAGTTTTTGACCGCAGCCGGGTCGGATTGCGGAATTGCCAACGTAAATATCGGACCTTCGGGTGCCGAGATCGGTGGCGCATTTGGCGGCGAGAAGGAAACCGGTGGCGGGCGCGAAAGCGGCTCGGACGCCTGGAAGGCCTATATGCGGCGTCAGACCAATACGGTGAACTACTCAGCCGAACTGCCGCTGGCCCAAGGCGTCAAGTTCGACATCTGATTGACCCTTCCGGCGGCATCGGCAGGTGCCGCCGGATCAGTCTGCAAACAGATAATCCAGTCTCATCACGGCCTGCGCCTTGTCTTCTGGGACATTCAGAAATTCAGCCATTACCTCTTCGTTTTTAGCCCGCGTATTGGCCTCGCGGATACGCAAGTATCCTTCGAACCCCGCACCCCGGATCAACTCGGATTCATAGGCCAGCGAATTGCGCAAGGCCGGCACAAGGCGCGCCACGGTTTCCGATGGGCTGTTTTCTCCGGCCAGACCGACCCGCCGCGCATGGCCGATCAGGTAATCGTCAGAATAGTCGCATTCGATCTCAAGAACCCGGGTCCTGACCTGGTCCGAGCAGAAATCCTGAATGATATCCAGATTTGCCGGGTCCACACACAGTACTAGCTTGTCGGTCTGGAAATGATCGAACAACATCCGCACGACCGCGCGCCGGTGGCGGGAGCGCTTGGTTAGCGTCGTCTCGATACCGCCAAGATTAGGCAGCAGGGTGTCTTCTTCATTGAACAGGTATTCGACACAAGGAATGTCAGTCTCGGACGTGATCTGATCGACCAGACGCTTGGCCACGTGCCATTTTTTGCACGCAATTAGATATAGTTCGCGTTCGGGACCCAAGGTATTCCCGGCCTCCCAAAAGCGCTGCCCAAAGCGGCGGCCAACGCGCCCGCGCCCGGTTAGAAACCCATAGAGGTTCCGCCCTTCATCCGAGATTTGGAACTCGACCCCTTCGCTGGCATAGAGCTGGCCCAGCCTCTCTTTCAACTCATGCGCCTCGGGGCTGATCTTGCGGGCAAACATGTAATCCTGCCCCAGCAGCATGTCGTAGTGATCGTTGTAAAAGGTCACCGGCATCCCGTAATCCGAGAACATTAGGAAAGTGGGGGTGCGGTTCTCAATCTCTTCCTTGGGGATCAGATGGCGGACTAGGGTCTGGAAAAATGTCTCATCCGGGATCCAGGTGGTCGAGAAAAAGCGGACCACATCCGGGCGCTGTTGCAGGAGCTCAAGGATCATCTCGACCGTGCGGCGGCGCAGGCACCACCACTGACTGCCGATCATAACTTGGATGTCTGCGGGGATATCGCGCGTCAGGTCAAAGCGTTTTTGTAGGTTGTATGCGGCATAGAACCGTTTGCTCTGGGTGCGTTCGTTGAAGAAATGACGGTAAATTAGCCGGTCTTCCTTCATACCGGTTTTGATCCAGTTGCTGGCAAAGAAATCGTGGCTTTCCACAAAGTCCTTGTCGTTTTCGTCCAGAAACCAATGGATGTACTCGGCGGTTTTGATCGCCATGCAATCGCCAGACAGCATGTAGAAATGGGTGACCCGTGGAAACGCATCCACCGCAGCCTGCACGGCATTCAGGGTCGCCTGCACCAAAGACCACTCGCCCCAGCCGCATTTGATGCGCTTGGCGGCAAAAGCCACATTTGGATTATCTTTCAACGCGCTGCGAATACGGTCATAGGCCACCGCGCTGGCGCGCGCGTCAAAATGGATGGCCATGCAGTCGCCTGCGGCTGTCAGTTGCTCGGCCTGCGCGATGATTGCGTCAGGGTCCTTGTGGCACAATAGAATATAGGCAATTTTTGCCATATTGCGTCTGTAACGTCCGTTTCTGCCTGTTTGCTCTCTGATACTGAGGATGAGCGATTGAATAAACAGAATATTTTTGGTTCTTTATGAGCCTAGGCGGGCGCGTGTGGTTATTTTGACCCGCTGAGGAGGCATTGCAGATGGGTTTTCCCGGTACATGGATGACCGAGAGTGAAAGTATGGTGTACCGTGTTGTGCCGAAATGTGCGTGCTCGACCATCGGGCAGATTATGTACTACTCGGACCACGGTCGGTTTTTCGACGGCGATATTCATGACGCCAAGGACGGTATGCACAAATGGGCCTTTGCCGACAGCCAGGCCCGGATTTCCGGCAATATTCGTAAACACGCCTCATACTCTTTTACCTGTGTGCGCAATCCGTACACCCGGATACTCAGCTCCTTCTTCGACAAGATTTGCGGTATTCAGCGCAATGGCAGCCGGTATCGGGGTAATCTGGTCCCGACGCTGATCTATAATTACGGAATCGAAGTGGGCGGCGATGATGGCAAGGGTGAGTTCGACCAGATCGCCAGTTTTCGCCGCTTTTTGCTGTTTGCGCGGGATACGATCCGCTGGCGCCGACCGATGGATCCGGACATTCACTGGTCGGCCGTGTCAGGGCATGTCTCGACTTTCATCGTAAATGGTGGACGCTACGACCGCATTTTCTGGACCGAGAAATTCAATGACGGAATGCAGGGGGTGTTGGACAATCTGGACACACCTCACGCGATCAGCCTTTCAGATATTCCACGGTTCAACGAATCCGAAGGGCATGGCCCCAAACGTGCGCATCCGGTCGAGGATTATTTCGACGACCTGTCCATGCATTTGGTCTACGAAATCTACAAACAGGATTTCGAACTGTTCCGATACGATTTTGAGAACCCGGCGAATAAGATGCCGATCGGTGAGATTGATCTGGACGAAGTTCACGCCAAACTAGGCGATTGACTTGCCATAAGGCAGGCACTTCCGCCTGTCGTCAATGTCTCTGACGAGACATCTCCTCTAGTTGGGCCCGGCGCTGCGCACTGCGCGGCGCCGGGCCCAAGGCCGAACGTAGCATCGGCGTAGCCGATGGTGCGGGTCGGGCGCGGGAGGCTGTCTGAGATGATTCAGGTAGCGATCAGTTCGCGTTTCAGACCGATCGGGTACAAATTTGGTCCGCAATCCGTATCGAGTTCACTGAGGTCGCGCCAACTGGCTCTGCACATGAGTCCATTGTCCTCGGCAAAGGTGATCGCATGTTTTGGTAGGGCAGATGGATTTGATAGAGTCACTTCTGTGGCGAAAATTATCTCATGCCCCAGTTGGCCTTCGTGGCGATAAATGTTCTCCAAAACCAAAGGCGCGCCGGAAATCTGAATGTCAACGCCAAGCTCTTCGTGAAATTCGCGTTTCAGCGCGTCCTGCCAAGTTTCGCCGAACTCAACTGTACCGCCAAGCGGACGGACACCTTTCAGATTGCCACTGTCGTCATGGACGTCGGCGACCAAGAGACTGGGACCTCTCCATAGCAAGCCGATCGCCTTGACCCGAATGCCTTGATACGGACGCCAAATCGTCATCAGAGCTCCTTTTGATCAAGTTGGCATTCAAAAATGAAAAGGCCCCGCTGTGCAATACAGCGAGGCCTATAATCTACATACCGCAACCCGGTTCAGACCTGACGCACGGCTCCTTTCGCCGCGCTGGTTGTCAGCTTGGCATAGGCCTTCAGTGCGGTCGACACCTTACGCTTGCGCGGCTCGGCTGGCACCCAGCCCTTTTCGTCCTGCTCTTCGCGCCGTGCTGAAAGTTCCTCGTCAGACACGGCCAGATGGATGCTGCGGTTGGGGATGTCGATCTCGATCTTGTCGCCCGGGCGCACCAGTCCGATCTCACCGCCCTCGGCGGCTTCGGGTGAAACGTGGCCAATCGAAAGGCCCGATGTACCGCCCGAGAACCGACCATCAGTCAGCAGGGCGCAGGCTTTGCCCAGACCTTTGGATTTCAGATACGAGGTCGGATACAGCATTTCCTGCATCCCCGGACCGCCGCGCGGGCCTTCATAGCGGATCACCACGACGTCGCCCGCTTCGACTTTGCCGGTCAGAATGTCATTGACCGCCTGATCCTGACTTTCGCAGACATAGGCCGATCCGGTGAAGGTCAGGCTGGCGGGATCAACGCCTGCAGTTTTCACGATACAGCCGTCCCGAGCGATATTGCCAAACAGAACCGCCAGACCGCCATCCTGGCTGAAGGCATGCTCTTTCGACCGGATTACACCGCCTTCGCGGTCGATATCCAGTTCCTTGTACCGGTTCGATTGGCTGAAGGCTTGGGTGGTGCGCACGCCCCCCGGGGCGGCCTTGAACAGCTCTTGCGCCTTGGGGTTGTTGGCGACCTTGATGTCCCAATTCGCGATTGCCTCACCCATCGTGGCGGAATGCACGGTGGCGCAATCTTCGTGCAGCAGCCCCGCTCGGCCAAGCTCGCCCAGGATCGAGAAGATACCCCCGGCGCGGTGAACGTCTTCCATGTGTACGTTTTCAGTGTTTGGTGCCACCTTGCACAGGCAGGGGACTTTGCGGCTAAGGCGGTCCATGTCGGACATGGTGAAATGCACCTCGCCTTCATGCGCGATGGCCAGCAGGTGAAGTACCGTGTTGGTCGATCCGCCCATGGCAATGTCGAGGCTCATGGCGTTTTCAAACGCCTCAAAGGTTGCGATTTCGCGCGGCAGGAAGCCTTTTTCGTTCAGATCATAATGGCGTTTTGTGATCTCGACGATGCGGCGACCGGCTTCAAGGAACAGATCTTTTCGATCAGCGTGGGTGGCCAGGGTCGAGCCATTGCCCGGCAGCGCCAGACCCAGCGCTTCGGCCAGGCAGTTCATCGAGTTGGCGGTGAACATGCCCGAGCATGACCCGCAGGTGGGGCAGGCATTTTCTTCGATATGCTGCACCTGTTCGTCAGTGTATTTGTCATCAGCGGCGGCAACCATCGCGTCGACGAGGTCGATCTTTTTGACGTCCAGATCAGCGATGTCGATCTTGCCCGCTTCCATCGGACCGCCCGAGACGAAGATGGCCGGGATGTTCAGGCGCATAGCGGCCATCAGCATGCCGGGGGTGATCTTGTCACAGTTCGAGATGCAGACCATCGCATCGGCGCAGTGCGCGTTGACCATATATTCGACCGAATCCGCGATCACTTCGCGCGAGGGCAGCGAATACAGCATTCCGTCATGGCCCATGGCGATGCCGTCATCCACCGCAATGGTGTTGAACTCCTTGGCGACGCCGCCTGCGGCCTCAACCTCACGCGCGACCATCTGGCCCAAGTCCTTCAGGTGAACGTGGCCGGGAACGAACTGGGTGAACGAGTTGACGATGGCGATGATCGGTTTGCCGAAATCGTCATCCTGCATACCAGTTGCGCGCCACAGGCCGCGGGCACCGGCCATGTTGCGGCCATGGGTGGAGGTTCTGGATCGGTACATTGGCATGATGCTGTTTCCCTTTTGCCCCGGTTGCGATATGCGGGATGTGTGCGTTATAGCGCACGTACCACATGTGCGCTATAACGCACAAGAGGATTCGAAAGACGATCAGATGGCACCGGATGATATTACACTGAAACTGCGGGATGTGCGGGCGGCCTCGGGGCTGAGTCTGTCGAAGGTGGCTGAGATGACCGGCGTTAGCAAAGCCATGCTGGGCCAGATCGAGCGTGGCGAATCCAGCCCGACCATCGCGACGCTGTGGAAGATTGCCAAAGGGTTTCAACTGCCCCTCAGTGCATTGATCGGCACGGCGGCACTGCGCGATACGACAACGCCTGACGTGTTTCGCACGGTGACCTTTCCAGGCAGCATCGAAGTTAAGATCGTCTTTCCCTTTGACCCCGCCCTGCGGGCCGAGACATTTCATGTGGAACTTGCGCCGAACCAAAGCCACGAATCCGCCGCCCACGCGACTGGCGTGACGGAAGAGGTCTTTGTCCTGAACGGCGCGCTTGAGATTTTGCGTGATGGGAAGTGGGTGGCGCTTGAGGCGGGACAGGGCCTGCGATTTGCGGCGGACCTGCCGCATGGCTATCGCGCCGGTGATCAAGGGGCTGTTTTTTTGAACATGCACCATTATGCACAATTGGATGCGCTGCCCGCGATCGGCTGAACCTGACCCCACATAGTAAAAGGCAAGATATGGGCGCTTTTCTGGAAACTCTAACACTGGCGGACGCGATTGGCTCAATGGGTGCTTTGGTCGTGGTGGCTGCGTATTTCGCCACTCAGATGCGGATGATGAATTCGGACGATCTGGCATTTCCGGTGCTGAACCTCGCCGGGTCGACCCTGATCGTCTATTCGCTGCTTCAGAATTTCAATCTGGCGTCGATGTTGATCGAATCCTTCTGGATTCTGATCAGTATGATCGGGATCGTTCAGTTTTTCCGTCTCAGGCGCGCGCGTTAGGCGGGCTAGGCCCCATCCAGTCTTGAACCCGAATGCGTGCGCGTATAGGGAAAACTCAAGCTCGCTTAGGGGAGGCTTTGATGCAGGACGATCCGAAAACACTCGTTTCCACCGAATGGCTTGCCGCCCATATCAAGGATCCTGATTTACGGATTCTGGACGGATCGTGGTATCTGCCGCAACAGGGGCGGGATGCTAAGGCGGAATATGACGCCGCCCATATTCCCGGCGCGCGGTTCTTCGATATCGATGATATTTCCGATCAGCGTTCGGACTTGCCGCATATGGCACCACCGGTCGAAAAATTCATGTCGCGCTTGCGGGCGATGGGTGTGGGGGATGGACATCAAGTCGTGGTCTATGACGGTGCCGGGTTGATGTCTGCGGCGCGGGTCTGGTGGCTGTTTCGGCTGATGGGTCAGGAAAACATCGCTGTTTTAGATGGCGGCTTGCCGAAATGGCAGGCCGAGGGCCGAGAAATCGAAGACCTGCCACCGATCATTCGGGATCGCCACATGACCGTACGAGTGCAAAACCATTTGGTACGGGATGTGACGCAGGTTTCTGCCGCCGCCAAACTCGCCGATCATGAGATTATCGATGCCCGGTCCGCCGCCCGCTTTGCTGGGACTGCGGCTGAGCCGCGCGAAGGTTTGCGGTCGGGGCATATTCCGGGGTCGCGCAACGTGCCTTTTGACCTGTTGCTGAACAAGAACGGCACGATGAAATCGCCCGACGATTGCCGCGCTGTGTTCGAAGCCGCAGGTGTGGACCTGTCAAAGCCCGCGATCACATCCTGCGGGTCGGGCGTGACCGCCGCCATCCTCAGCCTGGCGTTGGAACGCTTGGGCAAGAAAGATCATTCGCTTTATGACGGCTCCTGGGCTGAATGGGGTGCCTTCCCGACCCTGCCCGTCGCAACCGGAGAGAACTGATGTTCGAGAACCTCAAGCCGCAACCTGCCGACAAAATTCTGGCGTTGGTGCAGATGTACCGCGAAGACCCACGCGATCAAAAAATCGATCTGGGCGTCGGCGTCTACAAGAATGCCGAAGGCGTGACCCCGGTGATGCGCGCGGTGAAGGCCGCCGAAAAGCGCATTCTGGAAGAGCAGGAAAGCAAAGCCTATACCGGTCTGGCCGGTGACCCGGCTTATGCGGATGCGATGATCGGCCTGATCCTGGGCACGTCTGTGCCACGCGGTAACATCGCTGCCGTGGCCACCCCGGGCGGCACCGGAGCCTGCCGTCAGGCGTTCGAATTGATCCGCATGGCCAACCCATCGGCGCGCGTTTTCGTGTCGAACCCGACATGGCCGAACCACCTGTCGATTCTGAACTATCTGGGAATGGAGATGGTCCCCTATCGCTATTTCGACGGCGATACCCGAGGCGTCGATTTCGATGGCATGATCGAGGATCTCAAGACGGCCAAGGCGGGTGACGTGGTGCTGTTGCATGGCTGCTGCCACAACCCGACCGGCGCCAACCTGAACATGGTGCAGTGGCAAGAGGTCGTGAACCTGATCAACGAACGTGGTCTGGTAGCGATGATCGACATTGCCTATCAGGGCTTTGGCGACGGTCTGGAGGCGGACGCGCAGGCGGCCCGTCTGGTAGCCTCGTCGGTCAAGCGCTGCCTGATCGCGGCGTCGTGCTCGAAGAATTTCGGCATCTACCGCGAACGTACCGGCCTGTTGATGGCGATCAGTGATGATGCGGCGCAGACAGACTTGAATCAGGCTACGCTGGCCTTCCTGAACCGCCAGAACTATTCCTTCCCGCCCGATCACGGTGCACGCGTGGTGACCACCATCTTGAATGACGACGCCCTGCGCGCCGATTGGGCTGCCGAGCTCGAAGATGTTCGCCTGTCCATGCTGGGCCTGCGCCAGCAACTGTCGGATGAGTTGCAGCGGCTGAGCGGCTCGGACCGCTTTGGTTTCATTGCTCAGCACCGCGGTATGTTCTCGCGCCTGGGTGCGGCTCCGGAACTGGTCGAGAAACTGCGCGACGATCACGGTATCTACATGGTCGGCGACAGCCGTCTGAACATCGCCGGTCTGAATGCAACGACGGTGCCAATTCTGGCCAAGGCGATTGTCGACGTCGGGGTTTGAAATTCGCCAGCTTTAGTCAAAGAAAACCCGGGCGCTAACGCCCGGGTTTTTTGTTTCGCGAGCGTTTAACCCTTAGCCTTTAGAGAACTCGGGATACGCTTCCATACCCAGTTCTGCCATGTCGAGGCCGTTGATCTCGTCCTCTTCGCTTACGCGGATGCCGACGGTGGCTTTCAGGATCATCCACAGGATCAGGGCTCCGACAAAGGTGAAGACACCGTAGGCAATGATGCCTGTCAGCTGCGTGATCAGGTTGGCCTCACCGTAGAAGATGACGGCGATGGTGCCCCAGATACCGCAGAACAGGTGAACCGGGATGGCACCGACCACGTCGTCGATCTTGAACTTGTCCAGCATCGGAACCGCGAAGACCACGATGATACCGCCCACGGCACCGATCCACAGGGCGCCGAACAGGGTCGGGGCCAGAGGCTCGGCCGTGATCGACACCAAACCGGCCAGTGCGCCGTTCAGCACCATGGTCAGGTCCGGCTTTTTGTACAGAAGCTGGGTCATGATCAGCGCTGCGACAGCACCCGAAGCAGCGGCCATGTTGGTGTTGGCAAAGATGCGCGACACGTCGGATACGTCCCCAACGGTGCCCATCGCCAGTTGCGAACCACCGTTGAAGCCGAACCAGCCCAGCCACAGGATGAACGTTCCCAAGGTTGCCAGCGCCAGGTTCGAGCCCGGGATCGGGTGGACCTTGCCGTCTTTGTTGTACTTGCCGATGCGCGGACCCAGGATGATGGCCCCGGCCAGAGCCGCCCAGCCACCGACCGAATGCACCACGGTCGAGCCAGCGAAGTCCGAGAATCCGGCTTCGGACAACCAGCCGCCGCCCCACTGCCACGAGCCTGTGATCGGGTACATGATACCGGTTAGCACCACAACGAAGGCCAGGAAGGGCCACAGCTTGATACGTTCGGCCACGGCACCCGAGACGATCGACGCGGTTGCGGCAACGAAGACCAGTTGGAAGAAGAAATCCGAACCGATTGAGGCATAATCCAGAGCCGCTGCATCGGCGCCGACGCCAACGGGATCAAGCACGGTGGTTGAGAAGAACGGACCCAGCCAGCCGGAGATGGACCAGCCATCGCCCGGATACATCAGGTTGAAGCCGATCAGCCAGTACATGATCGCGGCAATCGAAAATAACGCCACATTCTTGATCATCTGCATGGCCACGTTCTTGGAACGCACCAGCCCGCCTTCCAGCATGGCAAAGCCAGCAGCCATGAAGAAAACGAGGAAGCCGCCCATCAGGAACAGCAGAGTGGTAAAGATATACTGGGTGTGCAGCGCGGCCTCGCCTTCGACGGCAGCCTCTTGCGCCAGACCCATCTGCGGCAGCGCGACAATCGCGGCGGCAGGGATGAGAGATTTCATCAGGTTCATAGTCAGTCCTCGAATTTTTGGAATGGAGGGCACTTAAAGCGCCTCTTCGTTCATTTCCCCGGTCCGCACGCGCAGGGCCTGCTCAACATCGAGGACGAAAATCTTGCCGTCGCCGATCTTGCCGGTTCGGGCGGTTTTGGTGATGGTTTCGACGATCTGGTCGGCCATCGTGGCAGGCACCACAATCTCCAACTTGATTTTGGGCACGAAATTCACTGCGTATTCAGCGCCGCGATAGATTTCTGTGTGACCAGATTGAGAGCCAAAGCCCTTGATCTCGGTCACCATCATGCCTTGCAGGCCTGCGTCGGTCAGTGCCTCGCGCACCTCTTCAAGCTTGAACGGCTTGATTGTCGCAATAATCAGTTTCACGTTGGTCCCCTCTACGGTCCGGTCTGTTTGCACCTGCAGAAAAAAGAGCGTGCCTGACCGCAGTAAGGAACGGGTAAGGAGGGACGACGCCGTGTGAATGCGTGGGGAAGTGCACAATTTTTGCACAAAAAGTGACAATTGAGTAATAAATAGGCACGCTATAGAGGGTGATTGCCGGAATTTCAGACCTCTACTTCACCGGCGTGGCATTGTATTGTGCCTCAAAACGATAACCGGGCAGAGTTTGAGCATGACTGAGTCCAGGCGCCGAAAGGCACCGCTTGTCGCGGATAAAAGGTACCCGTCGAAAGGGCGCAAGCCCGCGGCGACCAAGCGCACCGCGAAACCCGCGGGCAAGAAGGCGGCCGCGCGCAAAACGACGACGCGCAAGACCACGCGTAAGAAAGCGCGCCGGAAATCCGGTGGCGGTGGTGGGGGTATTTCCCGCCGTTTCTTCCGGTGGGTCTGGCGGTTGATCTGGGGCATAACCTGGCGCGTCGGCGCGGTGGTTGCGATGCTGTTGGCGCTGGCTGTTGGAGTTGTCTACACCACGCTGCCAGATGTGAATGAACTGCTGGACGGTCGGGCGCGGGGGTCGGTCACGCTGTTGGACCGCAACGGCAAGGTCTTTGCCTGGCGCGGGGATCAGTTCGGCGGGGTGATCACGGCGGGCACTGTTTCACCGCACCTCAAAAACGCTGTCGTCGCCACCGAGGATAAGCGGTTCTATCGCCATTTCGGCGTCAGCCCCCGAGGTGTGGCCAGTGCTGTGCGCATCAACTTGAGCGAAGGGCGCGGGCCGCTGTCAGGCCATGGCGGATCAACCATCACGCAGCAGACCGCCAAGCTGCTCTGCTTGGGCG
Source organism: Ruegeria sp. CJ9 (assembly GCF_056536625.1). Classification (NCBI taxonomy): domain Bacteria; kingdom Pseudomonadati; phylum Pseudomonadota; class Alphaproteobacteria; order Rhodobacterales; family Roseobacteraceae; genus Ruegeria; species Ruegeria sp. CJ9. Next base: position 28,899 of record NZ_JBQFPY010000011.1, read on the forward strand.
TGCCGTATGTGCCCAGCGAATGGGAGTCCGAGGCTGCGTATGAATCCGATTGCCGTCAGGGGTCGCTGTGGCGCAAGGCCAAGGAAGCGGTCTATGCGATTGCGATGGAGGTCAAGTATTCCAAGGATGAGATTCTGACCATCTATCTCAACCGCGCGTTCCTTGGTGCCGGTGCCCGCGGGTTCGAGGCCGCAAGTCAGCGCTATTTCGGTATCTCTGCAGCCGAGGTGAACCCGGCGCAGGCGGCGATGCTGGCCGGTCTGCTGGTGGCCCCCACGCGTTATGCGCCCACGAACAACTTGCAACGCTCGCAGGATCGGGGGCGTTTGGTGCTGGGGCTGATGGAGGCGCAGGGCTATCTGACAACCGCGCAAGCCAGCAGTGCCCGCAGCAACCCGGCGCAATTGTCCGAGGCCGCAGCGGCACGGGCAGGTGGGTATTTCGCCGATTGGGTCATCACCGAACTGCCCAGCTATTTTGGCGCCGACACTACGGATGATGTGGTGATCAAGACGACCCTGGACCAGCGCTTGCAGAAATCGGCAGAAGAAGCGCTGAAATACATCTTTCAGGAGAAAGTTCGCGAAGGGTCCAAGGCGCAGGCCGCAATTGTGGTGATGTCGGCAGACGGCGCCGTACGCGCCATGGTCGGCGGGCGCCAAACGCGGGTCTCGGGTGCGTTCAATCGTGCCACGCAGGCATTGCGCCAGACCGGATCGTCCTTCAAGCCGTTTGTCTATGCCACTGCTTTGGAGCTGGGCTATTCACCGCTGGATACGGTTGTGGATGAGCCCTATTGCGTCAACATTCCAGGGTCCGGTCAGTGGTGTCCCAAGAACTATACCCACAAGTTCTATGGTCGGGTCACGCTGGCAGATGCACTGAAGAATTCACTTAACATCCCGGCAGTGAAAGTGGCCGAAGTTGCCGGTCTGGACAATGTCCGCACGGTCGCCAGTGAGTTCGGTATCGACAGCGATCTGGCGCAGGGGCCGGCCTTGGCGCTGGGCGCGTCGGAAAGCACGCTGATCGAGATGACCGGTGCCTATGCCGGTATCCTCAATGGCGGCTCGGCCGTGGAACCCTATGGCCTGTCAGAGTTGAAGCTGCTGGAGGATGATACGCCGGTGATGGTGACCAGCTCGGGCATTGGTGAGCGGGTGATCAACGACAAGGCCGCCAAGCAGCTGACCTGGATGATGCAGCGTGTGGTGTCCGAGGGGACCGGCGCACGGGCGCAACTGCCGGGCTGGCAGGTGGCCGGTAAGACAGGCACGACGCAGGCGGCGCGGGATGCGTGGTTTATCGGATTTACAGCGGATTACGTGGCCGGTGTCTGGATGGGTTATGACGACAACACACCCCTGTCCGGCGTGACCGGGGGTGGGCTGCCCGCAGAGATCTGGAAAGAAACCATGCTGCGCGTGACCGAAGGTATGACACCCACACCGCTGCCGATGCTGGCCCCGGATCCACCTAAACAGGTGGCACAGCCGCAGCGACAACGCCGCAGGCAGGGTGGGTTTGAAAATGCCATCAACAATCTGCTGAACAATATCTTCGGCAACTGATGCACCAATAAAAAAGGCGGTGCGCGTGGCACCGCCTTTTATTTGTCTGATGTGAAAGCGGATCAGAGGCAGCTGTCCAGCGCCGCCAGAATCGCGTCACCCATTTCGGTGGTCGAGACTGGTTGAACGCCCTCATCGGCCAGCAAGTCACCGGTGCGGACACCGTCTGCCAGAACCTTCTCGATCGCGGCCTCCAGTCGATCCGCCTCTTCACCCTGATCAAAGCTATAGCGCAGCGCCATGGCGAAGCTGAGGATACAGGCGATCGGGTTGGCTTTGCCCTGACCCGTGATATCGGGGGCCGAGCCGTGAACCGGTTCGTACATCGCCTTAGGGCGGCCATTGGCCATCGGTGCGCCCAAGGACGCCGACGGCAGCATGCCCAGCGAGCCAGTCAGCATCGCGGCACAATCCGACAGGATATCGCCGAACAGGTTGTCGGTCAGGATCACGTCAAATTGTTTGGGTGCGCGCACCAGCTGCATAGCGCCGTTGTCGGCATACATGTGCGACAGCTCGACCTCGGGGTATTCCTTGGCCACACGGTCCACGACCTCGCGCCACAGGATGCCCGATTCCATCACGTTGGCCTTCTCCATCGAGCAGACCTTTTTGTTCCGGCGCATCGCCAGTTCAAAGGCCGAGCGCGCGGCGCGTTCGATTTCGGATTCGGTATAGCGCTGGGTGTTGATGCCAACGCGCTCATTGCCTTCTTCGAAGATTCCGCGGGGTTCGCCGAAATAGACGCCCGAGGTCAGCTCGCGCACGATCATGATATCAAGACCGGCGACGATGTCTTTTTTCAGCGACGAGAAATCGGCCAGCGCGTCAAAGCACTGTGCAGGGCGCAGGTTAGAATACAGGTCCATTTCCTTGCGCAGACGCAGCAACCCGCGTTCGGGCTTGAGGCTGAAATCCAGATCGTCGTATTTCGGACCACCAACAGCACCCAGCAGAACGGCGTCAACTTCCTGCGCCTTGGCCATGGTCTCGTCCGACAGTGGCTTGCCGTGCGCGTCATAGGCCGCACCGCCCACCAGATCCTCGCTCACGTCAAAGTGAAGGCCGCGCTTTTCGCCGAACCAATCGATTACTCTGCGCACTTCGGCCATGACTTCGGGGCCAATTCCGTCTCCGGGCAGGATGAGGAGCGAGGGGTTGGACATGAAGGATCTCCTTGCGTTTCGTCGCAAAGGCCCTAGCGTCTGCGCCGCATCGGGTCAATGAGACGATCCGGCCAATTCACGAGGAAAACACATGTTGATACCGGGAAACCCCGTTCCTGAGCTGAAAATTGAAACCATAAGCCATGGACGTTTCGATTTGGATACGGGCAAGGGCGAAAATGGCACGTTGGTGATTCAGTATCGCGGCCTGCACTGTCCGATCTGTATCAAGCAGATGGCCGAGGTCGAAGCGGCGTTGGATGAATTTGCCGAGCTTGGTATCGAAGTGATCATGATCACCACAGACACGGCCGAGCGCGCCGCGGAAACGGCCGAGAAAGCCGGTGTTTCGCGGCTGCGTGTGGGGCACAGCCTGCCAATGGCTGCGGCGCGGGATGATTGGGGGCTGAGCATCTCAACCGCGCGCGAAGGCAGCGCCGAACCTGACCTGTTCGCCGAACCAGGTCATTTCTTCATCGCCCCGAATCGAATGCTTTATTATGCGTGGCAACAGACCACGCCCTTTGCCCGACCTGCCATGTCCGACATTGTTGGCGGTCTGAAATTCACTCTGGGCAACAACTACCCGCCGCGCGGCACCTATACCGGCGCGCTTTAAAGGCTGGCCTTCAACCCGTCCGCCAGCAAATCCCAGACCCTGCGAATGCGCGGGGTCTGACGCATGGCCTGCGGTGCGGCCAGCCAGACTGGCAATGTCTGAACATCAACATCCAGCGGTATTATTTCGACATCCGGATCAGCCTTTGCCACTTCGATCTGGGTAAAGCCGATTCCGCATCCCGCACGGACCAGTTGCCAATAGGCGCTTTGCAGGTCACAGCGAGTGGCGAAGCTGTCCCTGCTGGCGGGCCACCCTCGCGCGCGCATCTTAGTGATGATCTGTTCATTGGCGTCAAAGCCTACCAGATCGTGGTCGAACAGTTCTTCGGGGCGTGTTGGCCGCCCGGCGCGATCCAGATAAGTGCGGGCCGCGCAAAAACACAGATGCACATCCCCAAGATAGCGCGAGATCAGGTCCATCTGTTCCGGGCGATACATGCGCACGGCAATGTCGGCCTCGCGATACAGTAGGTTTTCGATCGTGTCCGTTGCCACCAGTTCCAGTTGAATGGCCGGCTCCTGCGCCCTGATCTGTGCCAGAATTGGTGGCAGCAAGTGATGCGACGCGAAGACCGAAGCGGTGATGCGCACCGTCCCCTCCAGTTGCTGTGCCTGACCCGCCGCCGTCAGGCTGAATGACGTCATCGCCGAATGCATCTGTTGCGCCATCGGCAGCAGTTGCGCGCCAACATCGCTGAGCTTTAGGCCGCGGGCATGCCGGTCGAACAAGGACACGCCCAGCTCATCCTCAAGCGCGTGTATTTGGCGGCCCAGCGTAGGTTGGCTTCGGTCCAGCTGTCGCGCTGCTGCCGAAAGCGAGCCGGTCTGAGCCACGGCCAGAAAGCTTTGGATCAAAGACCAGTCGGCATGAGTAAGAGATTTGTCCATTCAGAAATGAATACACGTTCCGATCCTGGCGGCAATAACAGAAGTGAAATGAATGGATCAGTGCGAAAGCTGCTTGGGCGCAGCAATGTCGACCCAGACCAACCGGTGTCTGCTGGCCTGTTCGGCGGCGATGCGCAGAGGCGTGCCCGGTTTGGGCCAGAACACCCCCGCTGCGGTAACTTGCAGGTCGGCCGAGGGCAGCACGTAATCCACCCGCATTTCACCCACCGCCTTCCAGACTACAGTAGTCTGGGACTCCAATGGTTGATCTGTGTGTGGGTCCTGCAAGCGCGGATCGGCCAGCAGCGCCTGTATTGCCTCTTTCCGCCCATCGCCGCGTGTCGGGTCCAGGTTGGCATCTCCGACGATCACGAAGGGGCCTTGGGGCCTATGCCCCAATTTTCCGTCCAGAACTGCGGACCAAAGGCGGATTTCGTCGCGGTTGCGCAACCCGTTGCGGTCCTCGGGGCCGTCAAACACAGGTGGGGCGGCGTGAAATGTCATCAGATCCAGCGCACCGGTCGGTGTGTCCACAGGTACGATCCAATGGGCCACGGCAGACAGGCGCTGAATGCGCTGGGCCTGTTCCGATGGGAAGGGGCCGTCTTCTGTCACCGGCAGTTGCGCGCCCGGCAGATCGCGCCACAGCAGACCCGTAAACTGCTGCACAGTGTCGGTGCGGATAGGGTGCCGTGACAGCACCGCAAGCCCACCCTGACCGGTGAAACGACCCCAGCCCTGCGCGTCTGCCGGGCCATGGGTGCGCCCGTCTCCGTTCAGATCCAAAGCGGTCTCAAGCCCTGCATTGGGCTGGGCGGCGAAGTGATGGGGATAGTCCAGTCCAGCGGTCCGCAACAGATCGACCAAAGCAGTCAAAGCCTGCCCGTCCATATCCCAGTCGATGCCTTGCAAGCTGACGATATCTGGTCGGGCGGCGACCAGAACGTCGACCACCGCCTGTACCTGTGGATCGCCGCGCCGGATATCGCGCAGCAACAGACCAGGCCCGTCGCGGTTAAGTTCAGTGTTGAAGGTGGCAATGCGCAGCGTTTCTGCCTGTGCCATTACCGGCAACAGCAACAGAAGAAGAATGCGGATCATGCGGCCTGTGTGGACTCAGCCGTGGAATAGGCGCGGCGCTTTTCAACGATCAGATTGGCGATGCGCAATGTCGCCATGCCGCGCATGATCATTGAGGCGGGCAGGAAGGCCCAGGCGCTCATGGTCCAGATCATGGTCTGAGGATTGCTCAGCGAGATCGGGTTGGCATAGTCAGTCAGCAATTTGATCAGCGCTGGAATCAGGAATGGCAGCAGCACCCCGATCGAGATATTCAGGCGCCCGTCCCGTTGCAGGCGGGTGACGACGTCCCCGCCCTTGGTCGGGTCAAACAGAGGCAGGTTGGTCCAGACGTTGAACGCACCGTTGCCGGTAGGCCAGCCGCGCATCTTCACCGCATAGGCAAAGCTGGCAATGGTCACTAGCGCGGCAACATAAGCCACACTGGCTGAGATACGCACCAATTCGATCAGCGGCGCGTTGGCATCGGCGGGCAGCACCAGCACAACCAGCCGAACCGGCGAATAAGGGAAATCGACAACATTGGCGATGCCCAGCCCCAACGCATAGAAAAGCCCGGTCAGATCGCTGGGCGCATAGGCGTTTTTGCAGATCAGCGTCAGGAAAGTGATCATCGACATCAACCCGACAAAACGCAGGCGGTTCACAGGTGGTGCGTCGCGGAATTCGATAAAGCTGGGAAAGGCCGAGTTATATTCAGCAAACGTCAGAAAGAATGCGAGAATGGCGAGAAAGACGACAATCTCGGTGCCATTCGTTGACGATACGGGCAAGTACAACGCGGGGGTTAGCACCATCAGTGCAACCATTATTCCCCGAATTGCCGCCCCAGTTGTGCGCGCAATCACTATCCGAACCCTTTCCAAACCGGAGTAGCCGATTCTGTGCCGACTTACGTTCCAACTTGTGCCCGCCGCGTAATTATTTGACGGATGCCTCTGTCTCGCCAACATTGACGATAAGCGACATTTCGCTCAAGCCAGGGTGCAGAAAACACGTACTTTCGGGCAAAATGATGGCGCAACTGGTGCGGGATTGCATCATTTTCGACGCAAATCCGACGTGTATCTCAATTTGATACCTACATCTTGTGGTTTTCGAGCTTTTAACCCCAAGAATGCGAATGGGGCCGCCGAAGCGACCCCATTAGGTTGAGTGTCCACAGATTCATCCACAGAATCACACCCAGGGGCGGGCCTGGCCTGCGTGATCCTCGAATTTGTCGATGTGATGGTCTTTTTCCATCGTGAGGCCAATATCGTCCAAACCGTTCAGCAGGCAGTGTTTGCGGTGTGGGTCGACGTCAAACTCGATCACGACGCCATCCGATGTTGTGATCTGCTGATCTTCCAGATGCACGGTCATGCGGGCGTTCTGACCCTTATGGGCATCTTCCATCAGCAGCGCGTGATGTTCTTCTTCGACCACGATCGGCAGAATGCCGTTCTTGAAGCAGTTGTTGTAGAAGATGTCGGCAAAGCTGGTCGAGATCACCACCTTGATGCCGAAATCCTTGATTGCCCAGGGCGCGTGCTCGCGGGACGAGCCGCAGCCGAAATTGTCGCCTGCCACCAGAATCTCGGTTTCACGATAGGCGGGTTGGTTCAGGACGAATTCTTCGTTCTCCTGCCCGTCATCGTGATAGCGCATCTCATCAAACAGCACGACGCCAAGGCCGGACCGTTTAATGGTTTTCAGATGCACTTTCGGAATGATCATATCGGTGTCGATATTGATCAGTGGCATTGGGGCAGCCACCCCGTGGACTTTGTCAAACTTTTCCATGTTCACACTCCTGCGGGAGAAGGCTGCGCCCGTGCCCCGCGTTTAAGCCTGTTTCGCTTCTATTGTTTCGTCTTTGGGTGCGTTCTTGATGAAGAGCGCCATGAAGACCAATCCGAACCCGTTGAACAGCATCTCAATGCCCAGGAAGATCCCCAGAATGCTCAGCAGAGCCTGGGGTTCCTTGCCCACATACGTCCAGATGATAGCGGCGAGGACGATCGACAAGATGCCCGAGATCATCGTGGGCCAGAAAAACTGCGTTCCTTTCATTTGGAACGACAGAATGACCCGCGCGATGCCGCCTGCCATAAACAGAACCAGCATCACCGTCGCCAAGGTCAAGGTCCCCTGCAGCGGGTGATCCAGGAAAGACCAGCCCAGAAACAGCATCACCACACCCATGATGAGAGACAGGATCTTGTTGCCGGTGCCTTCGACGGTGAACCCGCCGACAACCTGCAACGCGCCTGCAATCAGCAGCAACACCCCGGTCACCACCGTCACCGCAACTGAAGCTGCAATCGCATTGCCCAGCGCAAAGACGCCAAATGCTATCGACAGCAGCCCCAGCAGGAACCATTTGATCCAGTCACTCATGTGTTCAATCCCTCAAATATCTAGATATGAGGGGACCTTACATCAACTCACGGACGTCTGTCAGCCGTCCTGTGATTGCCGCTGCGGCAGCCATTGCCGGGCTCAGCAGGTGGGTGCGTCCGCCCCGGCCCTGACGACCTTCGAAGTTGCGGTTCGAGGTCGCGGCACAGCGTTCCCCCGGTGCCAGCTGGTCCGGGTTCATCGCCAGACACATCGAACACCCGGCCAGACGCCATTCAAAGCCTGCAGCTTTGAAGATATCCGCCAGACCCTCTTCTTCGGCCTGCGCGCGCACCAGGCCCGAGCCGGGAACGATCATGGCCCGCAGACCATCTTTGATCTTTTTGCCCTTCAGAATTTCGGCGGCAGCGCGCAGGTCTTCGATCCGGCCATTGGTGCAGGACCCGATAAAGACGGTGTCAATTTCCACATCGCTCAGCTTTTGGCCGGCTTCCAGGCCCATATATTCGATCGAGCGGCGGGCCGCCTCGACCTTGCCGCCTTCGAAATCCTCGGGGTTCGGCACGGTCGCGGTGATCGGCAACACGTCTTCGGGGCTGGTGCCCCATGTAACAACCGGCGCAATGTCCTCTCCGCGCAGGGTTACGATTTTGTCGAAATGCGCGCCTTCATCAGTGTAGAGCGTCTTCCACCAGTCCATCGCAGCTTCCCACTGCGCACCTTTAGGTGCGTGCGGGCGACCTTTGACATATTCAAACGTCGTCTCGTCCGGCGCAATCAGGCCCGCCCGGGCGCCACCTTCGATGGCCATGTTGCAGACAGTCATGCGACCTTCCATCGACAGATCACGGATCGCTTCGCCACAATACTCGATGACATAGCCGGTGCCGCCAGCCGTACCGGTCTCACCAATCACGGCCAGAGTGATGTCCTTGGCGGTCACGCCTGGCTGCAATTTGCCGGTGATCTCGACCTTCATGTTCTTGGATTTCTTCTGGATCAGAGTCTGTGTGGCCAGAACATGCTCGACCTCAGACGTGCCGATACCGTGGGCCAGCGCGCCAAACGCGCCATGGGTGGCAGTGTGGCTGTCGCCGCAGACAACGGTCATGCCGGGCAGGGTCCAGCCCTGTTCCGGGCCGACGATATGCACGATGCCCTGACGGACGTCATGCACTGGGTAATAGTGAATGCCGAAATCCTTGGCGTTCTTGTCCAACGCTTCGACCTGAATGCGCGATTCCGGGTTTTCGATCCCGTTCACGCGGTCCGGTGTAGTCGGAACGTTATGATCCGGCACGGCGATGGTTTTTTCCGGGGCGCGCACCTTGCGGCCCGCCATGCGCAGGCCTTCGAACGCCTGCGGGCTGGTCACTTCGTGGACCAGGTGGCGGTCGATATACAGCAGGCAGGTGCCATCATCGGCTTCGTGCGCGACATGGGCATCCCAGATTTTGTCATAGAGTGTTTTGGGGGACATTGGTCCTCTCCCGTATTTAAATGAGAAATAGCTGGCGAGTGGCTGGACGCGCCTTATAGGCGGGCCAGAACCGTGCGGGCGGCCCCAAAGAACCGTTCACGCAGGCGCGTGCGGTCTTGCAACGTCGGTGCAGGGGCCAGATTGAGTCTCATGCGCACCAGATATATCGGGCTTTGCTGTCAATCAAGGTTCAATCCGGTGTCAGACTTGCATCATTGTGCAACGCTGTCCAAGCTGGAACCATGAATCAGGACCTGATCCCCAGCTCGCTGTCGGACCTTTATGAAAACATGGTCGCGGGCTTTTCCGTGCAATTCGAAAACCTTGTCGAACTGATTGTCACCCCCGGTTGGCGACAGCACCAGTTGGTCATCATTGTTGTTCTTTGGGGGTTGGCCCTCCTTTTGAAATTGGCAACGCAAGGCCGGTGGGAGGCCTGGGCCCGGTCCCGCTCGGGCTGGCCAAAATGGCGGCTGCGTACATTGGTACAGTTAATGCAGCGCCTGACGCTGGTTTATTTCGTGGTGATGTCCTGGGCGTTGTATCTGTTGATGCAGCAAGTCACCTGGCCGTCGCGCAGTTACATTATCGGTGTGTTTGCGACTTTGGCCTTGGCATGGCTGGCCATTGCCCTGGTGGCGCGGCTGGTGCGCAACCGGACCCTACGGCGGATATTCAAATGGGCCATGTGGGTCTATGCAACACTGATTGCGCTGAATCTGACCGATGACGTGGCCGATTTTCTGGACGGCGTAGCGATTTCCATCGGCGATCTGCACATCTCGGCGCTGGGGATCATCAAGGCGGTTCTGCTGATCGGTATTTTGCTGACGCTGGCCCGTATTGGCACCCGCGCGGCTGAGCGGGGGCTGATGAACAATGACGACATCACCCCATCCATGCAGGTGTTGTTGGCCAAGGGCATTCAGGTGCTGCTGTATGGCGCTGTCTTTCTGGCAGCCATCCGCACGCTTGGGTTTGACCTGACCGGTATTGCGCTGCTGTCCGGTGCGATTGGTGTGGGGATCGGGTTCGGACTGCAAAAGGTGGTGTCCAACCTGATATCCGGGATCATCATCCTGATGGACCGGTCAATCAAGCCGGGCGACGTGATCTCTTTGGGCGACACGTTCGGCTGGATCAATGCGCTGGGCGCGCGTTATGTATCGGTCGTGACGAGGGACGGGCGGGAATACCTGATTCCGAACGAGGATCTGATCACCAATCAGGTGGTGAACTGGTCGCATTCCGACAAATTCGTGCGATTGGACCTGGAGTTCGGCACCAGCTATGACGACGACCCGCATAATGTCCGTGCAACGGCCATCGGTGCGGTCAAATCCGTGACGCGCGTGTTAAGTGGCGGTAAGCACGAGCCGGTCTGCCACATCACCGGGTTTGGTGACAGCAGCGTGGATTACGTCCTGCGGTTCTGGATTAGTGACCCGACCAAGGGCCTGACCAATATCCGCGGCAATGTCTATCTGGCCCTGTGGGATGCGTTTAAATCCAATGGTATTTCCATCCCTTTCCCACAGCGCGAGGTTCGGTTGTTGTCCGGCGCAGCCACGCAACAGGTCGCCAAAGAGTGATCCCCTGTGCGCCCCGCATAGCGGCGTTTCATTGAAATGTTGCATTCCCCTTGTTACCTTATTAGTACCCCGGCGCCGGGGTTTTACGGCGCGCAGCAAAGGAGGACTATGTTCTGTCTCTACATACCCAGGCGGGTTTGCCCGCCGATGACCGGGCCAATGTAATGGCTCACTCTCAGTCAATCAGCGACAAGCTGCTTGAACGTATCCTTTCCTCACTTTCCGATGACAAGGCCGAAGATGTCGTGCAGATCAACCTGCAAGGCAAGTCCTCGGTTGCGGATCACATGGTGATTGCCTCGGGTCGGTCGACCCGTCAGGTCTCGGCCATGGCAGAAAAGTTGACGGATCGAATCAAGCAGGAATTCGGATTCACCTCGAAGGTCGAAGGCAAGGATGCCGGCGACTGGGTGTTGATCGATACGGGCGACGTGATCGTCCATATCTTCCGCCCCGAAGTGCGTGAATTCTATCAGCTGGAAAAGATGTGGCTGCCCCAGGGCGGCAGCGCCTCGGCGAACTGAGGCGCCATCCCGGTCTGCATTAACAGGCCGGCGGCGAGAGAAATATGCGTATAAGCATTTGTGCGGTCGGGCGATTGCGTGCCGGACCGGAGAAGACCCTGCTTGACGATTACCTGACCCGATTTGACCGGACCGGCCGCGCACTAGGCCTTGGTCCTGCACGTGTGATCGAGGTTGAGGACAAGAAAAACGCAGGCATGGGGGCCGAAGGTGCGCTGCTGCGCAAGGCACTGCCCAAGGGGGCTGTGATCTGCACCCTGGACGAACGCGGGCGGGTGATGTCCTCGCCGGATTTTGCCAAGAAACTGGGCGGATGGCGCGATGCCGGGCGTCAGGATTTGGCGCTGATCATTGGCGGGGCGGACGGAATAGACCCTAATCTGCGGGACGAGGCCGATTTTTCCATCTCATTCGGGTCAATGGTCTGGCCCCATATGCTGGTCCGTGTGATGCTGGCCGAGCAACTGTACCGGGCTGCAACCATCCTGTCGGGCGGCCCTTACCACCGGGTCTGACATGGCGCAGCTATTGATCGTCTACCATTCACGCACCGGCGGCGCCCGGCAAATGGCCGAAGCCGCGGCTGAGGCCGCGCAGGATGAGGCCGAAACCATCCTGAAACCCGCCGACCAGGCCGGACCGGACGATCTCCTTCGCGCCGATGGTTACCTGTTCTGCGCGCCCGAGAATCTGGCCGCGATTTCGGGTTTGATGAAAGAGTTTTTCGACCGCAGCTATTATCCCGTACTGGGCAAGATCGAAGGCCGTCCCTATGCCCAGATGGTGTGCGCTGGGTCCGATGGCGAGAACGCCGCGCGCCAAATCGCCCGGATCGCAACTGGCTGGCGGTTGAAAGAGGTGCAACCGCCACTGATCATCTGCACCCATGCGCAAACGCCCGAGGCGATTTTGGCGGAAAAGACTGTTCCAGACGACCAACTGGACCAATGTCGCGAGATCGGTGCTGCTTTGGCTGCGGGTCTGACCCTGGGCGTGTTCTGAGCCTCAGTTCAGATCAACGACCGTAGTGTCTTCGTTCCAACCATCAACATTGCAGCGTGCCTGAATCTGAACCTGTGTGGCACCTTCGGGAATGGCCACACCGCTTAGCGACCGGGTAAAGGGCTGCTCATTCTCATGTGGATGGTGCAACACGCGCATGCCCAGCTCGTTGCCGTCCATATCCAGCACGCGCCAGCCATCGGCGTAGTGATCCCAGCCGGTATCGGGATGGCGGATCGTCACGTCGAATCGCCATATATCGCCGCTCTGACGGGCTGAGACATTCTCGATCACCGACGGATCGGCAAGGGCAGGGCTGGCCAGAAAGGCGCTGAGAATCAGGTATCGCATGCGCTGACAATAGGGTGTGCGACGCACCCGCGTCATCACGAACCTGTGTTGGGTGGCAGGTCCATCAGGATCGATCGTGAATGCGAGGCAAATTCCCGCCGGTATAACACGCCAAAGGTGACGGTGGTGCCGATGATCAGGGCAACCGGCCCCAATATCCATGTCACCGAGGCCAGCGCAAAATAGGTCGCCCGAAGGGCACGGTTAAAGCTGCGTGCGGCGGTGACGCAGATCTCGGCGGCTTGCGCGGCGCGGGGGTAGGCCTGCGGGTCTTCGGGGTCATTGGGCACGGCGGCCATCAGCACCCCGCAATAGCCGAACAGGCGGTGCGCCCAGACATATTTCAGAAACGCGTTGGACAGAAATGCCAGTACAATCAAAATCTTGATCTCCCAGACCAGCGCCGGGGCGCTGCCTATGGCCAGATCCTGCGCCACCCCGGCCAGACGTTCGGTATTGCCCAGCAAGGCCAGCCCGCCGCCAATGGCAATCATCGTGGTCGAGGCGAAAAACGTGCTGCCCTGCCGCATGGTGCCAACCATCTGCGCATCAAACATGCGCGGTTGGCGCGTTACCATCTCGTGCATCCAGTTGCGGCGAAAATCATCCATCATCATCGTGACGGAGTTTTTGCGCGGTGAAGGGTTGTCGATCCGCCAGCCGATCCACTGCCAGGCACAAAACAGCAGCAAAATGGCCGCATAGTCGAGTGGTGAAAACACCAGGGCGCGTTCAATCCAGGTCATGGTCGCGACACTACGCGCGGCCAAGAGAACTTGCCAGATGTAGAAATTGGTAATATTAATTTACCAAACCGGAGGGCTCGCCATGGACATGCCAACGCCAAACCCAGATATTCTGCGCCGCAGGGACGCCGTTTTGCAGCAATTGCTGGAGGTTTTGCCCCAAGATGCCGTGATCCATGATGCTGCTGAAACCCTCGCGTATGAATGCGATGCGCTGACGGCGTATAAATGTCCTCCGATGCTGGCGGTGCTGCCGGCGACCACGCAACAGGTCTCGGACGTGCTGCGCATCTGCCATGCCGAAGGCGTGCCGGTTGTGCCGCGCGGTTCGGGCACGTCTCTGGCGGGCGGGGCATTGCCGACGGCGGATTGCGTCATTCTGGGCATCGCCCGCATGAACGAGGTGTTGGAGACCGATTATGACAATCGCTATATCCGCGTTCAGACCGGCCGCACCAATCTGAGCGTGACCGGGGCCGTTGAGGAAGAGGATTTCTTTTACGCCCCCGATCCTTCGTCACAACTGGCCTGCGCCATCGCGGGCAATGTAGCGATGAATTCCGGCGGGGCGCATTGCCTGAAATACGGAGTGACGACCAACAACTTGCTGGGCGTGACCATGGTTTTGATGGACGGCAGTGTGGTTGAAATCGGCGGCGCGCATCTGGATGCAGGTGGATTGGACCTGCTGGGGGTGATTTGCGGCTCGGAAGGGCAATTGGGTGTCGTGACCGAAGCAACGCTTCGCATACTGCGCAAACCCGAGGGCGCCCGGCCGGTTTTGATTGGTTTCGACGACAACGAAGTCGCCGGGCATTGTGTCTCGGATATTATTAAATCGGGCATTCTGCCCGTCGCGATCGAGTTTATGGACACGCTGTGCATCAGGGCTTGTGAGAATTTTGCCAAAGCAGGCTATCCCGATTGCACGGCGCTGCTGATCATCGAGGTCGAAGGGTCCGAGGCTGAGATCGACTATCAGCTGTCGAAGATCGTCGAGATTGCCAAACGCCATAACCCGGTGGAAATTCGCGAAAGCCAATCGTCTGAGGAAAGCGCCAAGATTTGGCTGGGCCGGAAATCGGCCTTTGGGGCCATGGGGCAGATGAACGACTATATGTGTCTGGACGGTACGATCCCGGTCTCGTCCCTGCCCGAAGTGTTGCGCCGGATCGGCGAGATGAGCCAAGACTACGGCCTGCCCGTCGGTAATGTGTTTCATGCGGGTGATGGTAACATGCACCCTCTGATCCTGTTCGACGCCAACAAACCCGGTGATCTTGAGAAATGCGAGGCGTTTGGCGCCGACATTCTGCGGCTATGCGTCGATGTAGGCGGCTGCCTGACGGGTGAACACGGGGTAGGCGTGGAAAAGAGGGATTTGATGACACATCAATACGCGCCGCAAGACCTGGAAGCACAGATGTCGATCAAGGATGTGTTTGATCCGAAATGGTTGCTGAACCCCGCCAAAGTGTTCCCTCTGGACGCGTCAGCATCCCGGCGCGATGTGCGTCTGGCTGCGGAATAATAGGCTCTAACACAAAAGATATGCGATGAAACCCAAGACGGAAACCGAACTGGCCGAGATGGTGGCCGGACTGAGCCATCCGGTGCGTATTGCCGGTGGTGGCACCCGTGGTATTGGCGGGCCAAACGCAACCATTCACACCGTGGGCTTAAGCGGCATAAACCTGTATGAACCCGGCGCTCTGACCCTTGTGGCGCAGGCCGGTACACCCTTGGCCGAAATTGAGGCCGCTCTGGAAGCAGAAGGCCAGCAATTGCCGTTTGAGCCTATGGATCATCGTGGTCTGCTGGGCACGGGCGGAGAGCCCACCATCGGCGGTGTCGTGGCGGCCAATATCTCGGGCCCACGGCGTATTCAAGCCGGGGCCTGCCGGGATTTCCTGCTGGGTGTGCGGTATGTCGATGGCAATGGGCAGGTGATCAAGAACGGTGGCCGGGTGATGAAAAACGTCACCGGATACGATGTGGTCAAACTGATGGCAGGGTCCTGGGGCACGTTGGGGATATTAACCGAAGTGTCGCTGAAAGTGCTGCCAAAGCCCGAATCCACCGCGACCTTGGCTGTACAGGTCGCGGATGCTGAAGACGCAGTGCAAGCCATGTCCGCAGCGCTGAAATCTCCATTTGAGGTCAACGGGGCCGCGTATGACCCTCAAGATGGGCGCACCTATTTGCGGATCGAGGGGTTTTCCGATTCGGTGTCCTATCGCTTTGGCCAGCTGAGATCAGTATTGACCAGATTTGGTGAGGTCACAGAAATCCCGGATTCTGCGGACCTGTGGCAAGGTCTGCGTGATGTTAAGCCGTTTCAGGGTCTAGACGGCGACGTCTGGCGGATTTCGGTCAAGCCAAGCGACGCGCCCGAAGTTTCGAGGAGTCTGGCGGCGGACCAGCTTTTGTTCGATTGGGGCGGGGGTTTGATCTGGGCGCGGGTCTCACAAGGAACCGATCTGCGCGCACGTTTGGGTGCATTTGACGGCCACGCAACACTGGTACGGGCTGGAGCAGATACAATAGAAACTTTGGGTCAATTTCAGCCTGAACCTGTCGAAGTTAAGGCTCTAACACAGGGATTAAGACAGCGTTTTGATCCATGCGGCCTCTTCAATCCGGGCCTGATGGGATAAATTGATGCAGACGACATTTACCGAAGAACAGCTAAAGGACCCGGCGACCCAGCGCGCGAATGAAATTCTGCGCAGCTGTGTTCATTGCGGGTTCTGTACTGCCACCTGCCCCACCTATCAGGTACTGGGCGACGAACTCGACAGCCCGCGCGGACGTATCTATCTGATCAAGGACATGCTTGAGAATGAGCGTGTGCCGGATGAAAAAACGGTACGACACATCGATCGTTGTCTGTCCTGCCTGGCCTGTATGACAACTTGTCCGTCCGGCGTGCATTACATGCATCTGGTTGATCACGCGCGGGACTATATCGAACAGAATTACAATCGCCCCTTCAGTGATCGTGCGCTGCGCTGGATACTGGCGCAAATTCTGCCCTACCCGACACGATTCCGCTGGGCGCTACTAGGGGCGAAACTGGGTCGCCCGCTTCGTTTCCTCATGCCGGATGCGCGGCTGCGGGCGATGTTAGATATGGCGCCCAAGCATATCCCTCCGGTCAGCCGAAATGACGACCCGCAAAGCTTTGTGTCCAAGGGACCGCGCAAGAAACGCGTGGCTTTGATGACGGGCTGTGCGCAAAAGGCGCTGAACACCGATATCAACGACGCAACCATTCGCCTGCTGACCCGGTTGGGGTGTGAGGTTGTGGTTGCCAAAGGAGCCGGGTGCTGTGGCGCGCTGACCCATCACATGGGCAAGACCGGCGACAGTCACAAAGCGGCCCAAGCCAATATAAAGGCCTGGACGGCCGAGATGGATGGCGGTGGGTTGGACGCCATTGTTATCAACACCTCGGGTTGCGGCACGACGGTCAAGGATTACGGGCACATGTTCCGAAACGATCCGCTGGCGGAAGGCGCCGCGCGGGTGGCGGATATCGCGATGGATGTCAGCGAATTGCTGATGCTTCTGGACCTTCCCGAAGGTACGAACCAGAACTTGACTGTTGCCTATCACGCGGCATGTTCTCTGCAGCATGGGCAACAGATCAAAACTCATCCCAAGACTTTGTTGAAAAAGGCTGGATTCACCGTATTAGAGCCTGCTGACAGCCATTTGTGCTGTGGCAGCGCTGGTACGTATAACCTGATGCAGCCGGAAATCTCGGGCCAGTTGAAGCAGCGCAAAGTGAAAACGCTTGAGGCGAAGAGACCGGACATGATCGCGGCTGGCAATATTGGTTGCATGATGCAAATCGGCTCGGGCACAGATATTCCGGTTTTGCACACGGTTGAATTGTTGGACTGGGCCACCGGTGGCCCCAAACCACGGGCCTTGCAACCGGGTGATGGGGCAAAGATTCCGATCCTCAGATAAGCCCGGTTGATGCAGCGGCGCATCAGTTTTCGGACGAAACCAAACCCGGCACGGCTGCCCTATTTTTGCCCCACCACGACCGTAGGAAGGTGATCCAACAGCAACGCCGGAGAACCGCTTGCAAAACTGGATCAGGGCTTTAGCGCTGGCATTGATGCCGATAGCGGCCGCGGCGCAGGATAGTGGGCTAAAAAGCCTGGATACCACCGATGCCGGGCGGGCGTGGATGGCCGTTGGCCGTCTGGATATAAACGGATCGGGGTTTTGCACGGGTACGCTGATCTCACCTACTTTGGTGCTGACCGCCGCGCATTGCCTGTACGACAAAACAACCGGTCAGCGGATCGATCTGTCCGGGGTCGAGTTTTTGGCCGCGTGGCGTCTGGGCCGCGCGTCCGCCTATCGTGCGGCGCGGCAGGCGGTGGTGCATCCGGACTATCGCTATGACAACGAAACTTCGACGGCACGGTTGCGCAATGACATTGCACTGATCGAGCTGTGGCAACCCATTCGCAACACCACTGTGATCCCGTTCGAAACCGGCGATCGCCCCCGTCGTGGGGAAGAGGTGGGCGTTGTCTCGTACGGGCAGGACAGGGCCGAAGCCCCGGCGCTGCAAGAGGTCTGCTCGGTCATGACCCGCCGGTCAGAAGTTCTGGTGATGTCCTGCGATGTCGAGTTCGGCTCTTCGGGCGCGCCGGTTTTTTCCTTTGAGGGTGACCGCCCGCGCATCGTGTCCGTGGTGGCTGCCAAGGCCGAGTTGAACGGCCAGCGCGTTGCCGTCGGTACCCCGGTCGAAGGGTCGCTGCGCCTGTTGCAAGCTGAACTGTCGGCTGGGCGCGGGTTTCTGGCTGCGCCCCCTGAGGGTACATCCAAAAGAAACATTGGCGCGAGGTTCATCAAGCCATGATACGAATTCTGCTGGGCACATTGTTATGCTTGTCTGTCTTGTCGACCGCATCCCATGCGCAAACCGCAAAACGCAAGCTGACGGATCGTGACGACCTTTATGGCTGGGAGGCGGTGGGCCGCCTGGATATCGGCAATAAGGGCTTTTGCACCGGCACGCTGATTGCACGGGATCTGGTTCTGACGGCGGCTCATTGTGCGTTGGATAAGGCCACCGGCCGGCCCTATAAACCCGGAGAAGTGACGTTTCGTGCTGGATTGAGCAACGGTAACTCTCTAGCCGACCGCAAAGTCATCCAGATCGCCACCCATCCGGATTTTGTGGCCAATGCGCCGGTCTCGGCACCGCGAGTTCGCATCGATGTGGCGCTGATGCGTCTGGATGCCCCGGTCCCGCACGGCGTCGCCGATCCGTTTGCGTTGTACGAGGGGCGGATCAACGACAACGAGATCAGCGTTGCATCCTACGGGCAAGGCCGATCCGAGGCGATTACTCGCCAGCGTTCGTGCAGCATCCTTCAACGCGGTCGCGGGCTGATCAGCTTTGACTGTGACGTAACCTTTGGGTCTTCGGGGTCGGCCATTCTGGCAAAAAAGGGACCGCGCTGGCAGATTCTGTCGGTTGTATCCGCGGGTGGTTTTGATGGTCGGCGCAAGGTCGGGTATGGCATGGAACTGTCTGGGATCGTTTCTGATTTGAAAGCTGACCTGCGCCGAGATGCACCCCAGCCCAAGGCCAAGATCCGCCGGTTGCAGGTGGGGTCGGACAAGTCCAGTTCCGGTGCCAAATTCATCTCATCCGACGGGTCTTGAACTCGTTCGAAATGCTCCCCATGTGAATTGTACCGGGTCGCCGTGAACGGGGCCTGGCATACTCAATCGCCCGTCCGAACGGAGGGCAAATCGTAGATCGCTCAGATATGAGGATATGACACATGCGTACTTTTGATTTTGCACCGCTGCACCGCGCAACCATTGGTTTCGACCAGATCGCAGACATGATGGACCGCGTTCTGACCAATGACGTGGCTCAGCCCAGCTATCCGCCTTACAACATCGAAAAAACCGATGCCGACACCTATCGCATTTCGGTCGCTGTCGCCGGTTTTTCGGAAAATGACCTGTCGGTCGAAGTGAAGGAAAACGCGCTGATCGTCGCCGGTAAGAAAGCCGCCGAAGACCAAGAGCGCAGCTATCTGCACCGTGGCATCGCCACCCGCGCGTTCGAGCGCCGCTTTGCACTGGCCGACCACGTGCGTGTTACTGGCGCGAACCACGAAAACGGCATGCTGAACATCGACCTGAAGCGCGAGGTGCCCGAGGCCCTGAAACCGCGCCGAATCGAGATCGCATCGGCCAATGCCATTGAAAAGGATGTGGTCGACGCCAAAGCCGTGAACTAAGGCGGTAGACCCACACGCCGCGGCGGTCTCCTCCTCTCTGGGCCGCCGCACCATGCGCCCCGCGTTCCTCCAGACGCGGGGCGTTGTTTGTAAGCTCGCTAGTGGCCGCTATGCGGACAAAACTGCTGTTGCTAGTTTCGGTTCCCGCCAACTAGGGTGAAATAGGCTGTCTCTTAGTCGCTGTAGTTGAGATACTTAATGACTGACCTTTGGAAGACTAACGATCATCCGACTGTTGTTTGGGCTAACGGCAGCGAGAATTGGCAAACCAAGCGGATTCAGACCATCAATCAAAGCTTGTTGGTCGTGGACATAGCTGCCGCAACAAAGGCCTCTGAACCAGAAAGCGTTGGCGGAATTGACGGCGTATATCCCCTTAAAATCAAGCCCGAAAGCGATGAGTTGCGCTTAAGCTTTTATGACTTCGTTGCGTATTCGGTGACTGCTGAAATGCTTGCTCAACAAGGCGATCAAGAAATTTCGGTCGGGGGTTGGCTTCGAGTTTTCTCGAAATCATTTTACTTGGAGTTTGTGGAACGAAGTACTTGGGCGACATCAGAATTTCCCGGAGATTTGATACACTATCAGATCAACACGCTTGACCATACGATTGATGTCGTAACTTCGAACCCTCCTGAAATTCTCAAATCTATTTAATGAAGCGAGGTATATAAGGGCTCAAAACAGACATTAATAGAAAAGTCCCACAAATAATTTCGCGGAACCGACCCCAAGCAGGGGTCGAAAGTTGGTTCCTTCGGTCACCGACCCAATCGACCAGAACAGAGTATTGCTGAGGCGCGGGCGGCACCGCCCACTGAAGTATGGTGATGCTTTGGATGCGCTTTTTTTGTGGCAAGCGCATCCAAATATGGGATATCGACGGATCAGACCGACATGCAGATGTATTTCATCTCAAGATAGTCTTCCATGCCGTGATGGCTGCCTTCGCGACCCAGGCCGGATTGTTTGACGCCGCCGAACGGGCCCAGCTCGGTTGAGATGATGCCGGTGTTCACGCCCACGATGCCGTATTCCAGCGCCTCGGCCACTTTGTAGACGCGGCTCAGGTCCTTGGCATAGAAATAGGAAGCCAGACCAAAGATCGTGTCATTGGCCATGGCGATGACATCATCCTCGTCCTCGAACTTGAACAGAGGGGCCAGCGGGCCAAAGGTCTCCTCTTGCGCGACCTTCATGTCCTGCGTCACGCCGGTGACGATGGTGGGCTGAAAGAAGGTACCGCCCAGATCATGCGGCAGGCCGCCGGTCAGGATAACGCCGCCTTTTTCCGTGGCATCGGCGATGTGTTCGCGCACCTTGGCGACGGCCTCGTCACTGATCAGCGGGCCGGTGGTGATACCCTGGTTCAGGCCGTCGCCGACGTGCAGGGCCTCGGTTGCGGCTTTCAGCTTGGCCGCGAATTCGTCGTATACACCGGCCTGCACATAGATGCGGTTGGCGCAGACACAGGTCTGGCCGTTGTTGCGGAACTTGCACATCATCGCGCCTTCGACGGCCGCATCCAGATCGGCGTCGTCGAATACAATGAAAGGTGCATTGCCGCCCAGCTCCATCGAACATTTCATGACCTGATCGGCGGCCTGACGCAGCAGGATGCGCCCCACCTCGGTCGAGCCTGTAAAGGTCAGCTTGCGCACGCCGGGGTTTTCGCAGAACTCTTTGCCGATCTCGCTGGCCTGAGACGAGGGCACAACGTTGAACACGCCGGCAGGTACGCCCGCCTGTTCCGCCAGCAGCGCCAGCACCAGCGCTGACAACGGCGTTTCCGTCGCCGGACGGGCCACAAAGGCGCAACCTGCGGCCAGCGCCGGGGCCGCCTTGCGTGTGATCATTGCGTTAGGGAAATTCCACGGAGTGATCGAAGCCGCCACACCGATGGGCTGTTTCAGCACGGTGATCCGCTTGTCGCGCTGATGGCCGGGGATGGTCTCGCCATACACACGCTTGGCCTCTTCGCCGAAGAATTCGATGAACGAGGCACCATAGGCAATTTCACCCACGGCTTCAGCCAGCGGCTTGCCCTGTTCGGCGGTCAGGATCTTGCCCAGATCCTCGGCGTTTTCCATCATCAGGTCGAACCAGCGGCGCAGGATTGCAGCGCGTTCTTTGCCGGTCAGCTTGGCCCATTCTTTTTGCGCAGCCTCGGCCTGAGCGATGGCGCCTGCCACCTGCGCCCGGCTGACATCGGCAACCTCGGCCACCACATCCCCGCGGGCCGGGTTGGTCACCGCAAGGGTGCCATTGTCGCCATCCACCCACTGACCGCCAATATAGGCTTTGGTCACCAGCAGGTCAGGGTTTTTCAGAAGGGATTTCAGATCGGTTGTCGCGTCCAGCATGGGTCAGCCTCCGGCAGAAAATTGGTTCAACGCACCCAATCAGGTGGGGTCGGGAATGTCTATGTCCACTATCGCCAGCGGGTCAATCCAGATTTGATCAAATAACCTTCAGTTCAAGGCCGTGCATCACGCCTATCTTTTTCAGGCTGAGTTTGTAAAAGTCTGGAGGAAATTTGGACCCAAGGGGATGTAAACACCCGTAACATTCCCTATCTTATTGGGTAAATAAAGAAAAAAGGGATAGCAGAGATGTCGAACCATCAATTTGATGCCTTGATCGAAGAGACTCAGGCGAAAGTCCGTGAAAGCCAATCACAGATCGAAGGGCTGACATCGCGGATTGAGGCCGCCCGCGCCAAGATCGGCACCACCGAGGCGGATATCGACATCGAAAATGCCACGCTTGAGGATGTGCACGCCCATACTGAGGTGATGAACGCCAATATCGCCGAGCTGATCATGGGTCTGGACGATGTGACCAACGCGTTTTCCAAGGATTTCGACGAGATGCGATCGAAAACCGGGTGGGAATCGTTTGTCGGCATCTTTGCCAAAGCCAAATCCGAGTCGATGCGGCAGGAGCGCATGCGCACCGCCAATATCGACGACAAGCTGCAGGACCTGATCGCCAAATCCGACGTGATCGTCAAGCTGCTGGAAGGGCAGTTGTCGGTGTTGGAGGAGCAGCGGGTAAAGGTTGAGGACAACCTGACCGTCACTCTGGACGACCGCGAGGCGACCGTGGCCGAACTGGAAGCCTTGCGCGCTGAAATTCAGGGCATGGACCCGGCCATCATCACGCTGGAAAACAAGATCAGCGTCGAACAGGACGCCGCCGCGCGGACCCAGCTGGAAACCGAACTGGCTGAGATGAACAAGCAATACAACGCCAAGGTTCAGGAAGAGCAGGTCAAGCTGGCCAAGTCCCAGACGCTTGAGCGCTATATCGAAAAGGGCAAGACCTGGGTCGATTCCCTGCAGAACCAGGCGGCGACGCAGATGGTGCTGATCAACAAGCTGCAAACAGACACGCAACAGCGCGTGGTGCTGTATGACGCCCTGACCAAATCGCTGAAAACCGCGCAGCAGCAGGACGTGGCCCACCGCATCAACGAGATCGGCGTGCAGACCGACCAAGAGGCGCAAACCGCCATGGCCGCCATCGGCACCGCGACCAACCAGAAGATGGCCGACATGCTTGAGGCGCATGAGGACCACATGGTCTTTGCCCGCGACGTGCTGGAGAAAAAGGCCAAGGCGGATGAACGCTTTGCCCGTCGGTTCGCGTCGATTGTCGAGAAGCATGATAAGAACTTGTATGGGGGGTGAGGCGCTTCAGTGACGTTCCGTTCCAAAGGCAAGCCAAAAGGAATACGCTACAGGTTCAGGATAGGGATTCTCTTTGTTGTCTTTGGTGGGTTCCTAACTTTGCTTCTTCTGACAGCTGATTGGACCCCGGATTCTTTGATAGCTAAACTTATATTGATAGCGGGTGTTCTATTGATGACATTCTGCTTTTGCGTTCTGTTTGCCAACGGTCTGATCAAACTTGAACAGCTTGATCAGAAGTTGTTCGGCCGCCGACAAAGAAAAGAGCGCGTGGATAATGACTAACCCCACCCAAGACCATGTCGGCCTGACCGACACCTTCGCCTCGCGCCGCTATTTCCGCAAATTTGAGGTAATCACCGTCCATCTCCTTCGTGTGGCTGCGACGATGGAGGCCGAGGGCGCGATCAGCAAGCAAGAGGTGCGGATCGTGTCGCGCTACCTCTCGGGGCTGCTCTACACGTTCCGTGCGCTCAGCATGAAGTACCTGCTGGTCGGGCGCGATACGGGGCGTTTTTTTGGCAGCCTTGCGATGGACAAGCGCGACAGCGGGTTTCCCGTGGCGGCGGAGTTGCTGACCATGGCCAACGACGCGCAGCAGGCGCAAGTACATCTGGCAAATATGCCCTCAGAGGACGACCTGAAAACCGACATGGTGCGCACCATCATCAGCGAACAGGAAATCCCCACCAAGCTGCAATTCGCACTGTCCCAAAGGCTCTATTACGAGGAATTGCTGAAAGGTCAGCTGTTCTGGTCCCGCAACGATCCTGAATGCCACTGGATCGGGAATGAAGGCGAGCGGCGCAAGTTCATGATCCACTGGGCGGTCTATGACAGCCAGATCAACCTGCCGGTTATCTATCTAATGCAGTTGGAGGACAGTGGCAAAACCGCCCTGCCGAAGGATCAGCGTCGCTGGCCCGAAGTTCAGGCGCATCTGATGGCACAATCTCTGGGCGGGTTAAAGCTGGTGACCATCGCCAAGGGCTTCGATCAGGATTTTGATGACCTGCACCCCAAACACCTGCGCCGCATCCACGTGGGCCCGATGTATTCCTCGGCCTATACGGAGCAATCCGGGCCACTGCGGCAGGTGCTGGAAGACGCGCAGGCGCCCGAAGGTCAGGACTGGGCGCTGGCCTGGACCACTGAAGAATTGGAGAGCGAAGACGTGATCGAAGAACGCGCCGGGTGGTTTTCCACCGTCGAACGTGAGGTGTTCGCTTTGGACCCGTTCGGCGGGCAGGGGGCCGAGACCGGTGCCACAAGCACGCAGCGATCCATCATCCTGCCCCAGCGCCCGTTCCAGGTGCTGGCCGAGCGCAACCCGCCGGGATTTGCCGACGTGCGCAAGTTCGTCGTTAGCAAGACCGGGCAGGTGTTGAGATATTGAGGATTTCGCCTTCGGCGAGAGTATTTTTGAAAAGATGAAGCAAGGGCGGTGTTGAGATGAATTTGACGTCTGATCAGATGGAATTGCGTGAAGCGGATATACGCAAACATTATCCGGCGGCGACCGCCTTGCTGAATGGGTTTGAACACGCGCCGCGGATTGCGAAGGCGGTTGATGCGACGGTCGAGCGTTCACCGGGTGTGTCCACGGGGCGGCGGTTTCGGTCCACGACCCCTGGTCTAGTGACAAGGCGTACTGTGCGGGCCGACGGGGTGCATCTGGTTGAACGGATCGAAGCTTCGGATGATGGCGATGCGCTGGTCTCGCCGCCGCAGGCCACTACGCAGCAGGCAATCCGCCGTGCGGTTGCCATTGCGCTGGCGGTGGCTGAAGCCTATGCCGAACAGACACCGCTGGCAGACCTGAAACGCGCGAACCTTGCGGGCGATTTGCCCGCCGCGCGCAAGACCGAGTTTTCGGAATTGCTGACAGCTGAGGCGCTGATCACCTCGCATACTTTCGGCAATGCCTTAGCCTATCTGATGTCCTCGCATCTTGGCGAAACCACTGCTGATATTGGTGAGATCGAAGAGGTCTTGACCGACAACGGTCAACTCGCCTTGCATGGCGCATTGTGGGAACTGGACCAGATGCTGGCCAAACATGCCCCTGACGATGCCTATCTGATCGCGGCCACCAGCGCCTATGCCGAACAGCTAATGGAAAAAGCCGCCCTGCGCGCGCAATCTGCTGGTCATCTGGCCCCCTTCCACAACGCCGTCTGGCATATCGAGGCCGATGATCTGACGATCCGAGGGTTTGAACCCGCCTCGAAGGCCAAATCCACCACCCTGACCATGACGTTCAAGAAACCGAACGAAGTGGTTGGCAACCACATCGCCAAGTATCAGGCGATGAAGCTGGCCAAGATGGTGATGGCCTATGACTTCGACCGCCGCCTGAACCCGTTTGCCGAACTGGGTGGGTTCATCTTTACTTTCATGGGCGACGGCAAACCGGGCACCGGCAAGACCACTCTGATCCAGATGATGGCCGGGCTGATCAATGACTACTGTCAGAACGCAGGCTATCCGTTCCGCTATCAGAACCTGAGCACCGACAATATCGACAGCTATCAGGGCAAATCCGGTCAGAACGCCAAGGCGTTTATCAACACGATCATCGACCCCTCAGTCATTGGGTTTGGCACCATCGACGATATCGACCAACTGGCGGGCAAGCGCGGTGACCGGCAGTCGTCAGCTGGGCAACTGGAAATTACCGCCGTATTGATGGAGAGCTTTGCCGGCGCCAACACCGTTGTACGCGGTAACTGCACTTTCGGCATGTTCTCGAACTACCCCGAGAATGTAGACGACGCCCTGCGCCAGCGTGCGGGCGCGCGGTTTCTGGTGGACGGGCCGCAGACGCGCGAGGATTACATCGACATCCTGCACCTGCTGATGGGCCGCAACCACGACATCCCGCTGGGCGAACACGAAGCCTATGCCGCGCAGGAGATCAAAAAGGCCGTCGCCGCCAGTTTCGAAAGCCACTCTCGCCCGCATGAGGCCGCCTTGCTGCAGGTCTATGACCGGGTGTCCAGCGATATCGGCCAGATGGACACGATCGCCAAGCTGGGCACCTACCTCAAGGCGATCCAGCAGGCGGATGAGCGTTTCACCGGTCGCGCGATCAAGAACATCACCGATGCGGTCAAGGTCCGCGCGATGGATTTCGAACTGCCCGACGAATGGATGGAAAACCCCGACCTGTTCCTGTTCCGCGACTACGACACCAAGAAGGCGATGATTGAGGACCTACGCCAGCCGATCACGGTCGAGATGGTGATACAAGAGATCAACCGCTACGCCGACAGCGAATTCCGCTATGCCGACAAGAGCGACGAGGTCGCCATCGAGAACGCGGTGCGTGAGATGGGCCGGATGGAAGAGGCCAAGCGGCGGTATCTGGAGGAGAAGGGGTGAATAGTAAGACAACCGAACGTTTCTGGCGAAGCGCTAACCCAGTCATGTGGGGAGTTATCGCAACTATATTAGTGGTTGCGCTGGGCTCGTTTGTGTTTCTTCAGCCAGTTTGCCAGCCAAATTTTTGGGTTGGCCAAACCTGCCAAAACGGAAAGTGGGCAAGTTTCTTAAACTCTCCTCCTAACGAAGTTGGAGACACTCTTGCTGGGTTTGCCGGGGCATTGGCCTTTGTTTGGTTGATTACTACTGTTTGGTTACAGTCGCAGGAATTATCGGAGCAAAGGCAAGAATTGGAAGAGCAACGCATTGCCACGCAAAAAATGGCAGATGCTCAAATTGATCAATTTAAACTGATCTCTAGTCAACAAGAGGATAAAAACCAAGAAGCAGTTTTATTGGGGGTGAAACGTCGTTTTGACGCTCTTCACAGAGAAACGATCAGCTATTTTGTGCGTCACAAAAAACCACCTCATACGCTAACCCAGTTTGGTTTGGTGCCACGTGAAGAAATAAATGAATTAGCTGAGTACTACTGGGCACTGAATTCATGCCTTGAAAAGGCAGTACGGTTTTTTAGAGATGGGCGAGTAGATTTAAGGACCAGCATAGACAACGGCTTTGGCAGCCAAAAAACACAGTTGCTTGAAGTAGTTTGGTACTTCGATGGCCTTCTTGAAAACTACGATAAAATCTCACTTGCAGGAAAAATGTATCGTAGTGACTTAAAAGTAGAGCACTCGGCACTGCTGCTGAAGGAAGTGATTTCGCTTGTATTGGACGGAAATGAGGACGAGCAATGATCCGCCTCATCAAAAAAGGCCTGATGTTCGGCAACCTCGTCCACATTTCCAGCCCGGCTCTGGTCGAGCGGTATAACCGCGCGCTGCAGCATCTGGCGGGCAGGACCACGGCGCTGACGGATTTCCATGTCGATATCTCGGGCTATTCGCCCGAGGTGGGGATTGAGCTGGAGGATGAGCTCTACCTCAACCCCAACGGCGTCAACCGGCAGTTCATCCTGCTGACGACCGAACAGAAACGCGCGCCGCTGCTGAATGTCAAATTCTCAACCTCGCGCGATATTCTGCGCGAATTTATCGAGATGAACGAGGCGCAGCTGTTCGCCCTGACCGCCACCGATGCGGTGGCCGGGGAGATGGTGAACTCGGTCATCAAGCTCACCTCGCCGCGTGACCTACTGAACATCAAAAAGATCGAGATCGAGGCCGACACTGCAGGCGGCACCCTGCGCAAGGCGCAGCAGCTGGCGGGCATGGTCGAACAGTTCAAAACCGAAGAGGATGCATGGTTCGATGACGTTCTGATCGCCAGGATGATTGAAACCGCCAAGGAAACCGGTGATGTCACCCGCAACCCCGTTCGCCTGCGCCACACCGCGTTTGAGCAACGCAACTTCTGGACGGCGCATTTCGGCGGGCTCTATCTGTTTCCTGATCTGGACCACCCGGCGGCGATCTGTATGGGCAAAAAGCCCGAGGATCTGAAGATCAAATACACGTTCGAGCCGTCGCAGCGAAATCAGATCGCCAAGTTTCTTGACTATAACGACTTGGTCGAACCAATCGTCAAAGCGCGGGGCGTGGATGCTACCGCGATCCTGCAGCAAAAGATGGATTTCCTGACCGTCGACGCGGCGGCGGATGCGGGCGTTGACCTGACGGGGCTGGATCGTGGCGACATGCGGCGGCTGGCCCGTAATCACGCAGACCGCCTGCCCGAGGCTTATCACGGTTTGGGCCAATTACTGCGCTGGGCGAAGGATGGTGGTCCGTGGCCGCGCATCACCTCGGACCATCCGGCCTATTTCTACACGTTGCGGGCCACCGATACGCCGAACCGTGATCTGGTGAACATGCTGCTGGCTGAGCTGGCCCCGCTGGACCCGCGCCAAATGTTCATCTGCCACAAAGAACTGTTTTACAACACCTATGCCGGTTGGCCCGAGACCAAGAAAGCCTATGTTGCCGACTTTCTTGCGCGCGAGTATCAGGTGGACAAGGCGGGCGCCCGCGCTGCGCTGTTCGGGCATGAACCGGACATGAGCGGCAGTGACCGGATTAGCGATGACATCATCGCACGCGTTGGTCCCTGGGGCGCAGTTGGGAGGAATTGAATGCTTGTCGCAATCCGTTTTCTAATTCCACTGCTGATCATTCTGACCGTGATCTATGTCGGGCTGTCGATCTATTCCCGCCTCGTCCGTCGGCGTAAGTTGATCGCGCATTGGGAAAAAAAAGGGCTGCACGGTGATCGAGAGGCTTTTCTCGAGCGGGGAATGCGGCAATATGACAAATCGTTCCGCAAGAAACTGCTGCTGGGTGTCTATGTCATCCCGCTTGGGGCCATTGCCCTGCTGATCTATATTACTAATTTCAAATGAGGGCCGGATAGATGGTCTATGTCAAATGGGTATTCATCATCGTGTTTTGGGGGCTTGTTGCCTCGGTGCTGGAATACACCTTGCCACAGCAAGATGTGGTGCGGATCGTAAAAACCGAGGTGCGGCGCGTCGATTTTGGTGAGAACTCGATCTTCTGGGCACAGCAAGATACAGGCCAAGAGGGCGCGCAGACTGTCAACCGAGATGTGCGATTTGTGGAGACCTTCCGCCCGAACGGGAAACCGCGCGTTTATCGCAATGAGGATACCGGCTGGGGCTGGCCGCCCTATTTCAAACTCGACAGTTCGAACCTACAGGCGGAACTGACCAATCTCGTGTCGACTGCGGATAACCCGCAATGGGTGGTTTTGCGCCATTATGGTTGGCGCAATCAGCTTATGTCGATCTTTCCCAATGTGGTCTCGGTGCGCCCGGTGGACAGCCCTGATGTGCGGCTGATCCCATGGTTCAACATCATCTTTCTGACGGTTTTCTTTGCCATCGTCTGGGCTATTTGGGTGCGCTGGCGTCGGTTCCGGCAACGCCGTATCGACCCGATGCTTGAGAATATGGAAGATGGGATTTATGCCGCCGGTGATGCGATCGAAGAAAAGCGCAACGGGTTCCGCCGCTGGCTTGATAGCTGGAAATCCAAGTGATGGCGGGCATCTGATCCCGCCACCTGCTCGGTTCTGTTTGCTTATCGAACTACAAACTCAGCGTGCAATGCCCCGGCGGCCTTGATCGTTTTCAGTATGTCGATCATGTCGCGGGGCGACACGCCCAGCGCATTCAGCCCGGCCACAACCTCGGACAGGGTAGTTGCCTCGGGGATTTCGGCCAACCCAGTGCCCTCTTCTTCTTCGATACCGGCGAAAGTGCGGGGGACCACAACCGTTTCGCCGCGGGCAAAAGGGTTAGGCTGAACTGCGATGGGGGATTCCTCGACTGTCAGGGTTAGATTGCCTTGTGATACCGCGACCCGTGAAATCCGAACCTCTTGCCCCATGACGATGGTCCCTGAGCGCTGATCGACCACGACGCGCGCTTTGGTTTCCGGTTCGACCAGAATGTTTTCGATCCGACCCAGCGCATGCGCGGTTGAAACCGACTGGGTTGCCGCAATGTTGAGTTCCACCGTACCGGAATCCCGCATAATCGCCACTGCGCGGTTGAATTCTGTGTTGATCGCATTCTCAATCCGGCTGGCGGTGGTGAAGTCCGGCTCGCGCAGGGCAAGGCGCATTTGCGTTAAGGTTGACAGGTCAAAATCGATCTCACGCTCAACCCGTGCGCCCGAGGGGATCACGCCGGAGGTCGGCACTCCCTGAACAACCGAAGCAGCCTCGCCCTCAGCCACGGCGCCACCGGCCAGAACCGTGCCTTGCGCCACAGCATAGATTTGCCCATCGGCCGCGTTGAGCGGTGTCATGATCAGGGTGCCACCCAACAGGCTTTTGGAATCACCAATGGCCGACACCGTCACGTCGATCTGCCCGCCGACCCGCGCAAAAGGCGGCAGGCTGGTGGTCACCAACACAGCCGCTACGTTTTTAGGGCGAAAATCTTCGCCATTCACGTTGACGCCCAGCCGTTCCAGGATGTTCGACATAATCTCTTCGGTGAAGGGTGAATTGCGCAGCCCGTCGCCAGTTCCGTTCAGCCCGACAACCAGGCCATAGCCGACCAGATCATTGCCCCGTACCCCGTCAAAATCCACAAGATCCTTCAGGCGTATCGTGCCAGCGAACGCGATCCCGGGCAGCAACATCAGTAGGAAAACAAAAAGCTTCATCTTAGGAAATTCACCAGCGACAGGTTCGCATTGCGAACGGTGACGGAATACAGGCTCTCCAACTGGAACTGGACAGTCTGCAACTGTGCGGCGGTTTCATAGGGGTCCGCAGCGATCAACTTGTTCCTGCTGAATTCAAGGCTGGTCTGCGCGGCGCTGTTGCGCGTGGCCGCCTGTTCGATCCGAGCCTCTGCTGAACCGACCTGAGCGCGCAAGTTCACCACATCGTTCTGGGTGTTGGCCAGATCGACGCCCAACTGTGTAAACAGGGCAGTGCGCTGATCACGCGGCAAGTTCAGAGCATTGTCAGAGACCAACGCCGCAACGGCAATATCTCGTATCGCATCCTTGATCGCGGGGTCGGTGGCTGTGATCGGGATCGTGATGCTTTCATTCTCGGATATCTGCATCGGTGCCAACGCATTGCCCGAGCCCTGGTAGATCACCGCGTCAAACCCGGCGGGGTCGTTGAACCAGTCTTCTGCCGCCTGTCTGATATCCGCTGTTGTGACGTATCCGCTCAGCTCCGTTTCAAGTGCGTTCAACAACGTGTCGGTTGACGGCAGGGGGGAGACATCAGTGGCCGCGCCGGAATACAGGCTGCGTCCACCAGCGCGGGTGTTCAGCGCTGATATGATCGTATCCAACTCGTTCCGGGCCTGAACCGATGCATTTTCATGGCTGACCGCCTGGTTTGACGTGCCGAAGGACAAAAGGGAGGAGGTCAACTCGGTCACGGACTCGTTAATCGTGGTCAAGCTCAGCTGCATGGCATCCGTGAACAGCCCAGCCTCAGCCGTCGATATCTGATAGGCGTCTAGACGCGATAGGCTGCGGTCCAGATCCAGCAGATGGGAATAGTCACCATCCAGACGTCCCGACACATCCTGAACCTTGCCGGTCGACATCTCATAAGACAGGGTTTCGATTTCGTTTCTGAGTTCGGTCGAGCGGGTCCGCAATGTCATGCCCCGCGCCAGATCGCCAATAGACGTCAAATTCATCATCAGAGCCTCAACAAGGTTTGCATCAATTCATCCACTACCGAGATGACCCGCGCGTTCGCGGCATAGGCCTGCTCGATCTCCATCAGGTTCTGCAATTCCTGGTCGGTATCCACGCCCTGCTCCGCCTCGATTCTGGCCATTTCCAGCTGCGCGCTGTTGGCAAAGGTCAGGCGCTGGCTGGCGGTATGAGCGTCCGATCCGGTTCTGGACATCAGCGACTCGGTCAGGTCCGAGGCGCGCATGTCCCCGGTGCCAAAGGGCGACCCCGCGACGGGCCGGGCATCGCTGAGAATGGCGCCAAAGGCTTGCAATTGCGTGGCATCGCCCGGATCGCCGGGGGCCACCGCACCAAGCCCGTCGCGCAAGCGCCAGCTGTCACCTCCAGTGTCGGGATCAACAATCGTGTTCAGGCTGATGCGCGAGGCCAGCCCCTCAGGCGCAGTGGCATCGAAGCGGTTGCCGGCATCCGTGAACAGACCGGGATCGGTAGGCAATGCGGTGGGGTCCAGACCGGGTGTTTCGAACCGTTCGATCATATCCCGCGCGACCGAGTCGAGATGAGCCTGTGCCTCAACCGCCAGCTCATCGCGGATTTCAAACTGCGCCATCAGCGCGCCGCCGCGTATCTGGGCGTTGTCTCCGCCGGTGCGCACCGGGTTTCCGTTCATCTCCAACCCCGACAGCAGCCCATTGCCCACCGTCATGTGGGGTTTGGTGTCGCCCGTGGTGGTAAAGGAAAATTCGGCAGCCGCGCCTTCCAGCAGGATCAGGCCACCGTCTGAGTACAGCGACACCTGGTCGTTCGCACGCGGAACCGCGTTCACCGGCACCAGCTCATTCACCTGATCTATCAACACCTGCCGCTGGTCCAGCAGGGCACCAATATCGCCACCCGCATGTTTGACCGACGGAATTTTGGCGTTCAGCTTCACGATATCCTTGAGGGTCTGGTTCAGGCTCTCTACCTGCTTTCCAATGGAGCGATCTGCGTCCGAGCGCAGCTGCCGAACGCCTTCGGACGCCGAATTGAGCGCGCTGGACAGATCATGGCCCGCGCGGGCCACCTGATCCAGTCGCTCAGAAGAATCTGGCAGGCTGGCAGCGGTGATCAGGCTGCTGTCGAACTCGGCCAACCGATTGGCAAGCGATGTGGGATCGTCAACCGTGCCAACGGCGCCCTCAACACTGGTTTGAAAGCTGGAAACTGCAAATTGGTAGGCCAGTTCCGCATCGGTGGTGCGACGGTTGGCGGTTAGAACCGGGTCCTGATTGCGAATAACGCCTACGGTGCGCACCCCGGTGCCCGAAATCACGTTTGTCGTCAGTTCCAGCGACCTGCGGGCATAGCCGGGCGTCCGCGCGTTGGCGATATTGTCCGACACGATCGAGGTGCCGCGGCTCGAGGCCGTCAGGCCGCTGACGGCGTTGTTGAATGCTGTCGACAAATTCATCAGACAGGCCCCCTTTCCGGGTCAAAACCCAAATCAGCGTTTGATGTTGGTGGTTTCTTGCAGCATCTCATCAACGGTCTGAATCACCGTAGCAGCCGAGGAATAGGCGCGTTGGGTCTGAATCAGCGAAGTCAGCTCGGTCGCGATATCTGTGGTCGATTCCTCGCGCGCGAAAGACACAAGTTCACCTGTTGGACCTTCCCCCGCGTTCCAGAGAAAATATGTGCCGCTTTCCCGTGATGGCGCATAAGTCTGGCTGTCCAGCGCGGTCAGGCCATTGGGGTTGGGCACATCCGCCAGCGGGATCTGGAACATGCGGCGGCTGACACCGGTGTCATAGAACGCATAGACATAGCCATTTTCGTCAACTTGAACGCTGGTCATCGTGCCCACGGCCGACCCGTCGCGTGTGATCGAAACGGGCGCAAAGGTATCGGACAGTTGCGTGATGCCGTCCGCATCGCCGATCTGGCCGATATTGATCTCCATCGGGCCACCCGCGACGTTGACCACAAGGCTGCCGGTTGCCGGGTCATAGGCCCCGCCCGACACGGTGGCGACGCTGGCCAGTGTACCGCCCGCGGTGCGGCTGTCGGTGAACGTCAGCGTGTATTCCCCGATCACCGCCCCGCCCGAGGCTGAGTCGCGCAGCACCATGGTCCATTCATTGCTGCTGCCGGCCCCGGGGACGGTTGGCACAAGTTCGATATCCACGCTTTCGGATTTGCCCAGGTTGTCGAAATATTCAACCGACAGGGGTTGTGTGTCGCCCGGCGACCCGGCTTCGGTGGCCGTTGCGGGCAAGTTCATACGCAGATTCATCTGTGTGGTCGGCGCGCCGGACAGTTGATTGACGCTGAGCTGCACGGGCTCGAGCGCTGCCGGGGTGTCCCGCGGCACCGCGGGAATTGAACCGTCCGGGTTGGCGCGCCAGCCCAGCAGGACCAAGCCGGATTCGGTGACCAGATACCCTTCCTCATTGGTGCGGAAAGAACCGGTCGTGGTCAGTTGCATCTCATTCGAGCCACCCGCGATTTGCGAGCTTGGGCGAACCGGCAGCATGCCTCGGCCGCGTACTGCCAGATCGGTTGAATTGTTGGTCGTCACCAGTGACCCGCGCTGATCGATCAGACGCTGGCTGGTGGTTCTGACCCCGCCCGCCGAGTAGCTGCCGCCCTGACCCGAGGTGACCATCGAATGAAAATCCGTCTCGACCCGCTTGTAGCCGAAGGTCGACGAGTTGGCGATGTTGTCTGAAATAGTAGCCAGCCGGTTGGCGTTGGCCTTCAAAGATGCCACACCGGCATTCAGCGAGGAGGAAATCGTCATTGGCACGCCCTTCTGTTGCGTCAATCGTTGAGGCAACAGCTAACGCACTGCCCCTTAACAGCGCGCTAACAGTTAAAATGCGGCCTATCCTGTGCGTTCAGGTGTCGCGCAGAAAGATGATTTCGATCCGGTTATTGCGCAC
Source organism: Ruegeria sp. CJ9 (assembly GCF_056536625.1). Classification (NCBI taxonomy): domain Bacteria; kingdom Pseudomonadati; phylum Pseudomonadota; class Alphaproteobacteria; order Rhodobacterales; family Roseobacteraceae; genus Ruegeria; species Ruegeria sp. CJ9. The sequence goes on from NZ_JBQFPY010000011.1 coordinate 63,754, forward strand.
GGCCATCGGGTTTTCATCGCTCAATTCCCGGTCGGCATGACCGGTCACGCGATCCAGCCGAGAACCCGCAAAACCCTTATCTTCAAGCAGTTGGCGTACCACTTGCGCGCGCGAGGTCGATACATCCCAGGACGGGTCCTGCGCCAGAACCACGGGCGAGGCGCTGACGTGACCCTCGACCGAGACAGCATTTGTCACCAGATCCGAAGATCGCGTCACCAGCAGGGCCAGCGCTCGCATCATCGGGGTCGGTTCATCCGTTCCCGATTCGAACAGCGGCTGATCTTCGGTATCAAACAGCTCAACCACCAGACCTTCGTCAGTGACGCGCGTTACGATATGTTTCAGCACCTTGTCAGACACCATGCTTTCCCCGGTATGCCCCAGAAGCTGCGCCTCAAGCGTCGAGAAGTCCTCGGACATTTCCTTGCCGCCATCGGGATTCACGCCGATCGACCCCCGCGCTTGCCGCGCAATCGTCGGGTGCCGCTTGGTCGCGCCCGAGCCATCCATCACCATGGTCACTTCGGAAAACATGTTGTTGCCGCCAAAAGCCCCATCGCCCCCGCCCGAGACCGGGTTCACCGGTATTGTTGGCGAGAAGTAATCTGCCAGCCCTTTGCGTTGTTTCTCAGTCGTTGCATTCAGCAGCCACATCAACATGAAGAACGCCATCATGGCCGTGACAAAGTCGGCATATGCGACTTTCCACGCGCCGCCGTGGTGACCATCGCCACCTGACACACGTTTCTTCTTGATGATGATTGGCGCCGCATTGGATTGCGCACCCATCTCCACCACCTTTTCTATCACCCGACTACAGGCGTAGCGGGGCAGGTCTTAAGGTGGGCTTAACACTTAAAACTGTCCTGATTTCGCTAGCGCGGCAAGTTGGCGTTGGCCCGCCGCAGGATCAGTTGCAGGCGGTTGAAGCTGTTTTTGATTCCATCCGGTTCAGATTTGCCAAAGAACGCGTCCAGTTCCTCATGCACGCGCACGGCCTGATCCAGCAGCGGGTCTGCGCCTTCGGCATAAAGCCCGGCCTTGATCATGACCTCGGATTGTTCATAGCTGCCGACCAGTTTGCGGGTTTCCGAGATCAATTGGTTTTCCTCTGCGGTGGCCGCCCCCGGCAGGCTGCGCGAAACCGAACGGCTGAGGTCAATGGCCGGAAACCGCCCGCGCTCGGCAATGTCGCGGCTCAGCACGATATGCCCGTCCAGAACCCCGCGCAGGATGTCAGCCACTGGTTCATCCATATCCGAACCCGCGACCAGAACGCTGAACACGGCGGTGATATCACCTTGGCCCGCCGCTCCGGGACCCGCGCGTTCACACAACCCGGCAATCAGCGGCGTGACCGAAGGTGGGAAGCCCCGCAACGAAGGCGCTTCGCCCATGGCAACGGCGATTTCGCGGTGCGCCTCGGCAAATCGCGTCACCGAATCGGCCAGAAACAATACGTTCAGCCCCTGATCGCGCAGATACTCGGCCACCGACATTGCCGACCAGGCGCAACGCCTGCGGGCAAGCGCCGATTGGTCGGACGTGGCCGCGACAACGACCGAGCGTTTCATCCCCTCTGCCCCCAACGCATGTTCGACAAACTCGTTCACCTCGCGCCCGCGTTCGCCCACCAGTGCCACGACAACGGCATCCGCCTGCATCGATTTCGCGAGCGTTGCCAGCAAGGTGGATTTTCCGACGCCCGATCCGGCGAACAGACCGATGCGCTGACCCTGGACCACGGGCAGCATCGTGTTGAGCATCGCTAAACCGGTCTCCATCCGTACGCCCAGCGGTTTACGTGCCACAGCGGGCGGCGGAGCACGCATGATGTCCTGCTCATGTGCGCCCGAAAGCAGAGGTTTCCCGTCCAGCGGTTTGCCAAAGGGATCGACCAGGCGCCCCAGCCAGTGCATGCCGGGTGCGAAAGCGGGTGTCTGGTCCAGAATCACCCGGTCACCCAGGCACACCCCATCCGGCGCGGCGGTTGGCATCATGTGAATCCCGTCGGCCTCGACATGCAGCACTTCGCCCGGCAGATCCAGGCCATTACGACGCCGCAATGTCAGGTGGTCACCGATTCGCGCCTGCCCTTCAAGGCCTTGTATTTCAATGGCTCCACGGGCAACGCCCGCAACGCGACCCATATGGCGCACGGCAGACAGGCGGTCGAATTCACACTTCAGAAGCATCGGGTCGAGATCGGACATCGTGGGTTCTCCAACGGGTTTCTGCAAACGCTTTCTAAAGGAATCGGGGTTAAGCCTTGATTGAAATTGATCGAGGGAGAAGCCCCGATGTTCTATGACCTGAACGTCTTTAAGGCAGCGTACGCAATGGCAACCCATGCCGGGCAACGGCAGGCAGTGATTGCGCGCAACATGGCCAATGCAGATACGCCCGGCTATCAGCCCCGCGATATCGAGGGTTTTCAGAAAGCATTCGAAAAATCAGACCGTCAGGTTTCGATGACCGCCACCCGCGCGGGTCATCTGAACGGCGCCACCGCCCCACAGCCCTGGTCCGAGTTTGAGGTTGCACCGTCAGGCGATCCAAACGGCAATGGAGTGTCTGTCGAGGAAGAGATGTTCAAAGCGGTCGAGGTCAAGCGTCAGCACGACCGCGCGCTGACCATTTACAAATCCTCGATGAACATCCTGCGCAGCAGCCTTGGCCGGTCATAAGGAGTGTAAGACATGAGCGATTTTTCCCATTCCCTAGCCGCCTCAACCAATGCTCTGCGTGCGCAATCAGCCCGCCTGCGGCATGTGTCCGAGAATATCTCGAACGCCGATACGCCAGGTTATCGCCGCAAAACTGTGCCGTTTGAGACGGTGCAAAAAAACGGACAAGAGGTGGTGCATGCCGGGCGCGTCAAACTGGATCGCCGCGAGGGTTCGCGCATTTATGACCCCGGTCACCCGATGGCGGATGAAACCGGCCATTACCGTGGCTCGAATGTCGATCTGATGATCGAAATCGCAGACGCACGTGAGGCGCAGCGCAGCTATGAGGCCAATCTCAAGATGTTCGACCAGTCACGCCAGATGTCGTCGAGCTTGATGGAACTTCTCAGAAAATAAAGGACACCAGAATGGATATCCGATCCCTGACCGCGGCACAAAACTATGCTGTCGCTCGCCCGGCCACGCAGGCCGATCCTGATCACGCCGGATTGGCGCAAGGGCTGCGCAGAACGTTTCAGGACTTTACAGCGACGCTGAAGCATTCCGAGCAAATGTCGCAGGCCGCCATGACCGGCCAGGCCGATCCCCACGCTCTGGTACAGGCACTGGCACAGACCGAGCTGGCCGTGGAAACGGCGGTCATTGTCCGCAACAAGGTGGTCGAGGCGTATCAGGAAATCCTGCGGATGCCGGTCTGATCGGATGCTCAGCGAAGGTCTCTTCTATGACATTGTGCGCCAGGCGCTGTGGGTCGCGGTCATTACCTCGGTTCCTATCCTGGCGGTGGCGCTGGTGTCGGGCCTGATCGTGGGTCTGTTTCAGGCGCTGACCTCGGTACAGGAAATGACACTGACCTTCGTGCCCAAGCTGATCGCCATCGTCATCGTGTTCTGGATCTCGATGGGGTTCATGACCCAGACGCTGGTGACGTTTTTCACCACAACCCTCATCCCATTGATCGCCGGAGGTCGCTGATGGATACCGCCTATACCACTTTGTCCCGTCAATCGGGCCTGATGAATGAAATGCGGCTGGTGGCGAATAATATCGCCAATGCCAACACCACCGGATATCGCGCGCAGGGTCTGGTGTTTTCCGAGTTTGTCCGCGACTTGCCGGGCAACCCGTCCCTGTCCATGGCACGGGCCGAGGCGCGCAACACTTCATTGCAGCAGGGCCTGCTGACGGAAACCGGCGGCCAGTTTGATTTTGCCATCGAAGGTGATGGGTTTTTCATGGTCGAAACGCCATCCGGCAACAGGCTGACCCGGGCCGGAGCGTTCTCACCCAGTGCCGAGGGTGATTTGGTCACGATGGACGGCCACCGGGTGCTGGACAGCAACGGCGCACCTGTTTTCATCCCGCCGGATGCTGCGTCGATTGACGTTGGCAGCGATGGCACACTGAGCATCGAGGGGCAATTGCTGGGGCAGATCGGCGTCTATCGTGTGGCCGATCCCAAAACGCTAGTGCGTGAAGGCAGCACGCAGTTCCGCGCCGAGGGCGAAATTGACCCGGTCGAAAACCCAGTGGTGCTGCAGCGTTTTCTCGAAGGGTCCAACGTCAATGCGGTCGAGCAGGTGACCCGGCTGGTGGAAATCCAGCGCGCCTATGAGCTGGGCCAAAGCTTTCTGGAAACCGAAGACGAACGTCTGCGCGGCGCGCTCAAGGCGCTGATGCGTTGATTTGTGAAAAGGAGATTTTGACATGCGAGCATTGAAAATCGCGGCTACGGGCATGACCGCGCAGCAGATGCGGGTCGAGACGATCTCGAACAACCTGGCGAACACGAACACCACCGGCTACAACGCCCGCCGGGCTGAGTTCGCGGATTTGCACTATCAACAAATGGCGCGGGCCGGGTCGGTGAACGCCAATGACGGCACCGTTCTGCCCACCGGAATTCAACTGGGTCTGGGTGTGCGTCCAGCGGCCGTCACAGTGCAGTTGGCGCAGGGTGGCTTGTCGGCCACCGGGAGCGATCTGGACGTGGCCATCGAAGGGCGTGGTTATCTTGAAGTTACGCTGGCCAATGGTCAGTCGGGCTATACCCGCGATGGCAGCCTGAAACGGTCCGCAGAGGGGCTGATCGTCACATCAGACGGGTTTGCCGTCGCGCCCGAGATCACCATTCCTGACGATGCCCGGTCGATCTCGATCAACGCTGCGGGCGAAGTTTATGCCTATTTCGACGACACGGCAGACGGGCAACTGCTGAGTGAGCTGACGCTGGCCAGTTTCTCGAACGCCAAGGGGCTTGAGGCGATTGGCAGCAATCTGTTCAAGGAAACCGAAGCCTCAGGCGCACCCGTGGTCGGCACACCGGGTGAGGATGGTCTGGGCACGCTGCGGCAAGGCTATCTTGAGGACAGCTCGGTCGATGCGGTGCGCGAAGTGACCGAACTGATCGAGGCGCAGCGGGGATATGAGATGAATGCCAAGGTCATTTCCGCCGTCGACCAGATGATGGGCGCAACCACACAGGTGCGGTGATGCGGCTTCTGGTTTTGATGTTGGCCCTTTTGGTGCCGGCCTCGGTACAGGCTGAAATCGTAGTGCCGACACGCACTATTCGCGCCAAGGAAATGATCTCGGCGACTGATCTGGAGCTTAAGGCCCAGCAGGTGCCCGGCGCGATAACCACGCCTGAGTTTCTGATCGGGCAAGAGGCTCGGGTCGCGCTGTATCCCGGACGCCCGATCCGTGAAGGCGATGTGGGTCCACCGGCCCTGGTGGATCGCAACGATCTGGTTGTCCTGATCTTTGACCGCACATCGCTGTCGATCACCGCAGAAGGTCGCGCGCTGGGTCGTGGGGCCGCCGGTGATCGTATCCGGGTCATGAACCTGTCCTCCCGTACCACTGTGACGGGCCTTATCCGGCCCGACGGCCAAATCGAGGTAAAATGATGTCGCAACTTTCGAAATCTCTGTTGTTTGTCGTTCTGGCGGTGTCAGCCTGCGGGCGCTTGGATCATCTGGGCAAACCGCCAAGCTTCACTCCGAACGAGGACTCCCCCGAACATGTCGCGATGTTGTGGCCGGGCCTGCCTTTGCACACCCAGCCGCAGCGCAATGTCGACAGATCCTCACTTTGGAGCGGTGGGCAACAATCGCTATTGGGCGATCAGCGGGCGATCAAAAAGGGGGATATCCTGACGGTCGTGATTGAGCTGGACGAAAAAGCCGAGTTTTCGAACGACACGGAACGCTCGCGATCTGCTTCGGAAAGCCTTGGCATCGTCGGCTTGTTTGGCCTGCCACAGCGCGCGGCGGATCATCTGCCGGAAGGGGCATCGCTGGCGGACGCGGTCGAGATCGATTCCGCCTCAGAAAGCACGGGCGAAGGATCGGTTAAGCGCAAGGAAAAGCTGACGCTGCGTGTGGCCGCGACCGTGATCGACGTGCTGCCAAACGGGGTGCTGTCGATTTCGGGCTCGCAGGAACTGCGCGTCAATTTCGAACTGCGCGAGCTTTTGGTGACGGGCTACGTGCGACCACAGGATATCTCGCGCAAAAACGAGATCACCTATGACAAGATCGCCTCGGCCCGCGTGTCTTATGGCGGGCGCGGACAGATCACTGACGTGCAGCAGCCGCGTTATGGCCAGCAGATCCTGGATGCTGTGCTGCCGTATTAAGGAGCGGATGTGATGAAGAAACTTCTACCCGTCGTATTCTTGCTGATCGGTCTGGGGGCCGGTATCGGTGCCGGAGTTGTGTTTGCGCCCTCCGGTGAACCGAAAGAGGCCGCAAAACAGGAAAAACCCAAGGCCAAGGCGGAAAAAACCAAAGAGAAATCCGCCAAGAAAAAGGACATTGCTGGAAAAAAAAACACGCAAAGCGACTATGAATACCTCAAACTGACCAAGCAGTTTGTGGTGCCCGTCGTCGATGCGGACCGGATCGCGGCGTTGGTCACCATGTCGCTGAGCCTTGAAATCACTCCTGGCATGACCGAAGCTTTCTACGCGCTTGAACCCAAACTGCGCGACGGTTTTTTGCAGGTCATGTTTGATCACGCCAATACCGGTGGTTTTGACGGCGCATTCACTGAATCGGACAATATGAGCGTTCTGCGCAAAGCGTTGCTGGAGACAGCGCGCAAGGATTTGGGCGATGATGTGTTTCAGGTTTTGATCATGAGCGTCAACCGTCAGGACGTTTGATTCTGACGGGGTTATACGCTGTTTAGTAGGGTGACGATTTCCGGTGCTGGGCGCGTTTGTGTGCCTTTTTCTGGGCGTCTGACAGGTTGGTGACGGCTTGTTTGCGGCCAAAGGCCGAGCGCAGCGCGTCCATCGCCGACAGTTTTTGCGCCCGAATCCGCGCCAGTTCCATATTCAACTGGCGGCGCGTGGCCGACTCCCAACCGTTCCACAACACATCGGTGCCAGTGACTCGGTACCCCTCGGCCGCGGTGCTGTCTTGGCGTGATTGCCTGACCTGCGCGTCCAGCCGCGCCAATTGGTGTTGCGCGCGTGCTTCAGCCTCTAGCAGGGGGCGCAGGGCGTTGTATTCTTTTTGAAACACGGCCTCTGTAACGTTTTTCAGGTCTGATAGGGCTGCTTGTTTCATCTGATCTGTCCTTTGGCCTTTTTGCGCATCGCCTCTGCAAATCGGATGGCAGCAGCGACGGGGCGATAATGTTCTTCCGCGATTTCCTGTCCGATCTCGACGGCGGCATGCAGGGCGCGGGCCGTGGGCGGGTCGGAATGAATGGGAACACCAGCCTCAGCAGCCCGGCCCCGGATTGCTGAGGCCACCTCTTCCACGCCCTTGGCCACGCAAACAGGGGCTGACCCCGCCGTCCGGGCCCATTTCAAGGCCACCGCGTAATGGGTCGGGTTGACGATCACCACATCCGCCGAGGGTACGTCGGACATCATCTGGTTCGTGGCGATATCCTGCGCGCGCTGGCGGCGTTGTTGTTTGACATGCGGGTCGCCTTCGGCATCCTTGGTTTCGTCCTGAATTTCCTTGCGCGACATCCGGTTCTTGCGAATATGCTCGGCATGTTGCCAAAGAAAGTCGATCACCCCGATGGCAAGCGCCACGGTGATGACGATGAACAGGAAGCGAAACAGAAAATTCATCATCAGCATGACCGATGACCGCGCCGGAGCGGCGCTGGCGGACAGAATCTCGTTTAGGTTGGAGCGCAGAAACAGCGCCAGACAGGTGCCGTAGATCACCAGTTTCACAAAGCTCTTGGCGAATTCGAACAGGCCGCCGCGCCCGAATTTGTTTTTCGCATTCGAGATGATCGAGATGCGGGACAGTTTGGGTTTCAGCTTGCTGGGCGCAAAGATCAGCGCACGCTGGGCGATCAGGCTGAGCAGAACAGCGGCGGCGGGCACAGCAAACAGAACCGTGACGGACAACAGCGCCGTTTTGACCATCCCACCGACCGGGCTTGCGGCGGGCCCGTCGGTCAGCAAGGGAGCGATTGTGTCGGCCTGATCAATCATCACGACAAACAGGCTTCCCATATGTTGCACACCGAATTGCCCGGCCGCGAACAGGGCAATGAGGAACCCGGCATAAGCGGCAACCACGGACAGGTCGTTGGACTTGGCAACCTCACCCTTTTCGCGCGCTTTCTGGAGCTTCTGCGGCGTCGGCTGGTAGGACTTGTCGCTGTCGTCTTCGGACCCGCTCATCTTGGGTCCTCAAGCGGGTTCAGCATGAAGGCAAAAAAGGCATCAGACCAGACAGACAAGATCAGGGGCGTGCCCGCGAACAACAGGAACAAGCCCGCAAAAGTAATGGCCGGAGCGCCAACGAACGCCACCATCAGCTGCGGCATCGAGCGGTTGATGACGCCAAGCGCAAGGTTATAGATCAGCGAGGCGATCACGAAGGGCATAGTCAGCGCAAACGCCAACCCAAAACTGCGCGCAATTTGCTGCACCCCCCATTGCGACAGGTCCGGGGCTAGTATTGGGGTGCCCATTGGAAACAGCGTATAGCTGTGGATCAGAAACTGAGCGACGCGGATGTGCAGGCCGAGCAAAACCGCCAGTGTCAGGCCAGCCAGTGTCAGAAGATATCCCATCGCGGGCACGGGATCTGCAGCGGCTGGACCCAGAATCTGCGACAGCGATGTTGCCTGCGCCGCAATCGATCCTGCCGTTTGCAGGGCCAGCACGAACAGTCGCAGCGACATACCCAAGGCCATCCCGATCAGCACTTCGGTCAGAACCAATTCTGCCATTGGCAACAGGCCGGGTGGGGCAACAGGCGCCGCAATCGCTGGTGTCACAATAAGGGTAAAGGCAGCCGCGATGCCGAATTTGACGCGGGTCGGAATGCTGCGCTCGCCAAAGGCGGGCAGCAGCGACACCATGGCCGAGACACGCAGGAAGACGGCAAAGAGGTGCCACAAACCCTCACCCAGCTGGGGCAAAAGCTCGGGCGGTAGCGCGATCACGCGGGCACCGTTCCAACCAGCGAAGGCCGCGCCTCGAGCCCGATTTCTTCGAACGACAGCACCGGGTTGGCTATGCCGCGCGCGTGCATGATGGTGCGCAGCAAACGGCGACGGCGGGTCGAGGTGACCAACGCCGGAAACAGCCCGTGATCGGCGGATTGCGCGACACTGTCGACCACGCCATCGGCCAGCTTGTTGAACAGGTTCGGCGGCAGCGCCACGTCGAGACCCGCTGCAGGCGCGTCGATCTGGTAGGTGGTGAAGGTATCCTCCCACTCCGGGGCCAGTTGGATCAGCGGTATCGATCCGTCTTCGCGTTTCATCTCGGCCACCAGTTGGAAACCCAATCTCTGCCGGACCAGTTCGCAGATGCCTTCGGGTTGGGTGGTGGTCAGCCGCGCCTCGGCCACGCTTTCCAGAATCAGCGCCATGTTGCGGATCGAGACCCGTTCGTCCAGCAGCAGACGCAGCACCGCATGTAGCGTGTCGATCGGTACCTTGTCCGGGATCAACTCGTCCAGAAGCTTGCGGTTAGCCTCGGCCCGAACCGGATCGCTGAGCCGTGTCATCTCGGACAAAAGGCGGCGCAGGGATTTCAGCGTCAGCAGGCGTGAGAAGTTCTGTTTGATGATCTCAAGCAGATGAGTGGCCAGAATCTCGGGCGGGGAAACGATGGTGGCCCCACTAAGCGCGGCGGCCTCTTGATCCTTGGGCAGAATCCAGCGGGCGGGGGCGCCATAGACGGGCTCGGTCACGTCATTACCCTCGGGCAGCATGTCGCGGTCATCCTGTACCAGCGCCAGAACCAGATCGGGGTTCAACACGCCGCGCGCCTGTTCGACGCCCTGGACCTTGACTACATAGGTGCCCATGGGCAGATCGGCGCGGTCGGTCAGGCGGATGTCAGGCAGGATCAGGCCAAAGCTTGAGGCCACATAGGTCCGCATATTAGCGATGCGCGCGTCCAGCCCGGTGCCGGGGTTGAGGACCATGCTGACCAGATCGGGGGCAAACTCCAGATGCACATCGTCCAGGTCCAAAATATCGCCAATGGCTTGCGAGACCGGTGTGTCTTTCTGCGGTGTTGGGGCCAGCGCCTCTTCCGCTTCGCTCTTTTGCTTGCGATGGACGTAATAGGCCGCATAGCCCAGAACACCCGCCCCCAGGATGAATGGCAAAAAGGGCAGGCCGGGCATCAGCGCAAACAGCACCATCAACATGGAAACTGTTGCCAGGGCCGCTGGATGCCGGCCCAGCTGCGAGAAGATTGCATTGTCGGTCGCCCCCTGCGTACCGCCGCGGGCCAGCAACAGGGCTGACGCGATCGATATGATCACCGCCGGGATTTGCGACACCAGCCCGTCACCGACGGTCAGGATGGCATAGGTCTCGAACGCGGATGAGATTGGCATCCCATGGACGATCACACCCATGATCAATCCCATCACCAGGTTGAGCAACGTGATCAGCAGTCCGGCTATCGCATCGCCTTTGACAAATTTCGACGCCCCATCGAGAGAGCCGAAAAACGTCGTCTCTTGCTGCTCACGCTCGCGGCGTTCTTTAGCCTGTTGGTGGTCGATGGCCCCGGCGGACATGTCGCTGTCGATGGCGAGCTGTTTTCCCGGCATGCCGTCCAGGGCGAACCGCGCGCCGACCTCGGCCATGCGGGCAGCGCCCTTGGTGATGACCATGAAATTTACGATCAGCAGCACGCCGAACACCACCAACCCCAGAAAGATACTGCCGCCCATGACGAAGTCGGCAAAACCTTCGATCACGTCCCCAGCGGCATTGGATCCCGTGTGCCCCTCTCCGATGATAAGCTTGGTTGAGGATACGTTTAGCGACAGCCGCAGCATCAGCGAGGCCAAAAGGATTGTCGGGAAAGACGAGAAATCCAGAGGCCGTTCGATAAACAGCGTCAGCGTAAAGATCAGGATCGCCAGCGCGAACGAGGCTGCCAACCCCACATCCAGCACCCAGGCGGGCATCGGCAGGATCATCATCACGATGACCGTCATCAGCGCCAGCGCCAGCAGCACGGTCGGAGAAAACAGGGAACGGGCGTCGATCTTGGACACGCATGCCTCCTAGTTGAACGAGATAAAGGCGGTGGCAGTGCCCGAAGGCGGAACCAGCGACCCCAGCGCGCCGCCACCCGGTTGCGGCAGGTTGACCGGGATCAGAGGGGTTGCGGCGGTGGTAAACGGGTCGCGCGCGGCCCGTTCCGGGGCAGTGGGCAAGGATTGATCCAGTTGTGCCAGTACGGTCTGAAACCGGCCCGAGTAAGCATTGGCCAGCGATGGTGTGCGGGAATGATAGGCCCCAACGGCTGCGGGCCACGATCCAAGCTCGGCATACAGTTCATTCAGAAACCGGGCGGCGTAGGTGGCGTTTTCATCCGGGTCGAACATGGCGTCGATGGACCGGAATGCCTTGCCGTGCCAACGGTAATTGATCTGGAAACAGCCGATGTCAAAGCTGCGCTTGCCTGCTTTGAAAATGTCGAAAACGTAAGATTTCGCCTCAAACTCGGACGTGAACCAGTATCCTTGCCCTTCGACATTGATGGTCCAGGGCCAGGGTTCCAACTGCCCGTCCCGCAACCGCCCGGTTTCCACCCGCGCAATCGCGCGTAAGACATCCAGCGGTACACCCTGGGATTGGGCAGCGCGGCGCGCGGCTGCATCGCAAATGCCCGCACCGCTGGCATCGGGCATGGCAAAGACCTGTTGCGCCGCACTCAACGCAAGCAAACTCAGGCCAAAGATCAAACGATGGGGCATTCTGCCGGTCCGGGATTCTGATCAGTCCCGGCCAAGCTAATCCTGCTAGGGTTTACAGAGGGTTATCAGCCGTTCAGATTCGATCAATCCGGCGGCCGAAGACAACGCTGGTATTGGTGCGCAGCACGCCGGGGATCTTGGCCAGATCATCAACCAGAATATCCAGGTCCTCGATCCGCGGGGCCTCGGCCGATAGCAGGAGGTCGAACTCGCCATTTATCGACAGGCAGAGCTTGACCTCGGGGTAAGCCTCAAGCCGATTGATGATACGCTTGGTTTCCTTTTGCTGCACTTCCAGCAGCACGACCACCTGTACGCTCGGGGCGTCTTCGGGGCTGTTCAGAACCACCGAATAGCCTGCGATCACGCCACGCTCTTCCATGCGGCTGATGCGTTCATGCACGGTGGTTCGGGCCACGCCCAGCTTCGCGGCAATCTTGGTGGTCGATTCGCGAGCGTTGTGCTGCAGGGCGGCGATGATGCGACGGTCTAGCTGATCCATGATGCACCAAGGTGTAATGCACCGGGGCAGGGGGGCTCAAGACATGTCAGCATGTTCTTTTGAAACGGCTTTCCGGTCCGAACGCGGCCAGATCACAAGGGCCACCATAACCCCGGGGGCCGCGATCAGGGTCATCCAGCCCAACGTTGCCGCCGTGCTGGTTGTGGTCATGATCCAGCCGGTCAGTGGATATAGCACCAGCCAGCAGGCGTGCGACAGGGTGAACTGGGCGGCAAACACGGCTGGTCGGTCTTCGGATCGGGTCGAGCGGGTCAGCAACCGGCCTGAAGGCGTCAGCGTGGCGGAATAGCCAAACCCGATGCAGGCCCAGAGTATTGCGAGACCGATCAGAGAGATCGGCATAGCCGCGAACAGGATGGCAGAGAGACCAATTGCCAGGGTTCCGAAAATGGCCCCGCCTAGCATAACGGTGCGGTCCATGAATCGATCTAACAGTTTGGGCAGGGCAAATGCGGCCAGCATCGAACCACCGCCGAACCCGGCCAACGCTATGGCCACAGCGCTTTCCGACAGGCCCAAATCGGACCGCACAATTACAACCGTATTGACGATAATCATCGCGCTGAGGGTCGCTGCTGTCCAAGTCAGGGCAAGTAATCCGCGCAGTCGGGGTGTGCTCAGGTAAAGACGAATGCCGCGTGTCGTACGGTCATAAATACCACGGCGTCTTGTCGGTTTGGGTGAGGGCAGGGCAACCGACACCACCAACAGTGCCGAGGCGATGAACCCCAGCCCCGTACCCCAGAACAGGCTGTCGAAACTGACGAACAGCAAAAGCGCTGCGGCCAGAGCAGGGCTGAGCAGGCTTTCAAGATCATAGGCAAGCCGCGACAGGGAGAGCGCCTTGGTATAGTCCTGCTCATCGGTCAGCACGTCGGGGATGGTGGCCTGAAACGCCGGGGTGAACCCGGCTGAGGCGGATTGCAGGGCAAAGATCAGCACATAAATCTGCCAGATCTCGGTCACGAAAGGCAGGCAGACGGCGACCGCTGCACGCACCAGATCCAACGTCACTAGCATCCGGCGGCGGTCGAGCCGCTCTGCGAAGGCTGCTGCAAGTGGGGCGACGACCACATAAGCCACCATCTTGATCGTCAGCGCGGTGCCCAACACCAGACTGGCCGCGCCACCTGCCAGATCATAAGCCAGTAGCCCCAACGCAATTGTCGCCAAACCGGTGCCCGTCAACGCAACGACCTGAGCGCCCAGCAAATGGCGATAGGTTCGGTTTCGCAGGACACTCAGCATCGGCGGTTCGGACCTTTTTTCAATTGGCGTCGCGTCAGGGCCTGCTTAATGCCAGACGCACGGCGGCCTTATCCATTTTCGTGTCAAAGCAGGTGGGGTCAAGAAATCCGCGCATGTTTGTCGCATTCTATTGATGGCGTTGAGTTTACGGGCCAAACCTCCTATCTCGGGGGCGATATCGCATAAAGGAAGACCCCGTGGCGAACCATCTTTATAAAAACGACCTGCCGGACGGGTTGGACCTAGGCCCTGTGGTGGCCATTGATTGCGAAACCATGGGGCTGAACCCGCATCGCGACCGCCTGTGCGTGATCCAGATGTCGGGCGGCGACGGCAACAGCCATATCGTGCAGGTTGAAAAGGGCCAGACGCAGGCACCAAACCTGTGCGCCATGTTGGAAAACCCCCACGTGTTAAAGCTATTCCATTTTGGACGGTTTGACATTGCCGCGATGTACCACACCTTTGGCGCACTGGCCGCGCCGGTCTATTGCACCAAGATCGCCAGCCGTCTGGTGCGCACCTATACCGACCGTCATGGCCTGAAGAACCTGTGTCAGGAGCTGATTGGTGTCGATATTTCGAAGCAGCAGCAGATGAGCGACTGGGGGGCCGAAACCCTGACCGACGCTCAGCTGGAATATGCGGCCTCGGACGTTCTGTACTTGCATCAGCTACGCGATGCGCTGGACGGGCGTTTGGCCCGCGAAGGCCGTGCTGAGATGGCGCAGGCGTGTTTTGACTTCTTGCCGACGCGTGCGAAACTTGACCTCGCAGGCTGGCCCGAAACGGATATCTTTGCACACTCATGACTGATAACGAGTCCTTTCTGAGAACCGCCAAACAGGTCGTCACCGACGAGGCCCGCGCGCTGGACGTGCTGGCCGACAGTCTGGACGAGCACTTTGCCGAAGCCGTGCAGATGATCCTGCAGGCCCCGGGTCGCATCATCATCAGCGGCATCGGCAAATCCGGCCATATTGGCCACAAGATCGCCGCGACGCTGGCCAGCACCGGCACACCGGCCTATTTCGTGCATCCGGCCGAGGCCAGCCATGGGGATCTGGGCATGGTCTCCAAAGGTGATGTGGTTGTGGCGATTTCCAATTCGGGCGAGGCACCGGAACTGGTAAACCTGCTGGCCTTTACCCGCCGCTTTGGCATTCCGCTGATCGGCCTGTCCAGCAAGCCGGAAAGCACGTTGATGAAGCAGGCCGATGTGCATCTGCTGATCCCGTCGCTGGGTGAGGCCTGCGGGTTCGGCATGGTGCCCTCGATCTCGACCACGCTGACATTGGCGATGGGCGATGCGTTAGCCATTGCGCTGATGAAATACCGCGACTTCCAGCCCGAGGATTTCCGCGCCTTCCACCCCGGCGGCAAACTGGGGGCGCAGCTGTCCACTGTGCGCGATCTGATGCATGCCGACCTGCCCGTGGTGCCTGTTGGCACCCCGATGAGCGAAGCCTTGCTGGTCATGAGCCAGAAAAGCTTTGGTGTCGTCGGCGTGACCGACGAGGCGGGCCGCCTGATGGGCATCGTCACGGATGGTGACTTGCGCCGGAACATGGACGGGTTGCTGAACAGAACTACCGAAGAAGTGATGACCCGCAACCCGATGACCATTGCACCAAACGCTATGGCGGAAGAGGCGGTTGCGATCATGAACGATCGCAAGATCACCTCGCTGTTTGTAGTTGATCCCGAAGGACAGGGGCAGGCCGAGGGGCTGCTGCACATCCACGACTGCTTGCGCGTCGGTCTGGGCTAGGTAGGGGCTGAGCGGTGGACGGACATTCACGCATGGTTCAGTTTTTTAAGGTGGTGCTGCCGTTGGTGGCCATCTTGATGCTGTCCACTGTGTTCTTGCTGTCGCGCAGCATCGAAACCAATGTGTCCGTGCCCTTTTCCCAACAGGATATCGACGAACGGTTGGCCGATCAGGTGGTGACGCAGCCAAACTACCGCGGCACCACGCGCAAGGGCGAAGAGGTCCAGATCCAAGCAACCCGCGCCACGCAGGGCACCGAAGTTTCCACCCCGACAGCGGCCGAGTTCCGGGGCCGCCTGGGCCTTTCGGGCGGCGGCGTTATCACGTTGGATTCCAACTCTGGCATGATCCGCCCCGACAAAAACACCGCGACCTTTATTGGCGATGTGGTCATCACCTCGACCGATGGCACCGAGATCACAACCGATCTGCTGAACACCGCGCTGGATGAAATTCGCGGTGACGCGCCGGGTGAGGTGCACGGCACCGGGATTCTCGGCAACATTTCAGCAGGTGGCATGACCTTTGGAACGGAAAAAAAGGACGGACCGGTCCATATTATTTTTACAGACGGCGTGAAGCTGATATACGAGCCTGAAAAAGCAGAAAGATAACCTGTGTTCGATTTTCGATTTGTTCCACTTTGCCTTGTACTGACACTTGGTGCTTTTTCTGCGGCGGCGCAGGAGACTCAGGTTGCGTTTGGCGCGGTCAAGGCTGACCCTTCGCTGCCGGTCGAAGTGACCTCGGAAACCCTCAACGTCAATCAAGAAAACGGCTCGGCCGAATTTGTGGGCAATGTGATCGTCATTCAGGGGGAAATGCGCCTGACCGCTGAACGGGTGCTGGTTCTGTATAATGAGGATCGCTCGGGTATCGAGCGGATGGAAGCGACCGAAGATGTGGTTCTGGTCAGCCCGCCCGACGCGGCCGAGGGTGACTGGGCTGAATACACCATTGATTCAGGTGTGATCGTGATGAAGGGCAATGTGCTACTAACGCAGGGGCCCAGCACCATCAGCGGCGATCAGATGAATGCTGATCTGACCACTGGCACGGCAACGATGACAGGCAATGTCAAAACCATCCTGCAGCAGGGCAATAATTGATGGCGCGGCCTGAACTGACCGTGGCCGAGGGGCAATCCGGCCTCAGAATAGAAAAGCTGCGGAAATCCTATAGCAAAAAGACCGTGATCCGCGATGTGTCGATGACGCTTGACCGGTCCGAGGTCGTGGCGCTGCTGGGTCCGAACGGGTCGGGCAAAACCACCACGTTCTACTCGGTTGCCGGGCTGGTCTTCCCTGAGGCGGGCACGGTTACGATCGACGGGCAGACCGTAACGACCTTGCCGATGTACCGCCGCGCGCGTTTGGGCATCGGTTATCTGCCGCAAGAGATGTCGATCTTCCGCGGCATGAGCGTCGAGGACAACATCGCCTCGGTTCTGGATATCACCGTCCGCCATGCCCATCGCCGCAAAGAGCGGCTGGAAGAGCTGCTATCGGATTTTTCGATTGAACACCTACGCCGGGCACCCGCGCTGGCCTTGTCGGGCGGTGAACGCCGCCGGGTTGAAATTGCGCGCTGTCTGGCGGCCGATCCGAAATACCTGCTGTTGGATGAACCTTTTGCGGGTGTCGACCCGATCAGCGTGGGCGATATCCGCCACCTGGTCGCTGATCTGAAAAAACGCGGTATCGGGGTTCTGATCACTGACCATAACGTGCGGGAAACGCTGGAGATTGTGGATCGCGCTTATATCCTGCATGACGGTCAGGTGCTGATGTCCGGTACCCCGGACGAAGTGGTCGAAAATGAGAACGTCCGCCGTGTCTATCTGGGTGAAAATTTCCGTATATCATAGGCTTGCGCAGAAATGCGCCGACTGCATGGCGGAAATCACGTATATACACGTCTGTTTTGATTGACTCTCCCGCCGTCTCTTGCCTCAATTGGGTCATGGCATTTCTTCGGTTTCCGTCTGGATCACGATGCCCCTTCCTGGAAGGGCAAATGGCGCGGCTACTGCAGGATATGCCTTTTTCCCCCACCCGATAAAAACACGTGCGTCGCGTAACGTGACGTAAAAATGGGTGTGAATTGTGAAGGAGATCACATGCGTTACCAAATCAGCGGAAAACAGATCGACATCGGCGCGGCGCTGCAAACTCACGTGCAGACCGAACTGGGCGAGGTTGTGGGCAAATATGCCCAGCGTCCGACAGATGCCAACGTCGTCTTTTCCCGTTCAGCGCATGAATATGTATGCGAAACCACCGTACATCTTTCTACGGGGCTGACGGCGCAGGCCAAAGCTCATGCAACTGAAATCTATGCAGCGTTCGAAGGTTGCTGCGACAAGATGGAAACACAGCTGCGCCGGTATAAGCGGCGTTTGAAGGATCACCACAAGGATCGGTCTGAGCCTGTTGAACTCTTTGGGGCGTCGTCCTATATCCTCGCCTCTGACGAATCTGACTCGGCAGCCGAACCCGAATCTCTGCAGCCGATGATCGTGGCTGAGATGGAAACCAAGATCCCATCGCTGAGTGTTGGTGAAGCCGTCATGCAGATGGAACTGGCCGGCGCCCCGGTGCTGGTGTTCCGGAATGAAAACAAGGACGGATTGAACGTCGTTTATCGTCGGGAGGACGGTAATATCGGCTGGATCGATCCGTAACAGGCAAGAATAGCAAAGGCAGGCCCCTGCAAATGCGGGGGCATCGCCATGGAGCGTAATCATGGAGCTTTCGAGCATACTGAAGCCCGAAGCAGTTCGCGTACTGTCCGCCGCTTCCAGCAAGAAGCGGTTGTTTCAGGAAATTGCGGATGTGGCTGAGGCAGCGTTGGGCCTTGATGCCCAGATTGTTGTCGAAGGGCTGCTGGAACGGGAAAGCCTGGGGCCGACTGGTGTGGGGCATGGCGTGGCTTTGCCGCATGCCCGTATGGCTGAATTGGAAAACGTTTCAGGCGTGTTTGTCATGTTGGAAAAACCGATCGATTTCGGATCGGTTGACCGTCAGCCGGTCGATATCGCCTTTGCCCTGTTCGCCCCAGAAGAGGCCGGGGTGGATCATCTGAAAGCACTGGCGTTGGTGTCCCGCACCCTGCGTGACACCTCGGTCTGCGCCAAGTTGCGGGCCAACCCGGACCCGGTCAAGCTGTATGCGATTTTGACCGAAGCGCAGTCTATGCAAGCGGCCTAAGCCTTTAAGGATATGAAAAAAGCCCCCGGTTTTCCGGGGGCTTTTTCGTTTTTTGGATGGGGTTGCGGTTAACCGCCAGCGCCCATTTCCAGCGTCCACCAGATTTTCCCGCCACCTTCCTGATGCCATGCAAAACCCATCTGCGTGGCCTTGGGGTCCAAAATCACCGAGCGCGGACCGGGTTCTTGCATCCAGGCGGCCAGCGTTTCGGTTTCGGTTTCATAGGTCTCGGAAATTGCTTCGCCCAGGAACGTGCCAAAATAGCCCACGCGCTGGGCGCGGTCGATTGGCGATGATCCGTCCGACCCAAAATGCCATGGGCGGTTTTGCCGTGCCATGTCCTTGGCGTGGGTGGCGGCCGCGGCATTAAGCTGCGAATTCAGCTGCACTGACTGCAAGCCCTGCGCCTGACGCAGTGCGTTGACCGAATCAAGCATGCGGAACTGCAGTTTTTCGGGATTGCCCCGGATTTTGTAGACGGTCGGCAGCGGCCGGCCATCCGATCCATATGTCGGGGTGCTGCTGGGTGTACATGCGGCCAGCGCAATAAAGCAGGTAAACAGTAATGAAATAATACGCGTCATGATCGACCTGATGATTGTGTTAATCTACGGCATAGCGTGACAGACCGTCTTGAGCAAACGCACAATGGACCCATTCTGCGTGATTCTGCCGGTTTGATTTGCGACTGAAGCATTCTGGCAATAGAATACGACAGATTTTCAGACTGGCCTTAGCAAAGGACCGCCCCTCATGGTCAAGAAACACATTCATGTAGCTTCCCGTCGCGGATTCCTGGCCGGGGCTTCAGCCCTGCTGGCCTCACCTGCGATTGCGCAATACATTCCCGGCGACCCGCTGCGCCCCGCACCCGAGGCGGAACCCAATGTGCGGCGAAATATCTCGGGCTTTCGTGCGTTGGATTGGCAACCCTATTTCTCGAACACAAATAACGGGGCCATTCTGGTCGATACCGTCTCGCGCGCGTTACATTACTGGTCCGACGACCAGCGGGTGTATAAACTTTACCCCTCGTCCGTACCTCTGACCGAGGAGTTGACGCGCCGTGGCCGTACAAGTGTGATCCGCAAAGTCGAGGGTCCGAGCTGGTCACCCACGCCTTCGATGAAAAAGCGCAACCCCGAATGGCCGGATTATATCCCGCCGGGTCCTGATAACCCATTGGGAACGCACGCTTTGTATCTGAGTTGGAAGTATTATCGCATCCACGGAACGCATGATACGCGCAAAATTGGCCGCCGTTCGTCGAATGGGTGCATCGGTTTGTTCAATGAGGATATCGCGGAATTGTTTTCAATGGCGAAGGTCGGCACGCAAGTGTTGCTAATTTGACGACATTTTCGCGCACGAACCCGCTTGCGGCGCAAGTTGCAATTGCATTCCAGTCGGATAGCTGGTTAGAAAAAAACACGAGGTAAGTCTTGGGTGTGCGGTTTCACTATTCGGAACCGTGCAAATTCTGGAGGTTAATATGAAGAAACTCGTTCTCGCCGCTGCACTGACTGCTGCTGCTTCGACCGCTTATGCCGGTAACCTGGAAGAGCCGGTTGTTGAAGCACCGGTTGTTGTAGAGGAAACTCAAGGTTCGTCGCAGGGTATCATCCTGCCGCTGATCCTGCTGGTCGTAGTTGCCGCAGCTGTTGCAGCAAGCTAATTTGACGAGCGTCATCTAGAGAAAAGGCGGTGGAGCGATCCACCGCCTTTTTTCATGCCTGATTGATGGGTGCTGCTTAGTCCAGCCAACCCTTCAGATTGTCTTCGATCACCTTGCCCAATGCCGCGATGTGCGAATCATCATCGTTGAGGCAGGGGATATAGGTAAAGGTTTCACCGCCCGCCTCTTCGAAGCTTTCCTTGATTTCTTCGTTGATCTCTTCCAGCGTTTCGATGCAATCGGCGGAAAACGCCGGTGCGATCACGGCAATGTTTTTTTTGCCCTGCCGCGCCAGCTCGGCCACGTGGTCGACCGTATACGGCTTCAACCATTCCTCAGGCCCGAATCGCGATTGGAAGGTTGAAACAAGCTGATCGTCCGACCAATCCAGCCGTTCCTTGAGCAAGCGCGAGGTTTTTGCGCATTGGCAGTGATATGGATCCCCCTGCTGCAAATACCGTTCCGGCATCCCGTGATAGGAGCAAACCAATATATCCGGCTTGGACTCCATTGCGGCATAGGCCTGTTCCACCGACCCGGCCAGTGCGTCGATATAGGCGGGTTCATCGAAATAGGCAGGTACGGTGCGGGCGGCCGGTTGCCAGGCTTCATCCATCAGAGCGCGGAAGAACTGATCATTGGCGGTGGCCGTCGTCGCGCCCGCATATTGCGGATAAAGCGGGAAGAACAGGATGCGGTCGCAGCCCGCCGCCACCATTTCGCGCACTTTCGATTTGGTCGACGGGTTGCCGTAGCGCATGCAGAAATCGACCAGCACCTGATCGCCATAACGCGCCTGCATTGCGTTGCGCAGCTTAGCGGTCTGGTCCTTGGTGATCGTCATCAGCGGGCTTTCGCCCTTGTCGTGGTTCCAGATCGATTTGTACGCTTCGCCCGAGCTGAACGGGCGTTTGGTCAGGATGATTCCCTGCAGGATCGGTTGCCATTTCCATTTGGGATAGTCGATAACGCGCTGATCCGACAGAAACTCGTTCAGATACCGGCGCATCGGCCAATAGCTATAGTCGTCCGGTGTGCCAAGATTGGCCAGCAGGATGCCGACGCGGCCCATTTTGACCTTGGGGTGGTCCGCAGGGGCATGATCGGGGCGAGTGGCGTCAAACATTTCGAGCTTCCTGAGAGTTCTCTGTATCTGGCTGAGATAACCGGAAATCTCCGGTCGTCAATTGGACAGTTTGCCTTCTTTCGTTCCCAGCGCCTCGGCCAAGCGCGCCTGCGCTGATCCCGGACGCAATGGTTTTTGCTGGCTGTCATCGGGTGACCAGCCGGTCAGGCAAATCAATTCATAAGTGGACGACAAACGCCCCTGCGGTGTCGGGAAGTGATCGGCGTAAATCTGCTGCGCCCGGGCAAAGACCTGCCGCTGTGTGGCGTGTTTCATGCGTCCGGACAGGCTGTTGGTCTCTCCCATCGCGCGCAGATCATGCATCAGATGGGTCAAGTCGCGGTATTCCGCCGTCAGACGAGCGGTATCGGCGACCGGCAGCGCTAGCCCCGCGCGTTGTAGTAACCCGCCCAGATCGCGCAGCTCGGCCATCGGGGCGATACGGGGGCTGAGGCCACCTGTGACCTCGATCTCGGCCTGCCCAAGGGCGGCGCGTAACTCGTGCAGGGTTTCACCGCCGAGACACACCACCAGCAGCAAGCCGTCGGGCTGCAGGGCGCGGTGACATTGGATCAGCTGCCCCACCGGATCATTGGCCCAATGCAGCGCCATGGCGTGAATCACCAGATCATGCGCTCTGGGTGCTAGGTCCAGAACATCGTCATCCGAAACGATCTGTGCCTCCGGCAAAACGTCCTGCCAGATATGCGCAAACGGCGTCACAATCGCCGGGGCCGTAAAGGTTTTATTAACCATGGAGAGCCGATCCTGCACCTCATCCACCGCGGCGCGATGCAAAAACAGCGCCTCGTCCCGCGCGCGGGCACGGTGTCGGATCAGGGCTGGGCGGTCGAACAGAGAGGGTGCGTTGGACTCAGGCAGTTTCATAGGGCGCAACTACCGCATATGGCAGCGGATTCAAACCGCTGTCGAGTTGATCTATCCACCGCGATGTCTGGGATGTGGTGAATTGACCGAAGCGGATTTCGGCCTGTGCGGTGCTTGCTGGCGCGACACGCCTTTCATTGGCGGAGTGGTATGCGAAAGCTGCGGGGTGCCCTTGCCGGGCGAGGTGGATGGTCACCGGATCGAATGCGATGACTGCATGAAAACGGCCCGCCCCTGGCAGGATGGTCGGGCTGCGCTGATGTACGATGGCAAGGCGCGCGCCTTGATTCTGGCCTTGAAACACGGCGACAGACCTGAGCTGGCAAAGCCAGCAGCTAGGTGGATGGCGCAAGCCGGGCGGGATCTATTTCGCGACAACATGCTGATCGCGCCTGTACCCCTGCACTGGTCCCGTTTGATCAAGCGGCGGTACAATCAGTCGGCATTGCTAGCCCAGCATCTGGGGTGGGAAACGGGAATTGAGGTGTGCCCGGACCTGTTGCACCGACGGGCACGAACGCCAGTTCTGGACGGGAAAACCGCTGCTCAGCGGGCGGAAACCCTGGCCGGTGCGATCTCGGCGTATCCCAGGCAGGGGTCGCGCATTAAAGGACGGGATATCTTGCTGGTCGATGATGTCATGACCTCTGGTGCGACTCTGACAGCCTGTGCGCGTGCCTGCCATGCAGCGGGTGCAAATCATATTTTCGTGTTGGTACTGGCACGCGTTGCCAAGGATGCCTAATTCGCGGAAGATCACGCGAAACCCAAAGGGACGGAATATGAAACCGGTTGAAATCTACACCTCGCCGCTGTGCGGTTTTTGCCATGCGGCCAAACGACTGCTGAAACAGAAAGGCGTCGAATTCAAAGAGATCGACGTGCTGATGCACCCCAAGCGCAAGCCAGAGATGATCAAACGCGCAGGCGGCAAACGCACCGTGCCGCAGATTTTCGTCGGGACGCAGCATGTGGGCGGCTGCGATGATCTGTACGAACTGGACCGTCAGGGCAAGCTGGACCGTCTTTTGGCGGCCTGATGAAATCCGCGCTGCTGCAAATCACTTCGTCGGATAACCCGGCCGAAAATCTGGAAATGGTGCGCGCCATGGTGGCCGAGGCCGCAGGTCAGGGCGCGCGGTTCATTCTGACGCCCGAGGTGACGAACTGTGTGTCCACCAGCACAACCCGGCAGCGCGACGTTCTGCAGCATGAAGAAGACGACCAAACGCTGGCGGGCTTGCGAGATCAGGCCGCCGCGCTGGGCGTCTGGCTGCTGATCGGGTCTTTGGCCATCAAAACCCACGATGCCGATGGGCGTTTTGCCAACCGTTCCTTTTTGATAGACCCGCAAGGGCAGATCGTGGCGCGGTATGACAAGATTCACATGTTTGACGTGCAGGTCTCGGAATCTGAGACCTTCCGCGAATCCAAAAACTATCGCCCTGGCGATAAGGCGGTGCTGGCCAAAACCGATTTCGGCACGGTTGGTCTGAGCATCTGTTATGACATCCGTTTCCCACATCTCTATGCCGCTTTGGCGCAGGCGGGGGCGCAAATTCTGACCATTCCAGCAGCGTTTTCGCCGGTCACCGGCGCAGCCCATTGGGAATCACTGCTGCGCGCGCGGGCAATTGAAACCGGCTGTTGGGTGCTGGCCCCAGCACAGACCGGAGAGCATCCGAAAACCCGCGGCAGAACGCGCCAAACCTACGGTCACAGCATGGTTGTGGCCCCGTGGGGAGAGGTCGTTGTCGACGCAGGGGGCGATCCAGGCATTCACTTTTTCGATTTGGATGATAGTTCTGTGTCAGAGGCGCGCAGTCGGGTGCCCTCGTTGACTCACGTGCGGCCTTTCGACGGGCCCTGATCCAGAACCGGACCATGACTGACGAACATAATGCCCTAGCGGTCACGCTGTTCAGCGAGATCCTGACCGCCGATCAACTATTGCGCAACCGGCTGAGCCGGGTGCTGCCCAAGGGTATGGAAATCTCGCATTTCTCGGTGTTGAACCATCTGGTGTTTGTCGGAGATGAGCGCAGCCCCGCGCAGCTGGCCAATACGTTCCACGTGACCCGAGGGGCGATGACCAACACCTTGGCCAAGCTGGAGTGGGCCGGTTACATCCATATCCGCCCCGACTGGGACGACGCCCGCCGCAAGATGGTCGCGATCAGCCCCGCCGGTCGTCGTGCGCGCGATCAGGCAATTTCGTCGATTGCGCCGCTGATCAACCGCGTCGTTGGAGAGCTGGGGCTGGAGCGTGTCCGCAGCACGCTGCCGGTGCTGCGGGATTTGAGAATCCGACTCGAAGACGAGTGAGTCAGGCTTTCAAAGCGGGATGCAGGTTGGACGCCCGGAACTCGGTCACGCGAAATTTGGCAACCTTTTCTTGTGCGAACGGGTCATGTTCCAGATACTTCTCAGCCTCCTCCCGGCTGTCGGCGGTCATCACGATCAGACCGCCACTGCGTGGAACCTTTGGCCCGGACATCAGGAACCGGCCATCTTTATATGACGCGTGTACAAAATCCATATGCGAGTCGATTACGGGTTCCACCTGATTCATTGGTACAATGTATTCGATGTCTACGACGAACAGGCTGCAACCTTCGGGGATTACTGACATAAAAAGTCCTTACTCTGGGCGAATGCTGGCTGTGACGTAATTGACGCTCAGATCCCGGTCCGAGATCGACCAACTCCAAAGAATCGGGTTGAATACGAACCCCTTGCGGTCCACCGGCTCCAGCCCGGCTTGGCGCAGCAGGTCGAACAGCTCATCGGGGGTGATGAACTTGTTCCACTCATGCGTACCCCGCGGCAGCCAGCGCATGACGACCTCGGCCCCGACGATCGCCATAGCATACGATTTCGGGTTGCGGTTGATGGTGGAACAAATCTCCAACCCGCCGGGTTTCAGCAATTGCCGCGTTGCGGTCAGATAGGACAGCGGATCGGCCACGTGCTCGACCACTTCCATGTTCAGCACCACATCAAATCGCTCGCCCACCTCGGCCAACGCCTCGGCGGTGGTGTGGCGATAGTCGATGTCCAGCCCGGACTGTTCCGCGTGGATGCGCGCAACGGGCAGGTTGCCCTCGGCAGCATCAGCCCCAACGACCTCGGCCCCAAGGCGCGCCATCGGTTCGCTCAGCAGCCCTCCGCCGCAGCCGATATCCAGCAAACGCAGGCCCTGAAACGGGTTCGGCGCGGTCAAATCCCGGTCAAATTCGCCCGCGATCTGCTGTGTGATATAATCCAGACGGCACGGATTCATCATGTGCAGCGGTTTGAATTTCCCGTGAGGATCCCACCATTCTGCGGCCATCGCTTCGAATTTTGCGATCTCGGATGGATCCACAGTGTTCGGATGCGCTTGCATTCCTGTCTCCGTATGCTCTTTTACGTTTAAGGACTATATAGGGCCATAATGGACAAGTACCCGGACCAAAAGCGCGCAGTGCAATATCTGTACCCGCCGATCGACCCGTTCGATCAGCGAATGGTGGATATGGGCGAAGGGCATCGCATTTATATGGAACAATGCGGCAATCCAAAGGGGATACCGGTTGTGGTGCTGCATGGCGGGCCGGGCGGCGGCTGCAGCCCGGCGATGCGCCGTTATTTCGATCCCAGCGTCTATAGGGTGATTCTATTCGATCAGCGCGGCTGTGGCCGGTCGCGGCCCCATGCGTCGGTGACCGACAATACGACATGGCATCTGGTGGCCGATATCGAACGGTTGCGCACCCTACTGGATATCGAGGATTGGGCTGTGTTTGGCGGCAGTTGGGGCGCGACTCTGGCGCTGATCTATGCACAGGCGCACCCGGATCGCGTGAACCGTCTGGTGCTGCGCGGCGTGTTCCTGGCCACACAGGCCGAGCTTGATTGGTTCTATGGCGGCGGCGCAGGCAAGTTCTGGCCCGAGCAATGGGCGAAATTCACCGCTCTGTTGACCGAGGCTGAGCTGACCGACACGATCGCTGCTTATAACAAACGCCTGTTTTCGGGGGATCGGGCCACGGAAATCCTGTATGGGCGGGCCTGGTCCGCGTGGGAGAACGCGCTGGCTTCAATTCATGCCCAAGGCGGGACGGGGGAAAGCCCTGGCGAATATGCGCGGGCCTTTGCGCGGCTTGAGAATCACTATTTCATCAATAGCGCCTTCCTAGAGAAGGATGGTCAGATTCTGGACCAGATGGACAAGATCGCTCATATCCCCGGCCATATCGTGCAGGGTCGCTATGACATGATCTGCCCACCACAGGCCGCGTGGAATCTGGCCGAACGCTGGCCCAATGCCGAACTGAAGATGGTCCGCAACGCAGGCCACGCCCTGTCTGAACCCGGTATCAGCGCCGAGCTGGTCCGGATCATGGATCGCGTGGCCGAGGGGGTGGTATGACCCGGATTGACCGTCGTGCTCTGTTTGCCTCGGGTGCTGCCGCAGCTTTGCTGGCGGCCACGGGGGCGTCGCTGGCGGATACGCCTAAGGCCGGTGGTGCACTGCGGCTGGCTGTGCCACGCGATGACAGCTTGGAACAGGTGGCCCGTGGGGCGGTGTTTGATACTCTAACCGAAATTGCCCCAGATGGCACCTTGCGCGGTGAGCTTGCGACGGGTTGGCACACGGACGCGGATGCGCGGGTCTGGCAGTTCGATCTGCGCGAGGGTGTTACCTTTCACGATGGCGTGCCGCTGGACGTTGCGGATGTGATGGCAGTTCTGGGCAATGTTGGGCGGGTCGAAGCCGTATCGCCCAATCAGGTGCAGCTTGAACTGGCTGAGGCAAATCCGGGCCTGCCGTTCCTGCTGGCCGACAGCCGCTTTGTCATCACCCGCGACGGACAAGGCGTGACGCCTTTGCACGCGGCCAATGGTACCG
Organism: Ruegeria sp. CJ9; assembly: GCF_056536625.1. Lineage (NCBI taxonomy): Bacteria > Pseudomonadati > Pseudomonadota > Alphaproteobacteria > Rhodobacterales > Roseobacteraceae > Ruegeria > Ruegeria sp. CJ9. The sequence continues at coordinate 91,002 of NZ_JBQFPY010000011.1, forward strand.
GATGCTACCGCGTGGAACGCGCCGAGGATGATCGTCATTTCCTGGGCCGCAAGGTGGTCGGGCACTATAAGGACGGCAAGGCCGGGTGGGCCGAGACGTTCGAAATCATTGTCATCCCCGACGCCCGTGTCCGGGCCGAGGCGTTGCGCGACGGGTTCGTCGACGTGGCGGCGCTGCCCTCAGGCGGCGAGTTGAAAGGCCAGCGCGGGCTGCGTTTTCACCCAAGCGAATCGGATATGGCACTGGCCGTGGCCCCACATGTGGGCATGCCGCGCCAGATCGGGGCGGGCCGCGCACTGGACGATGGCCGCATCGCCGAACGGTGGTGGATGGCGTAAATCCGATCACGTGGTGCTCCGGGGGTTGCAGATTCGAGAAACCCTGCGTATATGCAGTTGCAACAGCGGCGTGTCGGGCTTCGGTCCGGGGCTCCACCGGAAATTTCGACGGGCCGCGCGCCCGTTTTTTTGTGCCCGTATGACAGGGTAGAGCACCTGATGACAAACGACCTGATAGCCAAAGCGGCGATTGATCGGCGGCTGGCCGAGATCATCACCCCCGTGATCGAAGATCTGGGGTATGAGCTGGTCCGCATCCGCCTGATGAGTGGCAAGACCACCACGATGCAAATCATGGCCGACAAGCCTGATGGCGGCATCGAAGTGGATGATTGCGCCGAAATCTCGAACGCGGTTAGCGCCACGCTGGATGTCGAAGATCCGATTCTTGACGCCTATACGCTTGAGGTTTCAAGCCCGGGCATTGATCGTCCTCTGACCCGTCTCAAGGATTTTGAGATGTTCGAGGGGTATGAGGCCAAGATCGAGACCGCCGAGCTGATCGATGGCCGCCGCCGGTTCAAGGGTGAGCTGGCTGGGATCGAGGGCGACGAGGTTCTGATCAACATCCCCGAAGGGTCCGAGACAATCACCATTGGTCTGCAATTCGACTGGCTAAGCGATGCCAAGTTGGTTTTGACCGATGACCTGATCAAGGAAATGTTGCGCCAGCGCAAGGACGCCGGTGCCCTGAACGAAAACGCTTTCGACGAGATTGAGACCGAAGGGTCCGAAGAGGAGACGAACTGATGGCAATCACCTCAGCCAACCAGCTGGAGCTGCTGCAGACCGCCGAGGCCGTGGCCCGCGAAAAGATGATCGACCCCGGTCTGGTTGTCGAAGCGATGGAAGAATCGCTCGCCCGTGCCGCCAAGAGCCGTTACGGCGCCGAGATGGATATCCGTGTCAGCATCGATCGCAAGACCGGCAAAGCGACATTCACCCGCGTTCGCACCGTGGTCGAGGATGAAGAGCTTGAGAATTATCAGGCCGAGATGACCGTCGAGCAGGCCAAGCAGTACATGGAAGCGCCCGAGGTCGGCGACGTCTTCGTCGAAGAGGTTCCCCCGGTTGAAATGGGCCGGATTGCTGCTCAGTCCGCCAAGCAGGTCATCCTGCAAAAGGTTCGCGAAGCTGAGCGCGACCGTCAGTACGAAGAATTCAAGGATCGTGCGGGTACCATCATCAACGGTGCGGTTAAGCGCGAAGAGTTTGGCAATGTCATCGTCGATCTGGGCGGTGCCGAAGCCGTTCTGCGCCGCAATGACAAGATCGGCCGCGAAAGCTATCGCCCGAATGACCGCGTGCGTGCCTATATCAAGGAAGTGCGCCGCGAGGTTCGTGGCCACCAGATCTTCCTGTCGCGCACTGCGCCGGAATTCATGGCCGAGCTGTTCAAGATGGAAGTGCCGGAGATCTATGACGGCATCATCGAGGTCAAGGCCGTGGCCCGTGACCCCGGCTCCCGCGCCAAGATTGCCGTGATTTCGTACGATGGGTCCATCGATCCTGTCGGTGCCTGCGTTGGTATGCGCGGTAGCCGCGTGCAGGCCGTTGTGAACGAGCTGCAGGGCGAAAAGATCGACATCATCCCGTGGAACGAAGACCAGCCGACCTTCCTGGTGAACGCGCTGCAGCCCGCCGAGGTTTCCAAGGTGGTTCTGGACGAAGAAGCCGGCAAGATCGAAGTTGTTGTGCCTGAGGAACAGCTGAGCCTCGCAATCGGTCGCCGCGGTCAGAACGTGCGTCTGGCCAGCCAGCTGACAAATCTGGATATCGACATCATGACCGAGGCCGAAGAATCGGCGCGCCGTCAGAAAGAGTTCGAAGCCCGCACGCAGCTGTTCATGGAAAGCCTCGATCTGGACGAATTCTTCGCGCAACTTCTGGTTTCGGAAGGCTTTACCAACCTCGAAGAGGTTGCCTATGTCGAGCTGGAAGAGCTGCTGGTCATTGACGGCGTCGACGAAGGCACTGCGCAGGAGCTGCAAACCCGCGCCCGTGAATTCCTGGAAGCCCAGGCCAAGGCAGCGCTGGACGCAGCCCGTGCCTTGGGTGCCGAGGACAGCCTTATTGAATTCGAAGGCCTGACACCCCAGATGGTGGAAGCGCTGGCAAAGGACGACGTAAAAACGCTTGAGGATTTTGCCACCTGCGCCGATTGGGAACTGGCCGGCGGCTGGACCACGGTCGATGGTGAGCGAATCAAGGATGACGGTGTGCTTGAGCCTTTCGGCGTTACGCTGGAAGAAGCACAGGATCTGGTCATGACCGCACGTATCATGCTGGGCTGGGTCGATCCCGCCGAGCTGGAACAAGCCGAAGAAGATGGCGAAGCAGTAGACGAGGAGGCCGAGGCCTGATCTCAGGCCTCGGGGTGCGCGCATGGGTCGCGGTGGCGTCCATAAGGATCGGTCCGAAGGACCTGAACGCAAGTGCATCGCCACGGGCGACATTCAACCTAAATATGGGTTGATACGCTTTGTGACGGGGCCGGACGGGCAGGTCTATCCGGATGTCGCGGCGAAATTGCCGGGTCGCGGAGTCTATGTGGCGGCGGATCGCGCTGCACTGGACAAGGCCGTTGGCAAGAAGCTGTTCGCCCGCGGGTTCAAAGCGCAAGTCAGCGTGCCACAGGATTTGACCGATGAGGTCGAAAAACAGGTTTCGCGCCGGGTGATCGAGCTGTTGAGCCTGGCGCGCAAGTCCGGTGACGCGGTCGCTGGGTACGAAAAGGTCAAGACATGGCTGGACCGGGAAGAGGCACAAGTGCTGATTCAGGCCAGCGATGGATCGGGGCGCGGCAAGTCGAAACTCAGCACGCCGCACTTTGGAAAATACATCGGTTGGCTGACCGCAGACGAGTTAGGACAGGCATTTGGGCGCCAAACCGTGATTCATGCGGCCATGGCCTCTGGTGGACTCGCCAAACGTGTTGTAGAGGAAGCGCAGCGCCTGCGTGGCTTGCGCGAAACGGATGACGGCGGCAGGGGCCGCGCGGAAGGGTAAAAAGCTTTATGAGCGAGAATGACGGCAAAAAGACATTGGGTCTTCGTGGTGGGGCACGCCCCGGAAATGTGAAACAGAGTTTCAGCCACGGACGCACCAAGAATGTCGTGGTGGAAACCAAACGCAAGCGCGTGGTGGTTCCCAAGCCGGGCGCCGGCAAACCGGGTGGCGGAGCAACGCCGTCGGGTGATCCGTCGCGTCGCCCTGCAGGTATCTCTGACGCGGAAATGGCGCGCCGGATGAAGGCACTGCAGGCCGCCAAGGCCCGCGAAGTCGAAGAGGCCGCAGCGCGTGAAGCCGCCGAAAAGGCGCGCGAGGAAGAACGCGCCCGTCGTCGTGCCGAGCAAGAAGCAAAAGAACGCGAACAGCGCGAAGCTGAAGAGCGCGCCCGCGCCAAGGCCGAAGAGGAAGAGCGCAAGCGCAAAGAGGCCGCAGAATCCGCCAAACGTGCCGCTGCTGCCCCAGCTGCCGAAGAACCCAAAGCGGCGCGCGCACCGGCCAGCAAACCAGCCCCGGCCGCCACCCCGCGCAAGCAGGACCGTGAACGCGAACAGCGCGGTCGCGGCAAGGGCCGTGATGACAATCGTCGTTCCGGCAAGCTGACACTGGGTCAGGCCACCGGTGGCGAAGGTAGCCGTCAGCGCTCGATGGCGTCGATGAAGCGCAAGCAGGAGCGAGCGCGTCAGAAAGCCATGGGCGGCCCGGTCGAGCGGGAAAAGGTAATCCGCGACGTGCAACTGCCCGAGGCGATCACAGTGTCCGAGCTGGCCAACCGCATGGCCGAGCGTGTGGCTGATGTGGTCAAATCGCTGATGAACATGGGCATGATGGTCACGCAGAACCAAACCATCGACGCCGATACCGCCGAGCTGATCATCGAAGAGTTTGGTCACAAGGTCACGCGTGTTTCCGATTCGGATGTCGAAGACGTCATCAAAGAGGTCGAAGACAGCGAAGAAGATCTGCAGCCGCGTCCGCCGGTCATCACCATCATGGGTCACGTCGACCACGGTAAGACCTCGTTGCTGGATGCGATTCGAGATGCGCGCGTTGTTGCCGGTGAGGCTGGAGGCATCACCCAGCATATCGGTGCCTATCAGGTGAAAACCGATGGCGGCACTACGCTGACCTTCCTGGATACGCCGGGCCACGCGGCCTTTACCTCGATGCGTTCGCGCGGGGCTCAGGTCACGGATATCGTGGTGCTGGTTGTGGCTGCTGACGACGCGGTGATGCCGCAGACGATCGAAGCGATCAATCACGCCAAAGCGGCCGAAGTGCCGATGATCGTGGCGATCAACAAGGTCGACAAGCCGGATGCAAACCCGGACAAAGTGCGCACCGATCTGTTGCAACACGAAGTGATCGTTGAGAAAATGTCGGGTGAGGTTCAGGACGTCGAAGTGTCCGCCATCACCGGTCAGGGCCTTGATGAATTGCTGGAAGCCATCGCGCTGCAGGCCGAGATTCTGGAGCTGAAAGCCAACCCCGACCGCGCCGCCCAAGGTGCTGTGATCGAGGCGCAGCTGGATGTGGGCCGTGGCCCCGTGGCCACCGTTCTGGTTCAGAACGGCACGCTGCGCCAGGGCGATATTTTCGTTGTGGGTGAGCAATACGGTAAGGTCCGCGCGCTGATCAACGACAAGGGCGATCGCGTCAAAGAAGCTGGCCCCTCGGTCCCGGTCGAGGTTCTGGGTTTGAACGGCACGCCCGAGGCCGGTGACGTTCTGAACGTGACCGAGACCGAAGCACAGGCCCGTGAGATTGCCGCCTATCGTGAACAGGCCGCCAAGGACAAACGCGCCGCCGCTGGTGCCGCGACCACCCTTGAGCAGCTGATGCAGAAGGCCAAGGAAGACGAAAACGTCACCGAGCTGCCGATTCTGATGAAAGCGGACGTACAAGGTTCGGCCGAGGCCATCGTTCAGGCGATGGAAAAGATCGGCAACGAAGAAGTGCGTGTGCGCGTTCTGCACTCGGGCGTTGGCGCGATTACCGAAACCGATGTCGGCCTGGCCGAAGCGTCGGGTGCGCCGATCTTTGGGTTCAACGTGCGTGCCAATGCGTCGGCACGGAACACCGCGAACCAGAAAGGCGTGGAAATCCGCTACTACTCGGTGATCTACGATCTGGTCGACGACGTGAAAGCCGCCGCTTCGGGCCTGCTGAGCGCCGAGATCCGCGAAAAGTTCATCGGTTACGCCGAGATCCGCGAAGTCTTCAAGGTTACCGGTGTTGGCAAGGTCGCTGGCTGTCTAGTCACCGAAGGTGTGGCGCGTCGTTCCGCAGGCGTCCGTCTGCTGCGCGACAACGTGGTGATCCACGAAGGCACGCTGAAGACGCTGAAACGCTTCAAGGACGAAGTGTCCGAGGTTCAGTCGGGTCAAGAATGCGGTATGGCGTTCGAGAACTACGACGATATCCGCGCAGGTGACGTGATCGAAATCTTCGAACGCGAAGAGGTCACCCGGACGCTGGATTGATCCTGCTTTGTATGGGAAATGAAAACAGCGGCTCAATTGGGCCGCTGTTTTTTGTGAAATACCACGAACCTTAACTGTCTTGAACGAAATTTTCTGACTCTAATCCCGACCGCGCATAAGCAACTCAGACATTGCCACACGGTGAATCCAACATAACGTCGGCTGTGCGGACAAAGCAGACATCACGCGGAATCGCGTTTTGACCCGCTACTCGGACAGCTTTCTGACTTGGGCGTGTTCAAATTTTCTCAAGATCACCCAATACCCAGCCGCTCTCAATCCAGCCGTCAGCAGGTCCGTACAGTCGAAACAGTAAGAAGTACGGTTCCGTCGTTGGTATCCAATTGCTCTCCTGTCCTTCGGGTGCCTCGGGAGCAAAGTAGATGTCATACGACCCATCTTCGTTGACCTGCATTGTTTCTACATCCCGCGACGACAGGCCGACTGGGTTCACATTGCGGATGAAGCTCTTGGTCTCCATCGAGTAGACAATCACGGACCAGAAATCCTCGGCGGGCGTATCTGCAGGGATGTTCAGTTTGTATGTCTGAGTATGGTCGTACATGTCTCCCGCGCTGTCGCGCAGACCAGTGAGATAGAAGGTGCCACCGCCCAGATTCTTGGGCAGATAGGTAATCCAGAAGTAACTTCCACCAGCCCGATCATCGACCAACACTTCGGTATCGGTCTCGTATGGGAAGCCAAGCTCGGCTTGCCCCTCGGCAAAGTCCCAGATCAGCCACTGCGACTTCAAGTCACCGCTTTCGTCGACCCAAAGCGGAACGGTCGCTAAACCGGGCTCAACGAAGTATCGCTGCATGGCGGCATAGGCCAATAGAAGCCCCTCGTTCATAGCATCGATTTGGCGTTCCGTCGGTTCGAAGGGTTTGCCTTTTTCGATCCCAAGATCCTTCAGGAAATTGACCATGATCTTGTCTTGCGGACGGATCGGGTTGTTTTGAATGTAGTCGTTCAGGTCCTGAAAGTAGGTATGATTGTAGTAGGGCAGCGAGTCATACGGAACCTCAGAGGCTTCGTGGTAGGTGTTCGGCGGCGGGTTATCCGCTTCCGATAAGTAATAGACCTTGATCGTCTGCGCATAGTCCGCTGCGTCGGCATCCGTCGCTCCGTTGTATAGCCTCGGGCGGAAAGAGAAGCCGTACTCGTAGGTATCAGTTTCGAAGGGCATATAGCCCGCATCCGTCAGTTCCTGGACCGACATCTCTCCTTCGTAGCCGGGCGGGAGCATCAGGTACTTGCCCCCTTCTCCCTTGTCATGGCCGTCCGGCCCAACATCGACAATTGGCACGTCCCAGGCGTTCACAATCGTTCCAAAGTAGCTGACGTTGTCTGTTGCCGCCGGCACCTCGATCACAAGTGGACCGGGTTCAGATGTCATCGACGACCATGCATAGGCGGTCACGTCGTTCGCTGTCAAAAACCCATGCTTAGAGTCGAAGGGTTTGTTCAGGTAAACGACATCGTTGTAGTCGCCACCGAGGTCACGCCGAATGCCTTTCAGGAAGTCCACCATACCAGCCGCAGGCATTCCCCAGATTGCGGCCTGCGTCGCGCGTTGAACCATGATCGTGTATTCAATGTCCTCGATCTCGGCCGATCTCGCCAGAATATCGCCTGTGTCGTTGAAAGACTGCGAAACGGCTTGTTGACCAGACAGTAGGATTGCGGAAGCTACCGTCAAACAGGGCAGTACAGTTTTCATATTGATACCTCGGCGTTTAATTAAAACCCCTGCAGTCTATGTGCGAATTACTCGGAAGTGCAGTGGCAAACGTCGCCCAAAAAACGTAAAGATTTCTTGCGTCGGCTTCGGGCTTGAACCGGACATTCCCTGCTCCGTCAAAAACGTTCGGTTCGTTAGGGATGGGCAGGTTTGTGTGCTAAAGGCCAGACCTGACTGATACCCAATTTTCTTGGCTATCGGGACGTCGCCAAAAACGTTTCCGGATGCATAATTATATCGAAATGCTGCATCCCCTTTTTCAGATCGAAATTGACCGCATGCCCGGCTTTGCGCAGCAATTCGGCATAATCTCGGCTCTGGCGGACGAATTCGGGGGTATCCCGTTCCGCCACAGTCACATGGTAACGCGGGCCAGGGGCGGGTAGGTGCAGGATAGGGGACAGATCATGTATCTCGACCGGGGTCAGTTGCAGCGGATCGTTTACGGACGTCAGGCTGATCGGCTCCAGATCATAGACGCCGCTAATCAGGATCACCTCGCGCACGCGGAGCCCGGCGCGGGCCAGCGCATCGGCCGAGGTTGCCATGACCATAGCCGCCAATTGCGCCCCGGCGCTGTGGCCCGACAGGGTGATCCGTGACGGATCGAAACCCAGATCAGGCGCATTTGCGGCCAGCCACAGCAGGGCGTCGCGGCATTCGTTGATCATGTCGCCAATCCGCGCCTCGGGGGCCAATGTGTAGTTCAAGGTCGCAAAGGACTGTTCGTCCTCAACCAGTGCCGGGGCCATCATTGCCGACTCGTTCTGACTCAGCGCCTGCCAGTAACCGCCGTGAATAAAGACGTGCAGTGGCGCGCCTGCCCCCTTCGCGGGAAAGAAATCCAAAACCTGCGCCCTACCGTCGCCGTAAGAGACATTCCCGATGACTTCCATCTGTGCCCGGTGCTGCGCGCTGAGCGCGGCGTAGCTGTCCAGATAAGGCGTCAGGTCGCCGCCGATCATCGACCGGGGCGAATATTCCTGCTCTAGCTCTTCCTGCGAAAACCCGCGGTACAGCATCGCTTACTCCTGCTGGGAATACATCAGTTCGGTGCGCATATCGTAAAGATCATGGAAGAACCGCAAATCCAAGGCTTTCCGCAAGAAGGATACACCACTGGACCCGCCGGTGCCCGGCTGGTTGCCTATCACTCGTTCTACCGCGGTGACGTGATCGAAGCGCCAGCGTTGAAACAAGGACTCCACGTCCATCAGTTTCTCGGCTAGCGCATAAAGATCCCAGTATTTGTCCGTGTCGCGATACACCTGCACCCAGATCTTCACGACGCGAGGATCACCAGAGTAGGGCTGGGCAAAGTCGCGATCCAGTAGGTCCTGCGGTACGTCAAATCCCTGCCGGGCCAACATGAACAGAACCTCATCGTATAATGACGGCTTGGTCAGCGCAGCGTTCAGCAGTTCCATGACCTGCGCGTCATGTTCGTGGACTTTTAGGGTCGAGGCGTCCTTGTTGCCCAAAATGAATTCGATCTGGCGATAGCCATAGCTTTGAAAACCGGACGAACTGCCCAATGCCTCGCGAAAGGTCATGTAGTCCGCAGGGGTCATGGTCAGCAACGTCTCCCAGGCGGATATCAGTTGCCGCTGGATGGCCTTGACCCGGTCGAGATTTTTCATCGCAGGGCCGAATTCATCCTGTTGCAGAAATCGGCGCACCTCGACCAGTTGGTGATGCATCAGTTTCAGCCACAGCTCGCTGACCTGATGAATGATGATGAACAGCATCTCATCTGGTTGCGCAGGGTCCTGAAAGGTTTTTTGCAGGTTCAGCAGGGTTTTGAGCTGCAGGAAATCGCCGTAACTCTTGCGATGGGTCTGTGCGAAATCGGTGACCAGAGTGTCCTCGATTCCGCGTTCCAGATACCGATCATCCTTATCGCCCATATGCTCCTCCAAACGACTGGGTTCACCCCTGTTTAGGGGCTGAACCCGCGCAGTACCAGAGCGTCAGGTCCAGTCCAGCACCACTTTGCCTGACCGGCCTGATTTCATCGCGGCAAATCCTTCGGCAAAATCGTCAACTTTCATCTCGTGCGTGATGACACGGCTGACATCCAGACCGTTCTGTAGCATGGCGATCATCTTGTACCAGGTTTCGAACATCTCGCGCCCGTAGACGCCTTTGATGGTGATGGCTTTAAACACGATGCGGGACCAGTCGACCGGGGATTTGCCGGGCGGAATACCCAGCAGAGCGATCTTGCCGCCCATCACCAGCGCCTCGACCATCTGATCCAGCGCGATTTGTGAGCCCGACATTTCCAGCCCTACATCGAACCCTTCTTTCATGCCCAGTTCTGCGATGACGTCCTGCAGGTCTTCTTTGGACACATCCACGGTGCGCACGGTCGGAACCACATGTTCCGCGAGCTTCAGGCGATCGGGGTTGATATCGGTGATCACCACATGGCGCGCGCCAGCATGGCGGGCGACAGCGGCAGCCATGATGCCGATGGGGCCTGCGCCGGTGATCAGAACATCCTCACCCAGCAGATCAAAGCTGAGCGCGGTGTGAACCGCATTGCCCAATGGATCGAGGATGGCGCCGATCTCATCCGGCACGTCCTCGGGCAGGGGCACCACGTTGAAGGCGGGCAGTTTCAGATATTGGGCAAAGGCCCCCTGTTCATTCACGCCAATCCCGCGCGTGCCCGGATCAAGGTGGAACTTTCCCGCCCGGCTTTGACGGCTGTCGGTGGTGATCAGGTGCCCCTCGCCCGAGCAGCGTTGCCCGATCTCAAGACCTGTCACATTGCGCCCAATCTCGACGATCTCGCCCGCAAACTCGTGGCCGGTGATCATTGGAATCGGCACTGTGGCGGCGGCCCAGTCATCCCAGTTCCAGATATGGATGTCGGTGCCGCAGATGCCGGTCTTGTTGACACGGATCAGCACCTCTTCGGGGCTGATTTCGGGCACCGGGGCCTGGACCATCCACAGACCTTCCTCGGGCTTGGATTTCTCCAAAGCTTTCATCGTGTTGGGTCGCATCAGATCACTCCCAATTCTTTGCCAACCTTGCCAAAGGCGGCCAATGCACGGTCCAGTTCGTCTTTCGTCAAGGCTGCATTCATCTGCGTCCTGATCCGCGCTTGTCCGCGCGGGACAACGGGGAAGAAGAAGCCCGAGACATAGAGGCCCTCATCAAACAGACGCGACGCCATGTCCTGCGCCAAAGTGGCCTCGCCCAGCATCACCGGAATGATTGGGTGTTCGCCGGGCAGCAGGTCAAAGCCCAGCTTTTCCAGCCCAGCACGCCAGTATTTCGCGTTGCCGAATAACTGAGCGCGCAGCATTTCGCCCTCTTCGACCAACCGGATCGCCTCAAGACCTGCGGCGACAATCGAGGGTGGCAGCGAGTTTGAGAACAAATAGGGCCGCGCCCGCTGCCGCAGCAGATCGATCACTGGTTGCGGCCCGGCGATATAACCGCCGATTGCCCCCCCAAGTGCCTTGCCCAAGGTTCCCGTTAGAATGTCGACATCGACACCAAAATGATCTGGCGTGCCTGCGCCGTTCGGCCCCATAAAGCCGGTCGCGTGGCAGTCATCGACCATGACGATGGCATCATATTTATCGGCCAGCTCGCGAATTTTCGGCAGGTTGGCCAGGTAACCGTCCATCGAGAACACGCCGTCGGTCGCGATCATGATGTGCCGCGCTCCGTCCTCGCGCGCCTGTTTCAGCCAGGCCTCAAGGTCGTTCATGTCGTTGTTCAGGTAGCGATAGCGTTTCGCTTTGCACAGCCGCACCCCGTCAATGATCGAGGCATGGTTCAGACTGTCCGAAATGATGGCGTCTTCTGGCCCTAACAAGGGCTCAAAGAGCCCGCCATTGGCATCGAAACAAGCCGCAAACAGGATCGCATCGTCCTTGTTCAGGAATTGCGCCAGCTTCTGTTCCAACTCGCGGTGAATGTCCTGGGTGCCGCAGATAAACCGGACCGAGGCCATGCCGAACCCTTTGGGCCGCATCGCGCCCTTGGCGGCGTCGATCAGCGCAGGGTGATCGGCCAGACCCAGATAATTGTTGGCGCACAGGTTTATCACCTGCTTGTCGCCCACAGTAATCTCACCGCCCTGAGGCGAGGTGATCATTCGTTCGCGTTTATACAGACCCTCAGATTCAATCTGCGCAAGGGTGTCCGTGATGTGGGACAGGAATGCATCGGCCATGGCGGTCTCCGGTTTATATGAGTCGCGTATCTAACATAACGGATATGGTTCCCAAATAGGGGAATTCAATATTGCAGAAAAAAATCCACGATAACGGAACATGCGGAGGACCCTGAAAATTGCTTTCGATTCGGAGGCGTCTATTCCGGTTTTGCCACGTTGTCCTGAAACTGTTTGGTTGAATTTGTGTGCGGATAGGGTTCTTCGGGAATGTCGACGCCAAGGAATGTGCACAGTGGTTTCCATCCGCTTCCGGTTTCATAGACCAGCAATCGGTCCTTCGGGACAGTGTCGCGGACTTTTTTGATATGCTTCCGAAACACGCTGATGGCGTGATCCCGATCATTCATCCGGCCGTCGAAGATGCCATGAACGATAAACTTGCTGCACATCTCGGCAATTGCGTTTGCATGATCCGAGTCGTGCCGTCCGCGCATTGTGGTCATGAATGGTCCAATCGTGGCCCATATGCTGTCAAACCAGGCATCAGGGTCGCGCACGCTCAAAATGATTTTAGCATCTGGATAATGATCAGAAAGCTGGCGCCAGTATGCGGCGCCTGGCCAGTCGACTTGCGCGCGATAGCCGTGAAACATGGCATCCCAATCAGCTTGCTCACCATGTGCGGCACGGTTCCAAGCGGGCAGTTGTTCGGGATTGTCCCGCACTTCGAACATGTGGTGACAGGGTCCGAAATTCAGCTGTTCCAAAGCAAGCTTCAGCGAATTCGTCCCAGTGCGGCCGAATCCAGCGCCAATCACTTCCAAAGTCATTTTGGGTAACTCCAATTCGTGTAAATGCCATAAAATAGCACAACACACAGGTATCCCCCAAACTTCGCCCCGGTCGGGGTCAGGCGTTTTTCACAATCAGGAACACTCGCGCGGGACCGTTGGGCGATGCGATCGAGTGCAAGACGTCCGCCGCATACCGCGCTGTATCGCCTTGGTTCAACTCCATTGTGGCCGATCCCGATGTGACGCGAACCGACCCGTCCAAAACCGTCAATTGCTCTTGCGCGCCGCGCGTGTGGGGCTGGCTTTTCAATGCGCCGTCTTTGTCGAACTGAATGTCATAGACTTCATGCCCGCCCGCTTCTTCGGGGGGGGACAGGATGCGAATCCGGCAGTTTTGTCCCATATTGTCGATGCTTGGCACTTCAGAGTTTCGCAGCACTTCGATTTGGTTTGCGGTGCCGGTCTCTTCCAGCAAACCGGCGAAATCCACCTGCAAGGCCCGGGTCAGGTTCCACAGGGTTGAGATGGTGGGGCTGCTTTCCCCCCGTTCAATCTGGCTGACCATCGAGCGGGACACGCCGCTGAGATTAGCCACGGCTTCAAGCGACAGGCCCTTGGCGCGACGTGCCTCTTTCAGGCGGGCGGGAAGGCGTGTCAGGATATCGTCTGTATTCTCCGTCATGACGGAATTTCATGCGCCTTGTATCTGTGGTTGTCAATTCCAACCGTGACGGGACGTCCCATAGGACAGGGCGACGTGGTGTATGCATACTGTGCGCAAATGCACGAGGAGTGATCCATGACTGATATCGTAATTTTGGACGGTGCCCGCACCGCTATTGGAACCTTTGGCGGCGCGCTGGCTTCGACCGCTCCGATCGATCTGGCTACGGTTGTCACCGAAGCCGCGCTGGAACGCTCGGGTGTTGAAGGTGGTCAGATCGGGCATGTGGTGTTCGGCCACGTGATCAATACCGAGCCGCGGGACATGTACCTGTCGCGCGTTGCCGCGATGCATGCGGGGATCCCAAATGGTACACCTGCGATGAACGTGAACCGGCTGTGCGGGTCGGGCGCGCAGGCGATTGTCTCGGCGATGCAGTCCCTGATGCTGGGGGATGCCGAGTTTGCCGTGGCCGGCGGGGCCGAGAGTATGTCGCGCAGCCCTTATATCGTGCCGCAGGCGCGCTGGGGCGCGAAGATGGGCGATGTCACCTCGTTGGATATGATGCTGGGGGCGCTGAATTGCCCGTTTGGCACCGGACATATGGGTGTGACGGCCGAAAACGTTGCAGACGAACACCAGATCACCCGCGAGCAGATGGACCAATTCGCCGTGACCAGTCAGACCCGCGCGGCAGCGGCGATTGAGGCGGGGTATTTCGACAGTCAGATCGCGCCCGTGCAGGTCAAGGTCAAGCGGGACATGGTTGATTTCAAGGTCGATGAACATCCCAAGGCCACCACTGCCGAGACCCTGGCCGGATTGCGACCGGTATTCCAGAAGGACGGGCGCGTGACGGCGGGCAATGCCTCGGGCATCAATGACGGGGCGGCGGCGATGGTATTGGCAACAGCGGACGCGGCCGAGAAAGCCGGATTGAAGCCCAAGGCGCGCGTGCTGGGGTATGCCCATGCGGGTGTTCGCCCCGAGGTTATGGGCATTGGACCGGTTCCGGCGGTGCGGAACCTGATGGAAAAAACCGGCCTTTCGGTGGATGACTTCGATGTGATCGAAAGCAATGAGGCCTTCGCGGCGCAGGCTCTGGCTGTGAATCAGGAACTGGGATTGGACGCGTCGAAGGTTAACCCGAATGGTGGCGCGATTGCCTTGGGTCACCCGGTTGGGGCAACCGGCGCAATCATCACCATGAAAGCGCTGTATGAGCTGGAGCGCGTAGGTGGGGCCAAAGGTCTGGTGACTATGTGCATCGGTGGTGGGCAAGGTATTGCACTGGCTATCGAGCGGCTTTGATTTCGCACCGTGCAGGGGGGCTGTCTGCCCCCTATCGCGCGCAGGCGCGATTCCCCTCGAAGGTATTGTTGGCCAGAAGAAGCAGGCGGTCTGGCTCAGCTGAGCGCGTTGACAATCAGGACAAGCGCAGCACCGGCTGCGGCACCGATTGCGGCAGGTAGGGCCGCGGACCATAGGGATGACTTTTGCGGGTCGTCTTTTTGCGTCTGGGCGATCAGGGCATTTTCAACCAGACCCGGCAATCGTGGGCCAAAGCGGGCCAGAACCATGGCGGTTTTGCCGAAGTCCTGCAGCGCGGCGCGGGGACCGATGGATTGCTTTATGTAATCCTCGACCACGGGGCGGGCGGTTTCCCAAATGTTCATATGTGGGTCGAGCGAGCGTGCGACGCCTTCGACCACAACCATCGTACGCTGCAACAGGATCAGTTCGGTCCGGGTTTCCATGCCAAAGCGCTCGGTGACCTCGAACAGGTAGTTCAACAGGCGGCCCATTGAGATATGCGAGGCGTCCATGCCAAAGATCGGCTCGCCCACCGCTCGCAGCGCGCGGGCAAATTCGTCGACATCCTGGTTGGCGGGGACGTAACCGGCCTCGAAATGCACCTCGGCCACGCGTTTATAGTCGCGGCGGATGAACCCGAACAGAATCTCGGCATAGACCCGACGGGTGTATTCGTCGATGTGACCCATGATGCCGTAATCATAGGCAATGATATCGCCATTTGCGGCGACCTTCAGGTTGCCCTGATGCATATCGGCGTGGAAATAGCCATCACGCAGGGCGTGCAGCAGGAATAGGTGCAGGACCCGCTCTGCCAGATCGCGGCGGTTGTGACCAACCGCATCCAGTGCAGCATTGTCGCCCAACGGTACACCATCCGCCCAGCTGAGCGTCATCACCCGGCGCGCGGACAGTGACCACACAACGGGGGGCAGCCAGAAACCGGCATCGTCCTTGGTATTGGCGGCATATTCCGAGGCAGCGGCGCTTTCCAGTCGCAAGTCCAACTCACCCCGTACAACGCCGTCGAAATGTTCGATCACGTCCATCGGTCGCAGGCGGCGCGCGCCGGGGGCGAACAGGTCGACAATACGGGCGGCGAAATAGAACGCATCGACATCCTTGTGAAAGGCACGCTCGATCCCCGGGCGCAGCACTTTGACGGCGACATATTCGCCAGTGCTGACCAGCCGGGCCTTGTGAACCTGCGCAATCGACGCTGCGGCGATCGGTTCGCTGAATTCCTCAAAAACCTCATCGACGGGCTGGCCAAGTTCCTTTTCCACCTCGGCCATGGCTTCGGCGCGGGAAAAGGGTGGCAGCTTGTCCTGCAACACACGCAATTGGGCGGCCAGTTCTTCGCCCACCACGTCGGGGCGGGTCGAGAGAATCTGACCGAATTTGATATAAGCCGGGCCAAGCGCCGTCAGCGCTCGGGTGGCGGGCGGCATATTGGGATCGCCCTTGTAACCCAGCCATTGAAACGGTTTGCCCAACGCATGCGCCAGAAATCGCAACGCGCGGGGGGCCTCAAAGGCGTCCAGCACCACGTTCATGGCGCCTGTGCGTTCAAACGTGGCGCCTGTACGGATCAGGCGAATGATGTTGTGGGGGCCGCGCATGAATCAGATCTTCCAGCCGGAATGCAGCGCGGCGATGCCCATGCTGAGGTTGCGGTATTTGGCGTTTTCGAATCCAGCGGCACGAACCATGCCCAGAAAGGTTTCCTGATCGGGGAAATTGCGGATCGATTCGACCAGATATTGATAGCTGTCGTAATCATTGGCGATCAGCTTGCCCATGCGGGGAATGACGTTGAAGCTGTACAAGTCATAGAGCTTTTGCAGCCCTTCATTGGGCAACTGGCTGAATTCCAGCACCATCAGGCGTCCACCGGGCTTCAGAACTCGGAAGGCTTCGTTCAAAGCCTCTTGCGGGCGGGTCACGTTCCGGATGCCGAAGGAAATGGTGTAGACGTCAAACGTGTTGTCCTCAAACGGCAGGGCCATCGCATCGCCTACCACCCAGTTCAGGCTGTCGGACATCTGATCGGCCTCGGCGCGCTGACGACCTTCGACCAGCATCGGCTCGGTCAGGTCCAGAACGGTGGCGTGACCGTAACCCGCGCGTTTGAGGAAGCGAAACGAGATATCGCCCGTTCCACCGGCCACATCCAGCAGACGTTGACCAGGGCGCGGGGCCAGCCAGTCCATCATCGCGTCTTTCCAGACCCGGTGGATACCCATCGACATGACATCGTTCATCACGTCGTATTTTGAGGCGACCGAGTTGAACACGCCCTGCACACGACCGGCCTTGTCGGCCTCGCGCACGGTTTCAAACCCGAAATGAGTGGTCTTGTCGCTGTTGTCGGACATAAGCCTTGCCGTTTGTCGAATTTCGTCTCTGTTATAGGGCTCTGGAACCGGGGCACAATGCGGCCCTTTGAATTAGGAGCCATCTAATGCCCGAATTGCCCGAGGTCGAGACAGTAAGACGCGGCCTGAGCCCCGCAATGGAGGGGGTCGTGATCGAACGGGCAGATGTGAATCGCCCCGATTTGCGCTGGCCGTTCCCGGACCGCATGGCCGAGCGGCTGACCGGGCAACGGGTGGATCAGCTGCGGCGGCGGTCGAAGTATATTCTGGCAGATCTCAGCAGCGGTGAAACTTTGTTGATCCATCTGGGTATGTCTGGGCGGATGACAGTATCGGGTGATCCGCTAGGGCAGTTCGTGCATGAGCATCCCATGCCCGAAAAACACGACCACGTGGTGTTTCACATGGCCAATGGCGCGCGTGTGACATTCAACGATCCGCGGCGCTTCGGCGCGATGGACCTGTTGCCCACGGCTACAGCCGAGGATCACAAGCTTTTATCCGTTCTGGGGCCAGAGCCGCTGGGCAATGACTTTCACGAACAGCACCTGATCGAAGCGCTCAAGGGCAAGAATACTCCTGTCAAATCTGCACTGTTGGATCAGGGAATCGTTGCCGGATTGGGCAATATCTATGTTTGCGAGGCCCTTTATCGCGCGGGTGTGTCGCCACGTCGCAAAGCAGGACAAATTTCTGCCGCCCGTGTCGGCGCGCTGGTTCCGATCATTCGGCGGGTACTGCAGGACGCGATCGACGCGGGTGGTTCATCCCTGCGCGATTTCCGCCAAGCCGATGGAGAACTTGGATATTTTCAACACAGCTTTGACGTTTACGGACGCGAAGGCGAACCCTGCAGAACCCAGGGATGCAGTGGGGAAATAAAGAGAATCACTCAGTCCGGTCGCTCATCCTTCTATTGTGCGCAATGCCAAAGATAACTTGATCCAGATAAATCGCGTGATAAGGAATCGTACTTGAACGGAACAACCGGAAGCTTACACCTCATGGCTTTTGAGACGATCATCGTCGAAATCGAAGACCACGTCGCCCTTATCAAGCTCGACAGACCCGATGCGCTGAATGCGCTGAATTCGCAGCTGGCACAGGAACTGTGTATCGCATTGGAAGACGCGGATACCAACGACAAGGTGCGCTGCATCGTCATTACCGGTTCGGACAAGGCGTTCGCGGCCGGCGCGGACATCAAGGAAATGTCCGAGATGAGCTTTGTTGATGTCTACAGTTCAAATCTGTTTGGTGCTCTGAATGACCGTGTTTGCGCGATCCGCAAGCCGATCATTGCAGCCGTTGCTGGCTATGCGCTGGGCGGTGGGTGCGAATTGGCCATGCTGTGCGATTTCGTCATTGCTGCGGATACCGCCAAGTTCGGGCAACCCGAAATCAACCTGGGCGTCATTGCAGGACTGGGTGGTTCGCAGCGCCTGACGCGTTTCGTTGGGAAGTCCAAATCGATGGACATGAACCTGACCGGTCGCTTCATGGATGCCGAAGAGGCCGAGCGTTCGGGTCTTGTCAGCCGGGTCGTACCGGCCAAGAAACTGATGGAAGAGACGATGGGCGCCGCCCAGAAGATCGCTGAGAAATCGCAGCTGAGTGCAATGGCGGCGAAAGAAGCTGTGAACCGCAGCTATGAGTTGCCTCTCAGCGAAGGGATGCTGTTTGAACGTCGCGTGTTCCACTCGATGTTTGCGACAGAAGACCAGAAAGAAGGCATGGCGGCCTTCTTGGAAAAACGCGCGGCTCAGTTCCGCGACAAATAAATTGCGTAAGCGACCGAAACAGGCGGGCTTGGCCCGCCTTTTTTCATGACTGCTATGCAGTGCGAAAGAATCGGCTTGGCAAAGCCTGCAAACTTGGGTAACTAGCGCCGCTATACATGCGCGTGCGGCCCGCTTGGCCCGACTCACACTCGTGATTCTGAACCGGTGCGGATAGTCCGTGACGCGCAACCATTGATAACCGTACCGAATGAAGGTCAGAAACACATGGCAAACTCGCCTCAGGCTAAAAAACGCGCTCGTCAGAACGAAAAGCGTTTTGCTATCAACAAAGCGCGTCGCTCGCGCATCCGTACTTATCTGCGCAAGGTTGAAGAAGCGATTGCTTCTGGTGACAAGGACGCAGCAACCGCAGCTCTGCGTGCCGCTCAGCCCGAACTGATGCGTGGCGTCACAAAAGGCGTCTTTCACAAGAACACCGCTTCGCGGAAAATGTCGCGACTGTCGGCACGCGTGAAAGCACTGGGCTAATCGCTCAGGTTGACCTTGCGTCAACAAAACAAGGTTGAATTGTTCTCAAAGGCGTCACAATGCGTGGCGCCTTTTTGTTGCTGTTGCCGGAAAGTCGCGCCTTCACAAAACCGAGAGATTCTTTCTGCAAAAGACCCGAGTCAATATCAGAGTTTCGTTGCCGTACGCCTTGGCCTCTTGCTACCACTGTTACAGCGATTCACTCGCTTGGGGGGACAGGCTGTTTCGGCGATCTGACTGACGGGCATCAGGACGGTCACGAAACGAATGTTGGCAATCGGTCACGGCTGATTTGCTGATCTGCTAAAGGTCTTGGGGTAACCGAAGATCTGAGCCCTGTCTAAAAATTTGATTGCGAAGCGCAACCCGGTTACGGGGCGCCCGGATTATGGGTGCCTGATTGCTGGGCTGTGCAAACTTTCGGGACAGTCCCGCCAAACCCATGTGGTTTGGCGATGGGTATCCTATTGCGGTGAATGCTTAAGAACCGGGCAACCGGGCCAGATCAATAAGGCCGACAGGCCAATAAAGAATGGGATGCGTGAGGCGCTTGATGACACAAGAGAAATGGGGACAACTGCGTAACAAACTGCTCAAGGCGATCGGCAAGAACAACTATACCACCTGGATCGAGCCTCTTGAATTCCAAGAGCTGCAGGATGGCGTGGCCACGTTCTCGGTTCCGACCAACTTCATGGGCAATTATGTTAGTCAAAACTTTGCGGACTTGATTCTGTACGAGATGAACACCGCAGGGGAATCGGTTCAGCGCCTGGCGTTTCGCGTTGCAGCCAATTCGCCGGTGCGTCCGTCGGGTGATGTAGAATCTGCGCCGTCTGTTGTTCAGGACGCGACTCAGCCGCAGTCCCTGTCACAGCGGGCCGAACCCGCGAATGATGCGCTCGAATCCCTTCAGGCAGCACCACTGGACGCCCGTTTCACCTTTGACAGTTTTGTGGTGGGCAAACCCAACGAGCTGGCCCATGCCGCCGCGCGCCGTGTTTCTGAGGGCGGCCCCGTCACGTTCAACCCGTTGGTTCTGTATGGCGGCGTTGGTTTGGGTAAAACTCACCTGATGCACGCCATCGCGTGGGAGCTGAAAACCAAACGCCCCGAACTGAACGTGCTGTACCTGTCGGCGGAACAGTTCATGTACCGCTTTGTGCAGGCGCTGCGCGAACGTCGGATGATGGACTTCAAACATCTGTTCCGTTCCGTCGATGTGCTGATGGTGGATGATGTGCAGTTCATCGCCGGCAAGGATTCAACTCAAGAAGAGTTCTTTCACACGTTCAACGCGCTGGTTGATCAGAACAAGCAGATCATCATTTCGGCTGACCGCGCGCCGGGCGAGATCAAGGATCTAGAAGATCGCGTGAAGTCGCGCCTGCAATGCGGTCTGGTCGTCGACCTGCACCCCACCGATTACGAACTGCGCCTGGGCATCTTGCAGAACAAGGTGCAGCAATACAGCAGCACCTATCCCGATCTGACCATCGCCGATGGCGTGCTGGAGTTTCTGGCCCACCGTATCTCGACCAACGTGCGCGTGCTGGAGGGTGCCCTGACCCGTCTGTTCGCCTTCGCCTCGCTGGTGGGACGCGAGATCGACATGGAGCTGACGCAGGACTGTCTGGCTGACGTGTTGCGCGCGTCCGAGCGCAAGATTACTGTTGAAGAGATTCAGCGCAAAGTGTCGGACTATTACAACATCCGTCTGTCCGACATCATCGGCCCCAAGCGCCTGCGGTCTTATGCCCGTCCGCGACAGGTGGCGATGTATCTGTGCAAGCAGTTGACCAGCCGATCCCTGCCCGAGATCGGGCGTCGCTTTGGTGGTCGCGATCACACCACCGTCATGCACGGCGTCAAACGCATTGAAGAATTGAAAGTCACCGACGGCCAGATCGCCGAAGATGTGGAAATGCTGCGCCGGTCGCTGGAAGCCTAAGGGTCATCCTATCATTCAAGAAACGCCCCGGACCCTCACGCCCGGGGCGTTTTCTTGTGCGCTTAAATCCACGGTTGAATAGGAACTGTGCCCGACCGGCCACGCGCCCCTTGACCCTTTGGCCGTTCCGACCCAGAAAACCATAAAAAATCCTTGTGCCTCAGGGTGGAACCGCTAACGTGCCAGTCCCGCCTGTTTTCGGCACGCAAGTCAGAGGAATTGAGGGTATGAAGATCAGCATCGAACGCGGCACCCTTCTTAAGGCCGTTTCGCAGGCCCAATCTGTTGTAGAGCGCCGGAACACTATTCCCATCCTTGCCAACGTGCTGATCGAGGCCGAAGGCGATCAGGCCCTGTTTCGCGCCACCGATCTGGATATCGAAGTGGTCGACAAAGCCCCGGCGCAGGTTGAAAAGGCGGGTGCCACAACCGTTGCGGCGACAACCCTGCATGAGATTGTGCGCAAGTTGCCCGACGGGGCGCTGGTGACACTGACTGCTGACAGCGCGGCGGGTCGTCTGACGGTCGAAGCGGGCCGGTCGAACTTTTCACTGGCGACGCTGCCGAAAGAGGATTTCCCGGTGATGGCGTCCTCAGAATATCAGTCGAACTTTACCGCTTCGGCAGCACTGTTGCGACGGCTGTTCGACAAATCGAAATTCGCCATCTCGACCGAAGAGACCCGGTACTACCTGAATGGTGTCTACATGCATGTGGCTGACGGGTCCGAAGGCGGCAAGGTGCTGCGCTGTGTGGCCACCGATGGCCACCGTCTGGCTCGCATTGATGCAGATTTGCCGGATGGTGCCGCAGACATGCCGGGCGTGATCGTGCCGCGCAAAACCGTGGGTGAGCTGCGCAAGCTGCTGGACGATGATGAGATGGATATCGCCGTCTCGGTCAGCGAAACCAAGGTGCGTTTCGCAACGCCCGATATCACACTGACCTCAAAAGTGATCGACGGCACCTTCCCCGACTACACCCGCGTGATTCCGCAGGGCAATACGCGTCAGCTGGAAGTGGACGCTGCTGAATTCGCGCAGGCCGTGGATCGGGTTGCTACCGTTTCGTCGGAACGCTCACGCGCTGTGAAACTGCAACTGGATGCGGACAAGCTGGTTCTGTCGGTCAACGCCCCCGATAGTGGTGCCGCCGAAGAAGAATTGGCCGTGGCCTACGGCGACGAACGGCTCGAGATCGGCTTCAACGCCAAATACCTGCTTGAGATCGCCAGCCAGGTGGATCGTGAAAACGCCGTGTTCCTGTTCAACTCAGCCGGTGATCCGACCCTGATGCGGGAAGGCAATGATCTAAGCGCAGTCTATGTTGTCATGCCGATGCGCGTCTGATCGACCCCGCGGGGTGTTTTTTAACGAAAGGGATGGGTCATGAGTTTGGCCCTGACCGAACTTACGGTCTCGCATTTCCGGTCCCACAAGCTAGTGCGGTTGTCCTTGGATGGGCGGCCGGTGGCGATACATGGACCGAACGGGGCGGGCAAAACCAACATTCTTGAGGCAGTGTCGCTGTTTTCCCCCGGTCGCGGTATGCGCCGGGCCAGCGCGGCCGAGATGACCCGGCGACCTGAGGCGCTGGGCTGGAAGCTGTCCGGCCTGTTGCAAGCACAGGGCCGGAATTACGAGATCGAGACCTGGTCCGAAAGTGGCGCGGCGCGGCAGGTTCGGATCGATGGCAAAGCGTCCAATCAGATAGATCTGGGTAAACTGGCGCGGGTGGTTTGGCTGATCCCCTCGATGGACCGGCTGTGGATCGAAGGGGCTGAGGGGCGGCGCCGCTTTCTGGATCGGATTGCGCTGAGTTTCGACCCCGCCCATGCCGAGGCCTCGCTGACCTATGAAAAATCCATGCGTGAACGCAACCGCCTGCTGAAAGAGCAGGTGCGCGATGCCCATTGGTATGCAGCGCTCGAAGGGCAGATGGCCGAGACCGGCCATAGAATACACTCCGCGCGGCTGGCCGCGTTGGAACATCTGCGAAGGGCGCAGGAACAGGCGGAAACGGCGTTTCCGTCCGCTGATCTGGAATTGGTGCAAACCGAAGGCGCGATGCCCGAGGCAGCTGAGGATTTGCGCGAGGCCTTGAATGAAAGCCGTTTCCGCGATTTGGCTGCAGGGCGCACATTGGTCGGGCCGCATCGGTCGGACCTGTATGGTGTGTTTGCCGCCAAAGGTGTGCCAGCCAAAGATTGCTCGACCGGAGAGCAAAAGGCGCTGTTGGTGTCGCTGATCCTGTCAAACGCGCGGGCGCTGGCCGGGATGGTTGGCGCGCCTCCGATCGTGTTGCTGGATGAGGTGGCCGCCCATCTGGATGCGGGGCGACGGGCGGCGCTGTATAATGAGATTTGCGCGCTGGGCGCTCAGGCCTGGATGACGGGCACCGGGCCTGAGCTGTTTGCGGAACTGGGCGACCGGGCCCAGACGTTGATCGTGAGTGATGGCCTTGAGGGCTCGGTCGTTTCCGCTTAGGCGGGTTCGCTGACTTTGCGTTCCCACAGGAAGCCGCGCATGACCTCGTCAACCGGCGTTTGTGCCATGTGGTTGACGTAGTTCGACATGGTTTTCTGCGCCAGACCCAGCACCACGTCCAATACAGCGCGGTGCGAGTAGCCTGCATCAAAGAACGCCTGCAGCTGTTCCTCGGACGGGTTGCCCCGGGTTTCCATCATTTGCAGGGTGAACGTGCGCAGCGCCTCAAGCTTGGCATTGGGCAGCGGGGTTTCGTTGCGCAGGGCCTCGGTGATCTCGTCCGAGACCTTCATCATCTTGGCAATGCCGGTATGCGCTGGCACGCAGTAATGGCATTCGTTTTCCACGTTGATGGTCTGCCAGACGACGGTTTTTTCGTCATTGTCGAAATCTGTCTGCACGAACAGATGGTGCAGCACCTGATAGCCTTCCAAATGCTGGGGGCTTTCGGCCATCACTTTGTGCAAACCGGGCAGGCGGCCAAACGCGGCCTGAGATTTTTCCAGCAATGGTTTGGAACCTTCAGGGGCGGATTCGAGGTCGTGTGAAGGGAAGTTGGCCATTTGGGAATTCCTTTTTTCTGGCGGCTGAGTCCGAAATAGCCTTTCTTGAGCGGTCGCTCAAGTATATATTTGAGCAACCGTTCAAGAATTGGTGAATATGATGCCCCGCAAACCTGCCTATGACCGAGATACCCTGATCGCTCAGGCCCGAGATATATTCTGGCGTCACGGTTGGGCCGGAACATCGTTGAAGGACCTAGAGCGTGAGTTGAAGTTGAAGCCAGGCAGCTTTTATGCGGCGTTTGGTTCGAAAGATGCGCTTTATGCGCTGGCAATGGAACGCTATGCGCAGGATGGCGTCGCCAATATGATGGCCTTGGCGCAGGATCTGGGCCCCTTAGAGGCGCTCAAGGCCCAGCCGCGACTGGTGGTCGAGGCGTCTGTGTTGCCTACCAAGGCTTGCATGTTGTCCAAAACCTATGCCGAATTGCAGGCGCGCGGCCATGAATTGGCAGGCCAGGCCCGCACCCACATGATCGCAATGAAGACCTGTTTTGCAGACCTGTTTCAACGCGCGCAAAAGGCCGGTGAGATCGGTTCGGAACATGACCCGGAGCGTCTTGCCGCGCGGTATCAATCCGACCTTCTGGGCCTGCGATTGTCGGCCGAGCGGGATGATGTGAACGCAGCGGAAATTGCCGCAGATATCGCGGCCGACCTTGATCGGCTTTGATCCGCAAATCAAGGTCATCCAAACCACAAAATCTTGGGGGAGCGCGTGACATTCCCCACCAGAAAACGTATAAGTTACCAAAATAATATAGGTACTGACTGAATGTCCGACGACGCACAGGCACCCCAGGAATACGGTGCTGATTCCATTAAAGTTCTCAAAGGCTTAGAGGCGGTTCGCAAACGTCCGGGCATGTATATCGGCGACACGGACGATGGCTCGGGTTTGCACCACATGGTCTATGAGGTTGTCGACAATGGTATTGACGAGGCGTTGGCCGGTCATGCTGACCATGTGACAGTGAAAATTCACGCCGATTCCAGCGTCTCGGTCAGCGACAACGGGCGTGGTATTCCGGTGGATATTCACCCCGAAGAAGGTGTCTCGGCGGCTGAGGTCATCATGACGCAGCTGCACGCGGGCGGTAAGTTCGACAGCAACTCGTACAAGGTGTCGGGCGGTCTGCACGGTGTGGGCGTTTCGGTTGTGAATGCCCTGTCCAATTGGCTGGAACTGCGTGTCTGGCGAAATGGCAAAGAGCATGTCGCCCGGTTCGAAGGCGGCGAAACGGTCGAGCACCTGAAAGTAGTCGAGGAGTGTGGCGACCGCACCGGAACTGAGGTGCGGTTCCTGGCCTCGACCGACACGTTCTCGAATCTGGAATACTCGTTTGAAACGCTGGAAAAACGCCTGCGCGAGCTGGCCTTCCTGAACTCGGGCGTGCGCATCATCCTGATCGACGAGCGCCCGGCGGAACGGTTGGAAACCGAGCTGTTCTATGAGGGTGGCGTTAAGGAGTTCGTCAAGTATCTGGACCGCTCGAAATCGGCGGCGATGCCAGAGCCCATTTATATCAAAGGCGAACGCGACGATATCGGCGTGGAAATCGCTATGTGGTGGAATGACAGCTATCACGAGACGGTCCTGCCCTTCACCAACAACATCCCGCAGCGCGATGGCGGCACCCATGTTGCCGGTTTCCGGGGTGCGTTGACCCGCACGATCAACAACTATGCGCAATCCAGCGGGATCGCGAAAAAGGAAAAGGTCAGCTTTACCGGCGATGACGCGCGCGAAGGTCTGACCTGTGTGTTGTCCGTCAAAGTGCCCGATCCGAAGTTCTCGTCCCAGACCAAAGACAAGCTGGTGTCGTCCGAGGTGCGCCCAGCGGTTGAAGGTCTGATGAACGAAAAGCTGGCAGAGTGGTTCGAAGAGAACCCGAACGAGGCCAAGACCATTGTCGGCAAAATCATCGAGGCTGCTCTGGCGCGTGAGGCCGCGCGCAAGGCACGCGAACTGACCCGCCGCAAAACGGCGATGGACGTGAATTACCTAGCCGGCAAGCTGAAGGACTGCTCCGAGAAGGACCCATCAAAGACCGAAGTTTTCCTAGTCGAGGGGGACTCGGCTGGCGGATCAGCTCAAACAGGTCGGGATCGTCTGACCCAAGCGGTGTTGCCGTTGCGCGGGAAAATCCTGAACGTGGAACGGGCGCGGTTTGACCGGATGCTGTCTTCGCAAGAAATCGGCAACCTTGTCATGGCGCTGGGCACCGGTATTGGCCGCGATGAGTTCAACATCGAAAAGCTGCGCTACCACAAGATCGTCATCATGACCGATGCGGATGTTGACGGCGCGCATATCCGGACGCTGCTGCTGACCTTCTTCTATCGGCAGATGCCGGAACTGATCGAAGGCGGATACCTCTATATTGCGCAGCCGCCGCTTTACAAAGTTTCACGCGGTAAATCAGAGGTTTACCTGAAAGACCAAGCCGCTCTGGATGACTACTTGATCAATCAGGGCGTTGAAGGGGCCGTGCTGAAACTGGGCTCGGGTGAAGAGATCATCGGACAGGACTTGACCCGTGTGGTCGATGAGGCGCGTCAATTGAAACGCGTATTGGACGCATTCCCGACCCATTATCCGCGCCACATTCTGGAACAGGCCGCCGTTGCCGGTGCCTTTGTGCCGGGTGCCGTGGATGCTGACCTGCAGGGTGTGGCCGACAAAGTTGCCGCCCGTTTGGACCTGATTGCGCTGGAATACGAACGCGGCTGGCAAGGTCGGATCACGCAGGATCACGGCATCCGTCTGGCCCGTATCCTGCGCGGTGTTGAAGAGGTCCGCACGCTGGACGGCCCCATGCTGCGCTCGGGCGAGGCCCGCAAAACCGGCAGCTTTACCCAAAGCCTACAAGAGATCTACAACACCCCCGCCACCCTCATCCGTCGCGACCGTAGCCAGATGATCCACGGCCCGCTGGACTTGTTGCGGGCCATTCTGGAAGAGGGTGAAAAGGGTCTATCGCTGCAACGCTACAAAGGGTTGGGAGAGATGAACCCCGACCAGCTATGGGAAACCACGCTGGACCCGGACGCACGGACTCTGCTGCAGGTGCGGGTGGACGATATGGTCGAGGCAGATGACCTGTTCACCAAGCTGATGGGCGACGTGGTGGAGCCGCGCCGTGAATTCATCCAACAAAACGCGCTGAGCGTCGAGAATCTGGATTTCTAAGTCTCTGTAGGTTTGCGTATAACACTTCGCGCACCCTATAAGTTTGCGTAGTTTGCCCATAGTTTTGCGCTCCGCGCTTGTCCGCTTTAGCGGTGAATTCAATCAGTTTTGACGTAGTCGTTGCGTTTATGGCGCTTTGCGGGGCTCAACCCCGCAAAGGGTCTCCCTAATGCTGCGCGTTCAACGAAGGTCAGCTTGACGAGGCAAAGCGCCAAAACGTTTGCCAGACGAAATTTGAACATAGGCGCGAAGCCATCCTCATGCTAATTTTAGAGAGGATTTGTAGGGCGGGAAGCTGTTGGATCGCCAGCACACAAAAGAGATTGACCGTGTCTTAAGCGGGTTCGATACAGGGAGAGACCGGCTTGTCGCGGACAGCTGGCAGCGCTGTGTTGAAACCTATGGTATGGATCCCTCACGGCAGGAACCCGCGCATATCCTGCCTGACACCAAATTCCGTGAACATCTGGAGCAATCCGAACGTCTGATCGCAACAGCGCGCTCGGGGCTGCAATCGTTGTTTGCGCAGGTTGCAGGGCAGAACTACGTCCTGCTGCTTGCGGATGCGGATGGCGTCTGCGTCGATTTCTTTGGCGACCGGAACTTTGAGGACGAACTCAGAACTGCCGGTCTTCATCTGGGGTTCAAGTGGACGGAAGAGTTGGCGGGAACGAACGGGGTAGGGTCGTGCATCGTTACAGGTCAGCCGGTGACGATCCATCAGGGGGATCATTTTTCGATCACGCATACGCCGCTGTCTTGTACGGCAGCGCCTATTTTCGATACCAAAGGTGGTCTTGCGGCTGTTCTGGATGTTTCGTTGTTGCGTGGCCCTTCGCCTAAGGCGTCGCAGAATCTGGCCATGACATTGGTGACGAATTCCGCCCGTCGCGTCGAGATGGCAAACCTGATGGCATCGACCCGGCGCGATTGGGTCCTGCGCTTTTCAGCAAGCCCCGAATTTCTTGAGGTCGATCCTGAAGCGGCGGTTGCAGTGGACGGAAGCGGCAAGATCATTGGTATGACCTCGGGGGCTCGACGCGCACTGGACCCGGACGGTTCGGGCCACCTGATCGGGTCGCAATTGCAGGACTGGCTTGAAATCAGTGTTGATGACATGCCGGAGTTCATGCGCGGCAGACCGTCCGAAGACCGCGTTCTACACCTCAAGGACGGGCGCGCGCTCTATGGTCATGCCGTTGCGCCACAGACGTCGCAGATGACGGCGGCCCTGCGCAAGCGAGAACAGGTTCTGCCCGGAGCCCTTGGCAGTTTTGCCGGGCCGGATGCGGACCTTCAGCAGCTTTTGAACAATGCTGCGCGTCTTGCACCGACCAGCCTGCCGCTTTTGCTGACCGGTGAAAGCGGCACGGGCAAGACCAAACTGGCGCGTGCGATCCACATGGCCGATCCTGCGAGACAGGATTTCCACACAGTGATCTGCTGCGATACCGAGACATTCGATTTCTGCCAAACCATCGACCCCGGCACACTGTTCCTGCGCGGTGTTGAAGACCTGAGCGAGCCTGCACAGGCCTCTCTTTTAGCAGTGCTTGAGCGGCGGGCTGATCTGAGGATCATTGCCTCATGTCGGCAGCCCCCGGCGGGATTGCAGGGCGGTCTGCGTGAAGATCTGCTGCACAGGATTGCGGGGGCCACATTTTCTCTGCCGCCTTTGCGTCACCGAGCGGATCTGGATTGGCTAATTGATCGCCTGCTTCGACGGTTTGCAAGCCATGATATTCACCTGTCGACAGTCGCGCGCGCCGATCTGAAATCACGACTATGGAGCGGCAATATTCGTGAACTGGAACATTTGCTGCACAGCGCGGTCGCCCTGTGTCAGGACAACATCATCGACTTGACGGATTTGCCAGCCCCGGCGCTCGCCCCTGCGCAAAAGCCGGACTCAGATGATTTGGAAGCACTGCTGCGTGCTTGCGATTGGAACATGTCTCAAGTGGCGCGACGCCTTGGCGTGAACCGGTCGACAATCCTGCGCCGTGTGCGAAAGGCCGGGCTTATTCCACCTGCATAAACCACATGCCTTCGTGTTGCGCCCTTGTTGCGCGCGCAACAAGTCTTGGTGTTTTTGGCCTAGGTCAAGCGTTGAGCCGCCAAATCGACTTGCCCGAAGGGACGCGGATTTGCCAGCCTTTTGCTCCGTGGAGATAGGGAGGATGACATGCTCGACACAACACTCTCGGATCAGGTGCAGGGGTTCCTGGATGACTTCGGTGCGGCTTTGTCCCAAGGCGATATCGATGCTGCCTGCGATATGTTCCAGGACGATTGCTATTGGCGCGATCTGGTCAGCTTTACCTGGAATATTAAAACGGTCGAAGGCAAGGCGCAGGTGGCAGATATGCTCGCGCATCAGTTGGCCACAACCAAGCCGAGCGGTTGGAAAATAGCCGAAGGTGAAGTGCCCACTGAAGACGGCGGAATAACCACCGCATGGATCGAGTTCGAAACCGAAGTGGCACGCGGCTATGGGTTAATCCGCCTCAAGGATGGCAAGATATGGACCTTGCTGACCACGATGGTCGAGCTGAAAGGTCATGAAGAGCCCAAAGGATTCAACCGCCCACTTGGGGCCAAGCATGGTGCGGGTAAACACAGGACCACATGGGCGGAAGAACGGGCCCAAGAAGAGGCTGAACTGGGCTACAAAACACAGCCCTACTGCGTCATCATCGGCGGTGGTCAGGGTGGGATCGCCATGGGTGCGCGGCTGCGACAGCTCGGCGTCCCGACGATCATCGTTGAACGGAATGACCGGCCTGGCGACAGTTGGCGCAATCGCTACAAATCCCTCTGCCTGCATGATCCGGTCTGGTATGACCATCTGCCTTATATCAAGTTCCCGGAAAACTGGCCCGTGTTCTCGCCCAAGGACAAGATCGGCGACTGGCTTGAGATGTACACCAAAGTGATGGAGCTGAATTATTGGACGCGCACGACGGCCAAATCCGCCACCTTCGATGAAGACAAGGGCGAATGGACCATCACGGTGGACCGGGATGGCGAAGAGGTGGTGTTGCGGCCCAAGCAGCTGATCATGGCGACGGGTATGTCCGGCAAGAAACGCATGCCTGATTTTCCGGGTATGGATGTTTTCAAGGGTGAGCAGGCACATTCCTCGGAACACGACGGGCCGGCCAGATGGGCAGGCAAGAAGGTTGTCGTGGTGGGGTCCAACAACTCGGCCCATGACATCTGCGCCGCGCTTTGGGAAAACGATGCCGATGTGACCATGGTGCAGCGGTCCTCAACCCATATTGTCCGCTCGGACACCCTCATGGAAATCGGACTGGGCGATCTTTATTCTGAACGTGCGGTGCGGTCTGGCATGACGACCGAAAAGGCCGATCTGATCTTTGCATCACTGCCTTATCGCATACTGCATGAATTCCAGATTCCGGCCTATGCCGCGATGAAAGAGCAGGACAAAGAGTTTTATGACGGTCTGGAAAAGGCCGGGTTCTGGCTGGATTGGGGCGATGACGAAAGCGGGCTGTTCATGAAATACCTGCGCCGCGGATCAGGCTATTACATCGATATTGGGGCCAGCCAGTTGATCATTGATGGTGAGATCAAGCTGAAACGCGGTCAGGTCACTGCGCTTGATGAAACCGGAGTCATCCTTGATGACAGAACGCATCTGGATGCCGATCTGGTGGTCTATGCGACCGGGTATAATTCGATGAACGGCTGGGTTGCTGACCTGATGGGTCAGGATATGGCGGATCGGCTTGGGAAATGTTGGGGTCTGGGCTCTGACACAACCAAGGACCCGGGGCCTTGGGAAGGCGAGCAACGCAATATGTGGAAGCCGACACAGCTTCCAAACCTCTGGATGCATGGTGGAAACCTGCATCAGTCCCGACATTATTCACAGTTCCTGTCGCTGCAAATAAAGGCCCGGATGGAGGGTGTACCAACGCCGGTCTACGGCATGCAAGAAGTGCATCACCTCAGTTAAAGCATGTGCCGCGACCGAGAAGCAGACTTTGCAAATTCGTACGGATGGCCCAAAAAGTACTATGATTTGGTAAGTCATTTACGCCGCGTTTCTGAGATATTTCTCCCAAGTGCTCCATCCACGGGCTGCGTTCTGCTTTTAGGCAACACAATATGTCTGTTTGCAAGATCGCACGTTGGATGAAGGCTTTTGAAAACTTGTTTCAATTGCCTGGAGAGTCGATTGTGTCCAACATTCATGCGACCAAAGGATTGAATGCAATGCTCTGCAGGATTGGTGATGTTGAGGTTTGGCGAATTCTTGAAATTCATGCCCCGTTCATGAAGCCAGAAGAGTTGTTTCCAAACGCCGGACCAGATGTCAAAGCCACTATTGAAAGCCTTGTTCCAGGCAGCATCGACCACAACTCGGGACGACTAATTTTACCCATACAAGGTTTCCTTCTGAAAACGCCTTCACATAACATTTTGGTGGATAGCTGTGTCGGCAATGATAAGACCAATCTAAATCACCAAGCTTGGCACCAACGATCAGACGACCGGTTTATAACAGCATTGAAAGCGGCTGACCTCGGCACCGACGAAATTGACTACGTGCTGTGCACCCATCTTCACGTAGACCATATCGGTTGGAATACGCAGCTAAAAGATGGTCGTTGGGTGCCTACGTTTCCAAACGCACGCTACCTTTTGCCCAAAGACGATGAAGAAACTCAGCGTTTGCAGAACAGTATTACCTACGTCGAAAGCGTCTTACCTGTAGTGGAAGCTGGTCAGGTGGAACTGGTGGAGGCAGGGCACAAGTTGGGCGACCATGTGACTTTGTTCCCAACGCCAGGACATACGCCGGGCCATGTTTCTGTACTCGTGAAGAGCAGGGGCGATGAGGCGTTGATTACTGGCGATGCGCTTCATACGACCGCGCAATGTAAACATCCCGACTGGCATTTCAAATTCGATTCTGACGCCGAATTGGCTGTGAAGTCGCGTAGATTGCTGCTTGAGCATTGCTCGGAAACCAGTTGCTTGGTCTTGGGCTCTCACTTCGCGTTGCCCTCAATAGGGCATGTGAAAGCCGATAAAGACAGTTTTCGTTGGGACGAATGAGATTTGGCGTCCCGTAGTCGATGATGCCAGAAAGCAGAGATATTCATTAACGAGCCCTGAGCGAACAATGTCCCTGCCGGTTGGAGTGAGGAGCCGCATCAACTATCGTCGAACGTATGTCAAACAAGGGGCAACAGTTGCAACGAAGGTTGGCGGCAATTCTAGCCGCTGATGTCGTTGGGTATTCGGCGCTTATGCACAAAGACGAGCAAGCCACAATTCTAATGCTTGATCACCTGGAAAGCGACATCGTCACCCCAACGATAGCAGGCCAATCAGGTCGTGTCGTAAAGAGCATGGGCGATGGTTGGCTAGTGCAATTTGACAGCGCGGCGCAAGCTGTAACCGCAGCAATGCAGCTACAAGAACAGTTGGCTGAACACTCGTTAATGAACATGCGGATTGGTGTTCATGTGGGCGACATCACTGAAAAAGGTGACGACATCTTAGGTGACGGTGTAAACATTGCGGCACGGCTTGAGAGCATTGCGCCAACCGGTGGCATCGCAATTTCTGAACCCGTACATTTGAACCTTGAACACACTCTGGCAGACGCTTTCAAAGCAGTTGGGAAAAAGAAGCTCAAGAACATCCAGCGCAGCCTGGATGTGTGGATTCACGATGGACCGCAACTTGGCGCATCGCAAAGCTCGCATTCTTTCACAGAGACGAGCTTGCCAAAGCTATCCATTCATCCTGTCACGTGCAGCGACCAACGAACCGAATTAAAGGAAACGGCCGCAGCTCTTACTTCAGATTTCGGTTCTTATTTTCAAACGATCAACTGGTTAAACGCGGCAATAACATCCACGGAAGCATCCGAGGGATATGCACTTCGCGGCGTGCTGCGTGGACACGGCGACCGATTGCGTCTGGAAGCCCGCTTAAATGACTCTTCTGGTCCTGAAATCTGGACTCAGAAGTTCGACGGTTCGGTCGATGCTATCTTTGATTGGCAGGACGAAGTTGTAGAAAAGCTGTTGGATGCGGTTAGCGGAATCTTGATCCAGTCGCTGACCGCAAAGCTCTCCGCTTTGCCTGAAGACGAACTGACTGCCGAACAGTGCGTCTTGATGGGCATGATCACATGGTCGGAGGCCAGCATCGACAGCTATGAAGAGACGTTGTCGTACCACGCCAGGGCCATCGAAGCCAAACCAACCCTAGCTGCCGCCTATGCCGAAGCTATTTGGACAATGAATGGCGCGAGAACCTATGATCTTCGACGCGAACTGTCATCTTATTACGAGAAACTACCACACTGGATTGAGGCCGGTCGACACATGGCAGGTCAAAGCCCAACGCTTGATCTGAGTGTTGCCGTGGCGGATTATAATGTGGACGGGGATGCTGATCGACTTTCCGTGGCGCTTGAGCAAATCAGGCAACGAGCGCCATTAGATGCCCGCCTGCATTTGTTTATGGGTTGGGGATACAACTGGGCCGGGTTTCCTAAAATGGCATTAAGCTGTTTTCAGACGGCGCTTCGGTTGGGCCGATATGGAGCCGTTTTCGTAGGTGCTTCTGGAGGTGCTGCCACCTCTTGCGTTATGCTTGGTCGAGACCGCAATGCCATCGGCTACGCTGAGGCAGGTTTGCGCTTCTCAAAAAACTATGCCGCACTTCACAGCACGAGGGCTGCTGCACACGCAATGCTTGGGGAACCTGAAGAAGCGTCTGCTGCTTTGGCGCAAATGCTGCAAATGGAACCTGGTGAGACGATTTCGAAGTGGCGTAGCAACGTGGACTATGGTGGCTCTGAAGGCGCTGAACGCTACTTTGAGGCACTTCGCCGGGCAGGGTTGCCAGAATAGCGGTGCCGGAACCAAGTTGCCCTGGCAAAACCGGCAGCTTGATCGCGCATATTAGTGCCTGCAAAGCTCGAATTTGAAGGGCCGCTTTGGGCTGGGATGCCAACAAACTGACTGGTACATCGAATTCACAATTTGTGGCACCGATCTAGCAGTCAAGGTTTCCCTTAAACCGGTGGCGGCGCATTGGGGAAACAGGTCCAACGCGCCTCATTCGCTTTGGATAACTGGTCTCAGGTCTGCGACGGCACCGGGTCTTGGGTTCGGATGCAATCCCAAAGAAAATAGCGTCGAGCGAGCCGGGTAGCTGACTAATGCGACGTGACATAGCTGGTTCCTTTTTTTGTTTATGCGCCGAGCTTGGCTGGTCTGAAGGAACTGGGCCACAGACGCGATCCGCCTGAACCCGTAAGTCATCCGTAAGTCACTTGGGCAATCACCTATTGTCAGGCATATTGATAAGCAGCGGCACGACTATTTCGGAGACAACATGACCGCCCCTTCGTCCATCTTCGCCGACAAACTTCGAAGCCATCGAGCTCGCAACGGTAAGGATGGTCGAATGTCACAGGAACAATTGGCTGCTTTGCTGGGATTAAGTGTAGATGCGGTTAGCAAATATGAGCGTTCGCTGTCTTACATCCGAGGTGATCTGGAGCACCTTTTGATAGAAAAGCTCGGATGGACGCGGGATGAAGTTGTGGCTTGCCGTGAGGATTGGGAAAGCCGTTCAATTGGAAAGCAGGCCTCCTACCGGGTTCTTCGCGAACACGAAGTGGCGTTGGAATACGGATCTATCGAGTTTGCCGATGCCGCCGTTCAGGCCTTGGAGTTGGCAAGCGCTCATGAGTTTCCCGACGGGTTCTCCGCCTGCGATCCCATCTGGGCGGAGATTCTAAAGGATGGGGCGATGTCTGGCGTTTATGTCATGATTGGAGATGAATTAGCCGCTCATATCTCGCTCATTTTCCTGGATGAAGATTTGGAAGCTAGGTTCCGCGAGCGCCGAATGGTTGAAGCTGAATTCAGTCTGGGAGCCCTCCGACGCCCGGTTCTTCCTGGCGATTATTTTGGCTATTGCGCCGGTGTCTACATCGCGCAAAGGCATCAAAAATCTGCGCTTCATCTGCTAAATGGGTTTGTAAAAGTACTGGAAGATCTCGTGGAAAGGGAAGTTTATTTAAAAGACCTAGCTGCCATCGCTGCAAGTCCAATAGGGCATCAACTCTGCAAGGATCTGAATTTCCAATTCATCGGGCCACACTTTAACGCCGCAGGCCTCGAATTCTGGTGTCTCGCCGGGGAAAGCATACCCAATTCTCTCTTTGCTCGACGCAGCCCAGTGCTCAAGAAAGCTTATGCCGACCGTTTCAAAAAAACTTAAATTCGGTCTGGCAATTGGTCATA
The DNA here is from genome assembly GCF_056536625.1 of Ruegeria sp. CJ9. NCBI lineage: Bacteria > Pseudomonadati > Pseudomonadota > Alphaproteobacteria > Rhodobacterales > Roseobacteraceae > Ruegeria > Ruegeria sp. CJ9. The sequence goes on from NZ_JBQFPY010000011.1 coordinate 126,639, forward strand.
TGCAAATGACGTCCAGCCCAAAGGTTCAATTGTGGGCGATACATAGAACTGTATTTTGGGCAGCGCTACGTCGGTGAAGTTAAGAGTCGAATGTCCGGTTCGAGCTGACAGCTATCTTAGTCGATACTGTGCCTGATCCGAATTTTCGATTTACGTATCAAAGCGCTAGGGTCAGGACCCATTGATTTCCGCTTGGCTGCGTGATTCACGGTTCGAAAATCGAGCGGTGACCATGTCTGATCTTTTCTGGCTGACGGATGCGCAGATGGCGCGTCTT
>NZ_JBQFPY010000012.1:0-95199 GCF_056536625.1 Ruegeria sp. CJ9
GCAACCAGCGTCAGAAAATCTCAGAACAGCCCGGTCACACTACAATTGATCCCCAAGATCAATCGCTTAACAAACTCAACCCGTCAGAACCACAAAACAATAGGGTGAGAGGCAATAACCTCATCCAAAACAAAGCTTCAATGCCGGAAAACCAAATAGACCTCAGCGATGCGAGGCCAATAAATTAAAACCCACTGACACGCTCGACCAGCCAATAGACCGACACGCTGCCGATGACATAGCCAGTGATTGGTCGGGTAACCCCGCTCAGCCGTGATGGATTAAAGCGCGCCACCTGACGCCACAGAAACATTCCTACTGACAGGCCCGCAATAAAGGTAAGTTGTCCGGCCTCGACCCCAAGGTTAAAGGCCAGAAGTGCAGCTGGGATATCCTGAGAGGGCAGGCCGATCTCGGACAGGGCACCGGCAAAACCCAGCCCGTGTAGCAGACCAAAACAAAAGCAGACAATCCATGGGTATTGCTCGGACAGTCTGATCTGCCCTTCTTTGTGTTTGAGAATTTCCAGGGCCAGGAAAACGATCGACAGGGCAATCACCGCTTCGACCGGGGCGGCAGGAACGTGCAGCACCCCCAGCGTTGCCATTGCCAGCGTGATCGAATGCGCGACTGTAAAGGCTGTCACTGCGCCGACCAGCCGCCAAGGATCACGCACCAGAATGAACAAGGCGAAGACAAACAGAAGGTGGTCCCACCCTTCTAGGATATGCTCGAAGCCAAGCCAGAAATAGCTGATGAAAACGGACCATGTGGTCGGATCTATTGGCAAAGTCAGGGCCGGCTCTTCAGGTGTGAACCGGAGGGTGGAAATCGCAGATTCCAGTGGCTGAACGCGCAGAAGGACATCGTTGTTTTGTCGTTCGAGGCCCCGGATTCTGACTGTGTGTCCTTCGATCTCAGCCCCGCACTCTGCAACCCAAGAGGAAACCCAAGCAACCGAGTCGAAGATCGGCGGTGGACCGTGCGATGGGGTGCAAGCTTCGGGCAGGATCGCGTCAATCCTCATGGGTTGGCCGTTCACATCCGGTATGCGCCACATCACTTGCCAGGTGCCTGGCGTCAATTGGTGGAGGTCCAGATATCCGGGGTCAAGCGCGTGTGCATTGCCGGACTTTGGGGTGCAGGCCAACCAGATCGCTATTATCAAGCAAAACAGGGCCCTCATTCACCGGACCCTGGTGTTTCAACCCGGTACTGCGCGGCAAGGGTTTCGTATTGCGCTTGCGCCAGTTCCTCGGCCGTGTCCCGACGCCATGCTATCAGAACCGCATCGCGAATGTCCGTAAGTGGCGGCAGATATTCGAGGCGCGTTTCGGTTACACGGACCAGATGCATCCCATATCCCGATTGAATCGGCCCAGCCCAGACGCCCGGTTCTAATGGGACCAGCGCAGCCGAAAACCCCGGGCCAAATGCGGCATCGACGGCGCCGGCGGGCGACAGCGGCATTGATCGAGGCATCAGGGATCGTACACCAAACTCTGACCATTCCCTGCCCGCTGTTAGTGCGGTAAGCGCGGTGTCCACATCCTCGGGCACCGGCTGATCGCCCAGATACACCTGATCGAATGCAATCTGCCAAGGTTTAGTAAAACGTGCCGAGTTTGCTGCGACATAAGTTTCAAGCACTGCATCTTCGGGGTCTACCGAGGCGGCGATTGCATCCGACAGGAAATCCATCTTTTGTGCCAACCGTGCCCGGATTACCTGATCCCCGCGATCCAACCCCAGGTTGCGCGCCTCGCGCACCAAGATTTCCTCGCGCACCAGGGCGTCGATCAGCACCTGCAACTCTGCGTCATTGGGCGGGCGTTTCCAGGTTGTTTCAAAGCGGGTGACCAAAAGCGTGACATCAGCGTCGTCGATAACAATTGCATCACCCCGTTCAGCGCTTTCGTCCTTTGGGCCCACAATGGCAAACCAGCCAAAGATGGCGGCTCCGATCAGAATAAAGTGGAGCAGGGGTTCTTTCAAAATATGCATGCTTAGTTCCGAAGACGCTTTCAGACCCGCCTTAATAGTAGTGGCGGGTCCTTGGATAAGTCAAACAGACTGCAGAATAATTACGCTTATATTCCAACGCAGTGGTGGTTCTTCGAAAAAGGCCATTCACCCCGGAGTGTACCAAATCGGTGAGGAATAGGCGCGTTCCTGATGTATCAGTTGTGCGTCTTCCGGCAGATCAATGCCAAACCGCAACTTGTCGTATAGCAACCAACGCGGGGTGGGGATTTCCAGAACCCTGACGTAATAAAAGGCCCGTTCATTCGGGTCGAAATCCGGGTCGGACCAAACAGTGATCAACTCGGACGCGCCGATGGTATTGCTCCAGCTCGCGGTTTCCACATCCACAGTATTACCGACCTCGGGTAGGTTGCCATCTGCATCCTGTGGCCGATCATCAGACCAGGCGACATTATAAACCTTTTCCTGCATCGACCCGTCTGCATCCAGCCATCCTTTGACGACCTGAACCCGATCCAGATTTGCACCGATCGGGTCGCGCAAGGCACCAATCAGGAAATTCGGTGCGCCATCCCCTTCGCGCGGGCGCAGGTCACCACCCATGGGTACGCCTTTCGTGTAACCGACATCCGCCAGAAAGCGCGTCTCAAGGTCGCCCTCGTCAAACGCCCAGCCTCCAAAGAAACGCAAACCGATCCGAGGACCGGTGGTCGCATAGGTTTCGCGGCGCTTGAACGCATCGAAAATGGCTGAGCGTGTGTTGTCGGTGGCCCAAACGGCAGTGTAGCCCGAAGCGACCAGCAGATCGCCCGGTATCTCGCCCAGCTCATTGGCAATAAAGGGATGTTGTATCCGGGTGGGCGACGGTTCCACACTTACAGATTTGCCAAAAAAGTTGTCTTCTTCGGCGGTTGCCAGCGAAGTATGGCTGTCAGTCGCGCCGCCCATGCCGAATTTATAGGGGTTCACGCCGAACTTTTCTTCTAGCATCAGGCCGCGCTTGAGGGCTTCGCGCGCATACTCGCCCGCCAGCATGTCCTCGGTTTTCAATTCGGTGATATCGAGGTTGCCAATATCCCAGTTCTCATAATCGGCAAAGGGATCATCCGGGCTGAGATACGGGTGGGCCTCGCCGTCTCCTTTGATTTGCGTGACCTCGTAGTGAGGCTCCCACCTTGCGCGGTTCTGGACGTATTCTTCGTCAACCTGGCCACCGTGATACGTGTCTTCGGTTGGGAACATCCAGCCGTTCGAAAGGTTGCCGTTATGGGCGAAAGCCACCGCCCGGCCGCCGGTTTTGGCTTCGTAATCCTCCAGCCAAGAGTAAAGCGCCTTGGGATCGGTGTTGCCGTAGGGTGGCTGTGTTACCGGCGGAACAACCTGCAACGCGCGGATTGGTCCGTCGCGCAACATAACATTCCGGTGCAGGTTGAAGCCCTTGGGCACCGAGGTCCATTCGAAACCGATAAACGCGGTGAATTGACCGGGATCGTTGTGCCGTTCCGCGGCCAGGACAATATGTTCCCAGGTGAACGCAAAAGCATCGGCCCCCGGGCTGTAGGACTCCAGCAAAATCTCCGGCAACGTCATCTGAGAAAAATTTGTGATGATATCGAAGGCTGCTTTACCAGCTTCTTCGCCACCGGCCTTGTATCCTTCGTACCATTCCAACCCCTTCGGGTCTGAGATCACACCGGGTTTGCCCGCCTGCAGATCGGGCGCGAAACCCATCAGGTCAGTATGATCGGTCAGAACCATCCAATCCAGTGGTCTGGCCAGTCTGACTGGTTGCCCGGTGGAGGAAATCACCTGCTCGCCTTTAGCAAATCGCCATGCGTCGTCAGGCAGCAGCGTGTTGCCGAATGCGCCCGCATCTAGTGACAGCCCCGTATGCAGATGCGTGTCGCCCCAAAGCGGGCGCTCGGGGAAAGTGCGGTTGGCGTAGGGTGAAAAGGGACGCTCGGCAAAGGTTCCCTCGGCGGCTTCCTTGGTGGGAACGGCATCGGCAAAAGCGCTTGCCGGGACAGAGACGAAAGTAAGTAAGCAGACAGACAGTCGAAGCATGTGAACCTCCCCATTCACAGAGTTCGTGGATTCAGCGTGTGAAATACCGAGAATATATATTCTAATTTGACGATATCATGTTGTGTGCTTCACGTGTGAAAAACTTTTTGACCATTACCAGTGGGCAGCGTGGCTTGCTTCAAAGTGGCAGCTGTATAAGAGAAACCAACCGATCCGCCGCGTCTGAAAGTGTATCTTCGTCAAACGCCGCGTACCCCAGCAGTAAGCCCTGCATCTTTTGCGGCAACACACATTGGTCAGACAGTGCGCTGATGCGCAGTCCGTTTTCCCCGGCACGCTGGCTGATTTCAATGTCGGACATTCTGTCTGCAAGTGCCGCTCGAAGTGCAACGCAAAGATGCATGCCCGACGAGTCCGGCTGAAGCTCCAGTAGGTCACAGGCGGGGGCGAGCGCGCTGAGCAGATGGCTCTGACGTCGCGCATAAACACGTCGCATGCGTCGTAAATGCATAGCGAATTCACCGCTGTTCATGAATGTCGCCAAGGCGGGTTGCGGGATCAGCGAGGCGCGTGGTCCCACACGATCAAGATAGGTCCGCGTGCTTTGCAGCATGTGTTTGGGCACAACTAGATACCCGATCCTCAGTGCCGGGCTGACGAGTTTTGAAAAGCTGCCAAGGTAGATCGTGTTATTGAGGCCATCCAACCCCGAAAGCGATGGCAAAGGTTGCCCCCGATAGCGGAATTCGCTGTCGTAGTCGTCCTCGATCACCACCGCACCGGTCTGTCTGGCCCAATCCAGCAAGGCGACCCTGCGGGGCAAGGGCAGGCTGACCCCTGTTGGATAATGCCGCGAAGGCGTGACGATAGTGGCATGGGCCTTGTCTGGAAGGCGTGTCACATCCAGCCCGTCCTGATCGATACGCACGGGGCAGGCTAAGTTTCCTGTATCCCTCAGAATCGTGTGAAGTTTCGGCCAGCATGGGTCTTCGATCGCAACTTGTTTGCCCGCACCAAGCAGCCCGTGGAATATAACCTCGAAGGCTTCGCGCGCGCCCGAGGTGATCACAACCTGCCCCGGATCACAGGACAAGTGTCGCCACGCGGCAACGTGGTCCGAGATGGCCGCGCGCAGCGGATACCAACCCAAAGGGTCCGCTCGCGCCAAAAGCTCGGGTGTTGGGTTGCGCCATGCGCGTTCAAGGTGGCGTGCCCATTGTTTGTGCGGCAGCAGGGATTGATCCGGCAGACCGGTTTGAAAGGGCAGCCATTTCTGGGTCTTTGGACCCGCCGGGCGGGGGATGGGCTGCGGTTGCGACAGGTGGGTGATCTCGCTGGCCACAAATGTGCCGCTGCCTTGCCGGGTGACCAGATACCCTTCGCTGATCATCTGGTCATAAACCGCCTGAACCGTTGTTCTGGATATCGACAACTCGGATGCCAGTGTGCGGCTGGCTGGCAGCCGCGTCCCGACCAGGTCAGAGGACTTAGATATGAGACCGCGCAGCGCCTCAAGCAGTTGCGCCTGAAGCGAGGTCTTCAGCGATGCATCCACCGAGATCGCAAAAAGATCTCGATTCAAATTGGCCTTAGGAAAAGTTTTAAAATTGGACATTTAAAAACATCCAATACCCGGGCACTACAGACATAGCAAGATCAAACCCGAGCTATGACCATGAATGAGACTTTGAACATCACCGACAAATCCCGCCTGCGTCGATCCCATGAGCGGGGGCATTTCGACCGTGCCACCATCAACAGTATCCTGGACGCGCAACCCATGTGCAGCGTGGGTTATGTGATTGATGGCAAGCCCTTTGTCACTCCGACGTTGCAATGGCGAGAGGGCAATCGCATCTATTGGCACGGGTCCTCGGCCAGTCGTGCGCTGCGCAATTCTCGCAATGCGCAGGTTTGTCTCTCGGTCGCAATTCTTGACGGGTTTGTCCTAGCTCGGTCCGGTATGCATCATTCCGTTAATTCGCGGTCGGTCACGTTGTTTGGCACCGCGGTCAAGGTTGAAGACCCGGCAGAAAAGCTGGACAAGCTAGGCAGGTTTGTGAACGGCCTGTTCCCGGGGCGATATGAAAGCCTGCGGCCCGATCACGCGCAGGATCTGAAGGCAACAATGGTGCTGGGCATGGATATATCGGAAGGTAGCGCCAAGGTCCGCACGGGCGGTCCAAATGACGAGGAAGAGGATTATGATCTGCCCATCTGGGCCGGGGTCATTCCCGTTCACACGTCGGTTGGTGATCCTATTCCTGATCCCCGAAACATCGATGGCGTGCCGACGCCCGAACATGTGCAATCCTTTCGGCTGTAGGGCAGGGTGATGACGGACCTTTCGGTAAATCTGAATGTTGCCGCCCTGCTGCGCAACAGGCGTGAGCACCCCTGGCCGGATTTGATAGGTCTGGCAAGGATCGCCTTGAACGCGGGCGCGGCGGGCGTGACGGTGCACCCTCGCCCGGATGAGCGTCACACCCGGCCCGATGATGTGCGCGGGCTACGCTCTATGCTTGACGCGGAATTTCCAGACCGGGAATTGAATGTCGAAGGCTATCCAGATGAACGGTTTCTGTCGCTGGTTCAGCAGGTGCGCGCGGACCAGGTGACGTTGGTTCCCGATGATCCGGGTCAGGCGACAAGTGATCATGGTTGGGATTTCCCGGCACAGGGCGCGATGCTTGCGGATGTGGTTGCCGGGTTACAGGCGAAGGGTCACCGCGTGTCGCTGTTCTGCGATCCCGAGGCAGCGCACATGCCCCATGCCGCGATGACCGGAACAGATCGGGTTGAACTTTATACCGGCCCGTTCGGCGGATCTTATGACGACCCAGTGGCCGAGACGCGGGAACTTGACCGTCTGACCGCCGCAGCGACCGCGGCTGCGGCGCAAAGGCTCAAGGTCAATGCGGGCCACGATCTGACGGTCAGTGGCACGCGCAAACTGATCGCTCGGATCCCGTCGATTGCCGAAGTGTCCATCGGGCACGCGTTGTTTTGCGATGCTCTGAACTTTGGAATGACTGAGACGGTTCGTCGGTATCTTGGGGTCTGCAGCATCCCTCAGGCAGATGATCTTTGGGCGGAAACTGTCTGAAACAGACAGGTGTCGCCGACTATGATCGCACCCGGCTTTGGGCGTGACATTTTCACTGCTAATTGAATAAGCCTTTGCGGCAATTCATCTGCAAATACTGGCGAGCCTGGATTGGCTGTAGTACACCTTTGCAGGTATGGGGAAGATTGCGGATAAACCTAAGCGAGAACAAGCGGATAGCGAGCAACGGCGTCAGGTCACGGTGCTGTTTGCCGATATGGTCGGCTATACTGCGATTGTTGCATCGCTTGGGGAAGAACAGGCGTTGGGCTTTGTTCGGCTGACCTACGATACGCTGGTCCGCGCGGTCGAGGCCCACGGTGGAACGGTGCGCGATTTTGCTGGCGACAGCATAATGGCGCTGTTCGGCATTCCCGACGCGACCGAAGATACGGCACTGCGGGCCTGCCGGGCCGCTATGGCGATCCATGCGGCATTCGAAGCGTCCGCCGCGGATATCGAAGCGCGTTTCGGCGTGCGCCCGAAGGTGCGTGTGGGGATCAGTTCCGGTACGGTTCTGATGGCGGCTGTCCAGGGCGAGAGCGGCCCGACGACTGCTGTGGGCAGCACAGTGAATCTGGCCGCGCGGCTTGAAAATCTTGCCCCGTCGGGTGGAAGCCTGATCTGCGACACCACACGGGGGCTGGTCGAATGGGTGACCGAGCTTGGCTTTTTCGGCGAACATCAGATCAAGGGTTTGTCCGCGCCGCAAAAGCTGTGGCAGTTGCAGGCCGTTCACCCCGACGCAACCCGGTTCGACGCATCAGTGGCGCAAGGGTTGAGCGGCTATGTTGGCCGAACAGATGAACTAAGCACGATCTCCACCGCGCTGGAGCGGGCGAAAGACACCCGGACCGTGATTGACCTGGTTGCCGAGCCGGGGTTGGGCAAAACGCGGCTGGTATTCGAGTTTCTTCATCGCCTACCTGCGGACGAGGTGTCGGTCCTGACGGGGAACTGCTTTGCCGATGGCCAGCAGGTTCCGTTTCTACCCTTCCTGGAAATCACGCGAAATTCATTTCTCATCACCGATGCCGACAACCCGCTGCGGGTTCGGGCCAAGCTTGAGGCCGGGTTAAAAAAATCCGGGCTGTTCACGCAACAGAACCTTGGGTTAATGATGAATTTTCTGGGTCTCACACCGCCCGAGGGGGCTCTGGACGGTCTCGACGGTGTTCTGATCGGTCTGCGTATTCGCGAGTTGCTGACCGAGCTGCTGCGCCTGAAATGCGCGCGGGGCCAGGTTGTTTTGCTGATCGAAGATGGACATTGGATCGACAGCGCGTCAAAGGATTTGCTGGCGAATATGATCGAGGCTCCGAACCTGTCGAACCTGCTGATCATCCAGACACGGCGGCCCGAATATACGCCGGATTGGCAAAACATGGCCGGGGTGACGACCGTGGCGCTACGCCCGCTGAGGGTCGAAGACCTTGCCACCCTGGCGCAAAATCGTCTTGGGGTGGACGCTCTGCCCGATGGGTTGGCCGAACAGCTGGCTGACCGTGCCGGCGGTAATCCACTGTTTGGCGAAGAAATCTTGGGCTTTCTGCTGGATCAGGGAGTTTTGCGCGTCGAAAATGGCCGCGCCCATATCGAAGCGGATATCAGCGACAGCGGATTGCCCGTCACCATGCGCAGCCTTTTGACAGCCAGAATTGAACGGCTTGATCCCGAAGATCGCGCCTTGCTGCAGGCTGCAGCCGTGATTGGTCGGCGTTTTGATCCCGGTCTGTTGTCCCAGATCACCGAGACGACCAAGTCAACCGGCGCCACCCTACAACGGCTGCAAGCGCAGGATGTGCTGTACCGCGAGCCGAACTCGTCGGATTACATCTTCAAACATGTGCTGCTGCGGGATTCGGTCTATCAAAGCCTGGTTCTGTCCCGCCGGTCCGACCTGCATCTTGCCATTGCCGAGGCGTTGGTGATGCGCAACGCCAACCGGTTGCTCGAGGCCGCCGAGGTGCTGGCCTTTCACTATGGACAGACGGATCGGGCAGATCAGGCGTTTCACTACAGTGCCATGGCTGGTGATAAATGCCTCGGCGTTTATTCACTGGACGAAGCCAACCGGTATTTTGTGGACGCTCTTGAGCTGTACCAAAACGACCCAAGTTGCGCCACAGATGCAGAATTTGCCGGATTCATGGCCAGTTTCGCGCTGTGTTCCAATATCTCACTGCGGGTCAAAAAGATTATCGAACTGGCCGGTACAGTTCGTCCGATCCTGCAAAAGGCTGGTGACAGTCAGGATCACGCGTTGTTCCTGCACCACTATGTCTCTTGTCTGGTCTGCAATGGCAAGTATCACGAGGCGCATTGGGTTCAGCAGGAGCTGACAGACATGGCCGGTCGTCTGAATGATCTGGCCTCTACGGCGTATGCCATGGTGAATGAGCTTTCGGTCTCAATCTATCACGCGCCGATCGACAATGACCGTTTCGAGGCGCGAAAACGCGAAGTCGAGGCTGTGCTGGAACAGATCGACGACGCCTATATCCACAATTTTTATCAGGCCACTGTTGGGTGGAACGAACTGACACGGGGGCGGGTGGCGCGGGCGCATGCCGCATCAGATCGGATGATCGCCTTGGGAAAAGCCAAAAACAACCCGCGCGCGCTGGGCTATGGAACCGCCATGAAAGCGTTGATCGCGATGGTTACCGATGATCACGAACTGGCGCTTGAAATGGCTGAGAAGGCGCGCAAAGCGTCAAAGGTCGAATTTGAGTTGGCCATAGCCGAAGCAGCCAGAGTAGGAGCCATGGTGCCGCTGGAAATGCCAGGGGCGACTGAGGTGGTTCAAAACCACATCAAGGCCTGCAACGAAAAGGGGTGGACGCTGTTCACCTTCGGGCCCGCGGCGATGCTGGCGGTGGCCTATGCGCTGAACGGTCGGATCACGGACGGGTTGCGCCAGATTGAATGCGCCATTCAGAAACGTACCGACGAGGGCACCCAGATATCCGCTGACTGGGCCCGTCTGTTTCTGTGCGAGATGTATCTGGCCATCCTAACAGGTGAAGGCGGCGGTTCGCTGGGGGTACTGTTTCGAAATTTCCGCTCGATCCTTTGGGTTATGCTGTTTGGAAAAAAACGTCTGATCGCGATGGTCGAGCAGGTGCGCAAGAACCCTCAGTTCGACCAAAAGGGCCACTATATCGCGCGCTGTGATATGATCATGGGGCTGCTGTACAAGGCGAAAAAAAACAAGGCGCAGGCTATCGAGCATCTAAGCCGGGCCCGCGTCATCGTCGAGTCTGCAGGGCGATCTCCGATGCTGAAACGCATTGATACGGCGCTGGCGGAAATGGCATAGCCTCTCCATTCGAACTGCTCAGGCTGATGGTTTTCGGGCGCGCCTTTGGTGGCTGAAGATCAACTGATTGGATTGGAAATCCGACCGGAAATCGGCGGCCCTGCCGGACAGCGCGTAATAGAACTTCATCAATCCGGGTTCGATATGGTGGGCTTGTTCGATGCAATCCTCGCATATACGTTCAATCCGATCCTGAGGGTGCCGGTCCCGAATAGCCGCGATCAGCCTTTGGTGGGTTGTTTCCAATTTCTGAAATTCAGGGGTTTCCAGTACGTCTTGATTGCCAACCAGCACGAAAACGGGTTCCAGGTCAGTTCGTCCCTTAAGGTCGACATACCCGGCCTCAAGCATCGCCATTTCGTGCCGCGTTTTCTCATACACAGAACTTGAGACAACGATGTCATAGTCCACATGGCGGCAGCTTTGTTCGATCCGTGCGGCGACGTTCACCACATCCCCGATGACGGTATAGTTGAACCTGCGCTTTGACCCGATATTACCGACGCAGGCCCGACCCGTGGCGCAACCGGTCGCCAGCGCAATCGGCGGCCGCCCCTGCATGACGTCCGAGGCGTTGAACTCTACCAGCGCCCGTCGCATCAACAGCGCCGCCTTTGCGGCACGGCATGGGTGATCTTCGACTGGCAGGGGAGCGTTCCAAAACGCCATTACCGCATCGCCGATGAATTTGTCTATGGTGCCCCGTTCCAGCAATATCTGGTCGCCGATCTGAGAAAAAAGTTGATTCAGCAAGGTGACAAGATCGGTGGCCGAAACAGACTCGGACAAAGGCGTAAAGCCTCGTATATCCGAGAACATGACGGTGATCTCTTGTGTTTCACCGCCCAGTTGAAGCTGATGCCCAGACACCTCAATTTCGTCCAGAATCTCGGGCGCGACATAGTGGGAAAAGATCTGTCGGATCACACGTTTTTCGCGCTCGGTCGAGATGAACAGATAGCCCGCCAGCAGGCCGAAATTAGCCATGCCCCCCATCAGCGGAAAGGTAACGTCGAACAGAACCAACTGGTGCTGGAATGCCAGCCAACTGATGCCAAGGACAACCGCCGCAGCAACGCCACCTGCAACAAATGACGCAACCGCCCCGAACCGCGCCATGACGGCCGTGACCACTACGCCAAGAATGACGAAAGACAGCAGTTCGAGCGCCGACGTCACATCCGAGCGGCTTAGCATTTCGTCGGTCAGGACCTGTTCAAGAATTTGCGCATGGATCGACACGCCCGGAACAGATTCACCCAAAGGTGTCTGGTGCATGTCAAACAATCCGGCGGCCGACGTGCCGACCAGAATGATCCGCCCTTCGATTTCGGCGCGCAGATCGGGATTGTCCTGTGGCTGCATGATATCATCAGCTGACAGATACAGGTCCGGGTTATCGCGCCTGTATCTGACCCAGACCTCGCCGTTTTCGGTGGTTGGTAGGCGGAATTGACCAATCTCGACCGCCAGCATGATACCGGCCTCATCCGGCATGCCTTCGGCAATGATGACGGGTTCGTCTATGGCAACCCTTAGCGCCTCAATCCCCAGCCCCGGCAGCGCACCATCCGGCCCGCCCCACAAGATAGGCACGCGGCGCACGATGCCCATACCGCCAAGGGGTGAGACATTGACCCCTCCGATGCCTGCTGCCGTTCGATCCAGCGGTGAGGCTGGTGGGGTCCAATAAGGAACAGTAACCAGCCCTGAGGTCGGCGATTCCCCTATTTCGATGATCCCGGTCATCGGCGTGACGTGCCTGCCGTCGCTGGATTGCCGGGCAGCTGCGCCCAATACAACCGGCCAATTGGCGATCTCCATTCCGAAAAGCACGTCATGGTCCAGCTTCTCGGCGTGGCGCTCAACTGACAGCACCCCAGAGAGCGAGGGTTCTTCCAGCAACCGCGCAGGCGAGAACCTGTCAGGTTCGACGAACAAAATGTCAAAGGCGATAGCGGCAGCCCCATATTCGCCCAGGTTCTGGACCATCTGTGCCAATAGGGTTCGGGGCCAGGGCCATTGCCCCCAGTTTGCAAGCGACTGTTCGTCGATATCCACCACGCGGACAGGCAGATCAGGGTTGTATTCGCGGGGTGAGATGCGTTGCAGAATGTCGAAATAGATCAGCCGTGTCATCCGCACCGGATACGGATCGAGAACCCGGATAAAACACCCGAAAAGGATCAGGCCCAGCCCGACCAGCTGGAAGGCCCGCCGCCGCCCTGTTCTTTCTTTGGGCTTCCCGGTCACGTTTGCCTCCGAATATCGTGGTCAGCCCGGACGGACCTGAACGGGATGTGCGCATTTTTCTGCGACAACGACGGATCTGATGTCATGCAGCGGGGCCTGTGTTTGCTCAACCGCCGCTATTGCCGCCGTTACCGCCAGTGGTGCCACTGCCGCTGCCGCCGCCAAATCCCCCTGTTCCGCCACCACCAATCGTGCCACCGCTGCCTGGCCCGCCGCTGCCGGAACCGCCGCCGATCGAGCCGCCACTGCCATCGCCACTGCCGCTACCGTTTCCGACATTGCCGCCACTGCCGTTGCTGCTGCCAGTGCTGCTGCCGACGCTGCCGCCATTGCCGATGCCGACGCCGACGCTGTTTGACGGGGACGACCCGGAGGCCCCAGCGCTTTGCACTTCACGCGGCCCCCAGTTAGGGCCGGATGCAGGGACCTCTGATCGTTGCGGCAGAGGTGGCACGGCGTCCCTGCCGCAGCCCGTCACATCTGTTTGCAATGGAATCAGCAATTGCTCTTGTGACTGAACAAAGGGGAACCCTTCTTCCACCGCTTGTTCGTAACTTTCCTGATCGACAGAGCGCCCGATACGTCCACTCTGTGTGGTGGCGAGAAGGTTGCATTTGCGCCCGGTCTCTTGGCAAATGCCGTTCTGACCACACATTTCTACCCGGCCCTGTAAAATCAGCATGGCGCTTTGCGCGCCGGGCGCGACCCATATGTCAAAAGTCGTTCCGCGTACGGCCATGGTCGCAGTGGGCGTTTGAATCGAGTAGGCGCGCTTTTTACTTTTGCCAGAGATAAAGCGAAAGCTGCCGCCAAGGGCCTGAACCGCGAAGTTCTTGGCCTTTTTGTTGCCGCGCAGCATTGTCACATCCAGTGTCATCCGAGCATTCGGGCCAATCGCGATCTTGGTTTCATCGACGAAAATCAACTGAACCAGACCGCTGCCGTCTGTGGAAATGGAGTCGCCTGACGCAACTTCCATCCCTGCGCGCAGGGGCTGCGATTTCCCCGCGCGCGTTATTTCAGCGCCTTGTTCGACGCCAATGACTTTTCCTATGTTGGCTAAGGCCTGCAACGGCAGAAGCAAAACACAACAAACAATGAGTAACGATTTCAACCAAGCCAACCTAACGTCCTTCCCCCACAGATAGGTACTGAGCGCATCGCGCCCACCGCTCGGTTTGCCCCTCAATAAATTCGTATTTTTGAATTATACGCTAATAAATCTATACAAATATGCCTTATAGCCCGTGTATTTGGCAAGTTTTCAGTTCAGAGCGCGTCATTTTGAGTAGTTTGAAGAATTCCTTCGCGCAATTACGACTGCTTATATCTGTCTTCAAGAGCGTCGAAATTTCGCTGATTGCGTGTGCGTTTGCGACGAATTTGAGAAAAGTGAGCAAGGCATAGAAAATCGCCTTGTATCCGGGTGACAGGCAAGGATATACCCGCCAGCGGAGACGTGGCCGAGTGGTCGAAGGCGCTCCCCTGCTAAGGGAGTAGGCCCGGAAGGGTCTCGAGGGTTCGAATCCCTTCGTCTCCGCCACCTACCATTTTTAGATGCGGTCGGAACAACGGCTTATGTTGTAAGCCGTTGTGGGCACTTGATGGTTTGGCTTATTGGAAAGCCAATGGCCTCGCTTACTAAGGTGACCACCGAAGTTTTTTCAGATGTACATTTCTTTGCGCGCCTCGGGGAATGACCTGATCGCGGCGTCAACGCGCGTTTCAGGCAACGCGCACAAGGCCGTGGACAGCCCGTCGGCGATGGCTGCGCTGGGGGCTGAGACCGATACTATGTGGTTCGTTGCTACCTCGTCTTGCGGGTTCAGGATGTGGCCTTGATCATCGGTCAGCATGAGGTTGCCTGCGTCCGAGGTTGCAACGGCACGATCGCTTAATTCGATGGATTTGAGAACTTCTCTGCCGGGTCCGGCCAGTCCGACTTGCCAGGCTTGCCCGTCTTGGCGATGGCCAAGGGCGGCGATTTCCCCCATATTTACCAATACATCGCGTAGACCGTACGAGGCCAGCAAAGCCGCGATGCGGTCGGTAATGGCGCCTTGTGCGATACCGTTCAGCGTCAGTGCTGAAACACCGGGTTGGGGCAGGCGGATCATGTCGGACCCGATTAAAACGCGAGACCATCCAATGGATTTTCGGGCAGAATGGACCTCTTGCGCGGTGGCCCCGTTAGCCAGCGCGGACCAGAGCGGTTGAACTGAAGGATCAAAAACTCCGTCTGTGGCCTCGTGCAAGGCCGAACACAGGCTGAGTACGTTCAGCAGTTCGGGAGCTGGGGCTGGCAGTTGCCCGTCGCGGTTCAGGCGGCTGAGTTCGGATTGCGGTCGGTACAGGCTGAAGATGTTCTCAAGCCGGTTCACTTCGGCTTCAACCGCGGTAATGATTGGCGCGGCCTGTGTGTCCGTCAGCCCCTCAAGTCGCAAGCTGGCCGAGGCCCCCAGCGCGACCCCGTGCCAGTGAGCCGTAGGGGCAGAATTGGCACCCGCGGGAAAGGCGGCACAAGCGGCGGACATGGTCAGAAACCGGCGGCGGGAGAGGGCAGTCATGAGGGGGTCTCCAGTTTCAGGTCCAGATCAACGGGGCCCAGAACCTCGGTGTCGGGGATGCCGGACAGAGGCAGCAGGTTGCCACCGTACTGGCCAATAAAGGTTTCAGCGGCAGCCGGGTCTGCAAAGGGCACCACCTCGCGCGCGCCCATGCCGCCCGCAACATTGGCTCCGACCACAAAGGTCGCACCCTCGGCGGCGATCCAGTTGGAAACACCCGGCTGTTGCCAGTTGGGCGCGGCGCCCATATCGCTGACATAGACCGCTGCAATGGGTGCATCACGCTCGGGGCTTTTTAGGTAGGCCACCATGTCGCGCACTTGGGCGAAGAACAGAGGTGTAGGGTAGCCTTCCAGATGGATCTGACCTTTCGGGCCACCATGTTCAGCGATGTTCATCTGGCAGAAAAAGCTTAGCGCATCGGGGGTCAGGTCCACTGGATCAGGGGCCTCGGCGATCTCTTCCTTGCAGGCCGCCAGCGCGACAAACGCGATCAAAGCAAGACGTTTCATGGCTCGACCCTCCGAAACGCGGCGCGGGCGAGGATAAAGCCCAATACCGGCCAGATCAGCAGGGAGGCAGGAGCGGCCCAGACGGGCAGTGCCTGCGCGGCCCCGGTCATGCCGGATGCCATCGCAACGCCTTCGGTCGCGGCGATGTTCCACAAACGGAATGCGTCGGCCGGGTTGGCTACCATCACCCACGGAAAGACGGATTGGGTGAAGGTGCCGCCCTTGTCCATGACGACGGCTCCCAACAAGCCCAGATCATAAAGGACGACAAAGACCAGCCAGAGCCCGGCCGACAAACCTGCTGCTGCCGTGGCGCCCCTAGCCAGGGCAGACAGCAGGTAACCCAGCGCCAAGAACACGGCGCCCAGCAGGATGGATGTGAGGATTAGGCGTAGCAATGCCATCAGGCTTTCTGGCCCCGCGCCGCCGAACCATGCGGCCACTGCACCAGCGGTGCCAAAGCCGACGGTCATGGCAAAGGCAAGTGCGGCCAGATGGGCGGTGAATTTGCCCAACAGGATTTCTCCACGCCCCGCCGGATAGGATAGCAGCAGCGATAAGCTGCCCCGGTCCACGTCACCTGCGATGGCATCAAAAGCGATCATCAACGCCAGTAAGGGGGCAAGATATACTGACAACGTAGTCATCGAGGCAACCGAGACGGTCAGCATATCGACGCCCAGCGTACCGGTAGGCGCGCTGCCTGCAAAGGTTAGCGCCAAGGCGAACAGCACCATGATCAGGGTGGCCACCAGCAGCCAGCGGTTGCGGCGCAGGATCAGCATCTCCGTGCGGGTAATGGCGAGGAAGCGGGTCATTGCATCTCCTCCTGAGCGTAGTGGCGATAAAGGTCTTCCAGCTTGGGTGGGGTCATTTCCACATCCGCCACGGCATCGCCCATTCCGGCGATCCGGCGCAGGGCCTCCATTTTGTCATCTGGGGAACACAGCAACTCAACGGATGCGCCATTGATCCGGTCGCCACCCAATGCCGCGGCCAGCGCTGCGGGGTTGGCGCTGGCGCGCACGCGCAGGCGGATCGGCAGACCAGCTAGGGCCGACAGGTTGGTCAATGTATCATCAGCCACCATCCGGCCTTTCCGCATGATGGCGATGCGGTCGGTGCGGGCTTCAACCTCGGTCAGGGCGTGGGATGCGATCAGGACGGCGGTACCTTTCGCTGCCAACTCGTCGATGATGGCGTAAAGGTCTTGCCGCGAAATGGGGTCTAGCCCCGAGGTGGGCTCATCCAGCAGCGCCACTTTCGGCTGACCCAACAAAACTTGAGCCAAGCCCAGACGTTGCCGCATCCCTTTGGAATACGTTCCGATCCGGCGATCCAGCGCATCGCTGAGACCGACACGGTTCAGCAGGCCGGGCACATCAGCTTTGGTTCCCGACAATTTCGCAAACAGTGTTAGCTGTTCCCGTCCGGTTAAAGCGGGATGAAACGACACCGCCTCGGGTAGATACGCGGTCTCGCGCCGCGCTTGTTCGCTGCCGGGGGTGGCGTCTCCGATCCGAATGGCTCCGCCATGGATCGGCGTCAGGCCGAGGATGGATTTGATCAGGGTCGACTTGCCCGCGCCGTTATGGCCCAGCAGCGCCACGCGCTGTCCGGGGGCAAGAGACAGGTTGATATCGTCAAGAACGCGAGTTTTTCCGCGGTCCTTGCTGACATGGTCGATAACTAGGGCCTTATCCGTCATGAGGCACCTTTTTCATAGCTGGGGGTTCAGGGGCTTGCATCAATGGGTTGCTGTCCATCACGCCGCCCGGCAACAGGGCCGGGAAGGCAGATTGCGACCAGCGCACCAGCTGCACGGCGGGGGAGCCGAGCAGCAGTTTGGCTGAGGGTTGGGTCCACAGCACATGGTCCATCGAGTCGTTGGGGCGATAGGGGGCATCGGCGATGCCGTTGCCATCCACATCATATGCGGCGAAATCGGACCAGTAGTTGCCGCGCCCGTCTTCGGACCACTCGACCCATTTGGTCGAGACATATTTCACCTGCGTCCGGTTCCCGATGAATGAATTGCCAACGATGCGGTTGCGTTCGCTGCCAGCGGTAAAGTGGATGCCGATGCCGCATCCTTGGAACCAGTTGTTGGTGAATTCGTTCTTGTTGGAGTTATAGAGGAAGGTGCATTTTTCCTTGGCACCTTTCACCACATTGCCGGTGATGGTGCTTTTATTGGCGTAGTTCAGCATCACGCCATGTTCGCGGTCACCGATGGACACGTTGTTGGCCACGGTCACGTTTGTGGTGAACATAACCGCGTAGCCGAGATCATTACCGATCGAGACATTGTCGCTGACGACCGAATTGTCCGCATACATGTAATGCACGGCGAACCGCAGGTCGCGGAACAGGTTGCCAGTGAAGGTGTTCTTTTTCGACGAGTTCACAAAGATCCCGTCGCGCCCGTACCGGATGTCGTTGTCTTCAACCCGCGCACCCGGCGCGTTCCAGACGTAGACGCCATTGCCGCGGTCATTCATCCGCCGGTCCTGCCGACCTTCGATCCGGTTGCCACGCACGATGCTGTCCTTGGCACCGTGAATGTCGACGCCATAAAGGTTGCCCAACAACACATTGTCTTCGACCACCGGCGCTTTGGCCGTTTTGGTCAGTTGGATGCCGCTGTCGATCCCGTCATGGCTTGAGCCCGAGCCGATCACCGTCAGTCCACGAACGGTCACGCTCGGTCCGGTCACGGTGATGACGCTTCCCGCGCCCTGGCCGTCAATGGTGGCTTGTCCCAGCCCATCGATGGTGACGGGCCGGTCCAGCACAAGCGTTTCGGTGTAAACACCGGGGCTCAGGCGGAGGGTGTCCCCATCCGCCGCCTGCGCCAGTATTTCATTGATGGCCCCCGCCCGATTGGGCACATCCCAGTCCGCCGCCCATAGGGGCGAGCCAAGCAGGAGCGGTATGAGCAGAGGCCAACGCATGGGTTATGCTCCCTGCGGTTCGACCAACATCCGACCGCGCATTTCCATGTGCAGTGCGTGGCAGAACCACTGGCAATAGAACCAGTGTACGCCCGGACGGTCGGCTGTGAAGGTGACCGAGGCAGTTGCCAGCGGTGCAACTTCCATTGCGATGCCGTAGTTGCCCAGGCAGAAGCCGTGGGTCACGTCGTCAACGTCATCCAGGTTGGTGATGTAGACCGTCACCTCGTCTCCCTGTTTGACGGTGAACTTCTCAAGGCTGAAGGTTGGAGCCTGCGATGTCATGTAGACCCGCACCTTGTTGCCGTCCCGGATGGGTTCTTCGGCGCCTTCTTCCAGATCAATGCCATCGGCCTCGGCCTGTTTGCGGGCGTCTTCCCATGTAACATCGGCGCGGTCCCAGACGTTTACCGGGTTGACGATGTCGCTGCGAACGATGATCGAGTCATGCGGCTCGGCAAAGGTCGGACCGTCGTGAACCACTTTCATCTCGTTGGACGAGATGTCGATCAACTGCTCGTTCTCGGGCTTCAGCGGACCCACGTTCAGGAAGCGGTCTTTCGAGAACTTGTTCATCGAAATCAGCCACTTTCCGTCGGCATCCTTGGTTTCACCCATGGAGGTCGAGTTGTGGCCCGGCTGATAGTGCACGTCGACCTTCGAGATGATCGGATCCACATCGGCACCGCCGTAAGCCTCGATTGCCTTTTCGATGTTCCACTTCACGATCTGGCTGTCCAGGAACAGCGTGGTGAACGCGTTGCCCTGGCCGTCATAGGCGGTGTGAAGCGGGCCAAGACCCAGTTGCGGCTCACCCACGATGCAGGACCGCGGGTCGGCATCACTTTCGAACAAGGCGTCCAGTTTGGTGACGTCCATGATCGACACGGTCGGCGACAGCTTACCGTTGATGCAGACGTGCTTGCCGTCGGGCGCGGTGTTGATGCCATGCGGCGAGTTCGGGATCGGAATGTAACGGGTGTACTTCTTGTTCTGACCCTTACGGCCGTCCAGAACCTTGACTCCTTTCAGCTCCTGATAGTCACCGGCTTCGATACCCGCCTCGATTTCTGCGATGTTGAAAACAACCACGTGGTCCAGCTCGTTCTCGGTCATCTCGGCCAGGTTCATACCCATTTCCGAGTTGTAGGAGGTCGAATAGGCGTATTTGCCCTGATAGTCGCAGTCGGTGTTGTCGAGGTTGCCCGACACCATCACCTGCCATGCCACTTCCATGGTGTCGCCGTCCAGCGCGGTAAAGATGTTCACGTATTGCGACGGATCGTCCAGCACGCTGCCATCATTGACCAGCGGAGTTTCATCTTCACCATTGGCAAAGACATAACCGGTGCGCGGGAATTTCTGCGGTCGCAGACCGTGGATCGCCTTGGCGTTCGGGATCTCGGTGATCTTGTCGCATTTCATGACGTCACAGCGCACACGAGCGACACGGGTGTTGGCCTTGTCGTTCATGAACAGGTAGCGGCCATCGTAGGTGCCATCGGTGAACGACATATGCGGGTGGTGCAGGTCGCCGTTGTCATAGGTTTTCATGCCACGCTTGGCGAGAAACTCTTTGGTTTCAGGCAGCAGGCCGTCGGTCATGATTTTCAACGATTCATTGGTCTGACCCCAGCCGGTGGCCGAGCAGCGGTTGAACACTGGCACGCGCATCAACTCGCGCATGGACGGGAAGCCCAGGATGCGCAGCTCGCCGGTCTGACCTGAGGACCAGAAACCGTAATATTCGTCCAACTCACCGGGCTGCAGGTTGGCGTTGGCCGCAGCGCTGGCTTGCTTCGCGGTCATCAGGGTCGAGCCCAGACCGGTCCCGGCCAGCACCGCGCCAGTTGCGGTTGCACCTAGCATCCCACGGCGTGTGATGTTCAGCTTGTTGTCATGTTCCGACATGTTCGTTCCTCCTTTTTTAGGAAACGGATTGCGGTTTGGCGTTCGGATGGTTCGCCGGTGGCTGTCCGAGGGGGGTCTTGAGGTCGACCGACCCTGTCTTGGCCCGCCGTTTCAGTTGGCGGATAACGACGGGACATTTGTCCTCGGACTGGTAGAGCACCTGACAATGCAGGCAGGTGACGCACTCGTTCGGATTGATCTCACCGGTGGGGTGGATTGCCTGAACGGGGCATTCGTTGGCGCAGGTCTGACAGGGGGTGCCGCATTCCTTGTAGCGGCGCAGCCAGTCAAACATGCGGATACGGGCGGGGATCGCCAGCGCTCCGCCCAGCGGGCAGAGGTAGCGGCAGTAGAACCGTTCGATGAACAGCCCGATCCCCAGCAGGGTCAGCGCAAAGACCACAAACGGCCAGTCGCGCATAAATTTCAGAATGATGGCAGTCTTGAAGGGCTCAATCTCGGCATATGTTTCGGCCAGCGGGATCGAGACGAAGCTGAGGCCGAAAAGACCCAGGAAGATCATGTATTTCGCGGGCCAAAGCCGTTCGTTCAGACCCCAGGGAAGGGTCCATTGCGGCACTTTCAGCGCACGAGCGATCTTGTTGGTCAACTCCTGCAGCGCGCCAAACGGGCACAGCCAGCCGCAATAGGCCCCACGCCCCCAGAACAGCAGCGCGGCGGCGACCGCGAACCATTGGATGAAGACCAGCGGATCCAGCAGGAAGGCGTCCCAGCTGAACCCGGTCCGCAGGCTGCCAGCCAGTGCCATCAGGTTCACCACACTCAGCTGCGCATTGGCGTACCAGCCGATGAAGAACAGGGTCATGGTCAGGTAGCCGATGCGGAACCAATAGAAGACCCTCGCGTTCATCGTCACGTGGAACTGGAAGAAGAACGTCGCCGTCAGGACCAGCAGCATGACGCCAAGGACGCCAATTTCGACTGTGCGGTCCTTCCAGATGCGCTTCCACAGGGCGGCTTTGGCGGCGGCCTCGCCGGTGGCGTCGTCAACAACGGTTGGGGCGGTTACGGGCAGTAGGTACTGCTCGGGTAGTTTGTAGCCCAGATCGAAAGTCAGGAAGGTTTTCTCAACTGCGCCCACGGCCCGCTGTACCAGCAGTTGCAGGCGGAACGGCTCGGCGGGATCAAACTCCGCCTCGGCTGGGATTTTAAAGATATCCAGTTCGGTGAAGCTGGGCGCATCAGCGGCCGCAACCTTGCCTAGGCGCTCTTGTTGCTTGTCAAAGAACCGGACCGAATTGTCGCCTTGGATCAGCTGAATCCGGTCGAAGATCCCACCGCGCACATAGCCTGAGCCTTTGAAGCTGTAAGCCCCGCGCCCCAGTACCAGAATGGCCTGTTCGCCGTCGTCCAGCCACTCGACCAGGTTTTGATACTCGGCTTCACCCAGCAGGGATTTCCCGATCGAGGGAACCGAGACCAACGCCATATGCATATCGATAAACGTGTCATCCGGTTCGCCCGGTTCCGGGCGTTTGATGGCGCGCTGATCTCCGGTAGCTTCAAAAGCGGCGTTGACCTGACCGACATCCAGCGTCAGCCGCCGGATCGAGCCGTCACCCGACAGGGTGGTCCAGTCATAGATGGCGTTCTTAGCCATATCGACTTCGCGTTTCGGCCCGTCGGCCTGTAATGGCGACAGCCCACCTAAACCCAGCGCGCGGGCCACTTTGATACCGCCGCGCACAAGGCTGTCGTCGATCACCATGATGGTCACGGTGGCACCCGAGATGATGTCGAGGTCATGCCCCTCACCACCCGTTGCGGCCTCGTGTTTCAGGTCCAGACCGGTGTAGCCTTCGGTCAGCTCGACCATGCGCGAATTGGGAATGCCGATCAGTACGATGGGTTCCGAGTGTTTGACCAGTTGCACACCGGTCAGCACGGCATCCGCGTTTATTGCGGCAACCACATGGATGGGTTTGCCCGAATAGCCGGTGGTGCCCACGAAATCCGAAGTCAGGAAAGCCCAGGCGACGGTTTCGCCCCCCTTCAGAACCGGGGCAACAGGCACGTCATCGCGCACCGGGCCAAAGGCATCGGCACCGGGGGCAAGGTCAGAGGGCTCAATCTCGGGCAGGAAGCTGGCAAGGCTGTCGGCATGGGCGCTGATCGCCATCAGGCAGGACAGGACAAAGGCCAGCAGGATATGGGTTGCGCGACTTACGACCACGGCGCACCTCCGGATACTTGGATTGACGCCATGGACGCGCGCGGGGCGCGTTCGGATGTTTCTTGGGGCGCGTGCGGGGGGCCTCTGGTTTCGGGCCATAACCGCCTAACTTGGTAGTAATTGACCAGGTTGCGGTCATCGCAGCGAGCGACCTGAACAATCCCGTCCGATTTCAGTTCCGGCAGGTTTGGCAGGGGTGCCGCAGCGGTGACGGCGCACAAGGCACAGTCGGCGCATTTCGGGCAGGGCGCGGTTGGGTCTTCGGTCCCTTCTTCGAGGTCCACTTGAACCCAGACCGCGCCTGCCTCCGAGCAGATCTCAACCCACATGCTTCGTCCGGGACTCGCCAGCGCCGGACTAAGCAGTTGCAACAGCAAAAGAAGGGTGCCTGCCATGGCGCACGCCGCGCGTAAAGCGCGGACAGACAGTGTGTGCAGTGGGACTGGGGCAGACATGGAGAATCCAACTCGGCGTTCTTTCCTTTGTCCTACGGGATTCTCTCAGACGGATACTTGACTTAGGTCAGGTATCCGAAATTTGTGACTAATCGTCGGCTTCATCCATCAACCCGCGCAACCAGCGCCCGGCCAGCCAGGATGCGGGCAAGCCCAGCGGGATCGACCACAGGATTGCGCTTACAGGTGCGATCACGCCAAGCCCCATGCCATTGGCAACCAGACCCGCCAGAAACAGGTTGATGGCCACGGTTAGTGCCGTGGCGGGGTAGAGCAGGATGGCCAGTTTCCAGACCGGCCATTTGCCCTCAGTGGCTGGTACCTTCCGAGAAGGTGATTTTGTTCCAGACATTATATTTCCCCGAAGGTTTGCGCATGGGCAAGCGGCGAACCTCTTCCAGAGTTTGCGCGTCATAGACGATCACGGCACCATCATCTTCCCAGATCGATACCAGTGCATGGCGCCCATCCTTGGTGAACTCGACATGGGCCACGGTTTTGCCTGGCGCTGGGCGTAAAGTCTTTACGATTTCAAGGCTTTGCTTATCGATTACGTGCATCGCATCCTTGTTGGGCCCAAAGAACACATCGGCCCAGACGTAAGGAGAATTCTCATGACTGCGCATGAAGAAACCCGGCCCTTCGGTCTTGATCCGTTTGACCGTTTCCCATGTCTGCATGTCGATCACAGACACGGTGCCGTCGGTCAGGTGCGGCGTGGCCATCACGGTTGTATCGCCGTACCGCCACGTGATGCCTGATCCCAGATGCGGCATACCTGGCAGGTCTAGATCAGCCACTTTCTGACCGATGACCAGATCAATAACCTGCCCGCCCTTGCCGTCGCGCGAGGCACCCATGACGTATTCATAGCTTTGGTCGAAAAAGAAGTCGTCCAGATAGTCAGGCGTGGTGATCTTGCGAACCGGGAAGGGATTTGGGTTCTTGAACTGCCCCTCGATACGGAAATCGTGACCCAGTCCGAACTGAGGTGGGTTGTCGCCATAGAAGACCTCCCAAATCTCGGGAACGTCTTTCAGGGCCAGCACAAAGCTTTCGCGTGGCGGGGCCTGATAAACGGCAGAAACGCGGCTGGGATTGCCCTTTTTGCTTTTGATCTCGATGACCTTGGCGACCGAAAGGTCGCTGGTCGACAGCAGGGTCAGGCTGTTGGGCAGGTAATTGGCGACGGCTACCCATTTTCCATCACCTGACATGGCGATGTTGCGGCTGTTCAGCCCCGCGCGCACGCGGCCCACCTGTTTCAGAGCCCAGATATCGTATTTCTGAACCCAACCATCGCGCGACATGATGAAAACATAGCGCCCGTCGGGGCTGAACTTCGGGCCTCCGTGGACGGCGAACGGAGTTTCGAACCGATCCAATACTTCAAACGTATCACCGTCCAACACGCTCACGTGGTGATCGCCGGTTTCGACGGCCAGCGTGATGTTCATCGGGTCGCTGTCCCAGACGGGAGCATCGACCGGGCTGTATTCTGCGTCCAGCGTACGGCTGGCCATGATCTCGGCCTCGCCCCATTCGGGGTTGGTTTCCAGCGGGGATTTCAGCCAACCCGCCAGTTCTTCGATCTGCAAGGCGTCGAGTTCATGCGAAAAGGCGGGCATCTGAGTGGCTGTACGCCCCTCGGCAATCACGGCGGCCACACGCGGGCCGCGCATGCGCTTCAGCGTCTCGGGGATCAGGGCCGGGCCAACACCGCCTAAACGGTTCTCGCCATGGCACGAGGCGCAGTGTTCGGCATAGTCCGACGGGGCGTCGGCCCATGCTGAACCAGCCAGCAGCAGCGAGCAGAGCGTGCCTATTTTCAGCGTGTCAAAAGAACTGATGTGCCGGATCATGACGTTTCCCCCGGAACGGCGTGACCTTAAGGCGTTCGCCCGCGTCATCCACGCCGATTTCTTGATTAGAAAGATAGCAGGCCGGATCTTCGGCCCAGGGATCGCCGGTCACCTGCAAAGCCCGGATACGAGTATTGCCGCCACAGAAGTCCTTTAATTGGCAGGCCCCGCAGCGCCCTTTCAGCGGACGTGGTCGGGTGCGCAGCATAGAGAGCATCTGGTCCTCGCTGGCCCACAGCTCTGAGAACGGTTTGGTCTTCACGTTGCCGACCGTGTAGTCGGACCAATACGTATCGGGATGCACGCGCCCCAGATTGTCGATATTGGCCACGCCCAACCCGCTGGAATTCCCGCCCCACGCGGCGAGATGTTCGCGCACATGAGCGGCCTTATCGGCATCGAAATGCGTGCGCACCCAGTTCAGGAAGTACCCCGCATCTGCATCATTATTGCCGGTCACAATGTCCAGCGGGCGCCCGCCGGAGGCGGCCTCCCACGCGCGCTCCAGCAGCAGGTCCAGCCCGTTACGGGTGCGCAGGTGTTCAGCATCTTCGCCCCGGTTCTTGTCGCCACGCCCAGCATAGACCAGATGCGACAGGTAGAACTTGTCGACCCCTTCGTCATCGCACAGTTGCAGCAGGTCGGGCAGGTGATGCTGAGTGCCTTCTGTCAGGCAAAATCGCAGGCCCACTTTGATCCCACGTTTCTTACACTCGCGCACACCGCGCAAAGCGTCGGCAAAGGCGCCTTCAACGCCGCGGAACCAGTCATTTGTGGCCCCGATCCCGTCTAGGGAAATGCCGACATAGTTGAATCCCACATCGGCAATCATATCAGCGGTTTCATCGTAAATCCGCGTGCCGTTGGTCGACAGCGCCAGCATCGGCACCAGATCGCGGGCGCGTTTGGCAATGTCGAAGAAATCAAACCGGTCCAGCGGTTCCCCACCCGAGAGGATCAGGGCCGGGACGCGAAATTGGCCCAGATCCTCAAGGGTTACCATGGCTTGCTCGTGGCTGAGCTCACCGGGGAACGCAACATCCGCCGAGACGGTGTAGCAATGGCGGCATTTCAGATTGCAGCGCCGCGTCAGGTTCCAGATCACCACCGGTTTCACCGGTCCGGGGCGGCGTTTGCGCACCGGGGTCGGGGTGACGAGTTGGTGCATGTATTCGGTCAGGCGGAACATGTTTCAGCCTTTCGCTTTCAGGCGCAGCCCGGTCTTTTTCAGAATGCGCGTGGAATAGAGGATGTCTTTGGCCCGACAGGCACCGCCGAGAATGGCTGTGATCTCGGCGCGCTTTTCTTCGACCTCGTCACGGTCCGCGCCGTGAACCATGGCAAACAAATTGTAAGGCCAGTCGGGCAGGGCGCGGGGGCGTTCATAGCAGTGGGTGACAAAGGGCAGCGCGCCGATCTGGGTGCCCAGTTCAGTCACACGGTCGTTTTGCACATCCCACACGGTCATGCCGTTCGAGGTCATGCCCAGTTTGTAGTGATTAGGAGCAGCGGCAATGCGACGGATAACGCCGCGCGATTTCAGTTCAGCCAGGCGGAACAGCAACGCGTCTTCGTCCATGCCAAGACGCTCGGCCACCCGCGCATAGGGCGCGGGCACTAGGGGCAGGCCGCCTTGCAGCGCCTCGATAATCTCTCTGTCTTTTGCGTCGATCATGCCGCTACCCGGAAGCCGATGAAGAATTCCTGCAATTTGGGGAAACGGAGAACCTCGATCCCCGTTTCCCGTTCGATCGCATCAGCGGTGGCCTCGATCCCCTCGGGCGTTTCGGTGGCCAGTACGAACCACATGTTCAGCCGGTGCGTACGTTCATAATTATGGGCAACCTCCGCGTGCGCATTGACTTTGGTCAGGACGGTTTCGAAATTTTCGACCGGCACCGCCATGGCGCACAGACAGAACGCACCCCCCATGGCGGCCGCGTCGAAAAACGGACCGAAGCGGGTGATGATGCGTTCCTCTTTCATGCGGCTGAGGCGGCGCAGCAATTCGCTTTCCGGAATGCCAAGTTCGGTGGCAATCGCGGCATAAGGATGAGGGATCAACGGCAGGTCGTCCTGCATTCGGTTCAGGATTGCACGGTCGGTTTCGTCCAGTCTCATGCGGCGGCCTCTTTTGGTTGGATCAATGCGCCGGTCTGTTTGAAACAGCGGGTCGAAAACAAAACTTTGTGGCGCGCACCGGCCAGTTCCGGCAGGGCAACGGCGCCGGACAGAACTTCTTGCGCCTCGCTGCGCGAGCGGGCGTGAATCATGGAATACAGGCGGTAAGGCCAGACGTCCTCGACCGGGTTACGTTCATAGCACAGGGTCACGCCAGTATGTGCGGCCAGCGCCGGGCCGGCGGTGTCGATCTGACTGGCGGGCATGTCCCAAACCACCATCGCATTGGCCGACCAACCCAGCGCCCGGTGACGTACGATGACACCGAGGCGCGAGATGATGCCGGCATCGTGCAGCGCCTTGATCCGCGCCAGAACCTCGGGCGTGGAACGGTTCATTGATCGAGCCAGCGCGGTATAGGGTTCCGCGACCAGTTCTAAGCCGGAACTGAGCGCCTGTAGCAGGGCGCGGTCGCCGTCCCGCATGGCCGAGCGATCCACCTTGCGGGGGCCGGGCACATTGCGGGAATTGCCCGACATTCGAAAACCAAGATCGACATTGAATGGGCGTACCAGCCGCAGGTCCAGTACCCGCAGCCCAGTACGTCGGGCGATCCTGGCAAGGGTATCGTTCACATGCACCCGGTCCGGCCCGGTGGTCACGAACCACAGGTTCCACGTATCCTCGCGCTGGTAATTGTGGTTCACTCCGGGTTCTGAGTCGATCAGGGCGGCGATTTCTTCCAACTGTTCCTCGGGGGCGGCAACGGCGGCCAGGGTGCTGGCCGATACTGCCCCCGGTGCAATCGTCGCACCCACCCGCGTGATCCGACCGGTTGCGCGCATCCGGGTCAGGCGATCGATGACCTCGGCCTCGTCCAGACCCAACGCTGCGCCAAGTACCTCAAACGGATGGTCGGTTATGGGAAAATCGCGCTGAAACTCGTCCAGCAAGCGACAGTCGATCGGGTCAGTGATGTGATCCATCGTCTCAAAGCCCCGTTCTGTGCGCACGTGCCGTGAAGAAGATGCCTGATGGGCTGTCCGCTTCAATCTCGCGTAGCTTTTCAAAGGTTTGCGTGTCATAGACCATGACCTTGTTGGCATCGCGCACGCTGATCCAGACCTCGTGCCCACGCGGGGTGAATTCCATATGCAGTACGGCTGGACCGGGTTTGAATTCGTGGATGATGTCCTTGGTGACGCTGTCGATCACTTGAATCGTATCGTTCAGCGGATGGGCGAAATTCACCCAGACTTGCCGCCCGTCGGGCCGGGCCATGGCAAAGACCGGCTGACCGTGGGTCTGTGTGCGTCCGGTTTCGGTCAAAGTGTCGGCATCGATCCAAAGAACCTCGTGATGGCCCACGGCGGGTAGAACGAATTCGCGGCCTGTCAGCGCCCAACCTTCCAGGTGGGGCATCTTGTAGACAGGCATTTCTTCTTGCCCGCGCCCGTAATCCGGTAGGACGCGGATCGGTTCCGGGGCCTCGGCCCAGAGATCCAGCGCGGTCAGCCCGTCCTCGCCAAAAAGGCCAGTGATATAGGTGCGGCCATTGGCAGTGATCAGCGCGTCATAGGGGTTTTTGCCCATATCGGGGATCTTGGTGATCTCGGGCGTGCCTCTCGCGAAATCGGCAATCCAGGTTTCGCCAGAGTCCCACATGGTGAAGACGAACCTGCGGCCCGGCGCGTCGACCAGACCGATTGTTTTGCTACCCGTTGGGATATCTGCGACCAACTCAAGCGTATTGGCGTCGAACACACGGACGCCGCCGGGTTCATAGTTCGACACGGCGACTAGCTGTCCGTCGTCTGAAATTGCGCCACCAATTGCGTTACCGGCCTGTACGACGCGGTTCACGATCTGTCGGGTGACGATATCGACTTTGGTCAGCCCGCCATCGCGCCCGAACACATAAGCAAAGCGTTCGTCGGGCGAATAGACCAGCGAGGCATGGGACAGATCGCCCAGCCCTTCGATCCGCGCCAGCGCGGCCCGGTCGGATTGATCTACCAACAGGACCGAACCCTTGGCGCGTTCGATCACAAGACCAAGATCACCAGTGGCGGTTGGTTCAGCATGCGCCGAGGTCATTATCAGGGTGGCGGCAAGGCCAAGAATAAGCTGTTTCATTGTGCCTCCTGTTGCAGCAGGTAACGGGCGATCCATTCGGCCTCTTCCTCGGTAATAAGGGGGCGCCAGGGGGGCATTGCCGTGTCGGGAATCCCATCGAGAATGACGCCGGTCAACACGTCCGGATCATAGTGTTGCAGCGTTTGGGACCGAAGATCGGGACCAAGGCCACCCTTCAGCGACAGCCCATGGCACGACCCGCAATCCTGATGGACAAGCCGTCTCAGGGCGTCGGGGTTCAAGGTGTCGGCGGCAAATGCCGAGGTGGCGATCACAACCGCGCCGGCCAGCAGAACCGAAGTCAACGGTTGGCTGCTCTGCCTGCCAGGCGCAACAGTCCGGTGACCTAGCCTAGCCATGCGCTTGTTCCATCAATTCGGCCACCGAACGTTCGGCATACAGCGAAACCACCTGTCCGATGATAAACAAAGTGGGTGCCTCAAGTGCAGCGCTGCGCACGTCGGTGGCCAGCCTGTCCAACCGGGACACGATTCGACGTTCGGCCCGTGTGGTGGCTTTGCTGACAGCCAGCACGGGGGTCGATCCGGGCAGGTTCTCGGTCATCAGCCCCATGGCGATTTGGCCAATGTTGGCTACGCCCATGTAGACGACCAACGTCGAGTCGGGATCGGCCAACCGCTTCCAATCCAGGTCCAGCACCTTGTCTTCCTGCCGGTGGCCAGTGACATATTGGACCGAGGTTGCCAGCCCGCGATGGGTCAGCGGTACGCCGGTCGAACAGGATGCCCCCTGCGCGGCCGTGATGCCGGGTGCGTACTCGACCGTGACGCCATGGGCCACAAGATACGCCGCTTCTTCCGAGCCACGGCCAAAGATCATCGGGTCGCCGCCTTTCAGCCGTGCAACGGTGTGACCGGCGCGGGCCTCTTCCAACAGAATCTCATTGATGCGATCTTGCGGTACGGTATGGCATTTAGGGGCCTTTCCGACCGGAATCAGCCGCGCCTTTTCGGCATGCAGGGCAAGGATGTCGTCCGAAACCAGCCGGTCATAGACGACCACGTCGGCCTCTTGCAGCATGCGCAAGGCACGCAGGGTCATGAGTTCGGGGTCGCCGGGGCCGGCGCCAATCAGAAAAACCTTACCGCTCATGTGCAAACTCGCTTGGTCTGAATGTCTTCCGAGCCCGGGTTTGCCTGCGAAAAGGGACGTTGCTGGGCGAACCGGGCGTGTCATGAGAACAGGTTGGCGGATTCTGCTCGCGGCTTCCTTGACTAAAGTTAAGGAGCGCGGGATTTGCGCCCGCGCTCCTTTGACTTGCCTGTATTTTTTACCTCGGCTCAGGGTTCTACGGTGATCATTCCGATCATGTTCTGCGTTTCCCAATGCGGCCCGCACAGGTATTCCTGCGGGCCTGGAGTAAGGAATGTCAGATCAACGGATTCCTCAGGGAACAAACGGTCGCTTTCGGGTTCGCTGCCGCCTTTCAGCAGCACACTGTGACTGGTGCGTTTGTCCACGTTCATCCAGCGCACTGTCGTTCCTGCTTTCACGGTCAACTGACCGGGGCAGAAATTGTATTTGTACATCAGCACCACTTCGGCGTCTTCGACGGCTGACGAAGGTTGCCCGAACAAGTCGACATAGCGTTGCTCAGCCTCGGCGCAAATCTCGGCGGTTTCATCCGCCAAGACGGGTGGGGCGAGAAGTAGAAGTGCAGGAAGAAGGCAGTAGGGTTTCATGATCCATCTCTCCTTTCCAAAAAAGGGCGGGGGCCGGGTTTTCCGGCCCCTATCCGTTATTGTTTGACCACGTTGATGTTGGCGCTGTCGTCGTCCAGCGCCAGGCTGGTGTTCAGCGTAACGTGGTGGAACCGCGCGGCGGCAAAGTCATCATGAATGGCAAAGCCCACCGTATAGGTCTGACCCGGTTCCAGCGGCACGTCGCCGGGCGCACCCGAGTTCAGTGGCCGCGAGAAGACGACGGTCCACACGCCACCGGACAGATTGGCCGAGGCGGCAATTTCTCCGTCATTGACCACGCGCTGTTCCAACAGATAACCGTTGGAGGCGCTGCCATCAGCATAGACACGCATCAGGTCCAGATAAGTGCCATCGTCCAAGTATTGCTGGATCTGCGCCTCGGCCTCCAACTTGTCCCAGCCACCCAATGCCTTGCCGCGGCGACCTTTGACTTCGACCTCGGTCCGGCTTTCGCTGATGTATTTGGTCACTGTGTCCTGAGTGCTCAGGCGGCCTGCGATATCCCCATTGGCGGCAATCGCGTCAGCGCCCGGATCAAATGGCATATAGCTGTTGTCTGCGTGGCACGAGGCCCAGCAGCCTACCTGATCGCCCAACTCGATCCCGGTACCGGTGATCATCATTGCGACCTTGATCTGGTTGTCGGGGTCCATCTTGCCGCCATCGACGAAGGGGGCAGGGTTATGGCCTGCATCCGGCCATTGCATGCGAATATAAAGGTTCTCGTCATCATGCGCGGCCTGCAAGGTCGCATCGATCACACCACGTTTGCCGGGGATCGGGGTTGGTTCCAGATCACCGCCCGCAACGATCTTGTTGCCGATCGTATCCAGTTCTTTGGCGTGACAGGTCGAGCATTGATCGCCGCCCTTGGTCAGGGGACGGGCCCCGCCGTGGAACTTGCCGTTCTGCACCCACTCAAAAGAGGCTTGCCCGGGGTAGAACAGTTTCAGATCGGCGCTTGCAACGGCATTCCAGTCGACGCTGCTGCCAACATCACTGCCGCCGCCTGCCGGTGCTGCGGCTTCTTCGCCGTTTGCCTTGGCGCGTTCTTCGGCGACGGCTGCGTCTACGGCGGCCGCGATCTGTGCCTGAACGGCCTCTTGCTGGGCGGTTTTGGCTGCTTTTTCAGCCTCGGCTTCGGCAGCTTCCTTGGCTTCGATCTTCGCAAGGCTGGTTAGGTATTCCTGCGGGATTTCACGAATGAAGGCCGGGTTGGGTGCCTCAAGCTTTTCCAGATAGTCCTCATCGGCCCGATCACGGGCGTCCGAGTGGGCGATCCCCTTGTGACAATCGATACAGGTCTGGCCGATCTCCATCGCATTCAGGTGCTGCTGACGTGCGCGCGGTTTCTGGAACTCGGGCATCATCGATTCAAAATCGTGGCAGTTGCGGCATTCACGTGAGTCCGTGGATTTCATCCGCTCCCATTCATTCATCGCCAGATGTACGCGCTTGGCTTCAAACTTTTCGCGGGTGTTGATGGTGCCGACCAGCTTGCCATACAGCTCTTTGGACGCCTTGATCTTGCGGATCATCTTGTGGGTCCAGTCCTTGGGAACGTGGCAGTCGGAACAGACCGCGCCCACGCCAGACCGGTTCACGTCGTGGATCGTGCCGGTGTATTCCTCATAGACGAAATCACGCATCTCGTGGCACGAGACACAGAATTCCTTTGTGTTGGTGGCTTCCATGGCGGTGTTGAACCCGCCCCAAAAGACGATGCCCGCGACAAAGGCCACGGCTATTCCGGCCACGGGCATTCCCCACAGGAAATACCGGCGCCAAATTGGTTTCTTTTTTTCCGGTTCGGAAGTCATATCCGGGCTCCGTTTGGCTTTCTTATCTGGCCTTGGGTGGCAGGCCGGTGGATTTGGCTGTTTGGTCAAACGAGGAAAGGGCGGGCGAGGGGCCCGCCCTTTCCGGTTTTGGTTGCGAACTCGTCAGGTGACGTGGTTCGAACGGTTGTAGACATTGAACTTGCCGGTCGGAGCATAAAGCCCTTCGATGCGGCCGATTTCTTCCAGCGTCTTGGCGTCGAAGATCACGATCTGACCGTTAGGTTCTTTCGAGTCCGACAGGTTCCACTTGGAAACCCAGACCTCGGTACCATCCGCGTTGAATTCGAAGTGAACAGCGGCGCTGCCTTCGTCTTCGGTGATCTGGATGGTTTTCACGATCTCGCCGGTCTCTTTCGAGATGACCTGCACCGATTGCTGAACTTCAGGTTCCGGGTGCTTGGTCTGGTCAGCCCAGATGTAGTCCGAATTCGGGTGAGTACGGACAAACAGGCCGGGGCCGTCGGTTTCCACTTCGTAGCAGATCTTCCAGGCATCATCCGGGCGGTTTTCGGGATCGTTACCCCAGACGGTTACGGTACCCACACCAAGGTGTGTCGTACCAGCAACCGGGCCGCAATTTGGGTCGACCCAGTTGGCACCCGGGCCGGGGTGCGGCAACGCGGCTGTGTCGATCATCGCTTCCAGCTTGTGGGTTTCGGTATCGACAACCACCATCTTGTTCGACGCGTTCGCGGCGATCTGGAAGTATCGGCCTGTCGGGTCAAAGAACCCGTCATGCAAGAACTTGGCGCTGTCGATCTTGTCGATCCGCAGGTTGTCCAGATCGGTATAATCGACCTGCCACAACTGCCCCAATTCCTTCACGGCAACGATCCAGGTGGGTTCGTTCGGAGTTGTGTAGATTGCGGCCACACGGGCCTCTTCCACGTAATCCCCGTCCACGTTCACACCGCGGGTTGATACGACCTTGACCGGTTCCATGGTCTGGGCGTCGACGATTGCGAAATGCGGCGGCCAATAGCCCCCACCGATGACGTATTTGCCGTCACCAGAAACGGCAACGTCGCGGGCGTCATAGGCAATCTTGACCTCGGAAACCAACATCTTGTCTGGCGTCTGCCAGAGGTCGATCTTAGTCATCTTGCCGTCACGGCCCATGGTGTACCAGAAACGCCCGGGCTGTTCTGGCTCTTCCAGTGCGTGGTGTTCAGATGCTTTCAGAACGTGAACGGCATAGCCGGTCGGGATGTGTGTCAGAACCTCTTTCGTGTCGCCGTCGATCACGGCCACCTTGCCCACATCGCGTTCGATGACAACAAAGAAGTTTTCCCAATTACGGCCATGCAGCGGCTCGGTTGGATAATCGGCTTCTTCGACATAGACCTTACGGGTCGCCATCATCTGTTCAAGTGACATTTCAGGCGGCTTTGGCGGCTCCATCATGATGTAGGTCGCCATGTCCTTTATTTCCTGCTCGGTCATGATGTCCGAGAAGTTGTTCATCCCGCCTTCGGTACCCCAGGCGATGATCTTTTCAAGCCGTTCCTGACCTAGTTTTAGGGTGCCGGATTCGGTTACGGTGCCATCGTCGTTTTTGGTTTTGACCATCGGTTCAAGACTTTTACCGGTGGCACCTTTACGTAGAACGCCGTGACAGCCTGCGCATTGCTCGAAATAAAGTTGTTTGGAGGATTCAAAGGCTTCCTCGCTAAGGGTTGGCTCTTCGGCGAAGGTTGGCGCAGCGACGCTGCCCAGCAGCATCGCCAAACCGACCCCAAAGGCGCGGCCAGTTTTGTTGTAGCTGATTCCAAGTGACATGATCACTCTCCATTTGCGTGGTGAGGCAGGTCCAAGGGTGAGACATCGCGCCCGACGGCTCCTTGACGAAAGTCAACGCCAGGGGCCCATTTCAAGGGTTCGGCAGGAAAAAATGGCGAAAAAAACCGTCATAAAATCTGTGTTTTAGAGGCATGTTTTTCGTGAGGATTGATTTTTGTTAAGTCCGTTGCGCGGGTTGGCTGCTAGGGCTGAAAAAAACGGTTGAGGAGAGCAGCCATGCCCACAATCATCGCCCGCATTCTTGGTGAAGGATTTCGTGTTTTCTTTCTGTCTGCCGGTCTCTACGGCCTGTTTGTCGGCGTGGTCTGGGGGCTGTGGCTGACAGTGCCTTACATGGCGCCGGATTACGGTATGACGCCGCCGATGTGGCACGCGCATGAGATGATTTTCGGCTATGCGACGGCCGCGCTGGGCGGGTTCTTTCTGACCGCAGTACCGAACTGGACCGGCGCCCCCGAGGCGCGGGCGCACTTTATCACTCTGGCTGCCGGGCTGTGGTTGGCCGGTCGGATGGCCATGTGGTTTTCAGGTGTATTGCCGCCAGTTCTGGTTGCGGTGGTCGACCTGGCCTTTGTGCCGGTTCTGGGGGCCAAAATAGCTACGCAGCTGATCCGCCGTCCCAAGCCGCAGAACATGATTTTCCTGCTGTTGCTGAGCTTGATCTGGGTCGCGGACATGATGACACATCTGCAATGGATTGGGGTCACTGAAGGCACTCTGCAAACTGGGCTGCGCGCGGGATTGTTGGCGTTGTGTGCGATGATCGCCATTTTGGGTGGTCGGATTACTCCGGCCTTTACCCGCAATGCCATGAAACGCGCTGGGGTCCCAGAGGCGGACTGGCCGGTTTCGGTCGCCTTGTTCGACAAGGCAGGCATGGTTCTGGCCCTGATCTTGCCGCTGGGTGTTCTGGTGCTCGGTGCAGGGCCGTTGGCCGGGGTTTTGGCGCTTGCCCTTGGGGTGGTTCAGATACTGCGCATGGCCAATTGGCGCAGCCGCTGGGCCGCCCGGCAGCCAATTCTGCTGGCGCTGCATTTGGGTCTAGGCATGTTGGCGATGGGGTTGATCTTGTGGGGGCTGGCAGTGCTGGGTCTGGGCAATGAAATCGCCGCCCTGCACGTATTGGGCATAGGGTGTGTGGGCGGTATGACCCTGGCAGTCATGAGCCGCGCCGCGCTGGGTCACAGCGGCCGTGCACTAATCGCGCCCGCCCCGATGGTCGTAGCCTATGGTCTGATGGCGGTTGCTGCCCTGTCACGCTGGATCGGGGCCGAGCTGAACGCAGGCTATATGGTGGCGATGCTGTTGTCGGACGGCCTGTGGGTCTGTGCCTTTGCGCTTTACCTGATCGCCATGTGGCCTGCGCTGACGGGTCCTCGTACGGGCCGGGAGGGATGATTTTCATTTACTTCCGCCAGCCTTGACTTTCGTTAAGGCCCTCCTACGGCCCAGCCGCCATTCTGGCTAGACAAGCTAAACTGCGCAAAGGAGAGCGCAATGCGAGAAGTCATGACCAAGAGCATGGCTCGCAACATATTCTATGGCGGGTCCCTGTTCTTTATCCTAATATTTCTGGCCCTGTCGGCCCATTCCCACTGGTACATCGTGAATTCCGAGAATTCGGCAAAACTCGATGAAAGTGTGGTTCGGGGCAAGCACGTCTGGGAAAAACACGCGTGCATCAACTGTCACACGATCTTGGGTGAAGGGGCCTATTTCGCCCCCGAAGTCGGCAACGTGATGACACGTTGGGGTGTGCTGGACGACCCGGAATCAGCCTTTGAGTCCCTCAAGGGCTGGATGGAGGCACAACCGACCGGCATTCCCGGTCGTCGGCAGATGCCCAATTTCAACCTCAGCGACGAAGAAATTCGCGACCTGACCAACTTCCTGATCTGGACGGACAATATCGACGCTCAGGACTGGCCGCCCAACGAGGCTGGCTGAGAAAGGGAACGGAGCAATGAAATACGAATCCCAAAAAATCGCCTACGCCTACTTTGCGGTGGCCATGGCCCTGTTCGTGATACAGGTTCTGGGTGGCCTTCTGGCTGGCCTGATCTATGTATCACCAAATTTCCTGAGCGAGCTTTTGCCGTTCAACATCGTGCGGATGCTGCACACCAATGCGCTGATCGTCTGGCTGATCCTGGGCTTCTTCGGCGCGGCCTACTTCCTGATCCCGGAAGAGGCTGAACGTGAAATCCATTCACCCAAGCTGGCCTATCTACAACTGATCATTCTTGTTGTGGGGACGTTGGGTGTGGTGCTGACCTATACCTTCAACCTGTTCGAAGGAAACTGGCTGCTGGGCAAAGAGGGGCGCGAGTTCCTTGAGCAACCCAAATGGGTCAAGGCCGGCATTGTCGTGGCCGCGCTGATCTTCCTTTACAACGTGTCGATGACCGTTCTGAAGGGCAAAAAGACCGCGATCACCAACATCCTCTTGTTGGGTTTGTGGGGTCTGGCGCTGTTGTTCCTGTTTGCCTTCTACAACCCCGGCAACCTGGCCTTGGACAAGCAATACTGGTGGTATGTTGTTCACTTGTGGGTCGAAGGTGTGTGGGAACTGATCATGGCCTCGATCCTGGCCTACCTGATGCTGAAGTTGACCGGTGTTGACCGCGAGGTGGTTGAGAAATGGCTGTATGTCATCGTCGCTGCAGCGCTGTTCTCGGGCATCCTTGGGACAGGTCACCACTACTACTGGATCGGTACACCAGCGTATTGGCAGTGGATCGGTTCGATCTTCTCGAGCCTTGAGGTGATCCCGTTCTTTGCGATGATGGCCTTTGCCTTCGTCATGGTCTGGAAGGGCCGCCGGGACCACCCCAACAAGGCCGCGTTGCTGTGGTCGCTGGGCTGTGCCACGCTGGCCTTCTTTGGTGCCGGTGTCTGGGGTTTCCTGCATACGCTGCACGGGGTGAACTATTACACCCACGGCACGCAGATTACCGCGGCCCACGGTCACCTGGCCTTTTACGGCGCCTAT
The DNA here is from genome assembly GCF_056536625.1 of Ruegeria sp. CJ9. Classification (NCBI taxonomy): domain Bacteria; kingdom Pseudomonadati; phylum Pseudomonadota; class Alphaproteobacteria; order Rhodobacterales; family Roseobacteraceae; genus Ruegeria; species Ruegeria sp. CJ9. The sequence goes on from NZ_JBQFPY010000012.1 coordinate 37,762, forward strand.
GTCTGCCTCAACCTGGCGATCTTCACCTATGCCATGCCGATCCTGAAAAACCGTGATCCGTATAATCAGGTGCTGAACATGGGTTCGTTCTGGCTGATGACCAGCGGTATGGTCTTCATGACCTTCGTGCTGACCTTCGGCGGAACCGTGCAGACGCACATGCAACGTGTGATCGGTGACTACTTCATGGACGTGCAGGATCAGATCGCGATCTTCTACTGGATGCGCTTTGGGTCTGGTGTAGTCGTGGTCCTTGGTGCGCTGCTGTTCGTCTACTCGATCTGGGTGCCCCGGAAAGAGGTCATCGAACCCGGCGCGGCCGAAACCCCTGCGGAGTAATGCAAATGGATGGCTCCATACAAATGGGAACGGGGGCGGCAAACGCCCCCTTCTACCTGCCCCAGGGCGATGAATGCGATGTGTTCACCGCCGCCTATAACAACGATCTGCCGGTTCTGCTGAAAGGGCCGACAGGTTGCGGCAAGACCCGCTTTGTGGCCCATATGGCCGCGCAGCTTGGCCGCCCGCTTTATACTGTCGCCTGCCATGATGATCTGGCCGCTGCCGACCTGATTGGCCGCTATTTGCTGAAAGGCGGGGAAACCGTCTGGGTCGATGGCCCGCTGACCCGCGCAGTGCGCGAAGGCGCAATCTGTTACCTGGATGAGGTGGTCGAGGCCCGCAAGGACGTGACCGTCGTGCTTCACCCTTTGACTGACGACCGGCGCATCCTGCCGATTGATCGCACCGGCGAAGAACTGGCAGCCGCGCCCGGCTTCATGCTGGTGGCATCCTACAATCCCGGGTACCAGAATATCCTGAAAACCCTGAAACCTTCGACCCGGCAGCGGTTCATTTCGCTGGAATTCGACTTTCCGTCGCCTGAGATGGAGGCCGAGGTTGTCGCCCAGGAAAGTGGCCTGGCGCTTGAACGCTGCAAACCGCTGATCCGGTTGGCGAACAAACTACGGGGGCTCAAGGGTCAGGATCTTGAGGAAGGCGTTTCTACCCGACTGGTTGTCTATGCTGCGACGCTGATCGCACAGGGTATGTCGACGGACCGCGCCATTCTTGCCGCAATGATCGAACCTCTGACTGATGACGAGGATATCAAACGCGGGCTCCTCGATCTTGTCACGGCTGTCTTTGGGTGAGGCCGGCCAATGGTCAAGATCGATTTTGAGCCATGGGAACCCGAAGAAACGATCGGGAAACTGTGGCACACCCTTGCCAGCCGCCTCGATGCACCTGAGGTGCATGTTGGAGCCGCGGTCGACCTTTCTGAGGTCGCGGGGCGGCTGGCAGTCCTCTTCCGAGGGCTTGGGGGTAGTCCGGGCGTTGAATTACGCCCGGTCTCACCCGAAGTTTCACGCCACCGGTTAAGCTGGCGTCGCCGCTTGGGAACTGAGGCCGAGCTGATGCCGCGTGCTTCGTTCGATGGCGAGGTATTGCGCCTGCCGGACCGTCTGGCCGTTTTCCCGGCGCGCGAAGCCAACGGCGCGCTATATGTCTGGCTGGCAGCCGTTTCGGCCCATGCCGACACCCGAATTGATGAGGATGACCCCCTGCGGGCCGACCTGCATGCGCTGATCGCTGCGCGACAGATGGTCGAGGCCACGCTGGAAAACGCGCCCGGCTTGCTCCCCCTTTATACCGAACTGTGCAAGGGTCTGCTGCACCAACGTGATATCCCTAACCTGCCGCCGGTCGAAGCCGCGCTAGAAGAACTGGTTCGCCATATGCTGGGTGATCCGGCATCGCTGTCTGCCAAGGCGGAACAGCTGCTGGAGCTGGATGACAGCCTGTCTGCTCCGCGCGGGTATCAGCGTTTTCGCCCGGTCCCCCTGTGGCCCGAACTGCGCGCCGTCGGGTTTTCGGAACATAACGAGGTGGAAAACCCCGATACAGATGGCCCGCCCGAGGAATCGGGTGAGAAAACCCACCGCGCCCGCCGCCGTAAATCTGATCAGGCCGAACGGAAAGACAGCCTGATCCTGCACAAATTCGAGGCGATCCTCAGTTGGGCCGAGTTTCTGAACCTGAACCGCCGGGTCGATGATGACGATCCCGACAATGCCAAAAAGGCGGCCGACGATCAGGAAGAGATCGGGCTGGGCCAAATCTCGAAGGCACCGCCCACCAAGCTGAAGCTGCACCTGGATCTGGCGCCCGAGGATGTGAATCGCGAGCGTCTGTCGGGCCGTATCCTTTATCCCGAATGGGACGTGCGCACCGGTCAGTACTTGCCAGACCACGTGAATGTCCTGTTGTCGGATGCCGATATCCGCGAAGACGCAGCCGAGTTTGGCAAGGACCCGGCCACTGCCCGCCGCATCCGCGCGGTGAAGCGCCAGTTCGAGGCGCTGCGCCCCGGTCGGGTTATGACACGCGGCCATCTGGACGGCGACCAGTTGGATATCGAAGCCGCCGTGCGTGCCGAGACTGAACGTCGGGCTTGTGGGGAAGCCAACGAGCGCATCTGGCAGCAATCCCGTCCCGAAGCTCGCGATCTGGCGGTCTCGATCCTGCTGGATGTCAGCCGATCCACCGAAAGCGCAGTCACAGGCCGCGCCGTGATCGATATTGAACGCGAGGCGCTGGCCGCGTTGGCGTGGGGATTGAATGCTTGTGGGGATGACTTTGCGATCCACGCCTTCAGTTCTCTGAAACGTCAGCGTGTCTATGTGCAGCGCTGCAAGCGGTTTGATGAGCCAATGGGCGGAACGGTCGAACAGCGAATCGCGTCACTGCGCCCGGGGCATTACACACGGCTTGGGGCGGCAATCCGGCATTGCTCGGCCGATTTGGCGGATCAATCGAGCAAGCGCCGGCTGCTGCTGGTGATCACCGATGGCAAGCCGAACGACCTGGATCACTATGAGGGTCGCCATGGTATCGAAGATACGTGCATGGCCGTCCGCGAAGCGCGTCGCGCCGGGCAATCGGTCTTTGGTGTCACCATCGACAAAACCGGCAAAAGTTGGTTCCCGCGTATGTTCGGGCAAGGCGGTTTTGCGGTGATCCCTGACCCGCACCGTCTGACGATGGCTTTGCCGCAAATCTATCGCCAACTGGTCGGCGCATGAGCGATGCTTCTGTGATCGACGAGCTTCCGGGCGAGTTGCTGATGTGGGTTCTGATCGTCTCGGAACTGCTAGTGTTCGGCGCTGGGATGATCGCCTTTATGGGCGTGCGTCTGACCGACCCGGCGGGTTTTGCCGAGGCGCAGTCACATCTGCATCGCACTGGAGCGGCGTTTAACACAGCGGTTCTGGTCACATCGGGGTATCTGGCCGCACAGGCGCTGCACTGGCGACAGGTCGCGCGGCGCGCGGCGGCGCGCATGGCCTTGATCGGCGCGGCCCTTCTGGGCGTTGTTTTCCTGATCATCAAAGGCACGGAATACGCGGATAAAATGGCGCAGGGGATCAATTACGAAACGCACCCCTTCTTCCTGTTCTACTACCTTCTGACTGGTTTTCACGCGGCCCATGTTCTGGCCGGGGTCGGCATTCTGTTACTGGTGTCCTGGCGGGATGACGCACGCAATATCGAGGCGGGCGCACAGTTCTGGCACATGGTCGACCTGGTCTGGATCATGCTTTTTCCGGTGATCTATCTGTTGGGATGAGGGCGATGGGGGACAACACTCTGACACGGGCCTGGCTTGCCCTTTTGGGGCTAAGTGTCGGCTCAGCGGTATTGACCTTGTTGCCGGTGCCGGCTGCGGTCATGGGGGGTGGGATTCTGTTGCTTGCGCTGATCAAGACGCGCGTAATCCTTGCGCAGTATCTGGACCTTGCTAGAAGCCCAGCCTGGTTGCGCGGATTCACCATGGTTCTAACCGGCTTTTCGGTGCTGATCTTTGCCCTCTACCTCGTTTGAAGCAGAAAAAAGCCGCCCGATCTGGGCGGCAGTTTTTCAAGCAAGGAGCGCTTTGTTTACTGGGCGGCCATCGGCATCCGCGCGATCTGGCAGCGTTGCCATAGGGCCGACAGCGCGCCGACCAGATGTTCGATATCTTCGTCCGTATGCACCGGAGAAGGGGTGATCCGCAGACGCTCGGTTCCTTTGGGGACAGTGGGGTAGTTGATCGGCTGGATGTAGATGCCGAACTCTTCAAGCAGCGTGTCCGAGATGAATTTGCATTTCACCGGATCACCCACCATCACCGGGATGATGTGGCTGGGGTTGGGCAGATGCGGAATGCCTTCGGCATCCAACCGGGCACGCACCTGCGCCACGCGGGACTTCTGCTGATCGCGTTCGGTATTCGACTGTTTCAGGTGCCGGATCGAGGCCGCAGCGCCCGCCGCAATCGACGGGGGCAAGGCGGTGGTAAAGATAAACCCGCTGGCAAAGCTGCGCACAAAATCACAAAGTGCGGCTGAGGCCGCGATATAGCCACCAACCACACCAAAGGCTTTGCCCAACGTGCCCTCGATCACGGTCAGTCGATCCATCAGACCTTCGTGTTCGGCAATGCCGCCACCGCGCGGGCCGTAAAGACCGACGGCATGAACCTCATCCAGATAGGTCATCGCGCCGTATTTGTCGGCCAGATCGCAAATCTCTTGGATCGGCGCGATATCTCCGTCCATCGAATAGACGGATTCAAAGGCGATCATCTTGGGGGCGTCAGGATCGGCAGCAGCCAGCTTCGCCTCAAGGTCTTCAAGGTCGTTGTGCTTCCAGATCACCTTTTGCGCGCGCGAATGCCGGATGCCTTCGATCATCGAGGCGTGGTTCAGCGCGTCCGAGAAAACGATAAGGCCGGGGATTTTCGCAGCAAGGGTGCCAAGGGCCGCCCAGTTCGAAACATAGCCAGAGGTGAACAGAAGCGCTGCCTCTTTGCCGTGCAGATCGGCCAGTTCGGCCTCAAGCAGGACGTGATCGTGTGTGGTGCCCGAGATGTTCCGGGTGCCGCCAGCACCAGCGCCGCACCGGTCCAGCGCGTCATGCATCGCCCCGGTCACCGCCGGATGCTGCCCCATGCCCAGATAGTCGTTTGAACACCAGATCCGCACATCGCGCTGCACTGATCCGTCGGTTTGACGTGCGTTTGGGAATGATCCGCAGCGGCGTTGCAGGTCGATAAAAACACGATAGTTTCCTTCGTCCCGCAGATCGTCCAGGCTCTGGGTGAAAAATCGCTCGTAGTCCATTATACTGGCTCCCCGGATTGCTGGCTTTGGGCCGAATTTATGCCCATGGTGACGCCTAAGACATGACAATAGTCAAGTTGAAGCAGGAAAAGGCTGGCGCGCCGGGCAGAGCTTTGGCATAGCCTTGCTAAAAAAAGGACGTACCGGTCGGACGATCGACCAGGGAAAAGGGGAAACTCCGTGGCACACGAAGCACAAAAAGCGATCGCGCGGCAATCGCTTTTGCTCAAGAGTTTGCCGGACCAGCATGTCGATACACTGCTGAGCCACGCAATTTGGCGTAGCTATGATCGGGGCGAAACGATCTTTCTACAGGAAGAAGAGGCCAAGGCCGTCCACGTGGTGCTTGCTGGGTGGGTCAAGTTGTTCCGCATGTCCCCGACCGGGGCCGAGGCAGTGGTCAGCGTCTTTACCCGCGGCGAAAGTTTTGGCGAGGCCGTCGCGCTGCGAAACGTCCCTTACCCCGTTTCTGCCGAGGCCGTGTCGGCCTGCGACGTGATGCATATCCCAAGCCCTTTGCTGTTGTCGTTGATGAAAGAAGACCCCGAGATCGGCGTTTCCATTCTGGCGTCCACGTTCACGCATCTGCATTCGCTGGTGGCACAGCTGGAGCAGCTCAAGGCGCAGACGGGTGCGCAGCGGGTGGCAGAGTTTCTTCTGAACCTGTGTGACGCCAAACCCGATGGCTGCGACGTAGAGCTACCTTATGACAAAATGCTGATCGCCGGGCGTCTAGGGATGAAGCCGGAAAGCCTTAGCCGGGCGTTTTCGCGGTTAAAAACGGTTGGTGTGCAAATCAACCGCAACCACGCCGTAATCTCTGATATCGAGCGCCTGCGGGATTATGCTGAAAGTGATCCGTCGGACAAATGATCAGCCCGACGGGCGTTTCGGGTTTTCAGCGGGGGGCTGAGGATGCTGGTCATTGTCTGACTGAGGTTTTGTACCCCCGTATTGCCGCGCATAGGTTGCGACAACCCGGCCCGTGATCCGGTATTTCCAACAGATAAAAGCAGACAGGGCTGCGTTGCGCCCCTTGATACCGGGACAATCAAAAAGCAAAGGATGTTGGGGATGACGGTCTGATCGGGCGACTGATGAAGGTGACCCTCGCTCGAATGGTCCGTGGAGTTGTTTGCGCAGCTCAATGGTACCTGTAGACGAGATCATTGGGGTCATCTCGCTCGGCATTTGAATCCAAAATTCCTCCAAGCCGCTCAGCAAGGCGGCAGGAGCGGAAGTTGTTCGGATCGATATAACTGACGAGCGACTGGGTTACGTTCCATGTACAGGCCCAATCTCGCAGCGTTCGCGCAGCTTCAAACGCATAGCCTTTTCCTTCGGCATCAGCATAGACAAACCAGCCCAATTCGGGTTCGGGGAAAAGCGGTCCGGAGTTGATGCTAACCTGCCCAAGGCACGCTCCTGAAACACGGTCTTCCATCATCAGTGCCCCGTGCCCCATGAGGGTCCACTGAGCTATGTCATGACAGAAAATCCCCCAGGTCATGCGGTCAGAGACCGGGCCTCCCATGAACTTTGAGCGCTCTGATGTCATCAGCGCAAGATAGTCGGGCCAGTCTGCCATTATTGGTGGTCGAAGTAGCAGTCGTTCAGTCTCAAGCGTTGGTATTTCAGTCACCTGGTGGCTCCCGGGAATTGAATTATGAGTGGGGGCAATTGACTGCCCCCCGCTTGTGTCAGGTTCTCAAACGCCTTCTGTCAGAACTTGTAAGACACCCGAAGCGCGACAGAGTCAGCTGTGATGTCGTCAGCTGACGTGTCATATGTGTCTCGCAGGTACTCAAGGCCGACCAGAACACTGTCCGTTGCGCGATACGTAACGCCAACGCCAGCAGAGTAGCCATCTTCACTGATGGAACCGCCATCGATGTTCGCATATCCAATGACGCCGTACAGATACGTCCGGCCAAATACGTGTCCGCCTTTGAACTTCAGGCGTATCGTATCGACCTTTTTTGTTTTGTTGTCAGACACAAGCTCAGCGCCCGCATCATAAGTCAGTTCACCGCCAACTACATAGCCGTCAAAATTATGAAGATATCCGGCGTGGAGGCCCAACGCTGCGTTTCCGTTGTCGTTTTCGTCTTGGGAAACATCAACTGTGGATAGCTGCAAACCAGCATTGAAGCCGGTCCAGTTTTCGTCTGCCAAACATATTGTGGGAGCCATAGCGGCCAATGTGATCAATGTTATAGTCTTCATTTTTAGTCCGTTTTCTTGTTTTGTGTGGACAGGGGTATCTGCCCGCTGGACCTGCACTATGGTTCAACGGGGACGGCTTGCTGTTCGTCGGGGTGTTGGATGTAACGCCGGCCTGTTGCAGGTCGGCGGTGACCCACCCTCAGATCAAAGGATGGGTTTGGGCTTGCTGGTCAGTTGCAGCAGTTTTCCCGCGTCGTCATATCGTGCAGTGACGAGAACCCGCCGCGCATGGGCCACTTCCAAAGGCCCCCCGACAACCTCCCAGAGCCCGAAGGTAAAGAGGTCCAGCGTTCCGTGGCCTGCCGCCCGAGCAAGATTTGGCTTTGTCCGGGGTTCGACGTCATAGACGGCCACCCAATCACCATTGGCTTGTTGCTGTAGCTGCTCAGGCGACCCCAACTGCCGCTCGACATCCGTCCGGGTGGCTTCCTGGCTGACGACGCTCAGATCCGGACCATCACTGCCTTTTGCGGCCATGTTGGCGGCACACCCACTCAGCGCGGCGCCCAGGGTAAGCGCGACTACCATTGACTGCATGGGCCGAACACAGCTCGCAATGCGATCGGTTGGATTGCGTCGATTGCGGTGAGGGGCAGATGAAACGGGATTGTCCGACCCCGGTGATTTCCAAAGTTTTGTCATAGTGTTACCGTGTCTTGATAGAATTTCGTTTTGTGCCGGAACAGTGATTGCTTGAGGTGCACCTCAGGTCTGGAACTGGTTTCCGGCCGGCTTGATTTTTCGTTGGTCAAAAAGTTGATGACGATCCGACCTCTTGTCCGATTGGACATCAGAGTTCTGATTGCGGCCCGGATTTGCGGCAAATCGAATGGAATCTCGGCTTCAATTGGAGAGCGTATGTTGTGCTTTGCGATGCTCAGCATCGCCGCGTAGGCGTTGTTCCGTGGCAAGGAGGCACAAAAACGATACCGAGGACCGCGGAGCCGTGTCGCGATACTGCGGCAAGTAACGTGGCTGACACCCAGAAGAAACTCGCCCCTGGATAACTTGCGTTCACCAATGTGGCGTATGGGGCCAACAATCGTGACGAACCGGCCTTTGCGTTTCAGTATTCGGTACGCTGCGGCCTCGATGTCCCGACCGCCTACCAGATCAAAAACCCTGTCGTAGGTGTTTTTGACCTGAGAGCCAAAATTGGTAGCGTTGTAGTCGATCGTGTGATCCGCTCCCAACGTGCGCACCAGATCGGCATTCGCGCCGCTGCAAACCCCGGTCACGATTGCGCCCTTTGATTTGAGGAACTGAACCATCATGGATCCGACGGCACCCGATGCCCCAACAACGAGGCAATGGTCACCTTTTTCGACGCGTGCGGTGTTGATCGCACCCCACGCAACACAACCCGATAGTGTCGCGGCTGCCGCCTCGACATGAGACAAGGCCGGGGGTTTGAGCATCAGATAGTCGTGCGAAACGCATCTGTACGTTGCCCAAGACCCGTTTTCGCCAAGCTCGTTGGGAACGACGATCACTTCGTCTCCAACATTGAACCGGGTTGCGTCCTGACCAGTTGCGACAACGACCCCTGACACCGAAGTCCCCATGACGTAGGGGGAATTTGCCGAAGCGTGTTTAGGCCCGAAGAAACGACCAAGAGCGGTGCCCTGAGCCGCATAAATTTCATCGACATGCAGTGATGAAGCGAACAGCTGAATCGCGACTTGGTGGCGCGAAGGTCTTGGCACAGGCACGTTCACCAATTGCAATGCTTCCGCGACATTCCCAGGCTCAGGCAACTCTGTCAAAGCGATTGCCGTCATGCTTTTGGCTGCGCGGTAAACCGTGGAAATCGCTCTTACATTGTCCAACATGTTTCTCTCCTGAGAGGTTTGGATCAATTGAGGGAGAACGGATTTACGAGCCAAGTCTGCGGACTTGTTTGAGACAAAGATCGCCTAGCTTCGTCCCAGTCCAGGGAAAGCCTGACCAGAAGTTCAAGCAAATCCCGGATACCAGCCAGCCGAGATGTTTGGCGTAACTCGGATATTGAAATATCCCTGCAAACAAGAGCATTCATGGCATTCGATCCTGTGTAGTAGACACAACTCAACTGGGCGCGCGAAGCGTTGTAGCTTGCGGTCTTGGGCTGCATCAGCGCATCATTTATTTCGGGGCGGCAGGTGAATTTCGTTGTCCTGCCAGATGAGTCGGGATATAAACCGACCGCAGGTCTGTAATTGCAGACCGTCGGTCGGTTTGCAAGGGGAAAATGTATGAAACCTACGAAGCGGAAGAATATGCAGCCAGAGGCGCGGCGCGCGCAGTTACTGGGGTGTGCGCAAATGTTGTTCTTTTCGAAAGGTTTCGAAGATACGACCATTCAGGATGTGCTGGATCTGGCCGGTGTTTCGAAAGGTGGCTTTTATCACCACTTCAAATCCAAGGATGAGCTTTTGTTCGGGGTATTGGATGGCATGGCAGAAGGCGTGTTCGCGCAAATGTCTGTTGTTGCTTCTGACGAGAAATCTTCGGCACTCGATCTGTTGCATAACTTCACCCATCTAAGGGCAAACTACCTGCGCGAGCATGACTACCCAGGCCAGGTCGAGATGTTCAAGATCATGAACCAGGACAAAAACCTGTTCCTGCTCGAACAATTCAAGCGCAGGGTCAGAACTGGTGCCATGCCGGTCCTGACCAAAATCATCCGGAAGGGCTGTGACGAAGGAACGTTCACTGTCGCCGATGTCGATACGACGGCAGAGCTTATACTCTTCCTTATGAACTTCTTTGATTTTGCATTGCTGCGCGCCATCGACGCCCGGGGAACTGACATAGCAGATGAAGCCGCACGCAATTTACAGGCGGCGATCGATATGCAATTTCTAACACTCGACCGAATTCTGGGTCTGCCGGATGGGACAACAGATTTTGGATGGCCGGAAGCGGTGGATGTTACGATGGAAACTGTGCCTTCACCCCCTTCCTCAGCCAAATAACGGACCTTGGCAGCGATCATTCAGTCACGAGACCAATGGCGACAGTAATTCTCCTAAACGGAGTAGGGAGTGTTGGTAAAAGTTCTATCGCAAAAGCGCTTCAGAACATTACGACACTACCGTTCCTTCACATCGAAATGGATGCCTTCCTGGCAATGTTGCCACAGCGGCTTGCTGGTGATCCAGATGGATTGAGTTTTGAAAAGCGTGTGGTGGGCGGGAAAGCAGTGACCTTCGCGCGGGTCGGGCCAACAGCCAGTCGCGCACTTTCCGGAATGCGCCGTTCAGTTGCTGCAATGGCGCGCGCCGGGAATAATTTGATTGTTGACGAGGTGTTGTTTGGAAACACGGAAGCCGGGTCTGCGAGCGCGGTAGCTGAATATCAAAGCTTACTGGAGCCGTATGATTTTTACATGGTTGGTTTGTTTGCTTCGCTGGACGTGCTGGAGGCACGGGAACGAAAGCGGGGCGACCGGACGCTCGGGCTTTCCAGATGGCAATTCGAGCGTGTTCATGATGGGATGAAATATGACTTATCGGTGAATACAGAAGATGCCTCGCCAATTGCATGCGCAGAGTTGATAAAGGCAAATTTGAACCTGTAGGTTGCGAAGATACACAATCCCATCGCTGACCACGTCAATATGACCACCAATGCGAACGATCATCCGGCCCTCCCTCAATCAATCCAACGTCTCGGCGCATGTGGTCGGACAATGGTGTTGTAGTGTTGGGATTTCCTACTGAGCCATTTCTTTTTCGAACATCTCCTGAGTGTTGCCAAATTCGACGCAACTGACGGGCGCAGAACTCCAAAATACTTCGTGGGGCACGGTGGGAATCATAGTGCATGTTTCAAGCTTTCAATTTCGGGCACAGCTAATGCGTCCACGAAATGGGTGTCGTGGAGCGACCGGCGTTTTTGTTTTAAGTACTCACGAGGCGAGAGGGCAGTCAGGCTTTAGTGGTTTTCCGAATCAATCAATACAGACCGTTGGTCTGCATATCTAGACCGGCGGTCGGTTTGTAAAGGGAATTCAGCACTCACCAAAACAATCGTCAGTCCCGGTACAAAGATTCCATCTGCACCAGCCGTGGTATAGGCTGCCGCGCTCTAGAGCTTCTCCGACAAGTATTTCATGCGTGACGGGTTGCTTCGCGCGATGCACGAGTAGGCCGCAGCAAACGCAGATAAGCTGGTCCATCCGAGGTGAAGTTGGTTTGATGTGAACTGGAAATGTCTGCTTTCCGGAAGCTGCACTGCAACACCACAGCCCTTGGCCAACGTCTCTTTTGGGTCGTGCCACGTCGCAGCCTGGGGTACTATTGCTTCGGTTGCCGTGCTGAAGTTGAATGTCCGCTACAATGCTCAAACTCTTAACGGATTCAATTAACTTCTAGCCGTTCGATGCCAATGATTTGGGGCAACGTAGTGGTCTGCGGATGCCGGTGTTTCCTTGTCTTTGACCCGTGTTGAGACACGCTTGTTGAGAACAGTGAACCTAAAATGTATTTTAGGTCGGATTGCGAACGAAGGGAAATCTTCATGATCAGGACTTCTGCGCTTGCGCTGTTTGCTTTCTTCTCGGCAACCTCGGCATTCGCAACTGTTGAGTTGTATTGCGAGGCCCCTGATGGATCAGGCGCAGTTGTTGCTGTCGGATTGGGAACTGTCCCTGGACTCGCAGTCGTGAGTGCGACCATTCACGCAGACAGCAAACACTGGAGCTTAACAGAAGTTGATGGTGCGATACCAATCATCGTGGCGCAGGGGGCCGATGTCGATATGCACACTGTCATCGACTTCGCCGATCCTGAATATAGCCGGATCGTTGCCTCGGTTCGATTGATAACAGCCGTCGAAGGTGACGATTTCGTCACCGTGGGCACACTCACGATACCAGAAGTCGGTGCCTTCCCGCTGATCTGCGAAGGGCCGTAGCCGTCCGATATTTCGCAATACTCGGAGGTCAAACCGGCGGAAGCGGTCATCTCAAATTATGCTTTACTCGAATGTCTGAAATGGGCCGTTGGCGTCGCAAACTGAAGCCGAAACTATGCAGATGCTGCGCAACCCCCGATGGTTGCTATGTAACACAAACCGAGCTTTGGTTCGGGACAAATGGACCACTCACGTTGCGCTGATGTTCGCGTAATTTCCAACGTGGAAACTCGACTTGTTTAAGTGCAGGGTAATTAAGGGCTGCACTTGGAGGAATACGTTTTGATGGAATCGAGTTCTGACACTGAGACTTCCCCAGAATACTCCAAAACGGTGGAGAAATTTGACCTGGAGCTGGCAAAGTCTTCCTTTTTCGGCAACTTCAGCCACGGGATAAATGCATGCGTAGAATGTTGTGACGCCCATTTGCAGGGCAATCCCCGTGCTTTGAACTGGGTTGCATTGGATGGGCACCATGAGACGCGCAGTTTTGCAGAGTTGCGCGAAGAAGCTGCGCGTTTCGCCAACTTGCTGGAAGAACAAGGCATCCAACCCGGTGACATCGTGGCGGGTCTGTTACCTCGCACCCCGGATCTTGTGACAGTTGTTCTCGGCACCCTCCTGGCTGGCGCGGCCTATCAGCCTTTGTTTACAGCCTTTGGGCCCAAGGCCATTCAGGACCGTTTGACCATGAGTGGCGCGAAGTTGGTTGTGACTGACGCCGCGAACCGCATCAAGCTCGACGGAGTGGAAAGTTGTCCGCCTGTCGCGACGATTGTGGAAACGAGACAAGGGGTTATTGCGGGAGACATTGATTTCCGCCAGGCGATGGCCGCGCATTCGCCTGAGTTCGTCCCTGTTTTGCGGAACGGCGATGATCTGATGTTCATGATGGCGACATCTGGAACTACAGGTCCCGCCAAAGGAGTACCCGTGCCCCTCAAGGCTCTGGCTGCCTTTCGATCTTACATGGTCGAAGGGATCGGCCTGCAGCATGAGGATGTTTTCTGGAATATAGCCGATCCAGGCTGGGCCTATGGACTCTACTATGCATTGATCGGCCCGCTACTATTGGGACATGCAACCACTCTGGTCGAAGGGCCTTTCACAGTGGACAGTACATATGACGTGATTTCGAAATTGGGCGTGACTAACTTTGCAGGCGCGCCTACTGCGTTTCGACTAATCATCGCCGCGGGAACCGAGCGCGCGTCACAGCTGCGCGATCAGATCCGTTGCATCAGCAGCGCAGGCGAGCCACTGAACCCCGAAGTCATCCGTTGGTTCGAGACCGAACTGAATGCGCCGATTAAGGATCATTATGGGCAGACGGAAACGGGTATGCTGGTGAATAATCATCACGGGCTCGAACATCCGGTACGCCCGGGATCGGCTGGCTATGTGATGCCAGGACACAGGGTTGAGGTTCTGGCTGAGGACGGCAGCATCGCCGACTTCAATGAGCCAGGTCAATTGGCCGTCAACATTGCGGATTCACCTCTCTTGTTCTTTAGCGGCTACCTAAACATGGGCACCAAATCGATCGAGAACGGATACTATCTTACTGGAGACACAGTGGAGCGGGATGAACACGGATGTATAACGTTCGTTGGTCGGATCGACGACGTTATCACCTCTTCGGGTTATCGCATCGGACCGTTTGACGTTGAAAGCGCTCTGATCGAACATCCCTCTGTAACGGAAACGGCGGTCGTAGGCGTTCCTGACAAGGAACGGACCGAAATAGTGAAAGCGGTAGTCGTACTGGCGGATGGCACAGAAGGTAATGATGCGTTGGCCGCGGAGTTGAAGGACTATGTCAAACAGCGCCTTTCTGCTCACGCCTATCCTCGGCTTATCGAATTCGTCAAAGAACTGCCGAAGACACCCAGCGGTAAAATTCAGAGATTTCTGCTTCGCCAAGCGAATGTCAGCGGTGCGTAATCAAGCTTCTCGAAGGCAAGCTCCTTCGTTCAACTGCATGCCAATTCTACCAGGCAGAGAACGACGGTTTTTCCCGCGTTGTGTAAGTTCGGTTTGAACAGGATTTTGCGTTCGCGGCGAAAGTCTGCAATGCGGGCTGCGACCGCAGCATCGAAACAAAGGGTTGGATGTCGGCTCTGGGCCGAATCTGCTTGCGGAATGCAAATAGTTGTTTCGGCATGTTCGTTCATTGCTTCGCGTTCTCTAAATACTCGGTCATTCTTGTTTGGCCTAAACATCCAAATGTTAGTTTAGTACGCTTGGGATGGACGGCTAATACCTACTGTGATCCTATGCCGTCGCAGTTCATGGGCATTCGATGCGATCAGCTTCGTATATTGTAGGTATTTTGATAGCCATTGCCGCCAGCATTGGCCTTTATTTGATTTCTTACCAGTACTTCGTTTCGGAGGAACTTTCGAAAGCTCAGGGCCGGCTCTCTCTTTACCAAAGCTCGGTAAACAGCGAACTCGAACGATTTTCCCACCTCACATATGTGCTGTCACAGGATTCTTTTGTAATTGGAACAGCTGAAGGAGACGGCACCGGAACTTTGAACCGACGCCTCGAGGATTTTGCGGAACAGGCAGGGCTGGATGCGATCTACTTGATGGACGAAGACGGGATCACGATTTCTGCATCGAACTACCGCAACACAGAGAGCTTTGTTGGCCAGAACTACGCTTTCCGCCCGTATTTCCAAAGTGCCATTTCTGGTAAGCAGGGCCGCTTCTATGCCATCGGGGCAACGACTGGTCTGCCAGGATACTTCATCGCCAACGCAGTGCTTGACGACCAGGGCGCTTCAACTGGCGTCATAGCGATTAAGATCGATTTCTCCAATCTTCAGGATAGTTGGAAAAACTCGGGCGAACAGGTTCTTTTGGCCAATGAAGACGGCGTCGTTCTGCTTTCTTCGAACTCGAACTGGCAATATCGCGCGTTGACGCCTTTGTCAGTACCACAGCAAGAACGGATTCGAGATGCCAGGCAGTTTCCGGGGCAAAACTTAGATGCGTTGGACTGGATTGAGTTGCCGGGAGATCAGGCCAGAATTGCTGGGACGAAGCGTCTGCATCTTGCAGCTACAGATTTACCCCACGGCTGGTCGCTTCACTATTTTGCAAGTGACGATCAGGCCGTAGCGCGCAGTTGGCTTGTAACTGCAGTTTTTGTCCTTTTGGCGGGGCTTACATTTATCTTTTTCCAGATACAACGCGCGAGGCGCGTAAGCGCGGCCTTGGAGCGGTCCGAAGAAGAAGAAGGAAAGCTGCGGGAGGCAAATGAAAGGCTCGCTATCGAAATCGACGACCGCAAGACAGCCGAGCGGAGTCTCAAGCGCACCCAAAGCGAGTTGGAGCGCGCAAGCCGATTGGCGGCTCTGGGGCAATTATCCGCGTCGGTCACGCATGAACTGGGCCAGCCCATCGCTGCGATGCGCAATCACCTGGTGGCAGAAGAGATCTCATCTTCCGGTGAGTCCAAGCTACCCCAAAAAATTGGAAGTTTGGTCGACAGGATGGAAGGGATCACGCGCCAATTGCGGTTCTTCGCGCGCTCAGAGAGCGAGGCGTTCGACGACGTAGACTTATGCACTTCGGTCAATGCTGCGTTGGCTCTGGTTGCGCCAAACATCGAGCAGGGCAAGGTGAAAATCTCAGTTGATGCGCCGACCGGTCCGGTTTTTATCCGGGGCAGTGCACTGCGGATCGAACAGGTCATCACTAATCTTTTGCGCAATGCGATTGACGCGATGGACGAAGCGGATGCACCTGAAATCCATATCGCTGTCATAGCTACTTATGATGAAGCGGTGTTGGAAATTCAGGACAACGGTCACGGGTTGGGTGAGGCAACGCTGGCTGAGTTGCAAGAGCCATTTGTAACCACAAGAGAGAGCGGGAGAGGCATGGGCTTGGGACTGGCCATTTCCACCAGCATTGTCAAAGATCACGATGGCAAGATGACGGCCCGAAATCGTGATGGCGGCGGAACAGTTTTTCGTGTCACCTTCCCGATGGCCTCAATTACTAACGAAACGAACGAATGACCCAGCGGCAACCCTTTAAAGTTCTGGTCGTCGATGATGACAAATCAATGAGACAGTCTCTTCTCGAGTTGCTCGAAGCCGCCGGCTGGACTGTTAGCGCCCTGTCGCGCGCGACCCACGTGATGGAGTATCTGGCCAGCGCGTCGCCCGATGTCATTCTGTCCGATGTGCGTATGCCGGGTATGTCGGGGCTTGATTTGCTGGCCAGTCTGGACAGACAAGTGGCGCCTCCGGTGGTATTGATTTCGGCACATGGTGACATCCCGATGGCGGTTCAGGCCATACAGGACGGGGCGTACGGGTTCATCGAAAAGCCATATGAACCACGGCGATTGCTTACGGTCCTGAGGCACGCAGCTGAACAAAACAGAATGCGGAGAAGCAATGCCCGCCTCAAAGACCGGCTGTTCAAACTGTCAGGCCTTGACCGCATCCTGCTGGGCCAAACAGACGCCATTACAGACTTGCGACAAGAAGTACTTGATCTTGCTGATACATCGGTTGCGGTTTTGTTGCAGGGAGATACGGGCACCGGGAAAGAGCTGGTTGCTCACGCTTTACATGATTTGGGCCGCTCGCCGGAGGCACCGTTTCTGGCACTGAATTGCGCTGCATTGTCGGCCGATACGTTTGAAGCGGAAATGTTCGGCATCGCGGGTGAATCCGACGGAAGGCTTGCGGCGGCGTCGGGAGGGACCTTGTTTCTGGACGAAATCTGCTCGTGCCCACCAGCGGCGCAGGCCAAGCTACTAAGGGTCATCGAAGATCAGCAGGTGCTGCCGGTGGGGGCTGTGTCACCGGTGCCGGTAAGCTTCAGAGTCGTGTCAGCAACCAACGAAGACGTTGTACTGGCAGCAGACGAAGGCCGCTTGCGTCAGGACCTTTTGTTTCGATTGAATACTGTCGTCCTGTCTCTACCTCCGCTACGTCAAAGACGGGATGATCTGGTTCTTTTGGCAACGCATTTCTTGAACGAATACGCAAAGGTTTATGAGATAGACGCGCCAGAACTCGATCAGGACGATTTGGCCGCTCTGCTTTCACATAGCTGGCCCGGCAATGTGCGTGAATTGCGCCATGTCTGCGAACGGCGCATTTTGGCGGCCCGACGCGGAGGAGGGTCGGTGGCGCAGGCCATCCAAAGCGATCAGCACTTCGACGAAGTGCCGGATACCCTACGCGAAGCGGTTGCTGCTTTTGAACGCGAGCTCATCGGCAAAGCCATCAAGGCGCATAAAGGCCGCATGGATGCCGCCGCCGAAGCGCTTGGAATCGGCCGACGGACGCTCAACGAAAAGATCGTCAAACTCGGTCTCGATAAAGAGGCGCTGTTGTAAGCGAAACCACTCTGCGGATATCCGCAGGGAAACAGAAATTCCTCGCGCATTTTCCTTCATAGGCAGGCTGCTGCACATCCTGAATACTCTGCCCAAACACATTGCGTGATCTGGGAGGAGCCACTATGCGCAAACATCTTAACCGGGCGGCCATTGCAGCTTTGTCGCTGACCGTTGCATCCGAAGCACTGGCTGTCGAATGGAACGTTTCCCTGTGGGGCAAGCGTCGCGCCTTTACCGAACACGTCGAGAAACTTGCGGAGTTGGTGAACGAAAAGACGGGCGGTGAGTTCACGCTCAACATCAGCTATGGTGGCCTGTCGAAGAACAAAGAAAACCTCGATGGGATTTCGATTGGTGCGTTTGAAATGGCGCAGTTCTGCGCTGGCTATCACCGCGATAAGAACCCTTCGATCACTGTCTTGGAACTGCCGTTTTTGGGCGTGACATCCCTTGAACAGGAAGTCGACCTGTCGATGGCCGTTTATCAACATCCGGCCGTTGTCGAAGATCTGGCCCGCTGGGACGCGACTCTGCTGATGCCGTCTCCGCTGCCGCAGTACAACCTTGTTGGTGTCGGTGAAGCACCCAAATCCCTAACCGATTTTGAAGGTCTGAGCGTTCGGGCGACAGGTGGCATCGGCAAGGCGATGGAGACGGTTGGAGCAGTTCCGACCTCGATGTCTGCATCCGAAGTGCGTCAGGCAATGGACAGCGGCATCGTCAAAGCGGTCAGCTTTGCGCCTCACGCGCATATGTCCTTCGGCACCATTGAGAATGGCACGTGGTGGACGACGAACCTCAATCCCGGCACCGTCAACTGCCCTGTCGTGGTGAACACGCTGGCACTGGAAGATCTGTCTGACGAACACCGCGAAGTTCTGCTGGGGTCGGTGGATGAGGCACTGGATCACTACGTGAGCCACTACCAGACCAAAACGATGGAAGCGTGGGGCCCTGAACTGGATCAACGCGGCATCGAACGGGTCACTTTCAGCGATGAAGAAATCGCAGCGTTCAAAGAAGCCGCTGCCGCCCCCGCGGCCGAGGCCTGGATTGCAGAAAACACCGAGCGTGGCCTGCCAGCACAAGAGCTTTATGACCTTGTGACTGGGAAGATCGCAAACGGCAGCTAATCCACTCACTGCCCGGCGTCGCCTACCTGGCGTCGGGTGCCTTTCCCCCTGACAGCGGAGCAAAACGATGGCCGGGTCATCCCTGGTGCTGTCTGACGACAGCCGTCTCAGCATTCTCGATCAACACCTCTACAAACTGGAAAGCTTTCTGGCCCTGATCAGCGGTCTTGCGGTTTTCTCGCTGATGGTCATGGCCGTAGTCTCCGTTGGTGGTCGGAATTTCGCCAATGCGCCACTTCCCGGCTACGTGGATTGGATCGAGCAGGCCATGCCGTTAATCGCCTTCATGGGGATTTCCTATGCGCAGCGTGATGGCGGTCATATCCGAATGGACATGGTTGTTGGAGCGCTTAGAGGCCGGACGCTCTATATCGTTGAGTTCATTACAACCGCTGTCATTCTGGCGCTGATCGTCTTGCTGATCTGGGGGAGCTGGGCGCATTTCGCACGCAGCTTTGACTTTGGTGCTCCACTCTGGAGCCGCGACAGCTCCATCGACATAGGTATCCCGCTGTGGCCCGCAAAGCTGTTGGCCCCCGTTGCCTTTAGCGTGCTTTGCCTAAGGCTTTCTTTGCAGCTCTGGGCCTACGGGCGCGCGATCCGGCACCCCGATCAAGCACCTATTGCCGTCCCGCTGATAGCTGACGCAGCCACTCAAGCTGCAATGGAAGCCGAGCACGTCTCGGGCCACGATAACTGAGGTTAAATCTGATGGAACCCATTGATATTGGTCTGATCGTCTCGGGCGGTATGCTTGTTCTTGTGGTGCTGGGGATGCGCGTGGCCTTCGCCGCCGCGACAGCTGGCATGGTTGGTCTAATCTGGATCTTCTGGGCCAAGTTTGGTTATGACCCGGCGCGGTTCGGCAAGGCTGTGACTGTGGCCGTCAAAACAGCGGGGCAGGTGCCGCACTCCAAGATTTCAAGCCAAGCGTTGAGCCTTATCCCGACTTTCATCCTAATTGGCTACCTCGCCTATTACGCGGGCCTGACCAAAGCACTGTTCGAAGCCGCAAAGCGTTGGCTGGCTTGGGTCCCCGGTGGGCTGGCGGTTTCGACCGTTTTCGCAACCGCTGGGTTTGCTGCGGTATCCGGAGCCTCGGTCGCGACTTCCGCTGTGTTCGCCCGTATCGCCATCCCCGAGATGCTGAAGATCGGATACGACAAGCGTTTTGCTGCAGGTGTCGTCGCTGCAGGCGGTACACTCGCTTCGCTCATCCCGCCTTCGGCCATTCTGGTCATCTACGCGATTATTGTCGAGCAGGACGTGGGTAAACTGCTGTTGGCCGGGTTCATCCCGGGCATGTTCTCGGCGGTAATTTATGGCTTGCTGATCATTGGCATGGCCGTCGTTATCAAAGGATTTGGTCCCGCAGTCACCGGATTTACATGGAAAGAACGTTTCCTCTCGTTGCCGCCCGCATTGCCCATCGTGATTGTCGTCGTCACCATCATCTTCTTTGTCTACAACCCGTTCGGCGGCGATGCTTGGGGTACGCCAACCGAAGGCGGCGCAATTGGAGCATTTGTGGTGTTCCTGATGGCGCTGTATCAAGGCATGCGCTGGTCCGAGCTCAAAGACGCGCTTTTGGAAACTGCCAAGCTGAGCGTCATGATTTTCACGATCATCTGGGGCGTTTTGGTCTACGTTCGTTTTCTTGGGTTCGCCGAACTGCCAAGTGCGTTCTCCGACTGGATTACCTCGCTTGAGATGTCTCCGATGCTGATCCTGATCTGTATTCTTCTGGCTTACGCTGTACTGGGTATGTTCATGGACGCGATAGGTATGCTGCTGCTGACGTTGCCGGTAGTTTACCCCGCCGTCATGGCGTTGAACGGTGGCGAAACCGTAAGCGCAGTCGAAAGTACCTTCGGTATGTCTGGGCCTATGTGCGCCATCTGGTTTGGCATTCTGGTTGTCAAAATGGCTGAGTTTTGCCTGATCACCCCACCTATTGGGCTGAATTGCTTTGTCGTGGCCGGCGTTCGTGATGACCTAAGCGTTCAGGATGTTTTTAAAGGTGTAACGCCTTTCTTTCTGGCGGATGCTGCAACCATCGCGATGCTCGTTGCCTTCCCTGCTATCGTCCTATGGCTTCCTGGTCAGGTTTGAATGACATGGAATGATTTTGGAGTGCGGTATGCCGGTGCAGCTAAGGTCTGCATCGATCAGCTGCACTGCAGAATACATGAGACTTGTTCAATGGCCGGTTCGGGCCGTTCGGTACACGTGAGAGTTCGGGCGGAAAGCGGTCATTCGCTGCGAGCGCAAGACAATCAGCCATTAGGGAGAGTAGCAGACCTTGCCCACAGAGAGGAATCTGAAGACAGATCAGATTTACATGCGCGTACAAGTAGCTCTGTGAAGGTCTTAACCACCAGATTTGGTTCGTCACCACGTTTGCGGACGAGCGTGATATGCGACTTCTGATCGAACCGACCATTTCCGACTGAGCGCATTCGTCCCTGACGTACCCAGATATCAGCCAAGCCTTCGGGAAGATAGCCGATGAAACGACCAGTCAGCACCAACATGGCAACGCCTTCGATCTGATGCGCTTTGGCTGTAGAGCGTAAGCCGCGTGAAACCGGCGCAACTTTTTGTTCGTTCAAATAGGCACGATTGCAAAAGTTTGCCTGAGAAAGAAATTCATCAACGGCGGCCTTCGTTTCTGCTTTGAACAAAGGATGGGTTTGTCCACAATACAGGCCAATTCGTTCCGTTTTCAGCGGCTCATATATCAACCCCGGTTTTTTATTGTGGAACACTCCGATGCCTAAAGCGATATGTCCGTCCTGAACCCCTATCTCGATATCGCCAGGCGCAACTGAATGCAATTCGATGGCCACATCTGGCGCAATACGAGCAAACTCTGACAAAGCTGGTACGATAGGCGCGTTGTCATTGAAAACCCAATTGTCGATTGCTCCGATAGTCAACCGACCGACCAGTTTCCCGCGCGTCCCGTCTACGGTTTCATTAAACAAATCCAATGCTGCAAAAAGCTTGCGAGAGGCTGCATAGACGATTTCTCCTTTGTCGGTTAGGCGGAACCCCTTGCGTCCTCGCTGGCACAGTCTCAGACCCAAACGCGTTTCGAGATCGGATATCTGGCGCGAAATCGTCGAAGCGGACACGTTCAAAACAACTTGTGCTGCCGAGAAACCGCGTGCTTCAACGACGACAGAAAACACGTGCAGCAGATGAATGTCGGCTTTCGATAAGGAAGGAGGCAGCATACATGACCTTTACTTGTATGTTTATGCAAATAGTATCACTTATTTTGTAATTTTATAATTGTAATTGCCGTGCCAAGCTTTGCAATACAAGGAATGAGACCAGAGGAAATGGCACCATGGCGTTGAACGCGGAAAATGCGCCCAATTGGGGAATCAACAACGATTACGCAAAACTCACGGATGTTCTGCTTGGTCGTCCTGAATACTTCAAATGGGTTGAAGCAGGCCCATTGATCGGTCGGACGTTGGCCAATGCGCACAAAACCGGCGCGATCTTTGATCTACAACAGGCGATGTCACAACATGCTGAAATGGTGTCGATTTACGAAGAAAACGGCGTGAACTGTCACTATCTGGACAGTGATCCGGTCCTTCACCGCAATTTCTTCGCCCGTGACAGCTCGGCGATGACCCCCTGGGGCGCTTTGATTTGCCATATGCAGTTGAAGTGTCGGCGTGCGGATTATGCCACCGCGGTAAAATTTTATCAGGACAACAATATCCCGATTTGGAAATTTGCGACCGCAGGACACTTTGAAGGCGGTGATTTCAACATCATCGAACCTGGCCGTGTTCTAATTGGCTATTGTGGTGAGCGGTCTGAGCAAGAGGGATCGGAACAAGTAGCCGAATTTGTACGCGCCGAGGGTTGGGAGGCAGTCGTTGCCCCGATCAGTCGCGAGTTTGTCCACATGGACGGGTTAATCGTTCCGTTGGCCGAGAAACTTGCCGTGGCCTGCATTGACGCGATGGAGCCTTGGTTGGTGGATGTTATCAAAGGATGGGGCATTGAAATAGTTGATGTCGAGTTCCGCGAAGCCAAAAACCTCGGGGTTAATCTGGTGGCGCTAGGGGATAGCAAGGTACTGTCTATGGCTGGTGCTACCGACCTAAACGCAAAAATGCGGGCCCTTGGGTTCCAGGTCTATGATCCTGATATGTCGATGTTCACCTTGGGCGGCGGTGGCGTTCACTGCCTGTGTCAGGCCCTGCATCGCGAGGCCGCATGACCAATATCTGGGCATAAAAAATGATCGTCCGCGGCAATGTCCGATGGGCATGACATAAATCGGGGCACAGCCTGTTGGAGATTGCATACGTGTGGCCCAAACCGACGAAAACCGACTGGCGCGCAAGACATTCCGTCATATGTGATGAGGGTGGGTGCAATGTCAGTATGACCGGTCGGCCAATGTACTTGCCCGCGGGCTAGGCCTAAATCTAGATCTGTCGCCCATTGCCCTTGGCGGGCATCTAGACACGCAACAGCATGGAGGCATTCTAATGAGCAACTATGGTGTTTTTACAGGCTTAGAGATTGTGCACTTATTTAAGATCACCATACCTAAACGGACGCTCTGATAGATGTTGCCAACTGGGGTAAGGAAGATGGATCACTGTTTGCGCCTGTCATGCTGAGTTCAGACGTTTGCGCAGCGAGCTTTGATCTGGAATTGGCGCTAAGCCGTTCGGAAGTGGATGGGCTTCGGGTTGCTAAAGAACTGGCCCCGTTCAGTTATTAGGTTGAAGTGACCTGTGGATCGCCCCAGATCGGTGGGTTTCTTGATGCGGTTTTGTTGCATTAACCTTCGGTACAACAGAAGCATCGCTGTCCCAAACGTGAAGATAACAATAACTCGGCGCAATCTTTCCATAGGGCGTCGATATCCGCGCGACATTATCTTGATCAAAATGCTCTGGTACTGTCGCTGTCCGCTGTCGTCCTAAGATTGCCGTGGGGCTTTGGGAAACAGGACTGCAGACGCACCATCTGCGCATGGCTCAGCCAGAGAAGATCAGATATGTCACCGCTCATTCTTCGAACGATGAATCACGCCGCAAAGCGGATATCAATGGGTCCCGAACCTAGTTTTCAAACGCCACATCAAAACCCCAGATTCGCTGCAGATAGCCTAAAGTCGCTTCGGACGCCTTTTTGTTCAACGGCACACCATTGCGCATGGAGTGATTTAACCTGAGGTGACGATCGCCCATCAAGTCTACGTCAACGATCTGAATATCGGGATCGTGTTCCGAAACGTCGAAACCGTGCGCCAAGGTGTCGCGCACTTGGTGATAACCGCGCTCGTCATGAATTGCGTCGACTGTGTAGAAAGGTTTCCCTTCGTCATCGGTCAGTGAAAACATGCGGAATCGGCGCATGACATTGGGGCTGAGGAACTGTTGCACGAAGCTCTCGTCCCGATAGTTGGCCCAGGCATCCTTTAATATATCGCGCCACGCGCCGCTTCCCGCTATGTCCGGAAACCATTCCCGATCCTCCTCGGTCGGGTCGGTGCAGATGCGCTGGATATCCTGCATCATCGCGAAACCCAGCGCATAAGGGTTGATCCCCATCGCGTTCGGAGCGTCAAAGCCGGGCTGCGTCAGCACATTGGTATGACTGTGCAATATTTCCAGCATGGCGCCATCCGTCAGCAGACCGGCGCGGTGCAGCTCGTTGGTGATGTAATAGTGAACGAAGCAGGCGCACCCTTCATTCATCACTTTGGTTTGGCGCTGCGGATAGAAATACTGTGCTATGTTGCGAACGATACGCAAAACTTCACGTTGCCAAGACTCCAGAATTGGGCTGTGGCGTTCAACGAAATAAAGCAGATTTTCTTCTGGCAACCCCATTTCACGCTTGCGTTTCCGCGCCTCTTCATCGGTTTTCGATGACTGTGTGGGATGATCGAAGGCGTCCCACAAATAGTGTACCGCACGTTCCTCCTCGATACGCCGCTCACGCTGTCTGGTTCTCTCATCCGCGAGCGATGAGTGGGGCGGGCGCCTATGCCGGAAAACGCTGGACGGCATGAGCGCGTGGGCGGCGTCCAGCAATTGCTCAACCTCGCGTTCCCCGTGCTGTTCTTCGCATTGGGCAATAAAGCCGCGCGCGTAGTCGAGGTAGTCGAGAATACCCTGTGCATCACTCCACTGACGAAACAGGTGATTGTTCTTGAAGAAATGATTGTGTCCAAAGGCCGCGTGGGCAATCACAAGGACCTGAAGCGCCATAGTGTTGTCTTCGAGGCAGTACGAAATACAGGGATCGGAATTTATGACGATCTCATAGGCAAGACCGTTTGCGCCCTTGCTGTAGGCTTTTTCTTCGTGAACGAAACGCTTCCCGAAGGACCAGTGCCGATACATGAGCGGCATCCCGGTCGACGAGTAGGCGTCCAGCATTTGCTGATACGAGATGATTTCTATCTGGTTGGGATAGACGTCAAGTTCGAGATCATCAATCGCCACAGATTCGATCGCGTCAAAGCTGCGCTGGATGGTCTCGAAATCCCATTCCGCTCCGTCAAACAGCGGCGCCTTAGCTTCGGCAGGATCAGCCATTGGAAACTCCGTTCGTCTTGCGTGCAAACAGCTCGTGCAGAACCGGGTAGATGTCACTGGCGCGCGCGATCCGTTTCATGGCGAAATTTGGCCAAGCCTCTGCGACCTGTCGGTACGAGCGCCACAGCTCCATACCATTGTCTTCGCTGTTCATCAGATTGGCTTCGGTCTCGTCGACGATCTCCGTATAGGCGAAATATTGGCACCACTTCATCAGTTCACTGTTCAGCAGGTCGGCGCACAGTTGCGAATCTCCGCTGAAATTTTCACCATCCGATGCCTGCGCGGCATAGATATTCCACAGTGCGGACGGATAGCGGGCTTCGATAATCTTTTTCATCTCGTTAAGCGCGCTGCTCACGACCGTCCCACCGGTTTGGCGGGAGTGAAAGAAGGTATCTTCATCGACTTCCGCGGCAATCTGCGTGTGGCGGATAAATACTAATTCGATCTTGTCGTAGCGTTGCTTGAGAAAAAGATGCAGGAGGACGAAGAACTGCTTAGCAAGGCTCTTCTCCCGCTCTCCCATCGAGGCCGAAACGTCCATCAGGCAGAACATCACCGCATTAGCTGCCGGTTCGGGGCGCATCTCGAAATACTTGTAACGTACGTCCAGCGGATCAATGTAGGGAATGATCTTGCGTCGCCGTAGCATCTTGTCGAGCTGCTCGCGCAACAACTGCCTTTCCGCCTTTCGTGCCGCATCTGGTTTTTCCAACGCCTCCAGTTCTTCAACCTGTTGCGTAAGAGCCTGTATCTCGGTGTTTGTCGGGCGCCGCATTGCGAGACGTCGCCCGAACGCATTGCGCATTGTTCGCGAAACACTGAGGTTGGCGGGCGTCCCAGCGGCAGTATATCCCATGCGGTGCGGTTTGGAGACGGCAACCTCTTTCAGACTGCGTTTTACCATGTCGGGCAGTTCGAGATCCTCAAAGAACATGGAAAGAAACTCGTCCCGCGACAGGACGAACATGAACTCGTCTTCGCCCTCTCCATCGGGTGCCCCCTCACGTCCACCTTGCCCATCCTGACCCGACGGGGGTTTCTTAAGCCGGTCACCTGCTTTGAACGTCTTGTTTCCGGTTAGAACCCGGTGTCTGGAACCACCTTTGCTGTCATGTTGAAAATGCGGCTCCCCGATCCCTTCTGACGATACCGAGATATTTTCCTGCTGGTCGACATCAGCGATTTTCCGACGCCGGACACTTTCGTCAACCGCCTCTTTGACGGCAGATCGAACCCGACGCAGAAACCGCCTGCGGTTCCCAAGGTTCTTATCCTTGGGGTTTAGCCTTCGATCGATGAAATGGGCCATTTGAGCATAGACTCCTCATCCTGCCTTGTTGACCCGCATGTACCATTCAACCAAGCGCCTGACCTGTCGGCGCGTGTACCCGCGACCGATCATGCGATCGATGAACTCGTTATGCTTGGCTTCAGTTTCCTTATCCCTCTTGGCCCCAAAACTGATAACCGGCAGCAGATCCTGAATCTGACCGAACATGCGCTTTTCGATAACGCGTCTCAGCTTCTCATATTTGCGCCAGTCGGGGTTACGACCGCGATTGTTGGCCCGCGCGCGCAGCACGAATTTGACCACTTCGTTCCGGAAGTCCTTGGGGTTGGAAATTCCGGCCGGTTTTTCGATCTTTTCAAGCTCCTGTTCCAGAACGCCGCGATTGAGAATCTGGCCGGTATCCGGATCCTTGAAGTCCTGATCTTCGATCCATGCATCTGCAAAAGAGATGTATCTGTCAAAGAGGTTCTGACCAAAGTCAGAATAGGATTCCAGATAGGCTTTTTGGATCTCGTTGCCGATAAATTCCGCGTATCGGGGCGACAGATCGTCTTTCATGAAAGATAGATACCGGCTTTCAATCTCGTCGGGGAATTGCTCGCGTTTTACCGCCTGTTCAAGAACATAAAGCAGATGAACCGGGTCGGCGCCCACTTCCTCGGTGTCGTGGTTGAAGGTCTCGGACAGCACTTTGAAGGCAAAGCGGGTCGATGTGCCCGTCATCCCCTCGTCCACCCCGGCCGCATCCCGATATTCCTGCACTGACCGCGCTTTGGGATCGGTATCCTTAAGTGTTTCACCATCATAGACGCGGAGCTTAGAAAATGTTGGCGAATTTTCATGCTCTTTTAGCCGAGTCAAAACACTGAACTGGCTCAGGATAGACAGCGTCTCGGGTGCGCAGGGAGATTCACCTAGGCTGCTTTCCTCAAGCAACTTCTCGTAAATCTGGGATTCATCCGAGGCACGTAGGCAATAGGGAACCTTGACCAGACTGATCCTATCCAGAAAGGCCTCGTTGTTCTTGTTGTTTTTGAACTGCTGCCATTCCGCTTCATTCGAATGCGCAACTATCACACCCTGGAAAGGGAAAGCACCGATATTCTCCGTACCAGCATAAGACCCCTCTTGCGTGGCGGTCAGCAACGGATGCAAGACCTTGATCGGCGCCTTGAACATCTCAACGAATTCCATCAACCCCTGCGTGGTGCGGTTCAGAGCACCAGAATAGGAATAGGCGTCCGGGTCGTTCTGGCTGAATTCCTCCAGCTTGCGAATATCGAGTTTCCCGACAAGCGAAGAGATGTCCTGGTTGTTTTCATCGCCCGGTTCAGTCTTCGCAACGCAAATCTGGCGCAGTTTCGACGGGTGGAGTTTGACAACCGAAAATCTGGAAATATCGCCGTCATATTCCTGCAGGCGTTTGACAGCCCAGGGCGAAATCAATCCGTTCAACAACCGTTTGGGGATATTGTATTTGTTCTCTAGCATATCCCCCATCCGCGCACGGTCGAAAAGGCCAAGCGGCGACTCAAAGATTGGGCTGATCTGGTCATCCGCCTTCAGTACATAAATCGGCTGCCGCTCCATCAGGTTCTTAAGAATCTCAGCAAGCGTTGACTTGCCCCCACCGACTGGGCCCAACAGATAGAGGATTTGCTTGCGTTCCTCGAGACCCTGGCTGGCATGGCGAAAAAAGCCAACGATGCGCTCGATGGTTTCTTCGACGCCATATATGTCCTGGAAGGGCTTGTATCGCTTGATTGTTCGATTAAGAAATATGCGACTGAGCCGAGCATCCTGACTGGTATCAATAAGCTCGGGCTCGCCTATTGCGGCGATCATCCGCTCGGCTGCGGTAGCCCGCATAGTTGGGTCTTCACGACATTCCAGCAAATAGTCCTGCAATGTCATTTCGATGAGCTTTGTCCGCCCATACTCTTCTGCAAACTGCTCGAAAATCTCCATTTTAAAAGTTCCTCTAGGTTTCGTACTCCTTCGTCCCAGCGCGCTAAGTTCATCCTAGTCTACCACAAAACTGGTCCGTAATTATCTAATTTCTAATCACAATTTGTTTCCCGTTCGTTGCTCCGTTGAAATTA
The DNA here is from genome assembly GCF_056536625.1 of Ruegeria sp. CJ9. Taxonomy (NCBI): domain Bacteria; kingdom Pseudomonadati; phylum Pseudomonadota; class Alphaproteobacteria; order Rhodobacterales; family Roseobacteraceae; genus Ruegeria; species Ruegeria sp. CJ9. The sequence continues at coordinate 66,550 of NZ_JBQFPY010000012.1, forward strand.
GTATTGTTTGACGCCTGCAATATCTGCCACTACGCGACCCTTTTTGCCGGCTTGGTCGCGCCGACGTTAGTGCGAGTAGAAACCTCTCGTGATCGGGCTGCGGAACATTTGCGGCTTAGTTTCGAGCGAACTCAAGTTCGACCTCTCGCGGGACGTCCCTAACGGCGGTGCGCGCGAGGCGGCGTCCCATCTTCACCATCCGATTTCTCAGGTTATTCGATCCGACACTAGGTTCTGGTTTTTGACGTGCCTCTGTGCATCGGCCTCCAGCCCCATGCATCCGGTATACGGCCCACCCAGGGCGACGACATCGTTGACAGCGCTTGCCACTACGTTTGCTGGTGGCAGTGCATTGTAGGTGGGGATACTTCGAAGGGGAAAACCTAAACACGGTCAATTCGCGATCCAACGTGTTGTCTGCGCAAGAACACTACCATATCGCTGGGTGACCAATAAGTATGGTGTCAATAGAACTGACGCCGGTTGGAAAGTGAACAAGTTTAATGCGGATTACTCACCGACCGAGGTAATTCGAGTGCCGATTGCGTTGGACAATCAATGGCAGCTTTGTTCGCAAAGTAGACATTCAAGCAAGTTGCAGCAAACGACCGCTATGCGGACAATCCCGACCTACGTAGCTCTCAGACCAACGACGGCTCTCGGGCGGTACAGCAAAAAATGAGTGTGGCGCCCTTGCGCAACGTTAGCCCAAAAGCGAGAGTAGCCTACACAAGGAAAGACCGATTTCGCGCGGCGTCACGACAGCGACTTGATGAGGAGAACCCAGTTTTCGGTCTCAGTCTCCCACCCATCTTTGGCGCATGGGGCTTTATCCAGCTCAGAGTATCCCTTTCGCTCGTATAGACGTCTCGCTCCCACGTTTTCATCGGCGACAATAACGCTCATTTTGTTGTATCCCGCGTCTCGGGCTATCTCGTCGGCGACATCGAGTAGTCTTGAACCAAGTCCTTGCCCCCGGTTCTCTGGGTAACAAGCCAGAACATTCACATACCAGCTGTCTAACGCTTTGTTTTCCAGCTCCTGCAAGGGGCGGAACAACGCTGGGAAGTCATCTCCTATTTCTTCTGGTTCTGATCCGATCCCATAGCCCGTGAGCCCAGCAACTGCCCCGTTTCCATAGTCAATTACAACTACTTGCCTCTCTCGTGCCATTTCGGCCTGTCGCGCGCGACCGACGGCCCAAGGATCCTCGCCATCTTGTGCCAGCCCGGTCCAGATATGGAGCGGCAGGCCTTCACCTGCAAAATTCACTAAGTCCGCAAGTGCATGGGCATCAGTTTCAACGGCCAATCTCAAAGGCTTTTCAAGTGGTATCACGTCTCGTACTCCAAAGAATTCAAAGCATCATAGACATCTCATGCCAAGTCATTCCTCCATGGTCGGAAGTCGATGGCTGCAAATAGCTGTATCCAAATCGCTCATACAGTGGGACGTGATGCTCTTTGCACATAAGGAAGATCGCCGATTTACCCACTTTTCTCATGCGGTCGACGAATTCAGTCATCAATGCCCGCGATAGGCCCCTTCCCTGATGGGCTGGATCAACGACGACAGACATAATGACGGCATTCGGAGCGTCGGGATCATGCCCCACAAGCTCCTTAAATTCCTCATCAGACATTTCGACGTCATGGGCACATCCGCAATTGATAAAGCCAACGATCTCGCCTTGTTCTTCAAGAATGAGGAAACCATCGGGATATTCCTCGATCCTCTTGGATATCTTTTTGAGGGTTGCTGCGTCGTCGCCTTCATAGGCAGCAGTTTCGATCTCAAAGCATCGAGTTGCGTCGGAAGGTTTGGCGTTTCTGAACGTGCTCATGCACGTGACACTAGGCGTGTTGGGGCAAGTTGCATAGCCGCCATCGGTTGGGCCCGCAGCATTCGGTACTTTGGGCTCGAAGCGGACCTTCGCTGCAACTTAAATGGGTGTCTGCTTTGCGGACAAACCTGCCTTCCAGTGTATTAGTCGAACGTCCGCTTTCCGCGCTTTGCGGCAGCCGTTAAAAAACCAACAGGGCGGATACCCGATTTGAAAGTACTCACTTTACATGGTCAATATGTCCCTAGAAGCAGTGAAGGACCCGACCCAAAAGAGTGACCGCTGACACTACGCTGGCGTCGCAACAATCCTAGCGGCACATCAGCTTCCCAGACGCACTGATTTGACCTCTCGCAAATGCAATCCGAGCATCAGTAGAGTCGGCCAGAGGAGATAGGTTTGGATTTCAACGTTCTCTCCAAAGGTCAGCAGGAGAACTGTGAGCAACAGTCCGAGCGGCAGCCTCCCGCGTTCCGACTTTATGGCGTCCAGGGTGACGATTGCTAAATGAACGAGGAAAGGAACGAGAAACGCTGTAAATCCGGTCAGCCCTTTCACGAATAGCAACCCGTACCAGGTGTGATGGCTGCCTATCGGCATGTACTCAACAAGATGCGCTCCGGGTCTGACTGTGCCGTGCCCGAAAACCACCGCATCCGATTGCCAGCGCTCATACGCAATACGCTGCAGAGTTTCGCGTACGCGGGTACTGTCGGCGCGCGCGGATTTGAAGCTGTAAAGGGCTCGGTTGCCGAACTCAACAAAGACTGCGCCCCAAACGGCTACGGCGGTGGTGACTGCAGACAAAAGAATCCACCCCGAGCTGCGGGCGACAAGTGGCAAGAGGCTGGGTGACAGCGAGCAGATCACCAATCCAACCATGCCCATTCGGGACTTGGACATAAGGATCATCAGAACTCCGGCAGCCAAGCCGATGACCTTCCAGCTGCGGTGCTTTTCTTCCAGGGCAAATAGGACCATGCAGACGCCCAACAAGGCCGCGAATGGCGACCAGGGCGCAAAGAACTGCCACCGCGGCGTGCCGCTGGCGGGGTCGATTGTATACAGGTAGACCGAGAAATATTCAGGTCCCGGGCCGCCCACTGCTTTAAGGGGAGATGTAAACAGCAGATGCGGCAGACCGGCATAGGGGGCGGCAATGAGCAACGGCAGAAGGCACAAGGTCCAAAGGCCCACCACGCATTGCCCTCTGACCAAAACCTCGCGCCGTATTGGCAAAACCGCCCCTGCTAGGATAAACAACGGGATCAGCGCCCAACCCTTTGCCCATCCGATACTCGATTTGATCGTATTGGTGGTGCCGAGGTTCCAATCCGCGTGGCCTGCCCATAGTGAGACCAGCATCACCAGCATGCCAACGCTCCAGATCCAGACCAGAGCAGGTACAGGGCCCGTTGCACGCAGATCCAAGCGGATCGCCGGGCCGAGATAAAGTGACACCCCGGCTATCGCAGCCAACATCCAACCTAGCACCGGACCGACAACATACAGCGCGCCAAGCCCGTAGAACGGCCATGTCCAGATCAGCGTACACCAGACGATCTTTTCGGCTGGCGTTTGAGGGGCCACACGCGTCAAACTGCGGCCTCTTTCTGGTCTTTCAGCAGCTTTGAGATCAGCGGGTTTCGGATCCATGCCAGAACCAAACCCATCAGCAGCATAAGGCTTGCAACGATCCCGGCGGCAATCGAGATCTTCTTGTTCGGCGAAGACGGGCGAGTCGGCAGAGACGGGTTCTCCAGCACTTGGATCAAGGGATAGGAGGCATAGACATCGGTCTTTTTCGACTCGGACCGAGCGATGGCAGAGGCGAACACGGCTTCTGCCACGGCGAAATCTCTCTGCCGGTCCTCCAATTCAGCGGCGATGGGGGCGAGGTTTGACAGACGCAGGGTTTCCAGACGAACTTGCGCGCGCTGTGTCGCGACATGCTCTTCCAATCCGGCGCGCAAGGCATCTTCGCGCACCAACTCGCTGAGCAACTGCGCCCGTTGCCCTTCCGGCGCGCGATCCAGTCCACCGAGCTGCTCGACCTCAAGACCAGTCACCTGCGCCGCGCGTCTTAAAGCAACCGAACGCGCCCCTTCATAGTCGTTCTGGGCATTCACATAGATTGGGTGGCGCGATCCGTAGGTCGCGTCGGCTTGCGCCAGCTTTGCAGCCCCCACCGACACATCCTCAAGCAACGATAGGTACTGCGCATCAGCATAGAGTTTCAGCGTTGCCGCCGCTGCGTCAGAGGGCAGATTCAACGCGACTTGAAGCGCGGCGACGCGTTCCGATTGGCGTGCCAGCTCGCTCTCCTGCTTTCGCAGTTCCTGCTTTGCACGGTCATTAGCGGCGACCTGCTCTTGGTATTGCACGACCGATATCAGACCGCTTCGCGACTGCAGCTGTTTGATCTCGGCCCGCGTGGCCTGAATTGCGCGCGTGTAGTCCTCGATCGCGCCGGTATTGCTGGCCTCGCGAGTGGTAATTTCATCGGCGCGCAGGGCGTCAATCTCAGCGAAAAAGGCGGCCACCAAGGCGTCACCATATTGCTGAGCGTCTGCCGGAGTGGCCGCCTGAAGCTCGATATGGATCAGGCTGGTTTGATCGACCAGTTGCACCCGCGGCTTTCCAAACGCGTCCCGGTCAGCCTCTACCGCCTTGGCTGCCGCGTCGAGGATACGGTCGGCCGACAACAAACGTTTATACGTCTCGGTCGGGCTGATTGACCCGTTGGCAAAGGCGGAATTCGCGTATGAGGATGCCTGACCGATATTGGCCAGATTGACCGATGCCGAAGCGCCAGATCCTGGCAGGATCAATGATGCGTGAGAGGTGTATTTGACAGGCGCGGTCGCCAAATAACCGCTGATCGGGGCCCAGATGCAACTCGCCCCAAGAAGGTATAATGCCACGTAACGGGGCAGGCGGCCTACATCGCTAAGGCGCCCGCCCTTTACGAAGCGACGCCACCCGAGCGTTCTGAAATTGGATCGGGAAATGCGCACCCAATGCAGAAATTGCATGTCGCGCGTGGACTCAGAGGAGTTCGAAATCTGTTGCGGCATGGAAAAACCCTTTCTTACAAGGGTGATACACCGCATCTGATTGCTGATCATTCGCTCAGCAGGCTAGGGGCCGAGGGGATTGGGAGCGTCCCCTATCCCTTCGGATAGAGAAGCCTAGAACAACCCAGCCTCGCGCGCAGCCAGGGCGGCCTGCGTTCGATTGCTGACACCAACTTTACGGTACAAAGTCTTCATATGCAGTTTGATCGTCGGCTCTGACAGATCCAGATCACGAGCGATTTCCTTGTTGGATTTGCCCTCAGTCAGCCCTTTCAGAACTTGCCGCTCACGCTCTGTCAGTTTTTGAGCCATGGGGTGGGAGTCTTCCGGCTGCTCTGCGTTCATGAAACCCGCAGGAAGGTATTGTTCCCCCATCGCCATAAAGCGGATCGCGTTGACCAGTGATTTAGCCGGTAAAGTTTTTGGGACGAAACCGGCTGCACCAAGCTCTAGCGCGCGTTGCGCCAGATCACGCGAGGTGTCGCCGGTAAACAGGGCCACATGCTGGGCACCGTCCAAAGCGATGCAGGTTTCAAGTCCGGCCAACCCGTTCATGCCGGGCATGTTCAGGTCCAGAAGAACCAGATCAAAGGCTCCGTCGTTCTCAATCAAAGTTTTCGCGGCTGGGAAATCCGGCGCGGTCTCCACCTCGATCCCGCCTGCTGCATCTATGAAGGCAACGAGCGTGTCCAAAATAAGCTCGTGGTCGTCAGCAATAAGAACTTTCATTTCAAACCTCCGTCTGCCCCCAACCACACCCAAATGCGTTAATAAGTCATTGAACCCATGGCATGAAGCCTTCCTGACGGACAGATGAATATCCAATCGGATAGGTCAGCGGGCCGTTTTCACCACGCTATGTGCTGCGGGGTCGTTTGAATAGACCTATTCTCCGATCCCTCTCCGGATGCTCGCCTATCGGTTGCAGGGTCTCATTGGCAGTCTAAAGCCACAGATTGTCATTGTTGATCGGAGAGTTCTATGCAGTTCCTGTCAGTCCAAGATATGTATAAAGGCGCGCAGCCGACACCCATACCAACTCTGGAAAAGACTGAGATAATGGGTCTGCCAGTTGTGAACGCTCGATCCGGACAGGTGATCTCCAAACTGCTGGATGGGACACGCCGGACTGTGTTTTTCCTGAATGCACATTGCGCAAACATACGGGCCCGCAACCATACCTATCGAGCAGCATTGGCCCGGGCAGATATGATCCTACCTGATGGAATTGGTGTAGACGTCGCGGCAAAGTTGCAAGGCGTCCAGTTGACCGAGAACCTAAACGGCACGGATTTTGTGCCCAAACTGCTGAAACGCGCTGCGCGTTTTGGGCAGTCGGTCTACCTTTTGGGGGGAAGTCCCGGAACAGCTCAGGCGGCGGCGGCGCGGTTGCAGCACATGATCCCCGATTTGGCCGTGGCTGGTACGCGTGATGGCTACGCGGGGGCCGCGCGGGTTGATGAGGCGATTGACGATATCAACCAGTCTGGCGCAGACATCCTGTTGGTCGCGATGGGCGTCCCGCTGCAGGAGCTGTGGATTATGCAGAACCGCCACCGGCTTGCCCCTTGCGTCGCGCTGGGCGTGGGTGCTTTGTTTGATTTCCTGGCTGGCAACGTGCGCCGGGCGCCGCGCCTTGTTCGGCGCGTCCGGATGGAGTGGGCATGGCGGTTGGCGATGGAGCCCCGCCGTATGGCCCGCAGATATCTATTGGGCAATTTCGAATTCCTCGGGCGTGCCGCGCACAATTCTGTTCCCAAGGTCTCAGCATGTCGCCTGCTGGACCTCACTTTGGCGGTGGTCGCGCTGTCTCTTCTGGCCCTGCCCATGGCCGCAATCGCCGCATTAGTGCGATTGGACAGTCGCGGCTCCGCCTTTTTTCGGCAGACACGTATCGGTCGAAACGGGGTGCCATTCAAGATGTACAAGTTTCGCTCAATGACCCAGGACGCCGAAGCACGACGTGCGGATTTGCTCACCCATTCGGATCGTGAGGGCGTGTGCTTCAAAGCCAAAAATGACCCACGCATCACTCGCGTTGGGAAGGTTCTGCGCCGGTTCTCGCTGGATGAATTGCCGCAAATCTTCAATGTGCTGAAAGGGGATATGTCGCTGGTTGGTCCGCGCCCGGCTTTGCCCGAAGAGGTTGCCGCCTATCCCGAACAAGCGCTGGAGCGCCTGCAGGTGCGTCCCGGCATCACCGGCCTCTGGCAGGTTTCGGGCCGCGCCGGCATCGGCTTTGACCACATGATCGAGCTGGATACAGCCTATGTCCGCTCCCGTTCGCCCCTTCTAAACCTCATCCTCATCGCAATGACCGCACGTGCCGTCGTGTCAGGTCGCGGCGCTTACTGATCAAACCTAGGAGCATTGAAATGACACGTATTCGCAAAGCTGTTTTTCCGGTCGCGGGTCTCGGCACAAGGTTTTTGCCCGCTACCAAATCGGTGACTAAGGAGATGTTGCCGCTGATTGACCGCCCCTTGATTCAATATGCGGTGGACGAGGCCCGCGCGGCCGGGATTGATGAGTTCATCTTCATCACCTCAACCGGCCAATCCGCGCTGGAGGCGTATTTTGGTCGCAACTCGGGACTGGAGCGTAAACTGAAGGATGGCGGTAAAACCAGCCTGCTGAACCGTTTGCGCTGCACGAACCTTGAGGATGAGACATATAGCTTTATCCAACAAGACAGCCCGCGCGGTCTGGGCCATGCAATCTCTCTGGCACGTGACATTGTCGGTGATGAACCCTTTGCCGTGATCCTGCCTGATGATGTGATCTACGCGCAGCGCCCGGTTCTGGCGCAAATGGTCCAGAACTTTGAAGGCAGCCATATGATCGCAACCGAAGCCGTCCCATCCGACCGGATCAGCGCCTATGGCGTGGTCGATATCGAGCATAGGACAGGGCAGGTGCAACATCTGAAAGGGTTGGTCGAAAAGCCCTCTGCCGATCAAGCTCCGTCAGAATTTGGCATTGTCGGGCGTTATCTGATGCACCCTTCGATTTTCGATCAGTTGGACGGATTGGCGCCCGGTGCGGGCAATGAAATCCAACTGACCGATGCGATCGCGGCCGATATCGAAGCGACCGGATGCCGCGGTTTCGCTTTTCAAGGAGAGCGCTTCGATTGTGGGTCGGTCGCCGGGTTTCTTGAGGCAACCACCGTCTTTGCATTGGAACGTGCCGAGCTGCGTGACGGGTTCAAAACCATGTTGCGACAGCGCATGAATCTGCTGTCTACCGCCGCATGAGACCGAGGCACCTATCCGTTCGGATAGGTGCATATCCTCATGTCCATCTGTCGCTACGGACCTCTTTCTGGTTTCTTAAGGTCACAAAAATGGAGACCGAGATGCGCCTGTTTTATGCGATTCTCACAGCGGCGTTCACCATTTGCCTGACGCCTGCGCAAGCCGAAGACTTGGGAACTCCGAAAGGAGAAGTCGTCCTGACCGTTTCGGGCAACATCGCACAGACCGGCCCCGACGGGACGGCGCAGTTCGATATGGAAATGTTGCAGGCGCTACCGCAGCGCAGCTTTGAAACCTCGACGATCTGGACTGAAGGCGAGACCAGCTTTGTCGGCGTTCCCCTCTCTGTGTTGCTGGAACAGATCGGAGCAGAGGGTGCTACGATCCGGGCAACGGCGATCAACGACTACGCGGTTGAGATACCTGTGGGCTCAATATCGGCGCAGGACCCGATTGTCGCCTATGAGATGGATGGCGCGGCGATGTCCCGGCGGCAGAAAGGTCCGCTATGGATCGTATATCCCTATGACAGTGATACCAAGTACCAGACCGAGGTGATTTACTCTCGCAGCATTTGGCAACTCGACAGGTTGGAAATCGTTAAATAGCGTGGGGTTACAACACAGTATGAAGTGGGTGATACGGGCTAGACTTTGACAAGAAATTTCCAATACCACTCGCGGCGCCGGTGGGCTTTCGGGCTCCTCGGTATCGCCGTTTTGGGTGCCCTTGCTTTGGTCGTGTTGCTTTCCGTCAAGGTGATATCCGACCTGCGCGACCGGCAGTCAGCCCGAACAGATAACGTGCAATGGACGCTGACGCAGGTCGAGGTCGAGTTCCTGTTCTACCTCAACGCGCTTGAGGCGGGTGTATCGGACGCAGAGCCAAGCACAGAAAACCTGGACCTTGTCCGGCGCCGTTTCGATCTTTTTTACAGCCGAATCGATATTCTAGACACCTCGCGTCTGTTTGAAACGCTGCGAAGCGACCCGAAATTCGCTGAACCTCTGAACGACGTCTCCGCATATCTGGAGGTCTCGGTGCCTACAATCGATGCTGAGGATCCTGGGTTGAAGGCGGAGCTGCCGGTTCTCTATGACGGCGCGCAGGGGATCGCTCAAAAAGTGCGAGAGCTTTCGGTCTCGGCGATCTCGTACTTTGCAAGCCAGTCGGATCAGCGCCGTGAAGAAACCGCGCTCAGCCTGTTTCAACTGGCCGTTTTGTCCGGGGGATTGTTTCTGACGCTGACCGCGGTCAGCGCCTATCTCCTGGTGGTCAATCGCAAGGCAGATCGACGCGGTGGGGCAATCCAGCAGGCCAACCAGCGCATGAATACGATCCTTTCTACCTCATTGGATGCCGTGATCGTGGTGAACGCCGCCGGTGAAGTGCTGGAGTTCAACCCAGCTGCACAGGCGATTTTCGGGTATTCCGAAGATGAGGCCAAAGGGCATTCGATCGGCGACTTGATTGTGCCTGCGCATCTACGCGCGGCGCATGATGAAGGGATGGAGCGGATGCAGAGCGGGGGCGACCGCCACGTGGTTGGCAAGGGTCGCGTTCAGCTTGAGGCGTTGCGCAGGAATGGCGATGTTTTTCCCGTCGAACTCGCATTGCAATCCGCTCAGGCCGGGGACGAGGAAATTGTTATCGGTTTCGTCCGCGATATCTCACAAAGCGTTGCGGATCAGAAAGAGCTTGTCTCGGCCCGCGACCGTGCCCTTGCCGGGGAAAAGGCCAAGTCGGATTTTCTGACTGTTATGAGTCATGAGATCAGAACCCCGTTGAACGGGTTGCTGGGCAACCTCACCCTTCTCAAGAATACACGCACGACCAAACAGCAGTCTCAGTTTGTCCGCAACATGGAGATCTCGGGCCAGGTTCTGCAAAATCATGTGGATGCGGTGCTGGATATTGCTCGGTTCGAGGCCGGCAAGCTGTCTGTCGCGCACGAGCCAACCGACCTGAACGCGATGCTGCAGGACCTTGTGGATGGTCAAAGCGGCAATGCGGCCTCGCGCGGCAATTCAATCTCGTGGCAATGGGTGGGCGGAGCCTATCCGCATGTCGCGACTGACGCGCAAAGGTTGCGGCAAATTCTGCTGAACCTTGTGGGTAATGCGATCAAGTTTACCGAAAATGGCCGTGTGTCGATCGAGGTCGAAAGATGTGAACCTTCCGGTCAGGGTAAGGCACATGTCTACGAAGTGCGTGTGATCGACAGCGGGGCCGGCATCGCCGAGGATGAGATCGACGCCATTTTTGATGACTTCTACACCAGCGATCCCTCTATCGGTCGCACGGTCGGAGGGACCGGGCTTGGCCTGGGAATTGCCCGCAGGTTCGCGCAGGCCATGGGTGGTGAGGTGGGGGCGGAAAGCACATTGGGCGAAGGAAGCGTTTTTTGGCTGCGGATACCGTTACAGCCGTCAGCGCGCGACCAACTGCTAGAAGCTGCTCAGATCAATACCGAGACCGCTCTCCCGCTGAACTTGTTGGTGGTCGAAGACAACGAGATCAACCTCGAGGTCATCTGCAACATGCTGGCGCTGGACGGTCACCGTGTAACTACGGCGGAGAATGGGCAGGTTGGCGTCGACAAGGCCAGCAGTCAGAGGTTCGACGCGATCCTGATGGATATCAGCATGCCAGTGATGGATGGGCCAACCGCTGCGCGCCATATTCGTGGCGGTCGGGGGCAGTCGACCGATGTGCCGATTATCGCTGTGTCGGCCAATGTCCTGCCAGATGCGGTTGAGACCTTTCGCGCGGCCGGTATGACGGCTTTCATTGGCAAACCGATCTCGCTGAATGCACTGCGCAGGGCGCTTTCGGTGGTCATGCGCACCGACGGGCAGATTTCGGAACATGCGCAGCCAGATCCGTTAGCGGAGTTGAAAGGCAGCCTCGGCCCTGAAGTCTTTGACCGCCTGCATGCCAAGTTCATTGCCGAAGGGGATGAATTGGTTGAACAGCTAGAAACCGGGGCATTTGACCAGACAGATTTAAATCAAATCGCTCAGGCCTGTCACAAACTGGCTGGGAGTGCAGCAACCTTCGGCGTGGAAGAGTTTCGAGAGGCGTTAGTTGCGGTAGAGACTGCAGCCAAAGAACACAAAGACATCACTAACAAACTCGCTGCAGTCTCCACTGCTTGGGAGCGGGCGAAATCATCGCCCGCTAGGGATTGACTTAGGGCGCCAGCAGCGCTGCTGCGCCGACGATGCCAACCGCGCGGGCGACTTCGGTCAGGCCGGTCACCTTACTGTCGTAGCATGCAATCGCATCTCCTGGCAGAACATAGGGGTCATAGTCATCGCGATCCCCACGTCGCAGCAGCTTTTCGATATTGCGTTCAATGACGATCGAGTTCCCCGTCATCGGGTTGCGGGTGAACAGGACCGCGCTGCGATTGGCATTGGTGGTTTTGGCCCCACCGACGCAATTGGTATCGACTACGGCCTGCAGGTAGCGCGTCCCATAGGGTACCTCACGCACGTCTCGTCCAATGGCCGACTCTGCGTTGCCGGTGGCAGGTTGCGTGAGGTTGGACATATAAAGCGTTACGCCGGGCGGGCTGATCGGGCTGGGACGCATCAAATCATCCTGGAAACACCCTCGGCTGTTGACCACGATCTGATCCCCGGTCAGCAGCATGATGTCGGTCGGATCCGAGCCTTCGAACACCCCGCGCAGGTCCATCCGGTAGATCGTGCCCTGCCGGTGCAGCTCAACCGCTGACAGATCGGCATCCGGGCGCACACCTCCGGAAGCGCGAATGGCGGCCGAGAGGTTGCGCGCCTCGGTCGAGGCACCCAGTACGCCCTGACGCCCTCGATCCAGCGCGTCGCCGGGGATGCCTCCGATCTCGACCGAATGGGGTTCAAACACCGCGCCTTTCACGCCGACAGTGACCGAGGCGAAATCGCTGATGCGCGCCGTGACGCGCGGGGTACTGTCGTAGAACTGTGCGGCTACCAGAACCCGGGCCACGTCTCGCTCGACCTGCTCGGTCGTTCTGCCCTGCGCGCGCACCGGCGGCAGGTACGGCAGCTTCAGGTCGCCATCGCGGGACACAACATAGGTGTCGCTGAGAAGCTCATCCCCGTCGATGGTGATCTGCACCATATCATTGCGCGAAAGTTTCTCGCCCAGCAGAGGGCTAAGCGCGGGTTTAGACCATTTGGCAAAGGCGTTTGTGCCCTGATCCCCGGTCGGAGGCATACAGGCGCGCCCGTTCAAATGTTCCGCTTGCAGCAAGGGCGCATTTGCCCGGCGCCGTGATGGGGCACGGTACTGCGCCTGATAGCTTTCGCCTTTTGCAACGGGTTCGATGTTGCGCGGGGTCTTCATGCTGCTGCAACCCGACAGAGCGATCGCGCTGACGGCCCCTAAAACCAAAACTTTGAAATGTCGTTTCATTTTGAATTCTCCTGAACTGCATTCACAGCTACAGCAGTGTCTTGATGTGCGTCAGACCGGCATCGGGATTGCCGTTTATCCCAATCGGATAGGTCGCTCGCCCGATGGTTCGTCTGTCTGTCCGCCCGCGTCTGGGACAGGGATGTCGCTGCCAATTAGAACTGATCCCAATACTGTTTTTGGACACTTGGCGACATGACTCAGCGATTGGCACATTCCAGTTTCCTGCGGCACCTGCTAGCCTATGCGGCGTCCGAAGTGGCGGCAAAAGCCTCACGTCTTGCGGTGGTCGTTGTTGTGGGCCGCACCCTCAGCCCCGAGGCAATAGGGTTGGCTGCCGCTGCCCTCGCGGCAGGGGATATCCTAAAGGCGCTAACCGAGAACGGCGTGGGGCAGAGGATCATCCAAGCCCCGCAGTCCGAGCTGGAACAGCGCTGCAACACCGCGCATCGTATCTTCTGGGTCTGGTGCGGGGCGCTGTTTTTGCTGCAGGTGACCATCGCCATTGCCCTCTATGCGATAGGGCACCAGACCCTGGCGCTGCTGCTCGCTATTCTGGCCGGAGAGTACCTGTTCATGCCCGCCGGCCTGGTGCAGGCCGCGCTTGCGATGCGTGAGGGCAAGCTACAAAAGACAGCCGCTGTTGCCGGAGGGCAGGTGGTTGGCGCAAATGTTATGGCCGCGCTACTGGCGCTGCTCTGGGCCTCGCCGCTGGCTTTGGTTCTGCCCCGATTGCTGGCCGCCCCGATTTGGCTGGTCCTGATGCGCCGTCTACGTCCCTGGGCATCAAACGCAGAGCGCGGGTTTGCCGCCCTTCGCCCGTTTGTTGGCTTCGGCTGGGCCGTTCTGGGGGTTGAGGTTGTCAAAGTTCTGCGTTTGCAGGCCGACAAGCTTGTCGTCGGCGCGATGCTGGGGGCCGAGAGCCTTGGCATCTACTTCATGGCTTTCAACGCTGGGCTCGGCTTGGCGACATCGTTCACGCAGGCCTTTTCAGTCGTTCTTTTCCCGCATCTTTGCGTAGCCCCGGACAAGACCAAGGCGTTGCGTCATGGGCTCGGTACGTCCCTCCTGGTACTGTCCCCGCTGGTTTTGCTGCAAGCCGCCCTTGCGCCGGTCTACGTGCCGCTGCTGCTGGGTGCTGAGTGGCAGCAGATTTCACCGGTGGTCTCGGTCTTGTGCCTTGCCGCATTGCCCAGCGTCATCTGGTCCGCCGTGGCCGGCTGGCTGCGGTCCGAGAACCGCGCGATCACCGAGCTACGAGTCAGCACGGCCCTTGCATTCGCATTGATCCTCAACACCGCGATCATGGCCCCGTTCGGGCTGATGCCAGTGGCGATGGGATACCTGATGACCAGTGCTGCCCTCATGTTGATCGCCTCTTGGGTGCTGCTGCCTCGGGATCAAAAGACAACAGAGAGGTTCGGCTTCCAATGACCCGCTTTACCATCATCGTGCCGTTTCACACCGATGCGGACACAATTGCTGATACGCTGACCAGCATTCGCGCGCAAAGCTTCACGGAATGGGAGGCGATCTGCGTCGGCGACCGTCCCTCGAAGGCGTGCCTGTCTATCGTGTTGGATCACATTGCCCAAGACCCCCGTATCCGGGTCGCAAGCAGCCCCTTCGATGGCCCAAGTGCCGCCCGCAACTATGGGGCCGAACTGGCCAAGGGAGACATGCTGGCGTTCTGTGATGCAGACGATCTGTGGCACAAGGACAAGCTGGCGCAGCTTAACGAAGCCTTTCAATCCTCTTCGACGGATGCTGTTTTTGGGCAGATCGGGTTCTTCGCCGATCAGCTCGGAGATTCTCAGACATGCTCGACCGTTCCTAGCGCACCACTGAACATTCAGGACCTGTTGGCTGAGAATCCCGTCTGCACCATGTCGAATCTTTCGATCCGTCGCGAGGTCTTCAACGCCATTGGCGGGTTGGACACGAGAACGGTGCATAACGAAGATTTGGAGCTGTTAATCCGCCTCGTAGGCAAGGGGTTTACCGTCAAAGGGGTCAATCAGTTCCAGGTCTGGTATCGCACCAGAGCCGGGGGCTTGTCCTCGGACCTGAACGCAATGCGCGCTGGGCGGGCCTATGCGGTGAAAACGGCTGCGTCTTTTGGCGTGTTCCCGTTGCGGTCGTCCGAGGCCGTCTATTTGCGCTATCTTGCCCGCCGGGCGCTGCGGTTGGGGCATCAGGGTCAGGCCCTGTCTTACACACGCAAAGGCTTGAGCCTGCATGCGCGCAGTTTCCTGCTGCCCCTGCGCCGAGGACTGCCTACCGCCGCAGGGGCCGCGCTGGCCCCGATCCTCCCGCAAGCGATCAAACGCGCGTTGTTTTCTTAAGAATTCTGAAGGAGATCACCATGCCCACAGCATCCATCGTCGTACCCGCCTACAATGCCGAAGCAACCTTGGTCGAAACGCTCGCCTCACTGCAGGCGCAAACCTATGACGATTTCGAAATCATCATCGTCGACGATGGATCGCAGGACGCGACCTCTGAGATTGCCCGCGCGCACCAAGGCGACCCGCGCGTACGACTTGTCGGGCAGGCCAATCGTGGGCTGGCGGGAGCCAGAAATACTGGCATCGCTGCCGCGCGGGGTACGTTCATCGGCTTTTGCGACGCCGACGATCTGTGGATGCCCGAGAAGCTGGCGGCTCATATTCACCATCTCAAGGCCGAACCGGATGTGGGAGTTAGTTTCTCCGGCAGTGCCTTGATCGACGAGGCGGGGTTCATGATGGGGATCAAACAAGCACCCCGCCTGAAGGATGTGACCTCAGCCCATGTTCTGAACCGCAATCCAATCGGCAATGGATCGGCGGCCGTTGTTCGAAAGTCGGTACTGGAGGCTCTGGCCTACCGCCCGAGTTTTGAGATCGAGCGGGATTGGGTCTTCGATGAGACGTTCAGGCAGTCCGAAGATATAGAATGCTGGATGCGGCTGATGTTGACGACCGATTGGCAGATCGAAGGCGTTCCGGGGCTATTAACCTATTACCGGATCAATGCAGGCGGGCTGTCAGCGGCTTTGGACCGGCAGTTGGAGGCGTGGGAGCGGTTGGTCGCGAAGTTGCGCCCGATTAACCCTGAGTTCTTTGCCCAGCACGAACACTCAGCGCGGGCCTATCAGCTACGCTATCTGGCACGGCGGGCCATCACCAACCTCGACCGGGACACAGCTTGGGAGTTGTTTGCGCGAAGCGTCCAGGAAAGCCTCCGCCCGGTGCTTGAGGAACCTGTGAAGTCGTTCAGCACCTTCGCCGCGGCACTTGTGTTGAAAACGTTTGGACCCGGCCCGATCACCCGGCTGAGGCAAATGAAATCCAAACTGCAATCGATTTGAGAGAGGCATCATCATGGAACAGAAAAAGGTCCTCCACCTGGTAGACGACACGACAGCGGGCGGCGTGATGCGAATGCTCGACCATCTTTTGGCGCAGTCAGATCTTTCCGGCGCGATCGAGCAAAAGGTGTTGAAGGTCAAAAGGACCGCGTTTTCTTGGGGCAAACTGGATGCGGATGTCATCGTGTCCCACGTCGCACCCAGTTGGAGAAGCCTGCCCGCGTTCTCGGCCCTTCGCGCAATGCATGTTAATACTCGACTTGTCCATGTCGAACACAGTTACACCCGGGCATTCACCACCCTGAATGTCCCTCACAAACGTCGGTTTTTTGCGATGCTTCGGGTGATCTATTCCTTCTTCGATCAGTTGGTGGCGGTCAGCCATGCGCAGGCGGACTGGATGCAAGAACGACGCCTAGCGGTTTCAGAAAAACTGGCCGTCATTCCTCCGACCGTTGATCTTGAGCAGTTGTCACGAAAGACGATGCCTCCCAAGTCAAAGACCACAATTGGCGCCATCGGGCGGCTCGAGCAGCAGAAAGGCTTCGACATCCTGATCCAAGGCTTTCGGTCAACCCGAACGCCGGGCGCGCGCTTGTTGATCTTTGGCGAAGGCAGTCAACGGTCATACCTTGAGGCGTTGGCAGAGGGTGACCCGCGCATCGAATTTCGGGGTCACGCCAAAGATCCGGCAGAAGCTTATCAAGCCGTCGATATCATTGCGATTCCCTCGCGTTGGGAGGCTTATGGACTTGTGCTGGACGAAGCGCTTGCCGCGAAGCGCAATGTGATCGCCAGTAAAGTTGATGGGTTACGTGACCGTGAAGGAGATACAAGAGTTTCATTCTGCAACCTTGACCCTTATGATTGGCGACTTGCGATCAATAATTTTCTGCTTTCCGACACAATTGAGAAAAGCAGCTGAATCAAAATCTGACACTAGAACTTTTGCCTTTTTGCCGAGTCATTCGCAGCAAAATCAATTGTGATTTCAAAGATATTGCCTAAGGTCAGCTTTGCGTTTTGTACGCGCGTACTTAGCGCAATACATCTTGGTGTCCGCTATGGACTAAGAGCGGTCATTGCCTTGTGCTAAGTGGATGGCGGCTCTGTCCGCACCTCGGACGTAGCTCCGTCTTGTGTGAACGTCCCCTGTCGGGCTGAAGCGGGCATTCGTCCCGAGCCCCCAATTCGACAGCCTTCAAAGAACACCTAGAGCTTTACTTAAGAGAGGATGGTCCTTTGAAAATCATGCCCGCAAAGTCGGCGAGCCTCAATGGTACACGCAGGGCTGACTGAGGGGGTAGGCCGGGGGGCGGGTTCGTCAGTTGGGTGCAGCCTATCATCGAATGCTCAAGCCAATCGGCGCAACGTAGCCATCGGATGAGGAATCCTGTGCGATGGCCCCCATGTGGTCGCCATGTGGTCGCCTGTCCCCTATGGGGGCACGCCGACAATTCTATAAGTCTTTGATTTTATGGTGCTGCTGGAGAGAATTGAACTCTCGACCTCTCCCTTACCAAGGGAGTGCTCTACCTCTGAGCTACAGCAGCGCTGTGGGCGGGTGATTAGACGCAAACGAAACAGGGCGCAAGGGTCTCTGGACGGTTTTTTTCACCTCCTGTAGAGAAAGATTATGGCAGATAGAAATACACCCAAAAAACATGGCAAATCCGCGGACGCTCGGGAAGAGCGGCTGAAGGCGGCGCTGAAGGCGAATATGGCGCGGCGCAAGGCGCAGGCCAAGGCGCGCGCAAGCTCGGATAACGATGCCGAAAAGGACGAGGGATAAGAGCAGATGGATTCGATTCTGGTGACGGGCAATGGGCCGCTGAACGGTCAGATACCGATTGCGGGGGCCAAGAATGCGTGTTTGACGCTGATGCCCGCAACCTTGCTGAGCGAAGAACCGCTGACGCTGACCAATGCGCCGCGGCTGAGCGACATCAAGACCATGACACAATTGCTGCAGTCTTTGGGGGCTGAGGTGTCGTCGCTGCAGGACGGGCAGGTGATCGCGATGTCGAGTCATGATCTGACCAGCCACACTGCGGATTATGAAATCGTGCGCAAGATGCGTGCGTCCAATTTGGTGTTGGGTCCGATGCTGGCGCGGTTGGGGCAGGCGGTGGTTTCGCTGCCTGGCGGTTGTGCGATTGGCGCGCGACCCATGGACCTGCACGTTGAGGGGCTTGAGGCGCTGGGCGCTGAGATCGAGCTGAAGGACGGCTATCTGCACGCCAAGGCATCCGGCGGGTTGAAAGGCGCAGTCCACGAGATGCGTTTTGCATCGGTGGGTGCGACCGAAAACATCGTCATGGCGGCCACATTGGCCAAAGGCACCACGGTTCTGAAGAACGCCGCGCGCGAGCCTGAGATCGTCGATCTAGTCGAGTGCCTGCGCAAGATGGGCGCACAAATCTCGGGCGAGGGGACCTCGACCATCGAGATTCAGGGCGTTGATCGCTTGCACGGTGCAACCCACCAGGTTGTGACCGATCGGATTGAGCTGGGCACCTATATGCTGGCCCCGGCCATTTGCGGTGGTGAGGTAGAGTTGCTGGGCGGTCGCATGTCGCTGGTTAACTCCTTTGCTGCCAAGCTCGACGCGGCGGGTGTCAGCGTCACGCAAACCGAAAAGGGTCTGAAAGTGGCGCGCAAGAACGGGCGCGTGACCTCGGTGGATGTGGTGACCGAGCCTTTTCCGGGGTTTCCGACCGACCTGCAGGCGCAGATGATGGCGTTGATGTGTACGGCCGAAGGCACCGCGGTATTGGAAGAACGCATCTTCGAGAATCGCTTTATGCACGCCCCTGAACTGGTGCGCATGGGCGCGAATATCGAAGTGCATGGCGGCACGGCCACTGTTACAGGTGTGGATCAGCTGAAAGGTGCGCCGGTGATGGCAACGGATCTGCGGGCCTCAGTCTCGTTGATTCTGGCGGGTCTGGCAGCTGAGGGCGAAACCACGGTCAGCCGGGTCTATCATCTGGACCGCGGATATGAGCATGTGGTGCGCAAGCTGGAAGGCGTGGGTGCAAAAATAGAACGGATCAAGGGCCAATGACAGACGCAAGTTTCCACGACGGGCGCGAGGCCCCTCTGAATCTGGGTGCCGAGGATGCAGAGGATCTGCAGGTGATCTCGACCCTGGCGCAGGATGCGGTATTTCCTGTAACCGAGATAACATGGCAGCCCTCGCAGCGCCGGTTCGGCCTGCTGCTGAACCGTTTTCGGTGGGAAGATAAGGATGCCGCGACACGCCGTGATCGTCCGTTTGAGCGGGTTCAGGCGGTTCTGGTGTTCGATTCGGTGCTGTCGGTGGCCAGTCAGGGCATCGACCGCAGGGATAAGGAGATGGTGATGTCCCTGCTGTCGATTGATTTTGAGGCAGGCGAGGACGGAGCGGGTCAGGTTTTGCTGACGCTGGCAGGGGATGGTGCCATCCGACTGAAGGTCGAAGCACTGGACGCCACGCTCAAGGATGTGACGCGGCCGTACAAGGCCCCTTCGGGTCAGGCGCCGCATCACCCCGAATAGATGCAGAACAAGCGCGGCATTTCACAGGCATTCTCGCAATTTCCGGCTGGAGTATCCCTGCGCCGCGCAACCGTTTTTGATGTGTTCGATCTGAGTCGGGTGTTGATCCGATCGATCACCCAGCTTTGTGTCGCGGATCATCGGGGCGACCCACAGGCCATCGCGCATTGGACCGCAAACAAGGACCCTGCATCCATCCGGGGTTGGATCGTGGCGGGTGCGCACATATGGCTGGCCGAACATGCAGGGCAGGTTGCCGCCGTGGGCGGTTTGCGCGACGACGAAATCACGCTGCTGTACATTGACCCGGATCACACTGGTCATGGCATCGGGACCGTCCTGCTGCACCGGCTTGAGAAAGACCTGATTGCCTCAGGTCAATTCGATGCCAGACTAGAGGCGACAAAAACCGCGCAGGACTTTTACCGGCGGCACGGCTGGCAGGCCACCGGGCAATGTGGCGCGCGTGGCGACGTGTCCTGTTTCGCGATGCGCAAATCGCTGCACTCAAAGGACTAAGGGTTGAGGCCAACTCATCCCGGCGATATGTCCCCATCAAACGCCCCGGAGTGCCTGATCATGCCCGTTTTCCTTGATACCACGTCGTCCGAGTTCGAATCCGCCTTTCAAGCGCTGTTGTCGGCCAAGCGCGAGGACAGCCCGGACGTAGACGCCACCGTAGCGCAAATCATCGATGATGTGCGCAGCCGGGGCGACGCGGCTGTGATAGAGTTGACCGCCAAGTTCGATCGGCTTGACCTGACGCCCGTTACTTTGACCTTTTCCGCAGAAGAAATCGACACTGCGGTTGCGCAGGTTTCGGATACGGACCGCGCTGCGCTGGAACTGGCCGCCGAGCGCATCCGCGCCTATCACGAAAAACAGATGCCTGAGGATCATCAATGGACCGACGAAGCCGGGGCGACACTGGGTTGGCGCTGGTCGGCGGTGTCGGCAGCCGGGCTTTATGTGCCGGGCGGGTTGGCCTCGTACCCCTCGTCAGTTCTGATGAATGCAATTCCGGCCAAGGTGGCGGGGGTTCAGCGGTTGGCTATTACGGTGCCAACGCCAGACGGGCAGGTGAATCCACTGGTCCTGTTGGCCGCGCGGCTTTCCGGAGTCGACGAAATCTATCGCATCGGTGGCGCGCAGGCGATTGCAGCGCTGGCCTATGGCACCGCATCCATCGCGCCAGTGGACAAGATCACTGGCCCGGGCAATGCCTTTGTCGCGGCGGCCAAGCGCCGAGTGTTCGGCAAGGTCGGGATCGACATGATTGCCGGTCCATCTGAAATCCTCGTGATCGCGGACAAGGATAATGACCCCGATTGGATCGCGTTGGATCTGCTTAGCCAGGCCGAACATGACGAAAGCGCCCAGTCGATCCTGATCACCGATGATGCCGACTTTGGGCAGGCAGTGGCGCAAGCGGTTGAGAAGCGACTTGAAACCTTGCAACGCCGCGCCATCGCAGGGGCCAGCTGGCGCGACTTTGGGGCAATAATCACCGTGCGCGATTTGGATGAGGCCGCCGCCCTGTCCAATCGCATTGCGCCCGAGCATCTGGAGCTGTGCGTCGCCGATCCGGTCGGGCTGAGTGAAAAAACCATCCATGCGGGTGCGATTTTCCTGGGCCAGTACACGCCCGAGGCCATCGGTGATTATGTTGGTGGCCCAAATCACGTGCTGCCCACCGCGCGCTCGGCCAGGTTCTCATCCGGTCTCAGCGTGATGGATTTTCTAAAACGTACCACGCTCAGCCAGATGACGCCCGACGCGCTGCGCGCTATTGGCCCTGCGGCGGAACAACTGGCGCAATCCGAAAGCCTTGAGGCGCACGGTCTGTCGGTGACGGCCCGCCTCAACGGGCTGAATTGATGCAAAGACCTATGGCACGTGGCGTTTCTGTGCGTTGCTCAATGAAAACCAATGCTATAGGTCTGTGCTGAACTGAACGGACCACACGCGACATGACCCGCATTTCACATATCGAACTGGATGATCGAAACCTGCCGCCGCCGACCCCCGAGATCGAGCAAGAGCGCAAGGTCGCCATCTATGATCTGCTGGAAGACAACAGTTTTACCCTTCCTCAACGGGATGGGCGCACGGCGCCGGACGGGCCGTATCACGTGCAACTGTCGATCCGTGAAAAACGTCTGGTCTTTGACATCGCCACCGAGGCCGAGGAAAAAGCCGCCGAGTTCCACCTTTCGCTTGGCCCGTTCAAGCAGGTGGTCAAAGACTATTTTCAGATCTGCGAAAGCTATTTCAATGCGGTCAAGAACCTGCCACCCAGCCAGATCGAAACCATCGATATGGCCCGGCGCGGAATTCACAACGAAGGCAGCCGCGTGTTGCAGGAGCGGCTGGAAGGAAAGGCGGATATTGACACAGACACCGCCCGCCGTCTGTTCACGCTGATTTGCGTGTTGCATTTTGGGGGCTGACGCGTGAAGCCTTTGCCGCAGTCGGTCCTATTTTGTTGCGACCACAACTCGGTCCGGTCTCCGATGGCCGAAGGTATCATGAAGAAATTCTATGGTACCGGCACCTATGTACAGTCTGCTGGCGTCCATAACGACCTTGAGATTGACGGGTTTTGCATTTCCGTTTGTCACGAGATCGGCGTCGAGCTGTCCCGGCATCGCTCGCGGTCCTTTGATGAGATGCAGGAATGGGGCGACGATCTTAGTTCCTTCGACCTGGTCGTGGCTCTGTCGCCCGCCAGTCAGCGTCAGGCGCTGGAATTGACACGGGTTTTTCATCTGGATGTCGATTATTGGCCAATAATGGACCCTACTGGACTGGGCGAGAATCGCGAACAAAAGCTACATCACTACCGACAGACCCGCGATCAGATCATCAAGCATCTGAAAGATCGCTGGGGCGAACCTACGGAGTGACCATGAACCAGACCGTCCAAACCTATTTCGATGCCTTCAACGCCGGCGATGTAGAGGGCATGTTGGCCTGCCTGTCCGAGGATGTGGCCCATCACGTGAACGAAGGTCAAATTCGTGTCGGGAAAGAGAAATTCACGGCCTTTTGCGATCATATGAACCGCTGCTATCGCGAGAACCTGACTGATATCGTGGTTTTCGAGGCCAAGGGCGGCACACGTGCAGCGGCCGAATTCATCGTGAACGGCACCTATCTGGAAACTGACGAGGGCCTGCCCGAGGCCCACGGTCAGACCTACCGCCTGCCAGCGGGGTCGTTCTTTGACCTTAAGGATGGCAAGATCACCCGCGTCACCACCTTCTACAATCTTGCAGACTGGACCAAGCAGGTGTCCGGTGGCTGAGGTCACCGCCGTCCGCCCCCTGACCGGTGCGGCGCTAGAGGCCGCTCTGGACGATGTGGCGCGCTTGCGGATCGAAGTGTTTCGGGCGTGGCCCTACCTTTATGATGGTGATCTGGCATATGAGCGGAAATATCTGCAATCCTATCGTGACAGCGACAAAGCAATTGTCGTCGGCGCCTTTGACAGCGATCGCCTGATTGGCGCGTCAACCGGGGCACCGCTGACTGACCACGCCGACGATTTCGCGGCGGCGTTTGAGGGCACCGGGCTGGATCTGTCGCAGATCTTCTACTGCGCGGAATCCGTTTTGCTGTCCGATTATCGAGGTCAGGGCGTTGGCCATAAGTTTTTCGATCTGCGTGAGGAGCATGCCCGCGCACTGGGTTTCAGCAAATGCGCCTTTTGCGGCGTACAGCGCCCGGCGGATCACCCGATGCGGCCCGAAAACTACCGGCCGCTGGACGCCTTCTGGCGGGCGCGGGGATATGAGCCGCTGTCAGGCGCCGTCGCCCAGTTCTCGTGGAAGGATATCGGGGAAAAAGGCGAGACGCTGAAGCCGCTGCAGTTCTGGATACGGGATATCTAACAGACGGTGCTGACCCGTTAGCATGTAGCAATCCCGCAAATTGGCCGGCCTTTCCGATCTTCAGGGGAAACTGATGGTCGCCAGAACGAAGTGCTATGCCTTCTTTTCCCACCCTCGCTTTACGCCAGCCAAAATTGCTGGTCCTGCTTCTGCAGTTGGCACAATTTCCATGATGTCATTGTGAAAAAGCGGCCAGAATTGCGCACAGATCCCAATTACTTCGGCTTTGGAGTCCGCCTCAAGGAGAACATAGCCCTCAGTATTGCTTATCCAACCTGTGAATTTGACTGGGCCTTCCCCTTCCACAAGTTCGCTGGCGTCGCCGACCATATCGGTCCACGCAGCGATCTCCCCCTCGCGGTCTTTTGGCCATGCCGCCGCCGAGCAAGTGAAGTGATTAATGTAATGAGGCATGTCAATTTCTCCCGTTATGAAAAACCCTAAGCATCGGTTGAGTGTTACACAGTCTAACACCGCCAGATTACGCTCCGGTAAGGTGCTTTACAATTTTGCCGACAGCGTCCGATTTGACAGCTTGGTAACGTTGCCGAAATTTGTTAATGCAAATCTGGACAGTAATGCAGGTTTATTGGGTAGTCCAAACCAACTCTGTACTGGGTAATTTGCGGGCTGGCGCGCTTACTTTTGGTTCAATTGAGCTGTACAGGCTATCCATTTGCAATCTACTGTCGCGTGACCAAAAGAACTGGGTTTCAAAAAATGAAAGTCGCAACCGCTGCCTATAACCTCGATTGGCTCGACAGTTGGGCGCAGTATGAGGACAAGCTAGGCCGCTGGGTCTCAGACGCCGCCGGACAGGGGGCTGAGTTGCTGGTCTTTCCTGAATACGGTGCGATGGAGTTGTCGACATTGGATGGGGTCGACGTCGCGGGCGATCTTGAGCGTTCGATCCGGGCAGTGTCTGATCGGATGGAAGCGGCGCAGGTCCTGCATCAGCTTCTTGCGCAGGAATACAAGATCTACATTCTGGGCGCGTCGGCCCCGATTGTGGATGGGCCGGGCCGACCGGTAAACCGTGCAGCACTGTATGCGCCCGATGGTGGGCAGGATCATCAAGACAAACAGATCATGACCCGCTTTGAGCGCGAAGACTGGGATATCGCGCCGGGCGGACCGCTGAAACTATTCGATACCGCGTTGGGCAAGATCGGCGTGTTGATCTGCTATGACAGCGAATTTCCCCTGTTGGGCCGTGCGCTGAGCGAGGCCGATCTGATCCTAGTCCCCTCATGTACCGAGGCTTTGGCAGGCTATTGGCGGGTTCGGATCGGCGCGATGTCACGGGCGCTGGAAAATCAATGCGTTACGGTGATGGCGTCTCTGGTCGGGGACAATGACTGGTCCGAGGCGGTGGACAAGAATACCGGCACCGGCGGCATTTTCGGCCCACCCGACAAGGGGTTTCCTGCGACTGGTGTGTTGGCCGAAGGCGCTTTGAGCCAGCCGGGATGGACCTATGCGGATATCGACCTTTCAGCAATTGCCGAAGTTCGCACCGACGGGCATGTTTTGAACCGCACTCATTGGGAGGAGCAGTCGCCGCGAGTCGATTCCGTCACATTATCGCGCCTTTAGGTGATTCTGGCCTTGAAATAAGCCCAAAATGGGCTCATTTAAGCGCACATCCCCGTAGATTCTGCGGGTGCAACGTAATGATGGAGACAACATGGCCAAGGAAGATACGCTCGAATTTCCCGGTGTCGTGAAGGAACTCCTGCCTAATGCGACGTTTCGGGTCGAGCTGGAAAACGGCCATGAGATCATCGCACATACGGCAGGCAAGATGCGCAAGAACCGCATCCGTGTTCTGGCCGGCGACAAGGTTCAGGTCGAGATGACCCCCTATGATCTGACCAAGGGTCGGATCAACTACCGCTTCAAGTAACGCCTGCCGCAATGGCGTTTATCTTAGGATCGGGCAGCCCACGGCGGCTGGACCTGCTGGCCCAGCTTGGCGTGCAGCCCGATGCAATTCGCGCCCCCGACATTGACGAAGCGCCTTTGAAAGGCGAATTGCCAGTGCCTTACTGTAATCGTATTACACGGGCAAAAGTGCAGGCTATTCAGGCGGATAGCGATGATGTCACCCTGTGTGCGGATACGACCGTCGCGCTTGGCCGTCGCATTCTGGGCAAGCCCGAAGATGCGGGGCAGGCGGCCGAATTCCTACATGCGCTGTCCGGTCGGCGGCATCGCGTGATCACTTCGGTCGCTGTGCGGCGTGGGGATCGGGTGTTGCAACGTGATGTGGTCTCGCAGGTCAAGGTCAAGCGCCTGTCGGACGTTGAGATTAATGCCTATCTGGCAACCGGAGATTGGCAGGGCAAAGCAGGTGCTTATGCCATTCAAGGTCCGGCCGGGGCGTTCATTCCCTGGATTTCAGGTTCGTTCACCGGCATCGTAGGGTTACCCCTGTCTGAAACTGCCGCCCTTTTGCAGGGTATCGGCTATCCCTTGTATCGTGAGGTGTCATGAAGGGCCGCACCATCGTTCTGGATCATATCGACAACCGCGAAGCTGCCGCCTTAATGGTGGATGGCAAGCTGGATGATTTCCTGATCGCAGGGGGTGCCCCCGCACCGGGCACGATCTACCGCGCCCGTGCCGACCGCCCCGTCAAAGGGCAGGGCGGCATGTTCCTGACAACTCCCGACGGTCCGGCCTTCTTGCGGCAGGTGAAGGGATTGGCCCCGAGCACCCTGATGCTGGTGCAGATCACTGGCTATGCAGAGCCGGGCAAGGCGCTGCCGGTCACAGATCGCATCCTGTTCAAAAGCCGCTATGCGATTGTCACACCCGAAGCGCCGGGCCTGAATATTTCACGCTCAATCCGTGACGAGGACGAGCGCGACCGTCTGCTTGAGATTGCGCATGACTGCATGGACGGCAGCACTTATGGCCTGATTCTGCGCTCTTGTTGTCTGGGTGAAGATGCGGGCGAGATCGCCGAGGACATCAACGCCATGCTGGCCCATGCCGATCAGGTTTTGAATGATCCGGGAACCGAACCCGAACTGTTGTTGGAGGGCGATGGCCCTCACGTTCTGGCCTGGCGCGACTGGACCGACCCGGCCGAAGTGGTGACGCAGGACGGAAGCTTTGAAACACAGGGCGTGTTAGATGCGTTGGACGAGGTGCGCGGTATTTCCGAGCCGCTTCCGGGCGGCGGGCACTTGTATATTCAGCCCACACGCGCCCTGGTCGCTGTGGATGTAAACACCGGATCCGACACCTCAATGGCCGCCGGAACCAAGGCGAACTTCGCCTGCGCCAAGGTGTTGGCACGTGCGTTGCGCGTGCGGGGTCTGGGCGGGCAAATCACCTTGGACCTTGCCCCAATGCCCAAGAAAGATCGGCGCGGTTTTGAATCAGCCCTGCGCGCCGCATTCAAGGCAGATGGAATTGAAACCACCCTGGCGGGTTGGACACCATTGGGCCATTACGAACTGCAACGCAAACGCGGCCGTATTCCACTGACGGAGGTGTTGAAATGAGTTGCCCGATCTGTGGTGAAGACACGGTAACCAAGTTCCGCCCCTTTTGTTCAAAACGCTGTGCTGACCTCGATCTGGCCAAGTGGTTGAACGGCTCATATGCGGTTCCGTCGCAGCGGGAAGAGGACTTGGACACGGATGGATCCGAAGGTCAAACCGAGCAATCGCGTCCACACTGAAAAAATCTGAAAAAGCCTCTGGACACTGCCTGTGGCAAGTCATAGAAGGCCTCCACCCAACGATGAACATCGTTCCCGTGCCCGGGTAGCTCAGGGGTAGAGCAGTGGATTGAAAATCCTCGTGTCGGTGGTTCGATTCCGCCCCCGGGCACCACTTTCTCAGGTAAACCCTTGGTTTCACTCCAGCTTTTAACAGCGGGTTGGAGCCGTAGACCATGTCAGAGACCATTTCACCCAAGTACACCTTCGTGAAGGAGGGTGTTTTTTACTTCAGTCGCCGCATCCCCAAGGAGCTTTGCCGCTACTACTCGTCTTCTCGGATCGCATTTTCTTTGCGTACTCACTCGGCAAACGTAGCGGCGGCGAGAGCAAGAAGAGCGGCTGATCAACTGGATGAGTATTGGTTTCATCTGAGGTCGCAGGATACAGAACTGCCTGGAAAGCACATGTTGCGTCTTGGCGCAGACAACTCCGCCGTAACACCAGTTGTTCTGAACGAAACTTCTGCTGCCTCTGTACTGTTGTCTGAGGCAGTCGAGATTTATCGTACACAGAAGGGCCAAGGACGCCCCTTGACGTTTCACCGGGGCGCTCAGAGAGCGTGTGGCTACGTGATTGATGCCTGTGGCGACAAACACCTCGAAGTTTATTCCAAGGCGGACGCGAACAAGTTCCGCGACGCACTCATCGCGCGTGGTCTCGCCGGTAGCAGCCTCACAAGGATTTTCGGTACAGTCAGAGCCGTTACCAACTTCGCAGCGAGTGAGCAGGGGCTTTCGCTGCACAACCCTTTCTCTGGAGTTTACTACGACCGCTCCGCTGGGGTCTCTGGCCGCAACCCATTGCCTAGAGAAGCGATAGTGACCGTTCAGGCGAAATGCAGGGAACTTGATGATGACTTGCGTTGGTTGGTGGCCTTGGTTTCAGACACAGGCATGCGGCTTGCTGAGGCTGCTGGGCTGGTGAAAGAGGACTTCATGTGTGCGGACGATGGTTCTCTCTCAGTCCGCGTTCGCTATCATCCTTGGCGTCGTTTGAAGACGCAGGACAGTGAGCGTGATGTACCACTTGAAGGACACGCTAGATGGGCAGCGCAGCGCATACTCAAAGAAGCTGGCTCGTCTCAGTTCGCATTCCCAAGATACAACAGGTCCGATACTACAAATGCCAATGCGGCTAGTGCCGCCTTGAACAAGTGGATGAGGGAACTTGTCCCAGCGGGATACACCATGCACGGTTTCAGGCACTCAATGCGGGATCGTCTAAGAGCCGTAGAGTGTCCGGCAGACGTGGTCGATCAGATCGGAGGCTGGCGCACAGATGGTGTAGGCCATTCCTACGGGACAGGTTACCCGCTTGAGGTTCTCAGAAAGTGGATGAAACAGGTAACCTGAGCCGACATGGTCTACGGCTCCAACCTGCTGTTAAAAGCTGGAGTGAAACCAAGGGTTTACCTGAGAAAGTGGTGCCCGGGGGCGGAAGTTCTGCTCCCGTTACAGGCACTTCTTCAGCCGGTCTCTCCAGCAAAACAAGGGGTATGCGACGGGCTGTGTCGCTGTCAACAGGCACCAT
>NZ_JBQFPY010000013.1:0-69320 GCF_056536625.1 Ruegeria sp. CJ9
AGACGCGCCATCTGCGCATCCGTCAGCCAGAAAAGATCAGACATGGTCACCGCTCGATTTTCGAACCGTGAATCACGCAGCCAAGCGGAAATCAATGGGTCCTGACCCTAGAGGTTGGGTGCGCTTCGGTTTTTGGCAGATAGCCGTGCTGCCTTCCAAGATTTCTGCCTTATGCCCACAATCAGATTTTAAGTTAAGCTGACCCAAGCCGCATTCCTTGAAGAGCTTTGCACGCATGCGGCCACAAATTTAACACCATTGAGTCCGTCATGAACCGTTGGATAAACAACCGACCCGTCAGGTGAAATCCCATTTCGGAAGGCTTGGATTGCCTCTGCGGCCTCTCCATAGATATTCGCGAACCCCTCAAGATATCCCTCGGGATGTCCCGGAGGAACTCTACTCAACCGATTGGCTGCGTCACCAGCACCAGCACCATTTCGGGTTATCAAACGCTTGGGTTCGTTGTATGGCGTAAACCAAAGATAATTGGGATCTTCCTGGGCCCACTCCAGCCCACCTTTTTCGCCGTAGACCCGCAAACGAAGTGCGTTTTCATTGCCGGGAGCCACCTGAGACGACCACAGCATACCGCGCGCTCCACCTTCAAATCGAAGCAAAACGTGCGCGTTGTCATCGACTTTGCGCCCCGGCACAAAGGCCTGCAAGTCCGCCGCCAAGCTTTCCGCCTTCAGCCCGGTTACAAAGCAAGCGAGGTTGTAAGCATGAGTCCCGATGTCACCGGTTGATCCACCCGCGCCCGAGCGTTCGGGATCGGTTCGCCACTCAGCCTGTTTGAAATCCTGCTGCTCGGTCAGCCAGTCCTGGGGGTATTCAACCTGAACCACGCGGATCTTGCCGATATCTCCGTTAGCGACCATTTCACGTGCCTGCCGGACCATTGGATAGCCCGTATAGTTATGGGTCAGAATGAATAGGGCATTCGCGCTTTCCGCTGCTTTGACCAGCTTTTTTGCATCGGCAAGGGTCGAGGTGAGTGGCTTGTCACAAATTACATGAATACCGCGTTTCAGGAACTCGCGCGCGGCTGCATAGTGAACGTGATTTGGCGTGACAATTGAGACCGCCTCAATCCCGGATTTTAGTCGGGCTTCCCTTATCGCCATTTGTTTGAAATCTCCATAGACCCGTTCGAGCCCCAACGCCCGACCACTTTCAAGAGATTTCTCTGGCGTCGAAGACAAAGCACCGGCAACCAATTCAAACTTGTCGTCCAGTCGCGCCGCTATTCGATGAACGCCACCTATGAAGGCGTCGTTCCCGCCGCCAACCATGCCAAGTCGAATGCGGCCCGAGGTTTCTTCATTGCGTCCTGTGACCATCATTCAATCCCCAGCATTTTACGATTGGCTGCTTCGTCTGCGCCACCATCAGCGAAATCATCAAAGGCTTTCTCGGTAACACGGATAATGTGATCTGACACAAACTTAGCGCCTTCACGCGCTCCATCCTCGGGGTGTTTGAGGCAGCATTCCCATTCGACAACTGCCCAACCATCAAAGTCATTCGCCGCCATTTTTGAAAAGACCGCCCCGAAATCCACTTGGCCATCACCAAGCGACCGGAAGCGCCCGGCACGATCGACCCAGCTTTGATACCCGGAATAAACACCCTGCCGGCCGGTCGGGTTAAACTCGGCATCTTTGACATGGAACATCCGGATCCGATCTTTGTAGATGTCGATATTGTCCAGATAGTCGAGGCATTGCAGCACGTAGTGCGACGGGTCGTACAACATGCAAGCGCGTGGGTGATTGCCTGTCCGTTCAAGAAACATCTCGTACGTCACGCCGTCGTGGAGGTCCTCACCTGGGTGAATTTCGTAACAGACGTCAACGCCGCATTCTTCGGCATGATCTAGTATTGGCACCCAACGACGAGCAAGCTCCTCGAATGCCGTTTCGATCAAGCCAGCAGGGCGCTGCGGCCAAGGATAGACATAGGGCCATGCCAATGCGCCTGAGAATGTCGCATGCGCTGTAATACCCAAGTTTTTCGAAGCAGATAGCGCTTTTTTAACTTGGTCTACCGCCCATTCTTGCCGGGCTTTCGGGTTTCCTCTGACGCTTTCGGCTGCAAAACCATCAAACGCGCTGTCATAGGCCGGGTGAACGGCCACAAGTTGGCCCTGAAGGTGGGTTGAAAGTTCAGTGACTTCGACGCCATTTTCCTTGGCTTTGCCTTTGAAGTCATCGCAATAACTGGCGCTGGATGCGGCTTGTTCCAGGTCGAACAACCGGTCATCCCAACTAGGAACCTGAACGCCCTTGTATCCACAGTCAGCCGCCCATTTAGTGATCGCGTCCCACGAATTGAACGGCGCTTCGTCCCCCGCGAATTGCGCAAGAAACAATGCTGGACCTTTGATTGTTTTCATAAAATTTCCTCCCCAAAACCTGAGCCTCTATGGCGGTAAATTTTCCTTCAGATAGATATCGATACGGATACGTTCCTGTGCTTTGTTGAACGGAACCTTGTCCGAAGTTGCGCGTAATAGACGGACGGCAGAACGAACAATGTGCCCGGTATCTTGCGAGATTAAGGCGTCAAATGTGCCAAGCCTGAGCGCCTCACGACTGAGCGGAGTAAGCTCATGAGCTATGATCACCAGATCTTTGCTGAGTTTGTTCTCTGAAAGAAATTGAATCAGGCCCGCATTGCCCGCTGCTGACGAGTATATTCCGACCAGATCCGGATAGATTTCAAAGATTTCGGGCATCATCCTGTAAATCAGATCCGGGTCATCCCGACCCTCGACAGACGCTACGACTTCCAGGTTCGGAAATTCCTCAGCCACAACAAGGTCAAAGCCTTGACGACGCTCCAGATGGTCACGCGCCAAACGGGATCCTGTAAGAACCAAGACCTTGCCTTCACGATGGACAAATCTTCCCATCAGCTGAGCGGCGGTTCGTCCTGCCGAAACGTTATCAATTCCGACAAAGTGGTCTCGCTCAGAACTTGGCAAGTCAGACACCAAGGCAACAACCGGAACGCCTTTGTCCCTGAGCCTTTTTACAGCGTCGCGGACAGAAGGCGTTTCGGGCCCGAAAACGGCGACTCCGTCAACGTCCAAACTGTCGACAGCATCTAAAATGTTGACGATATCTTGCGGCTCGAACGGAGCAACGTTCTTTACTGCAACGCGCGTCCGTTGGATAAATTGGTCACGTGTTTGTTCAGCGATCTGACTGCTTATTGCCTCCACAAACTCGTTGTCCGTGTCTGGTAAAACAAAGAGGAAATTGTAGACGCGGTTTCGCGCCAGGTTGGCTGCGGCGGTGTCGCGCACATACCCCAGCTGATCAATCGCCTTCTGTACTTTCTGTACAGTCACTGCTCGCACGCCGGGGCGCCTGTTCAAGACCCGATCAACGGTCGCCAGGCTGACACCCGCCACGCGAGCGATGTCATTAACGGTTGGCTTTTTCACCAATTCTATTTTTTGTTTTTGATCTTCCACGTGTTCTTCAGCCCTCAATCTCCCGTGCCAAGCCTTCAAACAACAAAGCAACAGCTTCAGCGCCGGGATCGTTATGTCCAACTAGGTTTTCTTCGGGAACATAGGCCGCGCGGCCCGCCTTCGCACGACGAATATTTGCGGTGTTGTTCGCGCCTTCGCGGGCAGCTTTGGCTGCATGCGTCAAACCAGATGGCAGCGCGGCAAGTGCTGGTGCCAGGGCGTCAATCATTGTCCTGTCACCGACCTTGGCACCCCCAACCTGGCTGACGCGATTCAGGCCTTCGACCAGAGACTTCGATACCGAAGCCCCGCTCGCACAAGCATCACCAGCTGCGTTGAAGAAAATTGCGAGTATCACGCCAGAAGAACCACCCATTGTCTGGCTTAACTCATTTCCTAATGCCGGAAACAGTTGCGTCAGATCAGCAAGCGGCATGCGGTCAAGGCTACCTTGCAATGCTCTTGCGGCCGTCGCCAATGTGCTTCCTGTATCGCCATCTCCGGATTTCGCGTCCAGCTCGTTCAGGTTCTTCTCTGCGTTGATGAGCAGTTCAGACAACCGGGTGATCGTTTCCCTTGTGGCGGGATTGTTCGAAGGAATTGGATCGATAGGAGTCAGCCCATCAGGCAGAGGTGCGACTTTTATCGGGTCGATAGAATTGACGCCGGGCCAAGCCGCCAGGTCAACAGGCGCTTTAAGCGCCGATAAATCGTCCTGATCTACCGTCAGAATGGAAACAGAAAATCCATGCATATCCAGCGATGTCATCATTGGGGCCGGGCCTATGATGTGATGGGCAATACCAGTTTCGGACAAGGCATGCGTGAGGACAGCCATTTCCAACGGCGTTGTAGAACCCAGGTTGTTGACCAACGCCACACAACCCCCGGACCCCACCCGTTGTTTCAGCTTCTCCACAACTGTGGACATGGCCGATACAGCATTTGAGAATTCGACTTGCTGTACACCGGGCTCGCCATGGATACCCAAGCCAAGCTCTGCTTTTCCGGGGGCGATCCTGTCTTCTTTCGGAGATCCCGGAACGGTACAGGTGTCCAGGCTCATACCGATGCTGACGACCTTGGCTATGGTGCGTCTTGCTGCGGCGGTGACGGTGTCCAGATCAGCACCACTTTCTGCAAGCGCTCCGGCTATTTTGTGCACGAACAACGTACCTGCCACGCCACGTGGTTGCGGAAGGTCGGGCAGGGCGATGTCATCATCAACGACGACCATCTCTACCTTGCGACCCAATGCACGGGCGCGTTCAGCCGCTAGTCCAAAGTTCAGCCGGTCACCGGTGTAATTCTTGACGATCAGCAGGCACCCAGCTTCACCCGTGACCGCAAGAATGCCCGCCAAAACCGCTTCGACTGATGGGGATGCAAAGACTTCCCCGCAGACCGCGGCCGTAAGCATACCAGCACCAACAAAGCCCGCATGGGCGGGTTCGTGGCCAGACCCTCCACCAGAAACCAAGGCGACTTTCGACCTGTCCCAATCCGACCGGTAGACAACCTTGATATGCGGGTATCCGTCCAATCGGGTAAGTTGCCCTCCGGAGGAGGCTAGAAGACCATCAATGGCCTCTGTCACCAGGGTTTCTTTTGTGTTGAGGAACTGGGCCATGCTTTTGCTCCTTAATTCACTCGCGCGCCGGACGCGTCAAAATACAATGGGTTGTGTGGGCGGATTTTTATAGATTTTCCAGATGGATAGTCCTGATGGACATCAATCAAGGTCACAACCGGGTGACCGTTTAAGTCCAGGTGCAACCGCGTTTGATCCCCAAGATGTTCAGCGCGTATCACACGCGCTTCACTGCCTTCGCCTTCAATGATGTTTTCCGGGCGCAGGCCAATCTGCGGGCCTTTGTGATCGCCTCCGAACAACTCGGACGGCAAGATGTTGATCCGAGGCAGACCCAACCGGCTGGCTACGTAAACACTGCCCGGGTTTTCATAAATGTCCCGGGGTGTTCCGTACTGCACCAACCGGCCGTTTTCCAAAACCCCGATATGTGTCGCCATTGTCATGGCTTCGACCTGATCATGGGTCACGTACAGCAAAGTCGATCCCAGATCTGCCTGAATTCTCTTCAGTTCTACCCGCAAATCCGCCCGTAGCTTGGCGTCCAGAGAGCTGAGCGGTTCGTCCATCAGAAATATCTGGGGGTCGCGCACAAGCGCCCGTCCAATTGAAACGCGCTGCATTTCACCGCCAGACAATTCAGTGGCTTTGTTGTCCATTTTGTGCGGGATCTGGAGGATCTCAGCGACTTCGTTTACCTTCCTCGTGATCTCATCCTCTGGTGTTTTCAGGATCGGCGACCGCAGAGGGAAAGACAGGTTTTCCCGCACTGTCATATGCGGGTACAGCGAGTATTGCTGGAAGACCATTGCTACATCGCGCTGAGCGGGAGTGTCTATTCCAACGTCACGCCCGGCGATGCGCACTGTTCCTGAGTCCAGTTTCTCAAGCCCTGAAATCAATCTCAGTGTTGTTGTTTTTCCCGCGCCAGTCGGACCCAACAACACCACAAAGGCACCGTTGGGGATCGTCATTGAGATATCATCCACCGCTGTGACGTTGCCGAATGACTTCGAGATGTTCTCCAAAACGACTTCAGCCATTGCTTAGTACCTCGTCGTTCAGAGCGGACCTCAACGCGCGCCCGGTAGATTTTTCAAACAAAGTTACTGCGGGGGAGCGGAACTCCAATCCCACTGTCTCACCGGGACTGACGACCTCGCGTGCATCAATGCGGGCTTTCAGTTCTCCGTTCGGACTTTGCAATGTTACGATCTGGGTGGTTCCAAGGTATTCTGCGGCCAGAACCTTGGCCCTGTATTCGCTCGCATCCGACAGAAAAACATGTTCGGGGCGAACGCCAAAAACCAAGTCACCTTCCGCCCCTTCCATCAATCTCGGTACGGCTTCGTCATGGCCGTTCAGTCGAACCGTTTCCGAGCCGGGTTCGACCTTTCCCTGAAACGGCAGGAAGTTCATCGAAGGAGACCCGATAAAATCCGCCACAAACATCGTCGCCGGTTTGTCGTAGATTTCCTGAGGTGTGCCAAATTGCTCGATCACAGCATTATTCATCACCACGATCTTGTCGCCCATTTGCATGGCTTCCAGCTGATCATGCGTGACGTACACAGTGGTCGCCCCCATGCGATCATGAAGCGCACGCAACTCTTCGGCCATGTGTTCCCGAAACTCAGCATCCAAGGCACCAAGGGGTTCGTCCATCATGAACGCCTTGGGCTCCCGAACAATCGCGCGACCCAGCGCTACGCGCTGTCTATCGCCACCTGAAAGTCCACCCACTGGGCTATCGAGTATGTCGTTGATCCCCAGAATTCCCGCGACTTCCTCTACTTTGGCTTTGACAGCAGCACGCGGCATGCCCTGCGATATCAGGGGGTAGCTGATATTCTTGCGCACGTTCATGTGGGGATACAGCGCGAACATCTGGAACACGAAGGCAATGTCCCGTTCTGATGGCGGCCGCTGGCTGATCTCTTCACCGTCCAGATAGATTTCACCCGACGTTGGAAGCTCCAACCCTGCAATCATCCGCAGTGTCGTCGTCTTTCCGCAGCCAGATGGCCCGAGCAGCATGAAAAACTCACCATCCTCAATCGTGAACGAGCTTTCGCGGACAGCCGTGAAGTCGCCGAACATCTTCTTTACGTTTTTGACTACGATCTGGGCCATTTCTACTCCGGGAAATGGCTGACGATGATGAACATGACGGTTCCGATCAGCGTGACGATGAAAGAGTAGGTGAAGGCCCAAAGGACAAAGGGCTGCATCAGCATAAAGACACCCAGTGCGATAAGGATGGTTGCGACCATCTCCCATGGGCCGCGGCGGAGCCGCATCAATCCGGTTAGAAAGTCGCTCATTTGCGCACGGCTCCGAATGTGATCCCACGCAGCAAATGTTTGCGCATCAGGATGGTGAAAATCATGACGGGGATGAGGAAGATCGTTGCACCGGCCGCCACGGCAGGCCAGTCCAGACCGCCGATACCGATAATGGTCGGGATGAACGGTGGTGCAGTCTGTGCGTTCGCGGATGTCAGCAGCACGGCAAACGCGTACTCATTCCAGGCGAAGATCAGGCAAAAGATTGCTGTTGAGGCTATGCCGGTCGCGGCTTGCGGCAGCACCACTTTGTAGAATGCCTGAAACCTCGTGTAGCCATCTATGAGGGCGGCCTCTTCGTACTCTCTTGGGATTTCGTCGATGAAACCCTTCAGCAACCAGACCGCCAGGGAAATATTCACACCCGTATACAGCAGGATCATTCCCAGATGCGTGTCGCTCAGCCCAAGGTTTCTGAACATCAGGAAGATTGGGATGGCAACAGCGACCGGGGGCATCATCCTTGTACTGAGGATGAAGAACAGCAGGTCGTCCTTTAGTGGGACTTTGAACCTGCTGAACGCGTAGGCGGCCAGCGTGCCAAGAAAGATACTCAAGAACGTCGAGCCGAATCCGATGATAACTGAATTCATAAAGCGCTCACCGAATTTGGATGGTCCGACAATCACCATGTCGTATTGGCGCACGATCTCATCGGCCCAGTTCTGCGGTGGGTTCGCTTCCAGAAATTCCTGCGTCTGCCGCGTGCGTGTGGTGAAGAGATTGACGTAGCCTTCAAGCGTTGGGTCAAAGACAACCTTGGGCGGGTAGCTGATCGCATCGGCTGGAGACTTGAAGCCAGTTAGCAAAATCCAAACCAGCGGGATCATCGTGATCAGCGCGTAAGTAATAACCAAGAAGCCTGCGATCCACTTGGACCGGTTCGAAGGTTCAGTGACGGAAAAATTACTCATCTCTGTTTCACCTTGTTCAGGGCTTTGACGTAGATCGACGCAAGGCCGAACACGGTGACGAAAAGGATGATCGCATAGGCCGAGGCATAGCCCGTACGCCACTTTTCAAAAGCCTCCCGCTTGAGATTGATTGAAGTGAGTTCCGTAACAGAACCGGGCCCTCCACCGGTTAGCTGAACCACTAGGTCGAACATCTTGAAGTTCTCGATCCCTCTAAACAGCACGGCCAGCATCAGGAACGGCAACACCATCGGGATGGTGATCGTAAAGAACTGCCGCAGCTTACTGGCTCGGTCGATCTCAGCTGCCTCGTAGATGTAGTCGGGAATGCTGCGCAGACCGGCCAGACAGATCAGCATCACGAAGGGGGTCCACATCCAGGTGTCGACAATCACGATTGCCCACGGGGCCAACGTGACCGATCCCAGCATTTCAAAGCTCGATGGGTCCTTGCCGGTAAACCAGGACACGATGTAGTTAAACAGGCCGATTTGAGGTTGATACAGGAACTTCCAGAAGTTCCCGACGACTGCAGGAGACAGCATCATCGGCAGCACGATAATCGTGGTCCAAAGATCGTTGCCCTTAAATTTCTTGTTGATCAGCCATGCCAGAGTAAACCCGATCAGGACCTGGAAAAAAATTGTCCAGAACAGGAAATGCGCCGTCGCCTGCATATTCAGCCATGTGTCCGAGTCTGTCAGGATACGCTCGTAATTCCTGAGCCCGACATCTTTGACTTCACGCCCGATCCGGTTGGCCTTGTAGTTGGTAAAGCTTAGTTGGATGGTCCAGATCAACGGAAAGATGTTGATCGCCAGCAATAAGAAAATCGTTGGTGAGATGAATATCCAGGCGATCGCGCGGTCGGATAACCCTCGGATTTTTCGCGCAACTCGCTCGGGCGTTGCCTGCGCAACGCGATCTACGGTCCTGTCAGACATCTCTTTGCCAGTTCTTTTTGGTTTCGGACACACGGGTGAAGGTGGAGCGGGATAGCACCCGCTCCTAGCTGCCTCCAGACTACAGCTTGCCTTCGTCTTCGAAGACTTCCGTCCAATCTTCGATCAGAAGATCTAGCGCTTCTTGAGCTGTGCCTTGGTCGGCAACCACGTAGTCGTGGATACGCTTCTGCATTGCCAGCAGCAGTTCCGCATAGGCGGGCTCTTGCCAGAAATCCTGAACTCCAGCCATTGCTTCCAGAAAGTCACCGGCAAACGGTTGGCTGTCTACGAAACCAGGATCTTCCAGAACCGAGTTATGTGCCGAATAGCCTCCAAGTTCCCACCATTTGGCCTGAACTTCCGGCTGTGCAAACCACTTAATGTACTCAAGTGCGGCGTCCTGTTTGTCAGAGTAGCTGACGACAGAAATACCTTGTCCGCCGAGTGTCGAGCCTGGCTGATTTTGTGGTGGGTTCACGAAGAAGTCGATCTTGTCACCACCTGTATTGGGATCGGCATATAGACCAGGGAAGAACGCAAACCAGTTCATAGCCATAGCGACCTGACCGGACTTAAATGCATCCAAGCTCTCACCCATGTAGGAGTTGGTATATCCAGGAGGCGTCGCCGTTTTGTAGAATTCTTTATAGAACTCCAGCGCCTCAACCGCTTCCGGTGAGTTTACTGCGCCTTCCATATCATATGAGCCCGGGGTGTTTTCGTATTTGAAGCCCCAAGGATACAGTGCTCCGGTCACACCCATGGTGATCCCTTCCGAGCCGCGCTCGGTAAAGATTGCTGCCCCATAGACGGTCTTGCCGTCGATCTCACGACCTTGGAAGAACTGCGCGATCTGCAATAGTTCTTTTTGAGACTCGGGCTCGCGTAAATCCTGACCAGTTGCTTCTTTGTATGCGGCTTGAATTTCGGGGTTTTCGAACCAGTCCTTGCGATAGAACCAGCCATTTGCGTCACCCATCGCAGGCAGCGCGTAGTAATTTGGTGTACCCTTGGGCCAGGTTGAATAAGCGTAAACTGTGGCAGGTGCGAAGTCGTCCATGCTGATGCCTTCAGCGTCGAAAAAGTCGTTCAGTTGGACATAATGACCGTTTTCGGCGCCGCCGCCGATCCATTGGCTGTCACCAATCAGCAGGTCGCAGAGCTTACCTCCAGAGTTCAGTTCATTCAGCATCCGGTCCGCAAAATTTGGCCAGGGAACAAATTCGAAGTTCATCGAGTGGCCGGATTCTGCTTCAAATTCTTTTGATAGCTCAACAAGCGCGTTGGCCGGGTCCCATGCAGCCCAACAGAGTGTCAGATCTTCAGCATTTGCCTTGGTAGAAAGAGTAGTAGCGGCAAAGACTATTGCGCTGGCTGAGGCCAGTTTTGTGTAAGTCATCCATTCCTCCCTTTTTTGCGCCGTCAATCGAGGATGTGCGAATCGCGGCATACATCCAAGGCTATTTGAGGTACGCACCTCAAGTCCAGATATTTTTGAGGTTCGTACCTCAAGAGACCAGTAGAGATCGCAAATTTTGTTTCTTAGCTATTGATTCCTAGAGAAATTGTTCTTTGAACTTGATGCGCATGTATTTTTGGCAGCGAAGTATTGAATGGTCATATCGACTTAAATGGGCGCAGCCGTCATGCGGCCAACAGGTTCAGAGAACCCGCTTCTGAAGCGTTCAATGATTATTTGGTCGATACCTTTGAGAATTCGAGATAGCGTCAAACAGCGCGGACAACTCGGGACCGTGCATAACTCTTTTTGGTTAGGTGTTGACGTATGAGCAATCCCTCCATCGTCCGATTGAACCGCTACCCTATTAAAGGCTTGAGTTCCGAGCCTATGCGAACTGTGACGCTGCGAGCAGGAGAGGGCATTCCGGGCGATCGCCTGTTCGGATTTGCTCGCTACAACTCCGGTTTCGACATGCAGAACCCAATGCCACTGCCGAAAGATCGTTTTGTCGTTTTGTTGAACGAGGCTGCACTGGCAGGCATTCAGACCGGTTTTGAAATTGAATCTCAGGCACTTGAGATCAATGCGAACGGAAAGACACGACGCTTTGATATGCGAGAGTCTGAAGATCGGGAGAAGGCGGCAGAGTTCCTTTCTTCAGAGATCGACTTAAAAGATCCAGAGCTGCCAAAGTTTGTTTCTTCTACTCCTCATAGGTTTACAGATGTATCTGTCGTATCGCCGCAAATGATGAACGCGATATCCGTTTTGAATCTGGCCTCTGTGAAAAAGTTGGGCGAACAACTGAACGCAGAAATTCACCCGGCGCGCTTCCGAGCGAATATTGAGATAGACGGATTACCTTCGTTTGCTGAGCTGGATGCAGTTGGATCAGTTTTAAGATTTGGCGATGTCGAGTTGAAGATACTCTCACGTACGAAAAGGTGTGCAGCAACTGAAGTGAACCCGAAAACGGCCGAGCGCGACTTGAAATTACCCTACCTTATTCGGAAATTGATGGGCCATATGGATATGGGCGTCTATGTCGAAGTGGTTAGTGGTGGAACGCTAACGGTCGGTCAAACCGGGAAAATACTCGCTTAAACCTTGCCTCCTGCCAAAGTGGCTTTTCTAAGAGGTTTGAGCCATGTTCGGTCAGACGATTAAACTCAACTCTTGCTCTGACTTTCTTTTGGCTATCCGGGGTATCGAAGGACGTCGCATTCGAGCGTTCTGATCCAGAAACGATTGGAAGGCACTCCTTTGACGGAGCCTTGACAAGATCTCTGTTTCAAATAATTTTAGTCATTAAAATATTTAGACAGGTGGTGCTCAATGTATCTGGGCTTAGATTTGGGAACGTCAGGTCTCCGCGGGATTCTGGTAGATGACTCAGGACACGTTGTCGGTGATGCCGAAGTCAGCATTTCCACCTCGACGCCCAAGCCTGGCTGGTCTGAGCAGGATCCTTTGGATTGGACCAACGCTTGCGACGAGGTTGTTGGGAAGCTTCGCGTCGGCAACCAGCAAGCATTCTCAAAATTGCGAGGTATTGGCCTAAGCGGACACATGCACGGCGCTACACTACTGGATTCTGATGGCGAAATATTGAGGCCCTGTATTCTTTGGAACGATACACGGTCAGCTGATGAGGCGAGGATACTGGATCAATCGCCAGAGATGCGCGCAATATCGGGAAACATCGTATTCCCCGGGTTTACGGCGCCGAAACTCGAGTGGTTGCGCAGCCACGAGCCGGATGTGTTTTCAAAGGTAGACAAGGTGCTGCTGCCGAAAGATTATTTGCGGTTTTGGCTTACTGGCGAATATATCTCAGACATGTCTGACAGCGCAGGAACATCCTGGCTTGACGTTGACACTCGGCAGTGGTCCGAAAGGGCGCTGGCCATAGGTCACATGCGTGTCGAGCAGATGCCGCGCTTGGTCGAAGGTAGTGATCCGGGTGGAGAGTTGAAGGTCCGTTTGAGGCAGGAGTGGGGGCTTTCGAATCCGGTTGTCGTGGCTGGAGGTGCTGGCGACAATGCTGCCGCAGCTTGCGGGATCGGGAGCATCAACGACGGCATCGGTTTTGTCTCACTCGGAACGTCTGGCGTGTTGCTTGTTGCGCGGGAAGCCTATGCTCCTGATCCGGAAACAGCCGTACACTGTTTTTGTCATGCGGTTCCTGATCGGTGGATACAAATGGGTGTCATGCTTTCTGCAACGAACAGCATGAACTGGCTTGCTCGCAATCTAGGCGAACCCGTGGAAAGACTTGCTGCAGCTATGCCAGGAGAATTAAATGGACCTTCTGCGATCACCTTCCTGCCATATCTGTCAGGAGAACGGACGCCGCATAACAATAGCCATATTCGAGGCGCGTTTTTGGGCGTGGACATCTCGTCGGAATCCGCTGAGTTGACCCAGTCCGTAATGGAGGGTGTTTCTTTCGGAATGAGAGATTGCCTGGAAGCACTGAAGAGCACCGGAACCCAGCCAAATAGCCTTATGGCAGTTGGAGGAGGTGCTCGATCTCGGTTCTGGCTGGAAACCTTGGCTACTGTTTTGCAAGTTCCGCTGGAATTGCCAAAAGGCAGCGAATTCGGTGCCGCAATGGGCGCTGCACGACTCGCGATATGTGCTGCCAACGGCGCTGAACCGGCGCAAGTCATGACGCCGCCGGAAATTCAGGAACGCATTGAACCACGCGGCGATCTGATTGACGCCTACGAAAACGAATACCGGAGATACAAGCAATTCTATCAGGCGCTTGCGCCGCTGGCAGTAAGATGAAACCAGAAACGGGTAAAGCCTCTGGCATTGAAAATGCTATTCTCATCGATGGAAACATGCGTGTTTCGATCCTGAACTATGGGGCTATTACGCAGGGTTGGTGGTACAAGGACGTCCCGCTCATCCTTGGGTTCGAGGACCCAAATGAGTATCTCGCCGATACGCGTTACCTGGGCGCTATTGTTGGGCGCGTTGCCAACCGGATCAGAGGCGCGACGTTTGAATTGGATGGTGCCAGTTTTGAACTGAACGCCAATGAGGGCAAAAACACCCTGCATGGCGGCGACGATGGGCTGTCTAAACAGTTCTGGGAATTCGAACAGATTGCACAGAATGAGGCCCTGTTGAGTTACGTTTCTCGCGATGGGGAGAGCGGCTTTCCAGGGGAAATCAGGTTCGAGGTCAGGATCTGCCTACAGGGTTCACGCTTGGTCTATTCAGTAGCTGCACAACCTGACCGGCCGACGCCGATAAGCATTGCGCAACACAACTACTACACTTTGGGTGCCGCAGAAGGCGTAGACCAGCATACGCTTAAACTAACTTCAAATCGGTATCTGGACATCGACGATCAGGGTATTCTGTCGGGCAGAGTGCTTGCGACCAACGAAAACGGGTTGGATTTTTCAACGCCCAATATGATTGGAAGTGTGCCTGATGGGATTGATCACTATTTCTGCTTTGATCATGATCGCGGCCCAAAGGCTCCGGTGGCGGAACTCACTTCACCCTCTGGCCTTGCGTTGACAGTCTACTCTGACCAGCCCGGAGCACAGGTTTATTCGGGTTATGAGCTGACGAAACCACGTCGCGCTTCGCGTGGTGTGTGTATCGAGCCATCGGGTTATCCCAACGCACCGAATATCTCTTCGTTTCCCTCAATAATCTATACTCCGGAGAACCCGTATCGGCAGGAACTTATTCTAGAAGTTTCTAAGGAATGACATGAGAGCAGTTTCGCTATTCTTGATTATAGGCTCAACAATCTCAATGGTGGACGGTGCGCGTGCCCAATCGCTTGGTCCTTTGCCAGAGTTCCTCGATCCTGACTTTGTAAGTGCTGAGCTGGGGCGTTTGCTGTTCTATGACCCGATTTTGTCTGGCAACAAGAATATCAGCTGCGCGACCTGTCATCATCCCAGGCTTGGCACGTCCGACGGTGTTTCCCTTGGTATAGGGGAAGGGGGAATTGGGTTGGGTCCAGAGCGGACATTGGACCCAGAGAATACCCCGGAACAACGTATTCCTCGAAACTCACCGGGGCTTTGGAATCTTGGAGCCACTGAGTTCACGACGTTTTTTCATGATGGGCGACTAGAGGTAGACACAACGCAACCTGATGGTATCAGAACCCCGTTGGGTACTCATATGCGGTCTGGTTTCAAGTCCGCGCTGGCCGCACAGGCGATGTTCCCGGTTTTGTCGCCAGACGAAATGGCGGGTCACTATTCTGAGAATGTCGTGAGCAAAGCGGTTCGCCTCGGATTTCTGACACAGCAAGGCGGTGCGTGGGATTTGATTGCAGAACGTGTTGCGGCCATTCCAGAGTACGAGCAGAGGTTTGAGGACTTAGCGCCGGATGATGAAATTACGTTCACGGCAATTGCCAACGTAATCGCGGACTTTATCGCGTTCGAGTGGCGCGCGGATAACAGCCTCTTCGATCGCGCGATGCGAGGTGAGGCTGAATTGCCAGAAGAGGCCGAAGTTGGCATGGGCCTGTTCTACGGAAAAGCTGGCTGCAGCAACTGCCATTCGGGCTGGTTTCAGACCGATCACAAGTTTCATTCGATTGCACTGCCGCAGATCGGTCCGGGAAAGGCGGCGCGATTTGAAAACCATGTCAGGGACGATGGGCGTCTTCGCGTAACCGGCGATTCCGAAGACGCGTTTGCTTTTCGTACGCCATCTCTGCGCAACGTGACCCTGACTGCGCCATACGGACACAACGGAGCCTATGCTGAACTTGAGGACATAGTACGCCATCATCTGGACCCGGTGGCGTCCTTGCGAAACTACTCGATCGAGATGGCCACCTTGCCGGACTTCCCCGGCTCTGACGACCAAAGGGCAATGTCGGATAATCAGCACTTGGGTGCGATTGCCCAAAGCAACAGCTTGTCGAAAGTAAGCCTGACGGATCAGGAAATCGACGTTCTTCTCAGATTTCTGGCAAGCCTTGAAGACCCGGCAGAGCGGTTAGGTGTGCCCGACCAAGTTCCAAGTGGGTTACCGGTTGAAAAGTAATCAGCGGTGAAGACGTATGATTTGGTTGGGCTGATAGTCCAACCACTCGTCTTTCGAACCATCCGGCCAGATCATACGAACCTGCACCTGGTCCTCACTCCCGAGCCCAAAATGCTGAAACCCAGCGATGCCACCAGCGTGACCGCCGCCGATTGTTAGCTCTCGGGTCTGAACACCCAGCGAGGTTTTGACTTCAACAAATCCACCAATCGCTACGTGATTGGATTGATCCTGAGTGACATCCAGCAATAGCCAGTTGCCACCTTGAGAAGTGTTCTGGCTGACTTCTAGCTCAGAACCTCGGTTGACGACCACCAGATCCAGCTTCCCATCGTTGTTCAGGTCAGCAATCGCCGCACCACGAGACTTAGCCATCGAGGCAGCACCGGCATCTGCTGCAGCTTCAATAAACTGTCCGTCGGAGTTCTGTAGTAGTAGGTTATTGGGGTCGTTCAGAGCTGC
Organism: Ruegeria sp. CJ9; assembly: GCF_056536625.1. Taxonomy (NCBI): domain Bacteria; kingdom Pseudomonadati; phylum Pseudomonadota; class Alphaproteobacteria; order Rhodobacterales; family Roseobacteraceae; genus Ruegeria; species Ruegeria sp. CJ9. The sequence goes on from NZ_JBQFPY010000013.1 coordinate 16,243, forward strand.
ATCGGGCATCTGTTCTACGTTTCCCTTGGCCACGAATATATCGTCCCGGCCGTCGTTGTTGACGTCGCCAAACTGTGCGTGCCACCCGGTGGATGGCCTTCCGTCTCCGCCGATATGCGGTCTATGAGCGGTCGTACCCTTTTCGTAAGTCGCATCGAGCCAGGTCGGGCCGTTTGTCACTGGGTCAAAAATCTGGAGTTTCTGGTCACCCATCGAGGTCAGATAAACTTCGGGAAATCCGTCTCCTGTAAGGTCGCGAGAGGCGATCCCCATTCCCCAGATCGAAAATGGAAGCCAGCCTTCGTCTTCCGAGTATTGCCGAGGCTCGGGTTCCATCGCCCATAACTGCTCGTGACCGCCGCGAACATAGTAGTGACGGTCGTTGCTGACGCGAAGATCAGCACGGCCAGTTCGGGCCCAGTCCGAAAATAAAATAGAAAGTGAGCAGTAGCCGGGCTCAAGATGCAATGGCTCGTGATACAAGTCGCCTTCTGGGCGGTACAAAAGGGTTGGCCCGCAGGATTCAAAAGGACCTTCGGGATCAAATCGATCAACATAAGTGCCAAACGCCAAGGTCGGTAAAGTTTGCCCGCTTTCCCATGTTGCTGAGAAACCTGTGGTCCAGTGATCCTCGGACTGAAACCCGAGTTCAGTGAAAGGGCTGAATTGGCAGTCGGTATCGCCCCGAAGAAGCAGGTCTGGGCCAACACGCAAAATCGCCAAATCCACTATGCCGTCGCTATCAACGTCGAGAGGGTAGGCGCCGGTCACACCGGCCAGCGAAAGATCTTCAGGCGTCTTTGCCTGAAATGCTATCTGTTCCTTCGAGGTATTGATGAACAGTTGAGACCGGTTGGAACCGCCAGCCAAAAAGAGTTCTGGCAGCGAGTCCCCATTGCAATCGAAAACGGCCACACCACCGCCGACAAAATGCTCCCACCCGCCATCATAGGCATGTTTTGGTACATCCACATTTGTAAACTGGGGAATAACAGTGTCCGCATTCGCAACTGTGGCCAAAGTCGCAAATATCGCAAACTCAAGACGCATTCGCCGTCAGCTCCTTGACCTTGAGAATTGAGATTTGTTCAATTCCATAGGCTGCCGCCCCCTTGGCCCACATCATGTCACCCCAGTGATGAACTTTGATCTGGGGCAAAGGTGCATCGACATTCACAACGCCGTTTTGAATGCGGGTCATAACTTCGTTGGAACACAAATGCTCAAAGCTCATTTGTGCCCCCGAGACGATAATGCACTCTGGGTCATACAAGTTGATCAGGTTGGAAATCCCGAGGCCAAACATCTGACCTGCGCGGGCAAGCACTGATGAGGCTCTGTCGTCACCTGAGTTGGCGCGGTCATGTATGTCGGAAACGGTTTCCATGTCGTTGGTATGACCGGTGACTGTCATCTCACGGATCAAAGCATAGTCGCCCACATAGGCTTCTAGACATCCGCGTTGACCGCATTGGCAAAGGGCTCCGTCAAGTTGAACTTTGGTGTGCCCAAACTCAGCGCCGCAGCCTCGTTCTCCACGGTATAGTTTGCCATCCAATACGATGCCAAGGCCAACACCGTGTTCGATCGTAACAACGAGGAAGTTCTTTAAACCCTTACCCAAGCCAAAAAGCTGTTCGGCCTTGGCGACAAGATTGGCGTCGTTGTCGACGAATACGGGGCAGGGCAGCTCATTTGAAAGCAAGTGGCTGAAATCAATATTTCTCTCAGCAATCGAGGATGACCAGTGGACAAAATTCTTGTTTGCATCGACCAGTCCAGCCACCCCGATAGAAACACCTGCCAAATGAGCGACAGTACGATCGATCTGACTGCAGGTTTCTTCAAGAGCTTCGCGGATCGCCGAAACAAATACTTGCGGCGACATTCTGGCGTGATCCAGAGCATATTTATGGGATGCGACTTCGTTACCTTCAAAGTCGACCAAGATAACGGAGATTACTTGCCGAGCCACCTTGAGGCCGGCCACAAGGTGCATCTGGCCGTCCAATTGCAGCAATACTCTGGGTCTGCCTCTCTTCCCCGACTTTGACTGTGCTTGGCTTTCAGTCTCCTTCACCAGCCCGGCCGAGATGAGATCAGCCGTGGCGGCGGTGACAGTCGCAGGGCTGGTTTGCAAGGCGGATGCAATATCGATCCGCGAGACGGACCCCTTGGCTCTGATGTGCTCCAATACCCGTAAGCGGGTCGTATTTCTTTGTTCCAAAGAAACCGGAGAGGCTTTGCTTTTCAGCATCTTGTCCTCGCGAATCTTGCTGTTGATCCAATCTATTTGAATTTGGGTGCGTCTTGTAGAGTAAATATTTTACCGGCTGAAATAAATATGGTATTCAAATTTGTGAGAGCCGCGAATCGAAATGCGATGGCTCGGCAAATGGGAGGAAATCATGAAGAGAATTCTCAGCTTTTCGGCTGTGGCCACTTTGTTGGCTTCGACCGCATTCGCAGAGCCAGTGGTCGGCGTAAGCTGGTCGAACTTTCAGGAAGAGCGTTGGAAAACAGACGAAGCGGCCATCAAATCGGCGCTTGAAGCAGGGGGTGCCGAGTACATCTCGGCAGACGCGCAGTCGTCTTCCGCAAAGCAGCTTTCGGACATTGAAAGCCTGATCGCCCAGGGTGTAGACGCGCTTATTATTCTGGCCCAGGACGCGCAGGCAATCGGACCGGCTGTTCAGGCTGCGGCGGACGAAGGTATTCCAGTCATTGCCTATGATCGCCTGATTGAGGACGACCGTGCGTTCTATCTGACCTTTGACAATGTGGAAGTCGGCAGAATGCAGGCCCGGGCTGTTTTTGAAGCCATGCCCAAGGGCAACTACGTGATGATCAAAGGCTCTCCTACTGATCCGAACGCAGATTTCCTGCGCGGTGGTCAGCAAGAGATCATCGGAGCAGCCGTCGACAGCGGTGACATCGTAATCGTTGGTGAGGCCTATACGGATGGCTGGTTGCCGGCGAACGCGCAGCGAAACATGGAGCAGATCCTGACCGCGAATGAGAACAACGTGGATGCGGTTGTTGCGTCAAATGACGGTACTGCAGGCGGTGTTGTTGCTGCGCTGACCGCACAGGGCATGGAAGGCATCCCGGTTTCCGGTCAGGACGGCGACCACGCAGCATTGAACCGTGTCGCACTGGGAACGCAGACGGTTTCGGTTTGGAAGGATGCTCGCGAACTTGGAAAGGCCGCTGGCGAAATCGCTGTCGCATTGAGCGGTGGGACAAGCCCTGCTGATGTCGAAGGCGCAGTTAGCTGGACATCACCGGGTGGGACCGAGATGAACTCGGTTTTCCTAGCGCCTGTTCCAATCACTAAGGACAACTTGTCCGTGGTTGTGGATGCCGGATGGATCCCGCTGGAAGATCTTTGCCAAGGCGTTGAAAACGGACCTGCGCCTTGTAACTAAACCACTCAGCCCTGGGCCTCTTAGTCTGGGCCTGGGGCAAATGCTGAATATGAAAGATCGGAAATGACCGAAACTTCGTCTCAGCCGATACCTGAAAAAGCGAAACCCAGCCTGTTCCAGCAACTGGAACTGGACATGCGACTTTTGGGAATGATCGGCGCGTTTGTCATCCTGTGCATCGGATTCAACATCTTCACAGATGGAAGGTTCCTGACGCCGCGCAATCTATTCAACCTGTCCATCCAGACGGTTTCAGTGGCCATTATGGCTTGCGGAATGGTGTTCATTATCGTCACGCGACACATCGACTTGTCGGTTGGCGCACTATTGGCAACAACCTCGGCTGTGATGGCAATGACGCAAACCGAGCTTTTGCCGCAGGTACTTGGTATGGGTTTGAACAACCCGGCAACCTGGGCGATCACAATCGTTGTCGGGTTGTTTGTCGGCACACTGATTGGTGCGTTTCATGGCTGGATGGTTGGTTATCTGACGATACCAGCGTTCATCGTTACGCTTGGTGGATTTCTGGTTTGGCGAAACGTGGCGTGGTATTTGACCAGCGGCCAGACGATTGGTCCTCTGGATAGTACATTCCTGATGTTTGGCGGGACCAACGGGACATTGGGAACGACGACAAGCTGGCTGTTCGGCTTGTTTGCTACTGCGATTGCCATCTGGGCTTTGTGGAGTGGGCGACGCGCAAAAGCGTCACATGGTTTCCCGGTAAAACCTGTTTGGGCCGAGGCCACTCTGGCGGGGATAATCGCAATTGCTATCCTTGGGTACGTTTACATCGTAAACAGCTACGCCATTCCGACGCGCCGGCTGCAACGTATGTTCGAAGCGCGCGGCGAGACAATGCCAGAAGGGCTGGTTGTAGGATACGGCATACCGATTTCTGTCCTCATACTAATCATAGTAGCGGTTACCCTGACGATCGTGGCACGGAAAACCCGGTTTGGTCGATACATCTTTGCCACTGGTGGCAACCCGGATGCGGCAGAGCTTTCAGGTATCAACACTCGGCTGCTGACCGTGAAAATCTTTGCTTTGATGGGTTTCTTGTGCGCCGTGTCCGCGGTGGTCGCCTCGGCCCGCTTGGCAAACCACTCGAACGACATTGGTACGCTGGACGAACTTCGGGTCATCGCCGCTGCAGTGATCGGAGGAACCGCATTGTCGGGCGGCATCGGTACCATCTATGGCGCGATCCTTGGTGCATTGATCATGCAGGCGCTGCAATCGGGCATGGCAATGGTTGGCGTTGACGCGCCGTTTCAGAACATCGTCGTCGGCAGCGTCCTCGTGTTGGCCGTCTATATCGACATCGTTTACCGCAAGCGACTGGGGGCCAAGTGATGCAAGCTCAGGATACTCAGAAAAAAACTTCCGGCACTGGGCGTGGGTCAGGCGCGCCGCCATTGGTCGAGATGCGCGATATTTCGATTTCCTTCGGTGGGATCAAGGCCGTCGACCATGTGTCGGTCGATCTCTATCCGGGTGAAGTCGTTGGCCTGCTTGGCCATAACGGGGCCGGGAAGTCCACTCTGATCAAGGTTCTGTCCGGCGCCTATCAGATGGATCACGGTGAGATCCTGATTGATGGCAAGCCAGTCGAGATTGGCAATCCCCGTGACGCCCGGGCGAATAACATCGAAACGATATATCAGACGCTCGCCTTGGCCGACAATCTGGACGCGACATCGAACCTGTTCCTGGGGCGTGAGATGACGACGCCTTTTGGTTTGGTCAACGACGCAGCCATGGAGGCCGAGTGCCGAAAGATCATGGCTCAGCTCAACCCGAACTTTCAGAAGTTCAATGACCCGGTCTCCGCCTTGTCGGGCGGGCAAAGACAATCAGTGGCGATCGCTCGGGCTGTCTACTTCAACGCACGTATTCTGATCATGGATGAGCCGACAGCAGCGCTCGGGCCGCATGAAACTCAGATGGTGGCGGATCTGATCCACCAGCTAAAGGCGCAAGGCATCGGGATATTTCTGATCGATCACGACGTGCATGCCGTCATGGAACTGTGCGACCGCGCCTCGGTCATGAAGAACGGAAAACTGGTTGGGACGGTCGATATCGCAGACGTAACTGATGACGATCTATTGTCGATGATCATTCTCGGCAAGCAGCCAGCACAAAAAGCAGAGTAGGGGGCAGAAATGCCAAGTGGATTTTTTGAAGGGATCGAGAAGGTCCAGTTTGAAGGCGTGGACAGCAAGAACCCGTTGGCCTTTCGTCACTACGACCCGGATGAAATCATCATGGGCAAGCGTATGGAGGACCATCTGCGGTTTGCGGTGGCTTGGTGGCATTCATTCGCGTGGGAGGGTGGAGACCCCTTTGGTGGACCTACGTTCGAACGCCCATGGTATCCTCAGGACGATATGGGCCGGGCCCGCCAGAAGGCAGATATTGCATTCGAATTGTTTGAGCTTTTGGGGCAGCCATTCTTTTGCTGGCACGACGCTGATATCCGGCCTGAACAGGGAAATTTTGCCGATAACCTGCGCACATTGGAAGAAATCACCGATTATATCGGTGAAAAGATGCAAGTTTCTGGCACGAAACTGCTTTGGGGTACGGCCAATATGTTCAGTCATCGTCGCTGGATGTCTGGCGCCAGTACCAATCCTGATCCCGACGTTTTTGCGTTCGCTGCAGCGACAGTAAAATCCTGTATGGATGCAACTCACAAACTAGGCGGTGAAAACTATGTTCTGTGGGGAGGTCGTGAGGGCTACGAAACCCTTCTGAACACGGACCTGAAAACTGAATTGGACCACATGGGCCGTTTTCTGAACATGGTCGTAGAGTACAAACATAAGATCGGGTTCAAAGGCACCATTCTTGTGGAGCCGAAACCTCAGGAGCCTTCCAAGCACCAATACGACTATGACGCAGCTACTTGCATCGGTTTTCTCAGGAAGTATGGGTTGGAGAACGAAGTGAAACTAAATCTCGAGCAGGGCCACGCGATCCTTGCCGGGCATAGCTTTGAGCATGAAATTGCGGTTGCGGCTGCTGAAGGGATGCTGGGTTCGATTGATATGAACCGCAACGACTACCAATCCGGATGGGATACAGACCAGTTCCCGAACAATACACCGGAAGTTGCCCTAGCTTACTATTACATCCTGAAAGCTGGTGGTTTTACCACCGGGGGCACAAATTTCGACGCCAAAATTCGCAGGCAATCGATTGACGCTGTCGATCTGGCGGCGGCTCATATCGGCGGAATGGATATATGCGCACGTGGTTTGAAAGCAGCGGCTGCAATGATTGAAGATGGAGGTTTGGAAAACGCGCTTTCGCAACGCTACTCCGGTTGGAAGTCTCCCAAAGCGGAGTCCATGTTAGGCAGTAGTCTGGATGAAATTTCCGCTCGCGTTTTAAATGAAGGAATAAACCCAGAGCCGCAATCTGGACGCCAGGAAATACTAGAGAATTATGTGAACAGATTTGTCTAACTGCCAAACTTGGGTGTTTTCCACTGCTGTCAAAAGTCATGCCAAGCCGTCTTTGGTGCTGAGGGCACGAATGGAGGTTTTGTTCATAACCCGTCCATATAGACAAAACCCCTCCTTAATATGGTTGAATGGCCTCAATTCGTTTTGGGTCACAAATGATTGACGTTTGGGTCGCTAATGAGTGACGTAAATTACCGATTTATTAAAGTTTTATCTGTCGATTGAGTCAAATATCAGTGGCGTTCCACATTTCCTGTTGGACGTCACACGAACCTGACCCAACCGTCATAGTTGGACTAGATACTAGGTGAACGTTCGACATCAGAAGGCACCCCCCCAATGTTGGACATCAGTTGAATTTGATCTGACTTCCCTTTCGGAAAATCAGAGCTGATTTGCAGGTCAGACAGCGAAGCTGCCTGTGCCTGCTAATCTGCCACGTGGCGATCGCGGGAGGGGGCGAGGCAACGCTATTCGACAATAGTGGTGCGGCCCGCAGGCGCAGCCGAGGACACGGTGTTGTCTAATAGGGTTGCCCGAGGGGGAAGGCAGTGTCTTACCCCTGATGGCCAGGGGCGTTTGGCTTGTCCAAATCCCGTTGTCTCACAAAACAAAAGCATGAGCGCAGTACGCTATGCCACCGTTGGGAACGTTTACCTCAACACTCAATGGTCGGCAAAAAGTTTGATGTAACTGTTCTTAGTTCAGAGCGTCGTTAGAGGCTTTGAGCCCTTACCAGGCCTTCTCCCATTCCAATAACTTTTGCTCATGCAGCAAGCCACGAACCGCAATATGCGGACAGTCTGAGTGGCTTAGTTAGAGGCAGAGAAGCGGACAAAGGTTGAATTCGCTGCGGTTGCACCAAGGTCTGCAATATCGAGTAACCGGCCGCATATGCGCGGCTGGTCTTTCAATTTTACCGCTCTCTGAGGAGATTTTCAGGTCGGTTCCGTTTCTCCGGCGGGTTGGAATGTTCAGACAGTCTCACCAAATCCTTTCGGTACTGGCAGATCAGGCAAGGACGCCGCTCGTTTTTGCAGGGCCCGCCCGATAACTACACGGCTGATTTCGGTTGTCCCGTCCACAATCCGCAGCATTTGCGCGAGGCGGGACAAACGATCCAGACCATAAGGCTGCAGCAGACCCATGCCGCCCAGCACTTGCGTGCAGGTATTTGCAGCCTTCACTGCGGCATCTGGCACAAACCGTTTGGCATGGGCGGCCATCAGTGGGCCCTCGGGCGTGCCAAGGGCCTCTGCCGCCTTGCGGTACAGTAGCTTCGAGGCTTCAAGATCGGTCGCAACCTCGCCCAGCATCCACTGGATCCCGTCCAGATCGAGGTTCCTGCCACCAAACATCTTGCGGTTCTTGGAATAGGACAGCGCCGTATCTAATGCAGCTTGCATCAATCCACAGCATCCTGACGCAATCGAAACGCGGGCAATATCGATCGCCATGAGTGAGCCTTGCAGGCCCTGGCCAATGGGCAGGATGATATTGTCTTCGCTCACCACGACATTGTCCATGTACATCTCGGCCAGAGGCAGGAAGTTGTAGGACGGGGTGTCGTAGAGCGGGCCAAAACTGAGGCCCGGAGCGTCGGCGGGAATGGCGATCATCGCCATATCCTTGTGGCCGGGTGCATCACTGGTTTTGACCACGGTGAAATAGATATCAGCCTCGGTCGCCAAGCTGACCCATGCCTTCGCACCGCTGATCGTCCATGTGCCGTCATCATTGATCACGGCTCGCGAATACATGTTTGTGGCATCCGATCCCGATTGCGGTTCGGTCAGCGCAAAGTTCGCCAGTTTGCGGCCAGAGGTCAGATCCCGCGCCCACTTTTCCTTGAAGGCATCTGTGCCATAGCCGCAGCCCGCGAAGGTGCAGATGTTATGCATCGACAGGGCAAAGGCATAAGCGCCATCTCCGAGCCCCAGTTGTTCGTAGACCTGAATGCCCTCTGAAAGTGGCAAGCCCTGGCCGCCAAACTCTTCGGGGGCGTACAGCCCAGTCAGGCCAGCGGCCCCGGCCTTGTCCGACGCATCACGGGGCCATGTCTTCGTGGCGTTCCAGGCGTCCACATTTGGCAGGATGACCTGCTCGGCGTGGTCGCGTGCGGCCTGGAGTATGGTGGCGAGTTTGTCTGACATTGGTGGATCCTTTCAAGGGCGATTGTTCTCAGATGACGCCACAACCCGGCAATCGTGGATGGCCAGACTGATGAGCTATGAAGGCGAAACTTCAGCTGAAAATGCTTCTCTGCGGCAAGATTTAGCGAGCCAGCCCGTTAAGCTCTATCTCGTGCGCTGACAGATAATTGTCCAAAAGTGACAAATGGCCGCTTATGTTTGTGATTTGCGGTATGAGCTGGGCGTGCTTCCGGTCCAGCGTTGAAAGGCCCGGTGGAAATTGGCCGCCGACGAAAATCCGACATCATGTGCGATGGCTTCAACGCTTTTGCGCCCCGCCTGAAGATCACGGATTGCGATGTCGCGCCGCAGGGCATCCTTTATGGCCTGAAACGACGTGCCATCCGCGTGTAGCCTGCGGATCAGGGTGCGCGGGGTCATGTGCATTGCGGATGCTGTCTGTGTTAAGGTCGCCGAATCCCAACCTGTCTGACCCAGATACGTGCGCACCCGCAGCGATTGGGTGTGTTCGCGGGAAGAGGTAAAAATCCAGTCTCGCGGCGCGTTTTGCAAAAACCGGTCAAGATCAGCTGTGCTTCGAGTCTGCACAGGGCCCATTACATTCGGATCAAACGCGATGGCGGTGGCGGGTTGGCCAAACCGCAGCGGTGCAGGAAAGATAATCGCGTAATCCTGATCAAAGTCCGGGCGATCAAACGCGAAATCAACGGCCTTAACCGGAACCTCATGCCCTGCCAGCCAAGACATGAGCCCGTGGGCAAGTTTGAGGATCAGCATATGTCCAAACCGCTGAAGCGGCACTTCGCCTTGTGGTTTCAGGGTAAGCACCAACGCGTTGTCGGCGTCCTCCAGATCAAACTGATAATCATCCAGCAACAAGTTCCAGAACGTTGAAAACCGGTAGAGCGCCGATGCAAGAGACGTGGCTTCCCTGACAGTGGTCAGAAGATGTTGTAGGGCCCTCGGCCGGACGGGTCTGCTCCAAAGCCCCATCATCTCATCACCGGTCTCGACTGCGGCAAGTTGATAGAGGCAAACGATCTGATCCAGCGTGACGCGACCATTCGGCGAGCGCGTATCCGCGTTCAGACCGGACCGGCTAAGCAGCGACGCCATCTGCGCCTCTGGGCACAGGGCACGCAGCGCCGCCAGCCAGTCATCGACAAACTGGCTGGAAACCGTGGAAAGGATCGTTGGCGTGACATTGGTCATAACGCTTCAGGAGGTATCACCAATTCCGGTCGACATGAAATGCAGGCTTGCAGATGGCGGCTTTCGCAGATGACAGAATGTCAATGACTCAACCAGATAACGCTCTGCTTGAACTCATTTCAGTGTGGTCAGGCGACTTCGAACAGTGCTGCGGCGCCCATGCCTCCGCCGACACACATGGAGGTCACCACGTATTTCACGCCACGACGCCTCCCCTCAATCAGAGCATGCCCGACTTGTCTCGCACCTGTCATGCCGTAGGGGTGGCCAATCGATATTGCACCGCCGTTCACGTTGTAGATTTCGGGATTGATCCCAAGATGGTCACGGCAATACAGAACCTGGCAGGCAAAGACTTGGTTAAGCTCCCAAAGGCCGATGTCTTCAATGCGAAGACCTGCATTCTTAAGCAGCTTTGGAATTGCAAAGATCGGGCCAACCCCCATCTCTTCCGGTGCGTTTCCTGCAACAGCCATGCCGCGATAGATACCTAGCGGTGTGAGGCCCTGCTGCTCAGCCACTTTGCCTTCCATGAGCACGCAAGCCGAGGCACCGTCAGAGAGTTGGCTTGCGTTTCCGGCAGTAATCACGCCTCCTTCGACAACCGGGTTCAATGCCCCAAGTGTTTCAGCCGTCGTGCCCGGCCGGTTGCCTCCGTCTTTTGACAAGGTCACCTCGTCCAGGGTTTCCTCTCCGGTTTCGCGGTTCTTGACCCGCTTTATCGCAGTGATCGGAACGATCTCGTCACCAAAGGCGCCAGCGGCCTGAGCCCGGGCGGTCCGACCTTGGGAAAGTGCAGCGTATTCATCCTGGGCGTCACGACTGATCCCATAGGTCCGCGCCACATTTTCCGCCGTCATCAGCATCGGCATATAGGCATGTTCAGATTGGTCGAAAACGTTTGGATCATTTGCGTTGCCGCTTCCAGCCCGGCAATCCGTGGCAGCCTTTAGGTGCCCCCGGCGCCTGGCAGCAGCCCCAGCTTGATCTCTGGCAGCCCCATCAATGCATCCGGCGTGGCGACACGGTAATCACAGGCAAGTGCGATCTCCAGCGCGCCGCCCATCGCGGGACCTGCTATCGTGGCGATAATGGGTTTCTTCCTGGTTTTAATCGTTACACACAGGTCTGGCAGGTCCGGCTTGTCCCAACCAGCCATATGTACCCGTCAAAAACGCAAACAACGCCAACAGGTAAAGGGCAGCGAATACGATGGTGGTTATTCTACAAACCAAGTCGAGCTTTACACAGAACGAGTCAGTGCTGCGCAACCGTACTCAGCTACGCACCAAACTGGTCACAGAGCGCCTTCGTCGCCAAGGAACTCGATACCAGCTGTCGCGCCATCACTGTAAGCAATACAATTCCAAGGAGCACGGTCCTCGCCAACGCCGACGGTTACTTGTGTTCCCGCCTCGCTAAACGCAGACGACAGCACCACAACTTGCGAATTGTTCGTCGTATTGGCGACATCTCGCAGACATGCCTGCTGGGCAGGAGTCAGTTCTGAGGACGCAGTAGAGCTGCCAGTATCTTCACATGCTGCAACGGTTAGAGACCCAATTAGTACAGCTGTGGGGGTCATAAATCTCTTCATTTTTTTTCCCTCGTTGGTTCTGCCTAACATTTGGTCAAAGATGCACTACAAAATCAACTATTCGATTGTGTCGACATTTCTGCGCGATAGCGGGCGCTAAACGGGAATGATCTCTTTCGATGGCAAGAGTCTTTCGGGCGGCAGGTCCATTCAAGCTTCCGTTTTGGGCACGATGCATGCCGTAGCTGAAGCACTCTAGAATGACGATAACGCGGGACTAAGCCGCCTTTTACACGGCCGTCAATTTAAGCCGGAAAACCTCGTCTCATGATCAGAGCTTTTTGCATTTACTAACTTTCTGAACGGTGTTGTGAATTTTGGCGTAAAATCACAAGCCGTTTTGCGGAATATCTTTATATCGGCTGTGTTCCTGCGCGGGCGTAAAGTCCCGAACAGACAAATAGACTGGTCTGTCCCATGACCAGACTATCCCCGCGTTGCCAATCATCCCAGATTAGGGTGACGCGGGGAACTTTAAATCCAAGCGGCGGTCCTTGCCGTATTGAGCTTAACCCAATCCAATAGTGATTTGTGAGGGGGTAACGAGTTACGGCCTCGCCATTGTGCGGGGCCTTTTTTGTTAAAGGTAAAAAAGGCCAGCTTCACAATGCGGATCCACTCACACACTTGCATTGCGAAGCTGGCAAACAACTCTCCTACAGGGGGATGGTTAGTAGGAGGTGGCAGCACAATTATGGGACTGTGCAAGGCGAAATAACTACAGAATGACAGGATGCGCTAGGCGTTCATCGGTATAGGTTGGGTATCCGAAAGTATAGTTACACTCGAACAAGCTTAATCTGCGGTGCCAGCTTCGAAACACCCTCTCCGCACGGTGCAAAAAAGCTATACACCAGAACTTGCGGAAGGAGATGCCCGCCGGAGACGGCGGCATAGATAGGATATCTGACGTATTTTATGAAAACTGGAAGCGCCCAAAGCAGCTAGATACCCATTTTTTTCGGTTTTTCCGAGAGTTTACTACTGATGGCTTGGCCTAACTCACAATTCTGGCTCTTTTGGTAGGCGCCAAACTTGACACAAAAGGAAGGTCTGTATTGGGCTCGAACCCGTTGTTCGCTAAATCGCGACGAGTGTATGTTTGCAGACTTTGCGGCCGAAGATGTTTTAACACAAGATATGTTTGGCCTGATAAGTTAACGAATTAAACTGTTCCTCCAAGCCGATGTTTTTCCTATCGTTGGTGAGAAATTGCGTGTCGGGAGGTCTTAATGAACAAGCTTATCTCAGTAGCGGGTGCGGTCTGCTTTGCTTTAACAGGAGCTTGGGCCGACGAGCATGCCCCGCCCAACATTCTTGTCATCATGGCAGATGACGTGGGTTGGGCGAGCGTCGGCGTTTACCACGGAGGTGTCAAAAGCATCGAGACGCCGAACTTGGATCGCCTCTCGTCTGAGGGCGCTCGTCTCACAGATTATTATGCCGAGCCAAGTTGTACTGCCGGTCGATCAGCTTTCATGACCGGACAGTTGCCTATTCGGACTGGTATGCACACGGTAGGGCTGCCGGGGGATCCGATAGGGTTAAACCCAGATGATCCGACGCTTCCGATGTTCTTGAAAAAGTTGGGATACACGACGGGCCAGTTCGGTAAAAACCACTTGGGCGATCTCAACGAGTTCCTACCGACTACAAAAGGTTTCGACGAGTATTGGGGTTGGCTTTATCACTTGAATGCCATGGAATATACGTCTGATCCGGATTGGCCAGACGACCCAGAATTCAACGCGCAATTCGCGCCGCGCAACATCATTCATTCTTTCGCCACAGACGAGGAGGACGAAACAGTCGATCCGCGATTTGGAAAAGTCGGGAAGCAGCGCATCATTGACGATGGGCCTGCGCCGCCGGAACGCCAAAAGACTTTGGACGACGAAGTGACATCTTACACAAAGGACTTCATTTCTCGAGCAGTAGAGTCGGATACCCCCTTCTTTGTCTGGATGGCACCTGCCCGGGCACATGTCTGGACTCACCTCAGCCCCGAATACGAAGCTATGTTGGGCAATGGGCGCGGACTTCAGGATGTGGTTATGAAGGAGTTGGACAACAACGTTGGTAACGTTCTCGACCACCTTGAGGATCTAGGAGTTGCTGAAAATACAATAGTGATGTTCACCGCCGACAATGGCCCGGAAACACTAACGTGGCCCGACGGTGGTACGACTCCTTTTCACGGGGAAAAGGGTACTACCTGGGAAGGTGGATTTAGGGTTCCTGCGATTATTCGCTGGCCGGGCAAAATTCCTGAAGGACAGGTTTTGAACGGTATCTTCAGCGGCATGGACTGGATGCCAACACTTGTAGCTGCGGCTGGAGGTCCCACAGACCTGAGAGAAAAACTCCTAAAGGGCTATGAAGGCTACAAAGTGCACCTCGATGGTTACAACCAGCTATCTTACCTCACCGGTGAGGATGAAGAGAGCAACCGCCGCGAGTTGATTTACTATCAGGGTACGGACCTCCAAGCCGTACGCTACAACGATTGGAAGGCGCATTTTGTCGTTCAAAACCACGGCTGGTCAGGACCGAAGGAAGAATTGGTCGCCCCCTTGCTTTTCAACCTTCGCCGCGATCCTTACGAGAAAGCTGCGGAGGAAAGCGGGATGTACGTCCGCTGGATGGGTGAGAAAATGTGGGCATTCGGCCCGGCCGCCCGACTAGTGCAGGCACATCTCGCTACCTTCGAGGAGTTCCCTCCGCGCGGGAAACCGGTCGCCAATCAAGACCATGTTGAAGAACAGACATCAACCGAAGGCGGCATCTCTCAGTAGAGGAAGCGAGGCAACCAATACGCCTTTCTCACTGCGGCGTGGGCATCCGGCTCGGATCATCGGATGCCCCAGAAAACCGATTAGGAATTTTGCAAAAAAGCGAAACCTCTACGAGAAGGATTCCTCCATGAGTGTTAGATTAGTCCTTCTGCTTGCTGCCGTTGGCCTCGTGCCAATCGCGTTATCATACGGTCTGATACCCGGCAGTTCGATTCCAGCTTTGCTGGGATTTCCGGTGGAAGGGACCAACCAAACCCACGTGTTCCGCGCGATTATGGGTCTTTACCTCGCAAACGCGTTGTTTTGGTTGGCGGCCGCTTTGAAACCAGAATTACAACGCCCCGCGCTGTGGGTTCTTTTTTTGTTTATGTCGGGACTGGCCGTTGGACGCATACTAAGCATTCTTATCGATGGAGTTCCAAACGGGTTACTTCTATTTTATCTTGCGGCCGAGATAGCTTTTGCAGCTCTGGCGGCGGTTTCCCTGAGAAAAGTACAATGAAACAGGAAGTGTTAAAGTGCTGAGGTTTTTCTTTGTTCTCTCGATGATTACAACTGCGTCGGTTTCGACATCCGGTCTGGCACAATCGTCATCTGTCCAGACTGCGGTGGACAAAAATTTTTTAGAACTTGAGACTGCCGTTGACGAGGCGGGGCCTACTCCAATCGCATCGATAGACCACTCGCGTCTGGCTAAAGCCGAAGGTGTAGAAATGCCCGCGTCTCGTGTGCTCATTTTCTCTGATCCTGAGATAAACACACCCATTCTGAAAGAGACCGTGCGAGCAGGTTTGGACCTTCCTTTTCGCGTTCTTTCCTTCGATCAGGATGATCGCCCGCAGATTACCTACACGGACTCCCAGTTTCTCAAAATCCGGCATGGGCTCACGGACGCGTCTTCGGTGCGTGTATTTCAGAGCAAGATGCTCGAAGTTTTAAACGACTTGGATGCAACACCAGCGCCGACCAACGGGTTGTTTGCCGACTATGGCGTCATCGAACTGCGATCTCAGCTCAGCGTACCAGAGGCAGTCGAACGTCTCAGGACAGCTGTGATGGGACAGGACGATACTGTCTGGTTTGGGGAAATCGATTTTGCGACCGAAGCATCCCAACTAGGGGTGGAACTGCCGGATGCAGTTCTCTTACTGTTCGGCGGACCAGCACCCGGTGGCGTAGCTATGGCGGGCTTTCCGGCAATTGGTTTGGATGCCTTTTGCCAAAAACTTTTGGTTTACGCGAATGAAGAAGGCGGCTCCGTAGTCATATTCAATGACATCGCTGCCCTCGCGGAGTTGCACTACGGTTTTTCAGCCGAACCTCATCACGGATTGAACAAACGGCTTACCGCAACATTTCGCACGGCAATTGAGTAGCCGCTGTTTGGAAAACGCACTAGAAACCCGTTACCGATTGGCCATCTTTTCGTCGTCCGCTTTGGGCTCTTCTTCCTCTTGGGACACATCGCAGAGAAAGGCCGGTGCGAGCCCAAACCTACGAAATGCTGCACCACGCTCGAATGGGGGCCTTGGGAACTTCTAGTAAAGCAGCGAAACGACTTGATCAGTTTCGGGTCTTCGCCTCGAGTCTTCGGGCAGTCGAGCGCACAAATGACGCCCCGTATGGCAGGTACGCTCGCTGGTACGTTTCAGCGAACCGTTCGCGAGCGCTTCTTCGATCAGGCACAGGTGCCCGATCAAGACGCCGGCACCGGCTTTGGCCTCTTCCACGGCAAGGCTGTAGAGGGAAAACTTCGGACCGTGTATCGGATCGCTTGTGGGCGTGGATGTCGCCTTTGACCAAACGGCCCAGTCATCTGCCCATGTCTGGTCGTGCAGAAGCGTCGTTGTCTCGAAGTCTACGACCCGTTCATGAAGCGCGGGCGCGCACACCGGTACAATCTCATCGGCACAAATTGAGACCTGATCGGGCGATCCATCGGGCACATCGAAGAAAATCGCCAAATCGAACAGTTCTCTCGACAGGCTCGGCGGGGTTTCCATGGCGGTGACCGAGAAGTTGATCATGGGCAATTGCGCTCTGACCTTGCTCAGTCTTTTCGGCAACCAAAGCTGAGCGACGGAAGGAAGGGCTGCGATGTGAAAATCCACGTCTGGGCCAAGATTGCGCAAGGCGCGCGTTGCATCCGCCAACGCGTCAAAGGCAGATGTGAACCTTGAGATCAGCGATGCTCCGGCCTTCGTCAACTCCACCCCTTGGGCGTTACGGCGAAAGAGTGACATGCCTGCCCAATCTTCCAACGTCTTGATATGCTGAGAGATCGCGCCGGGAGTGACGCAAAGCTCATCCGCAGCCGCAACAAAACTCACATGTCGCGCAGCAGCTTCAAATGCCCGCATGGCGTTCAGCGGTGGGCCCTTCGGGCGTTTGGGGGCGACGCTCATTTCTTAGCCTTAGTTTTTCTACGCCCAGAAATAGCAAATCTGCTTTGCGCTGTCACGCTCAAGGCGCCAGATTGGAGCAAACAGGAGGATGGCGTATGACACTTGCACAACGAAACTGGGTTCCCATAACAAGTGAAACTCTGGTTCAGGACATTGCCAACAAGGCTGCGTCCACGTCCTCGGCCGATCTTCTGGCCCGGGTTCAGACACTCGCTGAGCGGAACCGTGTGATCCACGAGGAAGAATGCTTCAACCTCAATCCGGCGACCAATGTTATGAACCCCAAGGCAGAGGCGCTCTTGTCGTCAGGTATCGGATCGCGTCCGTCCTTGGGCTATCCCGGTGACAAGTATGAAATGGGATTGGAGGCGATCGAAGAAATCGAGGTTATCACCGCCCAGCTTTGCGCAGAGGTGTTCGATGCCAGTTTCGCAGAGGTCCGCGTGCCCTCTGGCGCGATTGCCAACCTGTATGGCTTCATGGCGACCTGCAAACCGGGTGACACGATTATCGCTCCGCCCGCGTCGATTGGCGGGCATGTGACGCACCATATCGCGGGCTGTGCGGGGCTTTATGGCCTGCGCACGGTCGAGGCTCCCGTAAACAAGGATGGCTACACGGTCGATCTGGATCAGCTTCGCGCATTGGCCCTGGCCGAACGACCCAAGCTGATCACCATCGGCGGCAGTCTGAACTTGTTTGAGCACCCCGTGGCCGACATTCGTACCATCGCGGACGAAGTCGGCGCTAAGGTCATGTTCGACGCTGCCCACCAATGCGGGATCATAGCGGGGCGGGCGTGGTCGAACCCGCTGAAGGAAGGCGCGCATTTCATGACGATGAGTACCTACAAAAGCCTTGGGGGACCGGCCGGGGGACTGATCGTCACCAACGATGCCGAGATCGCAAAGGCGCTGGATGCCATCGCGTTCCCCGGGATGACTGCCAACTTCGATGCTGCGAAGACGGCCGCTCTTGCGGTGACCATGCTGGATTGGAGGGACTTTGGGAAAGCCTATGCCAGGGGGATGATCGCAATGTCGCAAGCATTGGCGACCGCATTGGACACAGAGGGCGTTCCGGTCTTTGCTGGGGCCGAAGGCTTTACGAACTCCCACCAGTTCGCCGTATTGGCCGAACCCTTTGGAGGCGGTCAGGCGGCGTCGAAAAAGCTGCGCCCGAATGGGTTTCTAGCTTGCGGCATCGGACTGCCATTGGCCGTGGTTGACGGCGATATGAACGGATTGCGCATTGGCACGCCAGAACTGGTCCGTTGGGGCATTACGACGGCCGATGCAGGTCAGCTTGCCGCGCTAATTAAACGCGGTCTCAACGGCGAATATGTTGGAGAAGAGGTGGCGTCTTGGAGGCGAAACTTTGACACTCTCTGCTTTGTTCACTGAGACAGAAAGCGGACATTTGTGCATTCTTGGCGAACGTCAAGAAAGTTCGCGTCTCGTTGGTCCGATCGGCTTGCGGCGAATGCTTTTGGTTACATTCCTTCCGGAATTGTCACTGTTCCTCCCGAAGATGCTTATGGGCTTCCAATAGTGACGCAATAATCTGGAAGCTGGTTGCGCCGGAGTCGAAAGGCTCCGGCGTTATTCTATTTTGAAACATCTATTTAGTGTTGGATCGCCCCGAGGTTGAGGCAAAGGAGTTACGCACCGGACACCTGCATTGAAACCTCCATCGGCCAGTTTTTCCTACGTCCTCAGCTCTACCGAGCTTTCGTAAATCGATCAGACGGCTTCCAGCGCGATGGCGATACCCTGACCAACACCAACGCACATGGTGGCCAGCGCGCGTTTGTGGCCACCTAACGACAGCTCCAGTGCCGCCGTTCCAGCGATCCGGGCCCCGGTCATGCCCAGCGGGTGCCCTAAAGCAATGGCTCCGCCATTTGGATTCACATGCGCGCTATCCTCGGCCAGACCTAGGGCGCGCAGAACTGCGATACCTTGCGCGGCAAAAGCCTCATTCAGTTCAACCACGTCGAAGTCTTCGGGATTCAGGCCCAAACGGGCGCACAGCTTTTGCGTGGCCGGGATCGGACCGATACCCATAATCCGAGGTGCCACACCCGCCGACGCCCCGCCAACGATGCGGGCCATCGGGGTCAGTCCGTATGTCCTGGCGGCCTCAGCCGAGGCGATGATCAGCGCGGCAGCCCCGTCATTGACGCCCGAGGCGTTGCCAGCCGTGACTGTTCCACCATTACGGAAAGGCGCGGGCAGGTTGGTCAATTTTTCCAGCGTCGTGCTGCGGGGATGCTCATCGGTTGCAAACAGAACTGGATCGCCTTTTCGCTGCGGCAGTTCGACCGGAGTAATTTCCTGTGCCAGCCGACCCGACGCGATAGCTTTGGCCGCGCGCTCTTGACTGCGAAGCGCGAATGCGTCCTGCGCGTCACGCGTCACATTGAAATCCTCGGCGACGTTCTCAGCAGTTTCCGGCATGGAGTCGACACCGTACTGTGACTTGATCACCGGGTTGATAAAACGCCAGCCAATGGTGGTGTCATAAACAGCATTCGCTCGTGAAAAGGCGCTTTCGGCCTTGGGCATAACAAAGGGTGCGCGCGACATGCTCTCAACCCCGCCAGCGACCACCAGGTCGGCATCACCACAGCGGATCGCCCGCGCGGCATTGATCACAGCATCCATACTGGACCCACACAGGCGGTTAATGGTCGTACCGGGGACAGCCACAGGCATGCCCGCAAGCAGCAATGACATGCGCGCCACGTTGCGATTATCTTCACCGGCCTGGTTGGCGCAACCGAATATCACGTCATCGACAGCATCCCAGTCAACGCGTGGATTGCGCGCCATCAAGGCACGTATAGGAACCGCGCCCAAATCGTCAGGGCGTACCGGGGCCAGAGTACCACCAAAACGGCCGATCGGCGTTCGTGTATAATCGCAGATATAGGCTTCGGTCATTGAGTTCACTTTCCTGCATGAGCCGTGGCGACATGGGAAACGGGTCGTTCGAAACGTAGGCTCGAGAGTATTTAAAAACAGTTTGAAAAAAATGGGAAATCCGAAATTTAACTTGTCCAGAATTTCTGGGCTGGTCATTCGATTACATAGAGAGGTGGCGCGGCCGTCTGACATTCGGCTGCACTTGTCTTGTTTCGGCCGACAAACAAGAGCGCTGACCGATCCCAGACCTGGCCAATCAGCGGACGGCAATTCGCCCAACCATGGCCCGAGTTTAAACCCGCGCATTGGTTTCGGTTTGGCGGAATACCTCCTGCGGTCAACCGCAAGAGGTGATTTCTAAGCAAATCCACTCATCGTAGAGTACCAGTTTGCGCTTTAACTCCTGACCGCCGCCCTCAGCTCAAGAAATTTCCGCAATTGTTCCGTTTCCGGTCCTGACAATGCGCGTCCAATTGCGCCATAGGCATAAAGAGACGCACCACCCGGCACCACCCTGTTACCCGCCCCGATGAGCTGGCCGCCACGGATCGTGACCCCGTTCTCATCTGCCCAAAATTCAGTGACGTCCGATCCCAGGTCAGGGAACTCAACGACAAGTTCGTCGTCAATTTGATCACTCGAAAGATACCAGAAAGCGCGCTGTCCAGATTCAGTGACGTCATACTGATTGATACGGTTCTGGTACGGTGTCGGTGCGGATCCGATTTCAAGCTGAGCCTGTGCAAGCAGAATGCCCTTCACACCATCCCCCAGAACATCGACCCCCATTTCCTCTCGGGGTCGAAGATAGAGGTTTTTGTTGCCCGTGCCGTTGTAGTCCAATTGTGTGGATACCCGGAAAAGACCGCTGCCAAGGCTTTCAACATAAGCTGAACCGGACAGGATTGCGCCCGTCGTCAAATCGACTTCGAAGGCCGCGCGCGACGCAGCAAACCCGTCGCCACCGATAAAGTGCAGGATTGGATATTCCGCCGCCGAGGCGACAACAGAGAATGTAACAGTCTGTTTGGCTTGGACAGCCGAAGGCAGGGCAACAAATGTCAGACCACTTTGGCCGACCCTCGCGGCCAGTTTCACCATCTCTATTTCTGGCAATCCCAGTGCAGTCGCAGTAAGAGATCCAGCACTATCGTTCCACCCTGCGAAACTCGCAGAGTTGTCCATCAAGTTCCTGATCCCACTCATCGGGTGCCGGGCAAGAAAAGGGCGCTGGTCGTCATTAAATTTCTGCGCGGCGTGGTATCCGGGAATGCTACGGGCCGCTATATCAGCAATGGTTATATCCGTCGGTCCCGATCGCCGCTTGATGCTAAGGTATTCTACCTTCGATTGTATAATAACGCTGTGCCGGCCTATTGTGGTAGGCAAGGGCGGGTTGCCCGTCACACCGCTGATAGACAGGCCACCAAAGCCATATGCGGTCACTGTATATTCTAGTCGGTACCATTCTCCGACCGTTAAAATATCAGTCTGCACGACGTTTGAATACGACCCATCGGGTGAGTGGATGCGCACTTGTCCGTTTGAAATGGTTGCATCACCGTTCGTATTCCAATGAGCCTCACCATCGTTTAACCCCCCGTCCGTGACAGCGTCAGGGCCAGGTTTAAGATCGTTCGATTTATCCAGCATCAACCCCACCGGTTGACCCGGACCCAGTATGGGCATCGTCCCTGCCCAGTTCTGAAACAGTGAGCGCATATCGGCGGGGTCGAGCCAAAGCGACGGGTTCAAGTTTTTAATACCGCCAGGACCATTGCGCGTCGCCAATGATGTGATGGAAAGGCCAAGATTAATCATTATTAACAACCCCTTTCACTTCATCGGTTGTTTGATGCCTGGGTTGATTGACAAAGGCTGGTTCAGCCTTGCTGGCAATTACTGCGCGGGACATTCTGTTGATCTCCAACTTATTGGATTGGTGCGACTTCATTGGATGAGATGCCAATTTGCCCTCAGATTTCCGTAGCTGCGTGTTCAGAAACCCGGGCTTTGCGGGTACTCATTCTCACTTGATGCATGACGTTAGCATTCAGTCATGGGTTGAGACTTGATCGTTCTTCACCCGGAATAATTTTCTAAGATTATTGATTTTTAATTAGGCGACCGTACGGGTTGATCGGAAGTCATGCGCCCATAGTCAGATAAGGGGGAAGTGGCTAGAAGCCTGGTTTGAACCGACCCAAACAGCAGTCATGAAATGCAGGGGCAAGGTGGTTTTCACCGCGGCTTTTTGAACTGGCAGTTTGGCATACGGGCGGGCCTTTATTTATGCGCTGGAACCTTGTAGAGAGCGGCTTCAAACGCGTTTCGCGTGTATCCGGCATTTGGGATAAATTATTTGATATGAAGCAATCTCCAATACACGAAGCACAGTTCAATTCGAGCCGGTCACCAATGGGTGACGCGCCAGAAGATGACGTGGTCGATTTAGGAGTTTTGATAGGCACATTATGGCGTGGAAAGTGGATCATTGCCCTGGCCACCGCCATAGCCATTTTGATCGGAGGGTATTACGCCTTTGTCGTCGCCGTGCCACTATACAGGTCGACTGCGGTGGTCATGCTGGAAACCGATCAAGCCAGCGTGGTTGACCTTCAAAGCGTAGTGGGCGGTCTGGCCGGAGACACCGCTGAAGTCAATTCCGAATTGGAAGTGCTGCAGTCCCGCGGCCTGATAGGCAAGGTCGTGGACAAGCTGGACCTCGTTTCTGATCCCGAGTTCAATTCCGATCTTCTGCCGGACTCGGCACTCGATGGAGTCAAACAGTTCGTAAAATTAGTGCTTGGCGCCGGAAGCGACCCCGAGCAGGTGGCCGAGGAATTGACCCAGCAGAAAACCCGGGACAGCGTGATTACTGCCCTGCTCAAGAAGCTCTCGGTCAAAATCGTGCCGCAAAGCTTGGTGTTCGAAGTTACGGTCGAGACGGAATCGGCACGCAAGTCAGCTCTGATAGCCGACACGATCGTCGAACTATACGTACTGAACCAGATCGAGGTAAAGTTTGAGGCCACCGAACAGGCGACGGCGTGGCTGACCGACCGTGTGGCCGAGCTGCAAGTCGAATTGGAAACGGCTGAGGCAAAAGTCAGCGACTTCAATGGGACGACTGCGCTGATCTCACCCGAAGCTCTACAGTTGCAGGAAGTGCAATTGAAAGATCTTCGTGAACGTCGTGTATCTGCCGAGGCAACCCGTGTCACGGCACAGTCCCGGTATGACGCACTGTCTTCCGCAGACAACCGCGCGGCTCAGGCTGAAGCCAGCCAGGACCCGCAGTTGCAACGTCTTTTCACGCAAATCGAGGATTCCGGTACGGGCGAGACAGTCTTTGACACCGCTTTTCAACGCCTTCTCGCGCGCACAGCGCTTGAAGTGCGGCGGTCGACGCAGCAGGTTCAGGCCCTGACACAATCGGCAGAAGACCTTGGGCAAAAGATCGCGCAGCAGAATGCGGACCTGATTACGCTGCAGCAATTGGTGCGTGAGGCCGAAGCGGTTCGGCTGCTTTATGAGTATTTTCTGGCACGGCTGAAAGAGACATCGGCGCAGGAAGGGATTCAAAAGGCGGATAGTCGGCAATTGTCACGCGCCGTTATTCCCAGCATCCCGACTTCGCCCCGAAAATCCCGAATGCTAATGCTCTCGGCCATACTGGGCCTCATGCTGGGCGGCGGGTTCGTCTTGTTGGCTGAAGCGCGACGCAAAGGCTATCGCTCTGCGCAGGATTTGGAACGCAAGACCGGCTACAGCGTTTTGGGTCAGATCCCGATCTTTCCTGCACGCGGGCGCCGCAAGGTTCTGGAATATCTGGCCGACAAGCCGTCCTCTGCCACGGCCGAGGCGGTGCGCAACCTGAGAACTTCGCTGATGCTGTCCAACGTGGACCGCCCGCCACAAGTTGTGGTTATGACCTCATCGCTGCCGGGCGAGGGGAAGACGACAAATTCACTGGCGTTGGCCCAGAACTTTGTCGGTATCGGCAAAAAGGTCTTGCTGGTCGAAGGCGATATCCGACGCCTGACCATGACAGCGCAGCTCAAGGGCGCACCCCAAAAAGGGATCGTGTCGGTTCTGTCCGGGGACGCCACGCCACAAGAGGTCATCTTTCAGGACCCGTTGCTGAACTGCGATATTCTGGCTGGTGAAGAGACCTCGGTGAATGCGGCGGACCTATTTGCATCAGAACGGTTCAAGGTTTTTCTGGACGACATGCGCAAGCTCTATGACGTCATACTGATCGACACGCCGCCAACATTGCTGGTATCCGACGCACGCCTGATTGCACGCAATGCGGATGCGGTGCTGCTGACCATCAAGTGGAATGACACATCCGCGCAAGACATCACCGAGGCAATGCGCCTGTTCCACACCGATAATCAGCGCTTAACCGGTCTTATTCTGGGTCAGATCAATGTCCAAAGCGCCAAGCATTACGGATATTCCTACGGAAGATATGCGTCCAAATATTACAGCGATTAAGGCTGTCAAAACGTCTTGGTTTAACGTGCGATTGACGTTTCAGTCGTTGCTGGCAGGACGGATCATTGCGGGGATGCAAAAAGGTAACCAGCCTCGCTTTCTGGTCGAACCTCAGCAAGGCTAAGTACGCTGCGGTTACGACGTTGTGAAAGATTGATATTCACGTTTGTTATTCTTTGGAATTATGCATGAAATTTTCTATCCTTACAGCAGTTTGGAACCGTGCGGCCACCCTTCCAGATGCCTTGCAAAGCCTGGATACACAAACCTACGACAACTACGAACATGTGGTTCAGGACGGAGGCTCTAGTGATGGCACGCTAGAGCTGCTCAATGCCCGAAACGATCCGCGTATGCGGCTGGTCAGTGAAACAGATCGGGGCCTTTACGACGCACTGAACCGCGCCACGGACCGAGCAACCGGTGATGTGGTCGGGTTGCTGCATTCTGATGACTTTTTTGCACATGCAGAGGTTTTGAATCGTGTTGCACAGGTCTTTGAGGAAACCGGCGCAGACGCGGTCTATGGTGATCTGGAATATGTGTCCGCGCGGGATTCCAACAAGGTGGTGCGCCATTGGGTTTCTGGACCCTATGGCCCGCACAATCTGAAACGTGGATGGATGCCACCACATCCGAGCTTATTTATCAAACGCGATGTCATCACGCGGTGGGGTGGTTATGATGACAGCTTCCAGATTTCAGCAGATTATGACAGCATACTGCGTTATTTCGGCCAGGGCCGCATTTCAGCAGCCTATCTTCCGGAAGTTTTGGCCAAGATGCGCCTTGGCGGGGCCAGCAACGGCAGCGTCCGTCGAATTTTCAGGAAATCGACGGAAGATTATAAGGCAATCCGGCGCAATCAGGTTGGCGGTGCGCCCACTCTGATCATGAAAAACGCGCGGAAGGTGCCGCAGCTATTTATGAATAAGCTGAGATCAAACTAGGCTTGCACAGCTCATGCTTCGGGGCGGGCAAAGTGATTTGGTTGACCACGTCTAGGTCCACGCGGGCGACCTACGCAGCCCTGTCGATACTGAACCCACCGCAAATTTACGATAGTTCCAGACCCATAATAAGAGCTGGACAGACGCAAAAAAAACGCCGCCCTAGGGGGCGGCGTTGCTGATTGGTTTATTGGCTTAGGTTATTCAGCTGCCTGTGTTCCGGCGTCTTCGTGCCTGTCCCGCTGCCCGTCGCGATAAAGCGCCTTGGCCAGAGAAATACACATCAAACCCATCACCATAGTGAACGGCAGCGCGCCGATGATCATCGCATTGCGCAATGCGTCCATCGGGTTGTTCTCACCCGCTGCCAAGATCAGCGCACCGATTACGGCGGTCAGAATCACACCCCAAATGATGCGATGTTTGACGCCGGTCTCCTGACTGCCACCCGACATGATTGTGTTCATCACCAAAATCCCGGAGTCCGCAGAGGTAACCAGGAAGGTCATGATCAGGATCACGCACATGACGTTCAGCATTGACAACAACCCACCGTCGATCATGTAGGACAAAGTCACGAACAGCTTGTTGGTGTTCGACGCCCCAATGATCGCGCCCTCGGCCGCGCCTGCCAGTTCCAGATCGATCGCGGTGCCGCCCAGGACTGTCATCCAGGCAAAGCACACCAATGCCGGTGCGAACACGCAACCCAGGATGAACTCACGCACGGTACGACCCTTTGAGATGCGTGCCAGGAACAAGCCAACGAACGGCGAGAACGCGATCCACCAAGCCCAATAGAACGTGGTCCAGCCCGACTGCCAACCAAACTGACGGCCCTGTTCACCGGCTGCATAAGCTGCGGCCAGAGTTGCTTCGTCCAGTTCAGCTGCTGCACCTTCCAGACCGCTCTTGAAGCCGTCAAAGCTGCCCCAGGCGTTGGTAGCACCCCCCATCAGGTCTGCCGCATGGGCCTGTGCTTCTGCGGGCAGTGCTGCAGCAAAAGCTTCTGCCGACAGCGGCCCATAGGCGCCAAAGCTCAGCGAGATGAAGTGGAAGATATAGTCGACCATCGCCGAACCATAGGTGGTCATTGCAAAGACAAACGAGCCGAACACCACAAAAGTTCCCAGCAGGATAATCGACAACACAAGGTTCAGGTTTGATAGATACTTAACCCCGCGGCCGACACCCGAAACCGCCGAAATGATCGAAAGTGCCATGATAACGACCAGACCCGCGATCAAGCCCACCTTGGATGGTGCCGGAACGTCTCCGCTCAGGTCCATTACCCATTGCATACCGGTGATCGCATAGACCCCGTCGATAAACTGGCTGACACCAAAACCAATGGTGACCGAAACACCCAGGATGGTCGCAACCACGCCCAAAACGTCAACCACATGACCAAGAAAACCGTTCATCAGCTTGCCGAACAGCGGCGTCAGCGCCGCGCGGATCGTCAGTGGCATGTTACGCGTATAGGCGTAGTAGGCCAGAGACAGGCCCGTCACCACATAGATCGCCCAGGCGTGAAAACCATAGTGCAGGAACGTATAGCGATAGGCCGATTGGATCGCCTCGGGTTCATTGCCCGGAACATCCCCGGCAACCACAACGGGGTTTGAGCCCCACAACCCCAACGGTTCGGCCGTTGCAAACACCATCAGGCCCACGCCAAGACCGGCCCCGAACATCATCGAGAACCACGAAAAGTTCGAAAACTCGGGCTTTTCTCCGGGTGTGCCCATGACACGCTTACCGGTGCCCGGAAGGATGGCCACCACCGCCAGAAACAAAAAGAAAAAGCCCACGATGATGACGTAAAAGCCGTTGAAGCTCTCCAGTAATTTGCCGTTCCAGCTGCCCAGGGTGCCGTTGGCATTGGCCGGAAAGACCAAAGCCCAAAGCACCAGAGCAACCATGATCGCCTTGCTTATCAGCGCAATCGGGACGCTGTAGTTCTCATAAAAACCATCATCCGCGGTCTTTATTTCTAAGTCCGTAAACGGTTCCTTTATCGACATCTCTGTTCTCCCTTGTCGGTAAATGGCCTTTTTTATTTTTCGAAGTGCGCCATTCCCGCCAAATCTATAGGGGGTGCGCATATCAGTTTGTTATTCTCCGTCCGTTTATTGCCCTTTCGCGTCACAAAAGCGCACGGATCTTTTCAAGAAGGGCAGCGTTCACTGCGACACCTTCCTTTGCAGCCCCTTCTCTGTATGTCGTGCGACCGTCGCCTGGCAGGCGGGCACCGTCTTGCGAGCGGACCGACTCGATAAGAGCGGCCAGCTTGTCCTGAAACAGCCCGCCCGAAGTCGCCTGTGGGTCAATGGCAATAAAGAATTGACCGGTTTTCGGCGGGCCACCAGCCGTACCCGAGAATGGGCTGGCCACGGAACCCAACGTCGCACCCGCCATCGCAGCAGCCATCAGTTCGACGGTCAGGGCAATGCCGACACCCTTGTAACCGCCCGATGGCACCATCGAGCCTTTCAGACCAGCCTCGGGGTCGGTGGTGGGTTGGCCATTGGCGTCCAGCACCCAGCCTTCGGGCACAGATTTGCCTTCGCGGGCGTGCTTCATCACCTCGCTCTTGGCAATTGTGCTGGCGGACTGATCGATCAGCAGCGCGGCATTGCCATCGGCATCGGGGGCGGAAATCGAAAATGGATTGGTGCCGACAACGGGTTTCGCGCCACCCGACGGGGCAATCGAGGCAGGGGCATTGGTAAATCCGATCCCAAGCAGCCCGGCCTGCGCCAACCGCTGTGTATGCACGCCCAGAACACCGCAATTATACGAGTTGTTGACAGCCAGAACTGCAACGCCTTGTTCACGCGCTAGCGGGATCAGTTTCTCGAACCCCAAATCAATAGCACTATGGGCAAAGCCAGTGGCGGCATCCACTGTGACAACGGCAGGGCGAGGCTGTGTGACCACCGGTTTTGCAGTGCCGTCCACCTTGCCACATTCGACATGCTGAGCGTAGATCGGAATATAAGCCAACCCGTGTGACGCCACCCCATCCGCTTCGGTCATTGCAGTGGCGACCGCCAAAGGACGCGCGTTTTCCTCGGATGTTCCGGCTTTGACAAGCGCGCGAAAGGCCAGGTCTTCAATCTCGGACAGTGACAGGGTTTCAGTGGCGATCATCATATATTCCCGTTCGTAAGAGTTGTAAGCGCCCCGGTGCAGGAGCCGCATTTCAGTCGTTGTCGCTCAATCCCGCACCGGCGCCGCGCAAACGGCTTTCCTCGGTTGCGGGGGCGAACGTGCGATGGGCAAAGCCGCTGAGCCTGTTCCAGTTTTCCTCTGACACATCGGCGCGCAGCACCGGTTCACGACGCCCGGTCATTTCGGCGGGCGCGGAAAAGACCAGCTTGTTTGCGTGGTGCGCCTCAAGCGCATCGGGCGTTGCTTGTACGCAAACCTGTCGTCCGTCGGTGGCCAAGCGGGCCCCCTGCCATTCGGCAGAAACCGGCACGCCCAGACGCAACGCGGCACCGCCCATGAACGGCACTGCCAACAGGGGCAGGCTGACGTTCTCCATGGTGATCGATCCCCGATTCATCAGCCGCACGGCACAATCGCTCAGCGATGCCCCGGCGATCAGCGGACTCATACGCCGTGTGGGAGCATGCCATACTTCGGCGCTAAGAGAGACGGGCGACACGTCAATCGATGGAATGCGGTCGTTCATTTCCAGCAGATCGGCCAACATCCCAGCCCCCGAGAACCCGAAAGCCGACAGCCAGCGCGTGCCTTTGGCCGCCTCTTCGGCCAGCCCCCATGACAGGCCGGCACCGCGCGCGGCGCGTTTGCTCATGGCTTCGATTTCATTCAACGAATGGCTCATGCCACGGCCTCTTCAAGTTCGGGGAATACCCAGAAATCGGCGTTTTCAGAAGCCAATTCGTAGGGCAGGGGAGCATTCCCATACATGCAGATCCGAACCCAGCGGTCCGAGCGAGGATCAAACTTGGTCGCGCCAAAGAAGGACAGCTTGCAACGCAACATGTCGATGGGAAGTACTCGATCCGAGATCGTATTGTCCCGAATTTCAGCATAGGGTGCGCGACCTACGATCTGGACCCGACGCAGGACGTGGCGGTGTTCAGGGTGGCGCAGAAGAAAATCCGCAACCTGTGCCTCGTCCGACCAATGAGCCAGAGCCTGATACAACATTGCGGCATCCCGCCCGGGGGCCAGAGGCTGTTCATATTCCTCTATAGGTTCTTCAAAGCGTTCACCTAGGCGCGGTTCCAGCTTTTCCTCGGAAACATACCAAGCGCGAGCCTTGCTGGCCGGAGTGGTCCAATCTGTCTCGATCGCCCAGCCATAAATGTCCTTCAGCAGCGTCCGCAAATCGCCGATCTTCATCGCACCCGCTATCCGGAAGGTCGCGGTGTTATCTGCCGCCATACTTTCGGCAAACCCGTCTACCAGGTCCCCGTAAGGTTCCAGAATAAGCGAGGCAATCCATTCCTGCCCTTCCAGGGTCAGGTTCGTCTCGGCCCATGTGTAAAGCGTATTCCAGGGATAATCCGCATCAAGATTGGCACTGGCCAGATAATCGGTAACCTTGGCGACATCCCCACGAAGGGCCGCCAGTTTCTCAATCTGGATCGGGTGTTCCGAATGCCAGGTTTCGACGATCTGCGTGTTGCGCGTCAGCATTTCCCGGAACAGGGTGATTTCAGCCTCGGTTGCCTTTTGAACCGCACGGACGGCCTGAATGGCCCGTTCGCGGGCGGCCATCCAATTGTTGAACAGCACCGGGTGGTTCAGCAGAAACGGCGCCATGCCCAGACCTGTCGAGTTGCCGATGCCAATCGAACGGGCAATCCCTGGGTCCAGCCGCGCCGCGCGGGTTCCGTCTTTTGCCGCGCGCAGGTCTGCCATGTATTGCACCAGATCGGTCACGAACCAGCGCGTCAGATAGACCGACAACATCTCAACCTGGAAAGGCGCACGAAATTCGGGGCGGTCGGCGATCATCTCACGATCCGCAGCACCCAGTTTGCCCGAGCCGTAAACGGCTGTCGTGCGCATCAGGTAACCGACGTCTTCGATTTTCGCGACGGACGGCTGGCGTCCGCCAGCCAGTTCGCTGACGACATGCTCCCACAGGCGCACCGACCGGTTCGCGCGCGAGACCGATAGTTCTGTGCCGGTCACGCGCCCTGCTTCCTGAACCGGGATATTATGCGACAGGCGTTCGATGTCATCCGCAGTCGGCACACCATCGAACAATGTGAATGTGGCGTCCCAGGCTTCGGCAATCACCCGATCAGACCGTTTTTCAGGCGGCAGGTCATGGGCATAGGCGATCAACGAATATGACGCATCAGGCCCGTGCGCTGTATAAACAGCATGGCCGACGCCGTTTTCATCAATCTCGAAAGCAGTCTGCTCGAACCGCCAGTTTTCTCGGGCCAGACGCCGTGTCAAAACACGCATGAAGGATAGGCGCGACTGGTGCATCGATCCAAGGCGCGCAAGGCGCATCACCAGCTTAGGGTCGCGTTGGGAAACGTCAGTCATTCGGCCATGCCTCCTCAGTTTTCCGGCGGCCCGAAGTTGTCATTAAAGAAGCGATACCAGTTGCCTCCCATTATTCCGGCGATTTCGTCGGCGTTCAGGCCGGTCTTGCCCAAGCCATTCCTGATATTTCCAAAGTCACGATTGTCCCGGAACCAATCTGGCATGGGCGGGAAACCGGGGGCTGAGGCAGAGCCCTCACCATAGTCGATCTCTTTGGTCCAGCGACCGACACGCATCCATTCCACGATGCTGTCGGGTTGATCCTGGCACAGGTCGGTACCGATCCCCAAATGCTGAGCGCCGTATTTGTCCGCAGTCCGCGCGATCATTTCGCAGAAACTCTCAAGCGTGCAGTCGGATTTGTCCTTGAGGTGATGAGGATAGACCGAAAAGCCCAGCATCCCACCGTTTTCTGTTACGGCCCGAATAACCATGTCCCGCTTGTTGCGAAGGGCAGGCGACCACTCATGCGGATTGGCATGGGTGATGGCGACGGGACGTTCGGAAATCTCAGCCGCCTCGATGGTTGAACGATCTGCCGAATGGCTCATGTCCACCACAAGACCAACGCGGTTCATCTCTTTGATGACCTGCTTGCCCATGCGGGTGATGCCGGTGTCTTCGGCCTCGTAACAGCCCGTCGCCAGCAACGACTGGTTATTATAGGTCAGCTGCATGAACCGCGCGCCCAGATCGTGCAGGATTTCGACCAGACCAATATCGTCTTCGATGGGCGAGGGGTTCTGGAAGCCAAAGAACACCGCCGTCCGCCCCGTTTCTCGGGCCACGTCAATGTCGCTGGCCCAGCGGCCTTTCATGATGAGGTCGGGGTATTTCTCGAACCAACGGTTCCATTTCTCAAAATTCAGAACCGTTTCGCGGAAGTTTTCGTGATAGGCGATGGTGACGTGGATCGCGTCCACGCCCCCTTCGCGCAATTGACGGAATATTTTCTCCGACCAGTTGGCGTATTGCAGGCAATCGATCAGCATCAATCCGGCTTTCCGGCGCTGATATAGGCGGTCTTGACCGTTGTGTAGAACTCAGCCGCGGCTTTGCCTTGTTCGCGCGGGCCGTACGAACTGTCGCCGCGGCCACCGAACGGCACATGATAATCGGTGCCTGCGGTGGGCAGGTTCACCGTGACAACGCCGGTGCGTGCGTTGCGGCGGAAATGCGTGGCCCGAGCCAGCGATTTGGTCACGATACCCGAGGTCAGGCCGAAATTAGTGTCATTGACGACGCTCAGCGCTTCATCATAGCTGCCAACCTTGATGACGCTGGTCAGTGGCGCGAACATTTCTTCGCGGTTGATGCGCATATCGTTGCGCGTGTTCAGGAACACGCCGGGCGACATGTAAAAGCCGTCATGCGGCATATCCAAACGCTGCCCGCCACAAGCCAGTTCGGCGCCTTCGGATTTGCCCAGATCGACATAGGCCAAATTTTCAGCCAACTGCTGCTGGCTGACGACCGGACCCATCTGAACCCCTTCCTCCAGCGCGTGGCCGACTTTCATCGCCTGCGCACCCGCAACCAGCTTTTCTACAAACGCGTCGTGAATGCCTGCGTGAACCACGAGGCGGGAGGAGGCCGTGCATTTTTGCCCTGTGCCACCGAACGCCCCGCCAAGGGCCAGCGTTACCGCCAGATCCAGATCGGCGTCGTCCATAACGGCCAGAGCGTTTTTCGACCCCATTTCCATCTGAACCTTGGTTAGGTTCTGGATGGCCGCCGTCGCGATACCCTTGCCGACCGGAACCGAGCCGGTGAAAGAAATCGCGTTGACCTTAGGGCTTTCGACAAGACGCTGACCGATTGATCGGCCCGATCCCATCACAAGACTGAACAGACCCTTAGGGATATCCTGACGATTGATGATCTCGGTCAGGGCCACCGCCGAGGCGGGCGTAATGTTGGCAGGTTTCCACACAACGGCGTTGCCATAACACAACGCCGGAGCGATTTTCCACGAAGCGGTTGCCGTGGGGAAGTTCCACGGGCTGATGATGGCTACAATGCCTACGGCCTCGCGACGCACATCAACCTCGATGTCGGGACGTACTGAATCAGCGTTCTCACCAATCTGGCGCAGACATTCAGCAGCGTAATAGGTAAAGAACTGACCGGCGCGATAGACTTCGCCCTTGCCTTCGGCCAGTGGTTTACCTTCTTCCCGGCTGAGCAGGGTGCCCAGTTCTTCGGCACGGGACATCAATTCGTTGCCGATGGCGTTCAGAACCGCCTGTTTGCGCTCAAGCCCATAAGCCGCCCATTCGGCTTGTGCGACACGCGCCTGATCCAGCGTTGTCTCTAGCTGATCGGCGCTGGCCTGAGCAAACATACCAACCAAGTCGCTCAGATCAGATGGGTTGCGGTTTTCGATTTCGCTTTCACCTGCCAGCCACTCGCCAGCGATCAGGTTCTTTTGGATGTCAGCCATAGCTGTGTCGCCTCATTCAGAAAGTATCGATCAGGTATGGACCTCTTTGGGGTAATCAATCAAACTAAAATTATTGAACATTACTTCAGATAAGTTGAAATGATCGGATGACACTCAAAATCGAATTGCTTCGTGGCTTTGTCGCCGTCGCGCGTTGTGGCAACCTGACGGACGCGGCTTTGGTCCTGAAACGAACACCTTCTGCGGTGTCGATGATGATGAAACAGCTGGAAACCCATCTTGGGGAACCGCTGTTCGAAACGGACCGGAAAAACAAGCTCACCGCACTAGGAGAATTTGTTCTCGAACAATCAGAGCAGGAAGTTCAGCATTTCGACAATACTGTACGGGCCATCGAAAATTTCGCTGACGCCAGTTTGGGACATGTTCGAATTGCCACAGTACCATCAGTGGCTGGCACAATCATTCCGCAGGTTTTTGCCCGTAAAATAGACACATATGACAAAGTCCGGATCGACCTGCGCGATATGGATTCAAAATCGGTTTTGCATGAATTGTCACGCGGTCGAATTGATATCGGTATCGCAACACTGGGCGTCAACGGGTCCAGTCTGCACAGCCAGCTTTTGCTGACCGACCGGTTCGGCGTTCTGGTCGCCCCAGATCATCCGTTGGCCACGGGCACCGGCCCCGTCAACTGGAAAGCGCTGGAAAATGAACGTCTGATCGCCAATAGCTTATCCGACGGCATTCCGGGTCCAGAATCCGAAAAGATACACGCCAAATCGCGTTTATCGGCCCATAACCTGACCTCCATTCTGGGGATGGTCAGGGCCGGTATTGGCGTGACCATCCTGCCTGAAATGGCTGCAATCTCTTCAGGTCCGAGCGACCTTGTGTTCCGTCCACTGGCCGATGAGACCTTAAAGCGCCACATTCATCTGTTGCGCAAAGCGGGATCGGCGCTGTCACCCGCCGCGCGCAAATTGGAGAAGGACATCATTGAAACGGTCGAAGCTCTGACAACAGAGCATCTTTGTTTTCGATAAGAAAACGCCCCTGGACAACGAAATCGGGTTTTAACCGCGCAACGTGTCGTCCCGGTTGCTCAGAAAAGCGACCCGTGCCGAGGCCGAGGAATTGGCGGTGATGCCGGAATTGGCGGATGGTTGGAAAAGGGCGTTCAAGCGGATGGCGGCGGGTGAATACGACGAAGATGTTCAGCGGCGGTTAAACGGCTGAAGGTGAATTCGCCCTGAGGCTACGTCAGCTTTACGTGAGTTTGTGGCAGGGCGGCCTGCGCGAAGCTAACCGCCCTACCGGCCTGCCTAGGTCAGGCTGTGTGTGCGTTGTGCCCAAAATACAGGAACTCGCGATCCATTCCGGCCACATCACCCGATTCGAGAGACAGGCTGGCCGAATCCAGCATCTTGTAGCTTTTCTGCGATTTCACCCATTCATCCGCATTCTGAAGCGTGGTCAGCGTATAGCTTGTGGTCTCGCTCAGGTAATGCGTTGGAATGATGATCTTGGGCTTCAGCTTTTCGACGATGTCGTTGCCTTGTTTATAGTCCAGAATGTGCTGCGACCCGTCGACGGGCAATGTCAGAACATCAACCTGGCCAATCGCATCCCAGAATTCCTGTGGCGGATCGTGCCGGTTGTCGCCCCAGATCAGTGTGCGGATGCCGCCGGTTTCAATCAGATAAACCACCATGTCCATGTGGCTGACATTGTCCGGCGGGCAGGCTTGCACTCCGAACTCGCCCAGTGCGTTGGTCCAGTCGTACCAGCCCGGCGCGCGGCACACGTGTTTGTCCGCAAAACCGGTGATCTTGATGTCGGCGAATTCAAAGTTCCCGACCATCCGGTCCAGAACCATGGTCGAAACCGGGCGGTGAATGGCGTCATGGTCGAAATGCGTATGCGTGGACATGCAGATATCGACCGGCGTTTCCGGGAATTCATTCTTGAACCACAGACCCCACGCACCCGAAGGGTCGTCGCGCCAGGGGTCGAACAGAACGGTGGCACCACCGGGTGATGTGATCTTGATGGCGCAGTGACCGTAATAGTCGATCCCGACGGTCCCGTCCACGGATTGTCCCGTGGTTTTCTGCAATTCGATCACGCCGTTATTGTTGCCGGGTTGTGTCCAGTCGGTGGATTGCGCCTTGGCAGATGTCGTGGTCAGCAGCGAGGCCGCCCCACCAACACCGGCAGCACCCGCCGCCATAAAAAAGGATCGCCGCGACAGGCCCGGCGTCAACTCATCCTTGTCACCACGCAATACCGTTGGCTTAAGGTCCAGGTCATCTCTTTCCATTTTTGGTGTTCCCTGTTGTCTCTCGTTCCGGTCTTTGCCGGAACAGAAACAGGGTACCAAGCCGGTTTATTAAACAGTGCATCGAAAATCTACGGGGGAAACATGGGGGGATTCCCCATGTTCACTGGATCGACAACAGCAGGCTGCGCAGGTTCTTACCGCTGCGTTTCAATCCAAGCTTTGCGCGTATGTTGTTGCGGTGAAACTCGATCGTGCTGGGTTCGCGTGACAGCGTTCTCGCAATATCCTTGGTCGTCTGCCCCCGCATGATCAACTGTGCGATTTCCTGTTCGGTTGGTGTCAGGGATTCAAAGATCGTGGTCAGTTGCCCACTCATCTCAGAGGTGATGGATTTCAAGCTTTCTTCAGCAAGGTCCAGATAAATCCGACCGGCAGGGTCGCTGTCCATTCGGCCACGCAGCTTTGCCAGATGCGGAACGACTAACCCCTTTATCTGACTTAGAATCTTGGCATCATATTCCTGCCGCGAAGTTTCGACACTGCTCAGCAAAACCCGCAACGCGGCATTTGCCTCTTCCAGATCTGCGGTCCGGTTGGCCACGCGCTGTTCCAGTTGATCCAGCGTGGTTTGCAATTCGGCCTCAAGCGCGGTGCGGCGGTCAATCTCAACCAGCAACGAAAGATCGGATTCTATGACCCTCGCGAATTCCTGCAGGCCCTCGCGGAACAGCATTGCGCGTTGGTTACGGCGCGAATCCAAAACGCAAATTGTTCCAAAAATCGTACCGTCGGGCCATTTGAGCGGATAGCCGATATAGAAACTCATCCCGTGTTCTAGGTCGTCATTGTCACACCATTCCGGGTCTTGGGTTGCATTTTCGACCGTCAGTTCGCCATCGCGTTTCAGAACGCCATAGCAATAAAGTTTCTCACTCAGGGTAAAACCGCATCCCACCTCATAGGGGTTGTTGTTACTTCTGCTTGTGACAAAAACAGAATGATGAGGCGCATGTGTCCGCATCACGAGACTTGCAGGGACATCGGCAACCCGGGCAATCAGATCGACGATCCGCTGCCATTTGGCGATGGTTTCCTGCGAAATTGTGGGTTTCAAGCCAACCTCCGAGCGCAACATAGGTTACCCGATGAAACCTATTTGCAGACATTGCCAGTATTTTTGCCCGAATTTGCCCGATATTCAAAATTTATCGCGAGTATTTGACCTCGAAAGCCGAAGGCCAGCCACCGGATTACCCGAGGTATCGCGCAATTGCCGCCCGGCTTCCCCGTTGCCATATGGTCCTGAGCCATTGGGAAAACGCTGTTGCAAAACCTTCTTCCTGGCCGATATCTCCGTAGAATTTGCTTTGTGCGATCCAGATCAAGGGGTCCGATTTCGCGGCTAGAGCAGCGTCATGCAATTCGGTCCAAAAGGGGTCATTTTCCGCGATTTCGCTTCCGTCTTCGCGAAGGCCCGCGCACATCCGGCACCAGAACGCCTCGGCCAGGGCGAGCCCGTCTACTGGCGATCCTGACGCCAGTGCGTCACGCAGCGATGGCAGCAAAAATCCGGGATGGCGGGACGAGCCGTCAAAGGCAACCCGGCGTGTCGTGTCGTGAATGGCAGTATTCGCAAAACGTCTCGCGACCAGTTCAAGATAGTCAGCAGGTGGTGTTCCAGGCACCGGCGCGACATGAGGTAATATACCCTCAGCCTGAACCTTTTTGAAAAAGGCTGTGATATCGTCGTCCTGCATACAGTCGGCAATCGTCGGGACATTCAGTATTTCCCCAACATTCGCAAGCAGTTGATGGCCGCCATTCAGAACACGCAGCTTCATGGCCTCGTACGTATGTACATTGCGGGTCAGTGTCACACCAACCTTTTCAAGCGCGGGACGATCAGCGCAGAAATCATCCTCGATCACCCATTGGCGAAAATTCTCATGCGAAACCGGGGCGCGGTCTTCGATACCCAGGGCGCGGCATTGCGAGATCACCTGATGTGTTGTGGCCGGCACGATGCAATCCACCATCGAATTCGGAAATGCCCCGTTCTGTTCGATCCAGTCGGCCAGATCAGGGTCAGACAACCGCGCCAATCCGACGATACAGTTACGCAGGATCGTTCCGTTGCCTTGCAGATTATCGCAGCTGAGCGCGGTAAAAGGTTTCAAGCCATGCGCTCGACGCTGCCCAAGCGCCGCAACGATGGCGCCGAAAGCTGTACAAGGTTGGTCAGGGTTTTGCGCATCGTGGCGGATATCTTGGTGGGTAGTGTCGAACGCCCCGGTATTGGCGTCCAGGAAATACCCCCCTTCGGTGATGGTCAGGGACACGATGCGGATCGCTGGATCGGACATTTGTTGGATCAACGGCGCGTTCCCGGGTTCGATCGGCAGATAGTCAATCATCGGGGCAATGATTTCAGCGGACATGCCGGACGGGTCAAGTTCGATCAGCGTTGTCAGACAATCCTGGCTGACCAGCTTTTCCCGCATTCCGGCATCATAGGCCCGAACCCCTGCGCCGATAATCGCCCAGTCCTTTGCCAGGCCCTGCTGCATCAAACGGTGGATGTACCAAGCCTGATGTGCGCGGTGGAAATTGCCAAGACCGATATGCACGATACCCGGTCGCAATTCAGCGTGGCGATACGATGGCCTTCTGACTGCTGCGGGCAAGTCCGCAAGGGCATCACAACCCAGCGGTACCGGAGGTTTTGCGTTCGCCAGAGGATCCATCAGCTCATCCAGTTTCCGCCATCGACATTATAGGTTTGCGCGACGATGTATTTGGCCTCTTCCGAAGCCAGAAAAACGGCCATTCCGGTCAAATCTTCGGCGCGGCCCATACGGCCATAGGGAACAGCCGCCGCCACTTCGCGCTTTTTCTGCCCGGGGGCTTTGCCTTCGTGTTTGGCAAAGAACGCATCAACACCGTCCCAGTGTTCGCCGTCAACAACGCCCGGTGCGATGGCGTTCACGTTAATCCCGTGTTGGATCAGGTTCAGCCCTGCCGATTGCGTCAGCGAGATAATCGCCGCCTTGCTGGCGCAATAGACCGAAACCAGAGGTTCACCACGCCGTCCGGCCTGAGAGGCCATGTTTATGATGCGGCCTTTGACCCCGTGCGCGATCATGTGTCGTGCAACCGCCTGCATGGTGAAAAGGGTTCCGGCGACGTTGATGTCAAAAACGCGGTTGAAATCGGCGCGCTCGATCTCGGTGATCGGAGCGGCAGTGAATATCGCGGCGTTGTTGATCAGAATGTCGATGGGTCCGAAATGCGCGAGTGTTTGCGCGACTGCTTGGTCGATGCTGGACTGGTTGGTTACGTCCATCTCGATGGCTAGCGCAGGATCACCGATTTCGGCTGCGGCCTTTCGCGCACGGGTAATGTCGACATCGGCAATCGCAACACGCGCGCCCTCGGCAACATAGGCTTTGGCAAAGGCTAGGCCGATACCACGCGCGGCCCCCGTAATTA
Organism: Ruegeria sp. CJ9; assembly: GCF_056536625.1. Taxonomy (NCBI): domain Bacteria; kingdom Pseudomonadati; phylum Pseudomonadota; class Alphaproteobacteria; order Rhodobacterales; family Roseobacteraceae; genus Ruegeria; species Ruegeria sp. CJ9. Next base: position 55,422 of record NZ_JBQFPY010000013.1, read on the forward strand.
GGGTTGTTTTGCCGGCCAAACGCGTCATTCGATGCGCAATCCCTGTGCGTCAAACCGATGAATGACATCTGCACGTGGGGCCAGATGGACACGATCTCCATGACGGAAGCCGACCTCTCCATCCGCGCGCACGGTGATGGTTTCGGCCAACCCGGTTTCGTGGATATGAAAGAAGGTGTCCGACCCCAGATGTTCGGATACGCCAACGACACCAGACCATGGCCCGTCGCTTTCGGATACCGTGATATGTTCAGGGCGCACACCAATGGTGTGGGCCCCGTGTTTCGCGGCCTCTTCACCCTCGATAAAATTCATTTTGGGCGAGCCGATGAAGCCTGCAACAAACAAATTGCGCGGAGTGCGGTACAGCTCTAGTGGGCTGCCGACCTGTTCGATGACACCGGCCTGAAGCACCACGATCTTATCGGCCATGGTCATCGCCTCGACCTGATCGTGAGTCACGTAGATCATTGTTGTGGCCAGACGTTCGTGCAACTCGCTGATCTCAAGCCGCATGCCCACCCGCAACGCCGCATCGAGATTGGACAGCGGTTCGTCGAACAGAAACGCCGCAGGTTCACGCACAATGGCGCGGCCAATGGCAACGCGCTGACGCTGCCCACCAGACAACTGGCCAGGTCGACGATCCAGATAGTCTGCAAGGTTCAGTACACCTGCAGCGCCTTCGACGCGCTTGTCGATTTCCGCCTGATCCAGTTTGGCCATGCGCAGCGGGAATGCGATATTCTTGCGCACCGTCATATGCGGGTACAGAGCGTAAGATTGGAACACCATCGCCAGGCCACGTTTGGCGGGGGGCACGTCAGTGGCATCTGCCCCGTCAATATCGATAGAGCCCGAGGTGATATCCTCCAACCCCGCGATCAAGCGCAGCAAGGTGGACTTGCCACACCCCGAAGGGCCGACAAAGACCGTGAACTCGCCGTCCTCGATGGTCAGATCCAGAGGCGGAATGACCTGCACGTCGCCGAAGCTTTTGGTCACGGATTTAAGTTGAATACGTCCCATACGTCGTCTTCCTTATTTCACAGCGCCGAAGGTCAGGCCGCGGACAAGTTGTTTCTGGCTGAACCAGCCAAGGATGAGGATTGGTGCGATCGCCATGGTCGAGGCCGCGCTGAGCTTGGCAAAGAACAGGCCCTCGGGGCTGGAGTAGCTGGCAATGAAGGCAGTTAGCGGTGCCGCGTCGACGGCGGTCAGGTTGAGGGTCCAGAACGCTTCGTTCCACGCCAGAATGAAGTTCAGGAGAACTGTCGAGGCGATGCCGGGGATGGCCATGGGCGTCAATACGTAAAGGATTTCTTCTTTCAGTGTCGCCCCGTCCATCCGTGCGGCTTCCAGAATTTCACCGGGGATTTCGCGGAAATATGTGTAGAGCATCCAGACGATGATCGGCAGGTTGATCAGCATCAGCACCACGACCAGTCCACCGCGTGTGTCTAGCAGTCCCAGACGGATGAACAGCAGGTAGATCGGATACAATACGCCAACGGCAGGTAGCATTTTGGTGGAGAGCATCCACAACAGGATGTCCTTTGTGCGCTTGGACGGTACAAAGGCCATCGCCCATGCGGCGGGGACCGCGATGATTACGCCAAGAATGGTCGATCCGCCTGCGATGATGACGGAATTCCACAGGAACCGCATATAGTCTGACCGTTCTTGCACGATGGCATAGTTCTCAAGTGTCCAGTCGAAGTTCAGGAACAGGGGCGGGCTGGCAATCGCCTGTGCCTCGGTCTTGAAACTGGTCAGAATGGTCCAGAGGATCGGGAAAAAGATCAGCAGTCCAACGGCCCAGGCAAGGGCGGTGTTCAGCGATTTGCGGCGGGGTGTGACGGTGCGGGCCATGGGTCTTATCTCCTCACGCGTCCAGGTTTTTGCCAACGATGCGCATCAGGAAGATGGCAACGATATTGGCAAGGATGATGGCGTAGACACCTCCGGCTGATCCAAGGCCAACGTTTTGGCTTTCCAACACGCGCTGGAAGATCAGGTAGGTGAGTGTGCGGGTGCCGAATGCACCGCCGGTGGTCACGAAAATCTCGGCGAAGATCGACAATAGAAAGATCGTCTGGATCAGGATCACAATCGTGATTGCGCGGCTCAGATGCGGCAAGACGATATGGTAAAAGCGCTTCAGAACTGGCGCGCCGTCCATCTCAGCTGCTTCCAGCTGTTCGCTGTCCAGCGACTGGATGGCAGTCAGCAGGATCAGCGTGGCGAAGGGTAGCCACTGCCACGACACGATCATGATGATAGACGTCATCGAGGCCTCGGACAGCCATGAAATCGGCTCGGCCCCAAAAAAGCGCCACAGATGCGCCAGAAGACCGTTCACCGGGTCCATGAACATGTTCTTCCAGACCAGCGCAGAGACCGTAGGCATCACAAAGAAAGGTGCAATCACAAGGATGCGGACAACACCCTGACCCCACATTGGTTGATCCAGCAGAATGGCCAGCAGGATGCCCAAAATCACGGTGATCACCAGTACACCACCAACGATCATCAGCGTCGCCTGCACGGCAGGCCAAAACGAGCTGGAGGACACAAACCGGACGTAGTTGTCAAAGCCGACCCAGCCCAGATCACCACCGCGTAGGGGCAGGTATTTCTTGAAGGAAAAATACAGCGTCATTGTCAGCGGCACGAGCATCCAGCCAAGCAGCAGGACCACGGCGGGTGCCATCATTAGGCGGGCCACTGATCGGGAATGTTGGGTTGCCATGGCGCAAGACCTCTCTGTTCAGGCGCATACCAGCCTGCGAGAAAAACGTGGATTGTGGAAGGGTAGGGCGGGGGGCAGACCTCTGCCCACCCGCAATTAGAAGACGTCAGTAACCTGCGGCTTCCATCTCTTCTGCGGTGAAGGCCTGCGCTTTTTCCAGCGCCTCTTCCACCGATTGCTGTCCGGCGTAAACGGCCGAGAATTCCTGGCTCACTTGCGTAGCAATGCCTGCAAATTCAGGGATCGCAGCAAACTGGATGCCGACATAAGGCACCGGTTTCACCGTCGGATCATTTGGATCAGCCGACAGGATCGAATCCAGTGTCATCTGGGCGAACGGAACCTTCTGATACTCGGGGTTCTCGTACAGTGATGTACGCGCACCCGGCGGGACGTTGGCCCAACCCTCGTTTTCGGCTACCAGCTCAATGTAGTCTTTCGAGGTTGCCCATTCGATGAACTGCTTGGCAGCATCCGCCTGTTCGGTGCCTGCAGGGATGGCCAGCGCCCATGCCCAAAGCCAGTTGGAGCGCTTGTCAACGCCTTCCGAATTCGGAGCCAACGCGAAGCCGACTTTGTCGGCCACAGTCGAGTCGTCAGGATTGGTTACAAACGATGCCGCGACAGTGGCGTCGATCCACATGCCGCACTTGCCCTGCTGGAACAGCGACAGGTTTTCGTTGAACCCGTTAGTAGCGTAACCCGCGGGGCCGGATTCACTCATCATGTCGACGAAGAAAGTCAGCGCTTCGTTCCATTCCGGCTGATCAAACTGGGGCTTCCAGTCTTCGTCGAACCAGCGGGCACCAAAGGAATTTCCGGTCACGGTAATGAACGCGCCACCTTCACCCCAACCGGCTTTGCCACGCAGGCAAATACCGTTGATGTCGTTGTCTCGATCCGTCATCGCCGCAGCCGCCTCTCGGATGAACTGCCAGGTCGGCGCATCAGGCATTTCCAGACCGGCTTTCTCCATCAGATCAGTGCGATACATGATCATCGAGCTTTCGCCATAGAACGGAGCCGCGAACAGCGTCCCCTCATGGCTCAACCCGTTGCGCATCGCGGGCAGGATGTCATCCACATCATATTCAGCGGACATTCCTTCCAGCGGCACCAGCCAACCATTGGCGCCCCAGATCGGGGTTTCGTACATACCGATGGTCATGATGTCGAACTGGCCACCTTTGGTGGTGATGTCGGTGGTCACGCGCTGGCGCAACACGTTTTCTTCTAGCGTCACCCATTCGACATCGATGCCGGTCGCCTCGGTGAATTTGTCGGTATAGCCCTGCATCCGGATCATGTCGCCGTTGTTCACGGTCGCTATGGTGATGGATTGCGCGTGGGCCGCTGCCGTGGCGACGAATGTCAACGCCGTCGCCGCACGAAGTGCGTTTTTCAGATACATCCTTGTCCTCCCTGAGCTTGGATGCTGTGCAGGAAGCCTAGTTCATAAATTGTCGCGGCGTCAATAAAAACTTTACGCGCGTTAAATTTAGTGTTCAGGCGGACTCGCGTAAAACAAGTCTTGCGGGAAACAAAGTTTCTGTTCGTCTTTCAAATTTCCCACCGCTTTCAATAAGTTCGAACAGTGTTTCGACACTGCGGGCAGCCACATTGTCATAGTCATGCGCCGCCGTTGTCAGGGACGGACATGTGAATTTTGCGAAGGGATGATCGTCATTTGAGGCTAATCGTAATGTGCAATCTTCCTTGCGCCCAACCCGAATCCCCTGTTCGTAGCAGGCCGCCAGGAATCCGATGGCGAGACGGTCATTGCTGCACAGCACCGAGTCGGTCCGCAGGCTGCGTTCTTCCAGCACTTTTCGCGCACCTTGCCGACCGATCTCTTCAAAGGCCCATCCTGTGCCGTCAATCTTGATGATATGCGGTTCAAACCCCAAACGCTCCATAACGTCGACATAGGCTATGCGCCGCTTGTTGGCATTTGGGTTGGCTGGGGTGCGCATTTCAAAGAACGATGGTGGTTCCCCGGTGCGGGTCATGTATTCCACGGTTTGTGACACAAAGCTGAAATTGTCCGAACCGATGAAAGCAGCCCCCATACCATCAAGGTTACTGTCGAATAGAACCGTTGGAACATCGGCGCAGAATTTTTCAATCGCTGACTGATCCGACGCGCGGCCCAGCGGTGCTAACAGAACACCTGCTGGTTTCAGCGACCGTAAGCTGTCGAGTATCTCATTCTCCAGTTTTTGCTCGCCATGTGAGCTGAACAGAGACGGGCGATACCCCGCCGCGATACAGGATTGCTCCAGATAGCGCGCGATCTCGGCAAAAAAGGGATCAGCCAGATAGGGCACGACGATACCAATATTCTTGGTCAGCTTCCGGTTCTGATTTATGGCGTAAATATTAGGGCGATAGTCAAAACGCTCTAACGCCTCTTCGATGCGCGCCCGCGTTGTGGGCCGCACGCTGTCCGGGTCGTGGAAATATTTCGAAACCGTCGGCCGGGATATCCCGCTGAGGGCCGCGAACTCTTCCATGTTTTTAATCTTGGTCATGCCAATCTACCTGCGGATCTTTGCCGCTTTGATCTTATCATAGCTTTACATATTCTTTGCGCGCGCTAAAAAATCAATAGCCGGACATGTGCCGCGCCTCGGACGCAGGGCAAGGGTTGTAAATGTATCTCGGGATCGACATCGGCACATCAGCGGTCAAGGTTGTCTGCGCCGACACGGCGCGGATAGTGGCAACGGCTTCGGTTGAAATGCAAACCTCTTCGCCTCAGCCTGGATGGTCGGAACAGCATCCTGATCTTTGGTGGCGCGCCACCTGCAACGCACTACGCAAGCTGGGGGAACAGATTACGTTGGCGGACGTTCGGGCCGTTGGTCTGTCGGGTCAGATGCACGGAGCCGTACTGCTCGACCAGGACTTGTGCCCAATCCGTCCGGCCATTTTGTGGAATGACAGCCGTTCGGCGCAGGAATGCGGTGAACTTCGCGATGCGCTGCCACAGATCGGCCAGATCGCGGGTGTTTTGCCGCTGCCAGGTTTTACCGCACCTAAGATTACATGGCTGAAGCGGCATGAACCTGAAAGCTATGACCGCATCGCTCATATCCTGTTGCCGAAGGATTATATCGGGCTGCGCCTGCACGGGGCACTCGCGACGGATCCCTGTGATGCGGCGGGCACCCTTTGGCTGGATCAAGCCGCGCGGCAGTGGCACAGCGGGATCGCCGAGGCGACCCATGTTGCGACCCACTGGCTGCCGCAAATTTCCGATGGGCACGAAGTTGTGGGCACAATTTCGTCAGATGCGGCCAACCAAACCGGACTGAAGCCCGGCGTACCTGTTGTAGCAGGAGGTGGGGATGCGGCCACCGGCGCAGTGTCGCTGGGAGCAACCGAACAGGGGCGAGGGTTTATTTCGCTGGGCACTTCCGGTCAGCTATTCGTTGCGGATCGCGTGTATAAGCCAAACCCGGAACGATATGTGCATGCGTTTGCGCATACACTCCCTGATCGCTGGTTCCAGATGGCGGCAATGCTAAACGGCGCTAGGCCAATCGCGTGGATCGGCGGGCAGCTTGGATTGTCCTCGGCAGAAGTCATCGCAATGGCCGAAACAGCCCCGCAAGATCGTGTGCCGATTTTCCTGCCTTATCTGACAGGCGAACGCAGCCCCCACGGCGATCCGCATATACGCGCCTGTTTCTTTGGACTGGAAGACGCGACAACGCGTGCAGAAATTTGTCGCTCGGTGGTTGAAGCCATCGCGTTTTGTTTCGCCGACGCCGCCCAGAGTTTTGGCGACTCGATAGACGGCCTGTCGGATTTGGCCGCCATCGGCGGCGGCAGCCGGTCCGACCTGCTGCTTGGGTTGATTGCAACGGTGACAGGCAAACCCATCCTTCGATCCGAAGGGGCGGATTCCGGCCCAGCCTATGGCGCGGCTCGATTGGCGGCTTGCGGTGACAAAGCGCTGACTATTGAGGACCTTGCCCTCCAGCCCGCAGGATCTGTCAGGTTCGATCCTGCGGAAATGGGCGCATTGTCGGACCGGCTTGGCCGGTTTCGCGCGCTTTACAAAGCAGTTCGTGCTGCCGTCTAGGCATCCGCTGCCAACAAATCGCTGGCCTTTTCTCCAATCATGATCGCAGGAGCGTTCGTATTACCGCTGACGATCTCGGGCATAATCGAACAATCCGCCACCCGCAGATTGGCAATTCCGTGGATTCTTAGCTTTGCGTCGACAACCGATGCCTCAGAGTTGCCCATCGCGCAGGTGCCGGTCGGGTGATAGATCGAGGTCGAATTTGACCGGGCCCAATCCAGCGTGCCTTCGTAATCGTCACAGCTCAGATCCGCCGAGGGCCTGAATTCCTCGGAAATCTTCGAATGCAACGGGTTCTGCTTAGCAATCCCGCGGGCGATGTTCACGCCGTCGACGATGGTTCGACAATCCGTTTCGGTCGACAGGTAATTCGGGATTATTTTGACGTACTTTGAAGGGTCTGGCCCGTTTAGGCGCAGCTCACCCCGGCTTTCCGGCCGCAGCTGACAGACGGACATGGTAAAGGCCGAAAACGGATGCACACCCTCGCCGGGGCTGTCGGCGGACCATGGTTGGACGTGGAACTGAATGTCCGGAGTTTCAACGTCGGGGCGGGTCTTCATGAACCCCGTCGCCAGGCTGGCCGCCATGGTCATCGGACCGGCACGGAACAGGGCGTACTTCAGAGCGATACGCGCCTGATTGAACAAGCTGCGGACCTCATCATTCAACGTAGGTTCATTGCATTTGAACACCAGCCTGGCCTGCAGATGGTCCTGCAATCCCTTGCCGACACCGGGAAGGGCGTGCAGCGGTTCGATGCCGTTTTCCTTCAGGTGGTCCGGGTCGCCGATCCCTGACAGCATCAGAATCTGGGGCGAGTTAATCGCACCACCGGACAGGATGATTTCGCGCCGAACTTTCAGGGTTTGCTCGGCGCCCGAACGATCCCGATAGACCAATCCGGTCGCCTTTTTGCCCTCCAGCGTGATCCGTGTCACCAGGGCCTTTGTGATGATGTTTAGGTTCTGTCGATCGCGGATGGGTTTCAGATACGCCACGGCAGCGCTACAGCGGCGGCCATTGCGCGTGGTTAGCTGGAAATACCCCACACCTTCTTGCTCAGCCCCATTGTAGTCTGGATTAAACGGATACCCTGCGGCCTGCGCGGCGGCGACCCACGCGTCACAGATTGGCCGTTGGATGCGCATGTTTGACACCGACAATGGCCCGCCGACGCCGTGGAATTCATCCTCGCCACGCTCCTGATCCTCGCAACGTTTGAACAGGGGCAGAACGTCGTCCCACCCCCAACCTTCGTTGCCCATCTGACGCCAGCGGTCGTAATCCTCTTTCTGGCCGCGCACGTACAGCAACCCATTCAGCGACGAAGACCCGCCCAGCACCTTGCCACGCGGCCAGTCGATAGAGCGCCCATTCAGCCCTGGATCAGGTTCAGTACGATAACACCAATCGACCGAAGGGTTATGCATGGTTTTGAAATAGCCCACCGGGATGTGAATCCACGGATTGGTGTCGCGACCGCCGGCCTCGAGCAAAGCAACGGTCACGTTTGGGTCGGCGCTCAGGCGATTGGCGATGACACAGCCCGAAGACCCGGCCCCGACAACTGCATAGTCTACTTCCATGATCACCTCCCTGAAACTGGTTTCAAAAAGTTCTAGCCAAACGATGAGAAATATACTAGCCTTTTTTGATACAAAACGTCTCATTATTTGCGATCAGGGAGGTAAGCAATGGAGATCGGACGGAAACTAAGTGGTATTTCACGGCGGGATTTTTTCCGCGTGGCAGGCCGTTACGGTATGAGCTCAACTCTGCTGGCTGCGGGTGGGTTCGGTGGGGCGATGAGCCTGGCGAATCTGGCGCAGGCTGCCGAATCAACCTACGAAAAGCGCTTTTCGAAAGAGCCGAAGCACACGCTGAAATTCGGCGCATCGGGCTTTAATACCCGCAACTTGCTGATCGAGCGTGCGGGTGCAATCGAATTTGCGCGTGACCTGGAAGAGCGCACCGATGGCGAGATTCGCATCGAGTTCATCGGCGACAACCAGATCTGCGGTCAGTTGAGCTGCGTCGAGAAAACCCAGCAGGGGATCGTCGACATCTATGCCGCCTCGACTCAGAACTCGGCTGGTGGTGCGCCCTATCTGAACGTGCTGGACTATGCCTATATGTTCCCCAGCCGCGCGGCGCAGTACCACTTTTTCTACAGCCCGGCGAGCCAGCGCATCCTGCGCGATCCGCTAGAAAAACGGCACGGTCTGAAATTCCTGTTCACTCATTGTGAGCTGCGCGGTCTGCAGATGGGCGCGAACTTTGCCGACAAGCCAACCGTCACAAAGCTGGAAGAACTATTTGGCACCAAGAACCGTGTGACGGGTACGCAACTTGGCCGTATCGCCATGCAACTGCTGAACCTGAATCCGGTACCTGTCGCGTGGGAGGAAACGCTGGACGCGCTGAAAACCGGCCTGATCGACGGCGCCGAAACTTGGGCATCGGCTGTGGCCTACGCCAACATGGCGCCTGTGGTGTCACAATCGGTGAACCTGAAATTCTTCTGCGGTACCGAGCATACGTCCATGTCTTCGAAGGTCTTCGACAGTCTGGGCGGTGAGTTGCAGGATGCGGTGATGGAGTCTTCATACTTCACGCAGGCGCTGATCCAAGGTGCGAACGAAGCCGCGCTGTTGAACACCGTGGGTTTCTCGGAACCGCAATTGCCGCATACGATCTTCGCCGAAAACGGCGTACGCCCGGCCTTCCTGGCGGACGACCAAATTAAACTGGCCGAAGAAATGTGTGCCCCCAATTACAACCCCGAGCCTTGGGCACAATGGCGCGAGCGCATTAACAAATGGGCCGGTGGTATCGACACATATCAGGAGATCTACGACATCGCGCGTGAGATTCCCGCTGATACAATTGCGGAAAACGTCGAGCCACGCCGTTGGTGGAGAGGCGAAGCCTAACCTAAGCTTAATACGAACCGGCCCGGGTGGGCCGGTTCCACTAAACACCGACTGGGAGGACGGGGTTCATGTCATTTTGGGCAGATGTCGGCGCGATATTCAGTGCTTTACTCACCTTCGATTCATTCGAGATTCAATCCGCGCTGGAATCCGACGCAACATGGGTCGTAGGCGCAATCGTCTCGGCCCTGGGTGGGCTCCTCATCATGTGGATTTACCAAAAAGTGCCGTTTGTCGAACGCCACTTTGAACGTGCCGTGATGGTTTATTCCTACCTTGCGATTGCCTTCATCATCTTTTGGGGCGTGATTGACCGGTTCGTGTTCAACGATCAGGAGCCTTGGTCAACAACGATCCCGCCACTGCTGTTCATGGTGATGGCGTGGTTCGGCGCGTCTTATAACGTGCGGCTACGCACGCATCTAAGCTTTAGCGAATTTCGCACCTCTATGCCGCGCGGCGGGCAACTGGCTTGCCTGTTCCTAGATGCTGTCCTTTGGTTCATCTTCGCAGTGATCGTCATTGTGACCACCACACGGTTGGTGGCGCTGTCGGCATCGAACTTTCAGATCGTTCTGGGTACTGACAACATCATGCAGTGGTGGTTCCTGTTGGCCGCGCCGCTGTCGTTCTTTTTGATGGTTGGGCGGGTGTTTCAGAACCTCGCCGACGATCTGCACAACTGGAAAACAGGTGAGCCGCTTATCAAGCAGGCCGTGATTGGAGCAGACTGATGACAGACGGAACCATGGTCACACTGATCTCGCTTGGGGTCACCTTTCTGTTCATGCTGGGCGTGCCAGTGCTTCTGGTCATTGGCTATTGGGTTATTGGCTGTTCGTTTGTGCTGGGCCTGACGCTGGACAATATGGGGGCCGAGCTGCTGAATGTGTTCAACAAAGGCTTCGCCCTGCTGGCGATGCCGCTGTTTATCCTGACTGGCGACCTGATCAACAAATCCGGCATCGCGCGGCGGCTTAGTGATTTTGCATATGCCTGTCTGGGCTGGATACGCGGCGGGCTGGCAATGGCATCGCTGGGGGCTTGCGGGCTTTTCGCAGCGATCTCGGGGTCAAACTCGGCAACAACCGCGACCATCGGGTCGATGCTGCACCCTGAGATGGTCAAGGGCGGTTATGATGAACGCTTCAGCGCCGCAACAGCAGCGGCGGGTGGTACAGTTGGGATCATCATCCCACCGTCGATCATCTTCATCGTTTACGGGTTCCTGATGAACCTCCCGATTTCCGAGCTGTTTGTGGCGGGTATCCTGCCCGGCGCGTTGATGGTGTTTGGCATGCAATTTGCCTGCTGGATAATCTGCCGGATCAACGGCTGGGGATATTTGATCCCGTTGCAACTAAACCGGGTGCTGAAAACCGCGTTTGGTGCGTGGCTGGGCTTTTTCGCCATCGGATTGGTGTTGTGGGGCATCTACACGGGCAAGTTTTCACCAACCGAGGCGGCCGGTGTGACCGTAGGCTTCTGCGTCATCGCAGGGCTGGTCAGCTATCCGATCAACCGTGTCATGGGCGCACGCAATGACATTCCGCCGACCGAAAAAAGCTATGCTGAGATGTTCGTGGTCGAAGGCTTCACGATCCCCGAGATCCCCTCGATCGTGATCCGCTCGGCCCAGATCACTGGCATCCTTGCACCGCTGATCGCAATTTCGGTTGTGATGCAGCAAATCTTGTCGCTGCTCGGCGCGCAAGAGACCATCGGGAACTTTGTGACCTCGATGGGTGGTTATCATGCGGTGCTGTTCACCTCGATGGTGATCGTCTTCTTCTCGGGCATGGTACTGGAAAGCCTTCCGGTCACGATCATTCTCGCCCCGATCTTGGCGCCGATTGCCGCCTCGGTTGGCATTGATCCGATCCATTTCTCGGTGATTTTCCTTGTGGGTGCTTCTATCGGGTTCATCACGCCACCTTACGGGCTGAACCTGTATGTGGCGTCGGGTGTGACGGGCGTGCCTTATTTCCGGCTGCTGCGGTATACGGTGCCTTATCTGGTGGCTCTGTTGTCGGTCTGGATTTTGGTGTCGCTGGTGCCCGATCTGGCCTTGATCCTGCTGCCAAATAACTAGAATGTTGCGGGATGGCCGAGACGGAAACACAAGAAAAAGAAACTCAGATCCCAACGAACCTGCGCCTGTTGCTGATCCTTGAAGAGGTGGCTCGGCGCGGGGTAGCTGTTAAACCGTCAGACCTGATCGATGCATTGGGTCTGGCAAAACCCACCGTCCACCGCCTGCTGCAAACGGCCGAGGCCGAGGGGTTTCTGCAACGCGATCTCGACGGCCGGTCTTATGGCCCTGGCCGTCGTTTACGACTGCTTTCTGTCAACACCATGTCTGCCGAACATTTGCGGACTGCACGCCTGGCCATATTGCGCAGCGTGGCCGAGGAGGTAGGAGAGACATGCAACCTCGCCATTCCCGACCGCGAGGGGATGATCTATCTGGACCGGGTCGAAACCAAATGGCCCCTGCGCATTCAGTTGCCCGTGGGCACGCAGGTTCCGTTTCACTGCACGGCCAGTGGAAAAATGTACCTGTCCACGCTGCGTCAGAAAACGCTGGACGGGTTTCTTTCGGCCGGAAAATTGCAGCCGCAGACCGAGCGTTCGCTGACGGACCCCAAGGCAGTAAAGGCTGAAGTCCAACGCATTTCCGACAATCAGTATTCTACCGATGATGAGGAATTCATGACCGGAATGTCCGCACTTGCGGTGCCTGTTCAGGACGGGCAGGGCAGGTTGGTAGGGACGCTATCGGTTCACGCCCCGACCCAACGCCATGATGTCGGCAGCCTGATGTCGTTTCTGGAAACACTGCGGCAGGGCGCGGACAAACTTTCAAGTCTTCTCGCTGAGTGACCAGAAAAACGCAGCGCCAAACTGTACCAGTGGCCGATCCACAAAACCGTTTGGCGCTGTCCTATTTAGGTAGCCTAAGCCCTTCGGATCAAGCCGCTGCGATCTGGCCTGCTTTTTCGACCAGCACTTCGGCCTGACGGATTGAGGCATAGTCGATCAGACGGCCATCCAGAGACACAGCGCCTTTGCCCGCCGATTCAGCCTCGGCCATGGCGACAAGAATGCGCTGTGCCTTGGTGACTTCGGCCTCGGATGGCGACATGACCTCATTGGCCAGGGCAATTTGGCTGGGGTGGATGGCCCATTTGCCTTCACATCCCAGAACCGCCGCGCGTTTGGCAGCCGCTCGATAGCCGTCGGGATCCTGAAAGTCGCCAAATGGCCCATCGATTGGACGCAGTCCGTTGGCGCGTGCCGCAACCACCATGCGCGCCAGCGCATAGTGCCACATGTCACCCCAATGGGTCAGACGGTCACCATCGGCATCTGCGTCGGTCAACACGGAATAATCGGGGTTCACGCCGCCGATGATCGTGGTTCGTGCGCGGGTCGAGGCCGCATAGTCAGCCACTCCGAAATGCAGGCTTTCATTGCGTTTGGAAGCTGCCGCAATCTCGCTGACATTCTGCATCCCAAGCGCGGTTTCGATGATGTGTTCGAACCCGATCCGTTTCTTGTAGCCTTTGGCGTCCTCAATCTGCGTTACCAGCATATCGACCGCATAGACGTCCGCAGCGGTGCCAACCTTGGGGATCATGATCAGGTCCAGCCGTTCGCCAGCCTGTTCGACCACATCCACCACATCGCGATACATATAATGCGTATCCAGCCCGTTGATCCGCACCGACATGGTTTTGTTGCCCCAGTCGATATCGTTCAGCGCCTCGATGATGTTCTTGCGGGCCTGTTCCTTTTCATCAGGCGCGACCGCGTCTTCCAGATCGAGGAAGATCACATCTACATCTGATTGTGCGGCCTTTTCGAACATTCCGGGTTGGCTGCCCGGAACGGCCAGTTCGCTGCGGTTCAGGCGAGCAGGGGCTTGGTCGATGTTATGAAAGCTCATGGGTAAGGGTCCTTCGTCTTACAGGTTCGGATAGAGAGGGAACTTGGCGCAGAGGTCTGCGACCTCGGCTTTGACCTTGGCTTCGACGGCGCTGTTGCCGTCTTCGCCATTGGCGGCCAGCCCGTCGACCACTTCGATGATCCAGTCGGCGATCTGGCGGAATTCGACC
>NZ_JBQFPY010000014.1:0-59985 GCF_056536625.1 Ruegeria sp. CJ9
CCCCCAGTCTCTCCTGAGCGTCTCCGCCGTCTCCAGCGTCCCAACACCGCCTCAGCAGCGCCGGTGAAGGGGGTTCTAAGGTTTACCCAAACAACCCGCAAGTGGAAAATTCGACAAACTCGCAAAAAACCGCAGATTTAATTTTTACCCATATAAATCATAAGCTTAAATAACGTCATACTCCACGAAACCCGCAACACGCAGCGCATCCCACCTCGAATCTCAGCTTTTGAACAGGCTTACCCATAGACTCAGCGCCGAGTCAGATGGAATCGGCCTGACGCGACCGAGTCAGCACACCGGATATAGGCAAACGCAGTAGCAACAGGCCGACGATTGCAGACAGATAGACCAGCGGTTCAATCTGGAAGCCCTTGGCCAACATGACATAGTGCAACCCACCCAGAATCGCCGCGGGAAACACCAGGCGCTGCAAGCTGCGCCATCGCGGACCCAATTTCCGCACCGACAGATTGTTCGACGTCACCGCCAACGGCAGCATCAAGACAAAAGCGGCCATGCCGACCGTTATATATGGGCGCTTAACGATATCCGCCCAAATCTGGCTGGGCACCTGCACATCCAACACAAGCCACACCAACAGATGCAGCGTGACATACGCAAAGGTCAGAACCCCAAGGGCGCGGCGGAACTTCAGCAGGTTCAGGCCAAGGAAACGCCGCAGAGGAGAAATCGCCAGCACACCAATCAGAAGCTGCAACGCCAACTCTCCGTACCGATGCTCCAACGCCTCTATCGGGTTTACGCCCAATCCGCCTGTCAGCCCCTGGTAAAACAACCAGGGCGCTGGAAGCGCCCCAATCAGGTAGACCGCCCAAGCGGGAATACGGCGTAATATATGATTCACCTGCTGCATAGACTTAATAGTATTGCGAAAGATCCATGCCTTCGTACAGCCCGGCGACCTCGTTCTCATAGCCGTTGAACATCAGGGTTGGTATACGCTTGGCAAAGAGACCGCCGCCGATTTCACGTTCCGAGGCTTGCGACCAGCGCGGATGGTTCACGTTCGGGTTCACGTTACTATAGAAGCCATACTCACGTGGCGCCGACATGTTCCAGCTGGTGGGTGGCTCTTCTTCTGTCAGAGTGATCCGCACGATCGACTTGATCGACTTGAAGCCGTATTTCCACGGCACCACCAAACGCAGCGGCGCACCATTCTGGTTTGGGATCAGCCGATCATAAATACCCGTCGCCATGATGGTCAGCGGATGCATCGCCTCATCCAAGCGCAGACCCTCGCGGTAAGGCCACTCCAGAATCGGGTAGCGCACGCCCGGCATCTCATCGGGGATCAAGGCGGTTTCAAAGGCCACGTATTTGGCCCCTTCCTGAACACCTGCCATGTTCAGAAGATCAGCCAGTTCGAATCCGTTCCACGGGATCACCATCGACCAGGCCTCGACACACCGGAAACGATAGATGCGTTCTTCGACCGTCATCTCAGACATGATATCCTTAAAGTCATAGTCACCCGGATTGTCGACCAGACCGTCGATCTTAACACTCCATGGTTCGGTGGTCAGCGCACCGGCATATTTGGCAGGATCATCCTTGCCAGTCCCGAATTCATAAAAGTTGTTATAAGACGTGATCTCTTCCCAGGTGTTCGGCTCCAGCGCTTCTTGCGCCGTCGCGCCGCGCGCCATCCCCGCCAGTCCGACACCTGCCAGCCCGGCCATAACCTGACGCCGGTTCAAAAACGCCGCCCTTGGGGTGACGTCCGCATGTGTCAATGTATTGGTCCAGCGATGCGCCATGTATGTCTCCGTTGTCAAAACACCTCGGGTATGAGGTAGATCGCTGATAGCACAGTGCCAAGGTAATGAGCGTCACGATTGAGCGACGAGATTGTAACGTAGTCGCCTGTAGGCGTGGACTTCAGAACGTTCCCAACAAAGCTAAGCTTTGCAATTCAGGCCCGGAACGTGCAGGCTTTGCAATGGATCGACAGACGTAGTGCGGTGTTTTTGGGGAAACCGTCAAAGTATACCTGCATCCATTAGATCCCTTGCGCCTGCTGACATTGCGATATCAATGGTATGAACCACAGAAAAAACAAACCTATGCCCGCCCCCGCCGCAATCAGTGCCAAGGCTGCATCTTATGCCGAACAAGCCGCAATTCGGGATCTAACGCAGCCTCTTCCCGAAATGCGGGCTATGTTGCGAGAGGATTACGCAGACAGTTGTACCGCAGCCGTAGAAATGTCCGGCGTTGCATTGTCCGATGAAACAATTGGCGGTGTGCGTTGCATGGTTATCACTCCTGCCGAACCGCGCCCTGGCCGCAGGTTGGTCTATCTGTTCGGCGGCGGCTTTACCCTTGGCAGCCCGTTTGAGGATTTGCCAATCTCAGCCTGGCTGGCGGCCAAGACCGGCGCGGTTGTGATTGCACCGGACTATCCCTTGGCCCCCGAAGCGCCATACCCGGCGGCCCTTGATGCCTGCACCGCAGTCATCTCGTCTGTACTGGCCGAAACGCCTGGGGCTTGCCTGTGCGGAGAATCTGCCGGGGGAAATCTTGCATTGGCTGCAGTCCACAGAATGCGCGCAAATGGCGTTCTGTTACCAACGGCACTGGCCCTGCTTTCACCTTTTGTCGACCTGCAGAACAACGGGGACAGCGGACTGGCAGATCGCGACCCGTTTCTAAATCAGTCTGAAATCGACTTTTTCCGTGACTGTTATGTTGGCAAAGAGGTCGACCTGACAGCCCCCGACGTATCTCCGATTTACGGCCCCTTCGACGCAGACTTTCCACCCGTCTTTCTGACTTCGGGAACCCGCGATCATTTGTTGAGCGGTTGCGTGCGTCTGGATCGCCTGCTGCGACAGGCCGGCGCCGACTGCACCCTGCGTGTATGGGAGGGCATGTGGCACGTGTTCGAGTTTTACCCGGAGATACCCGAAGCCGATGCCTCGCTGACGGAAATCGCTGTTTTTCTGAATGGGCATTTTGCCAAGGTGTAAAAAAAAGACCCGCCAGTTTGGCGGGTCTTTCTGGTTTCCAATCTCAGATCAATGCACCACGGCATCGTCCGGGCGGGGTCGATCTGACGTGCCCAGCCTGTCACCGATGATCAGACCTTCGGCTCCGGTGGTCACCGGGACAGTCTCGCCGTCCTTGATCTCGCCGGCCAGCAGGGCCTCGGCCAATGGGTTCTGAAGTGCGCGCTGAATCACGCGTTTCAGCGGACGCGCACCAAAGACCGGATCATAGCCTTCGTTCGCCAGCCATTCCTTGGCGCCATCGTCCAGTGCCAGCTCGATCTTGCGGGCGGCCAGACGTTTCTGCAGGCGTGCCATCTGGATATCAACGATGCCATCCATATCGGCCCGCTTGAGCCGGTCAAAGATGATCGTTTCGTCCAGACGATTCAGGAATTCCGGCCGGAAATGCGCCCGGACCGCATCCATCACGTCGCGTTTGGCCTGCGCACTGTCCGCACCTTCGGGCAACTGGCTGAGCGCCTGAGAGCCGAGGTTCGACGTCAGAATGATCAGCGTCTGCTTGAAGTCCACGGTGCGGCCCTGACCATCGGTCAGCACACCATCGTCCAGAACCTGCAGCAGCACGTTGAACACATCCGGATGCGCCTTTTCGACCTCGTCAAACAACACAACCTGATAGGGCCGGCGCCGCACGGCTTCGGTCAGCACACCGCCTTCGTCATAGCCCACATAGCCCGGGGGGGCACCGATCAGACGGGCGACCGCGTGTTTCTCCATGAACTCGGACATATCGATGCGTACCATCGCGTTGTCGTCGTCGAACAGGAAGTTTGCCACGGCCTTGGTCAGCTCGGTCTTACCCACGCCGGTCGGCCCGAGGAACAGGAACGAACCCAAGGGGCGACCCTCATCATTCAGGCCAGCACGCGCACGGCGCACGGCGTTGGCCACGGCAGTCACCGCCGCATCCTGACCGATCACGCGGGAATGCAGATCGTCTTCCATCCGCAGCAGCTTCTCGCGCTCACCTTCCAGCATTTTCGAGGTCGGGATACCCGTCCAGCGTTCGACCACCGAAGCGATCTGTTCCGGACGCACCGTTTCTTCGGCCATCATGGCGTTGCTTTCGGCGTTCTCGGCCTCGGTCAGCTTTTTCTCAAGCTCGGGGATGACGCCGTAGGACAGCTCACCCGCCTTGGCGAGGTTGCCTTCGCGCTTAGCGATCTCCAGATCAGCCCGCGCCTTGTCGAGCTGCTCCTTCAGATCACGCGCACCTGCCAGCTTATCGCGTTCGGCCTGCCACTGGGCGGTCATCTCGGCGGATTTCTCCTGCAGGTCGGCCAGATCCTTTTGCAAGGTTTCCAGACGATCCTTGGAGGCTGCGTCATCCTCAAGCTTCAGCGCTTCTTCCTCGATCTGCATCTGCAGGATCTGACGATCAAGTTGATCAAGTTCTTCTGGCTTGGAGTCTACCTCCATCCGCAGACGCGACGCCGCCTCATCGACCAAATCGATAGCTTTGTCAGGCAGGAACCGGTCGGTGATATAGCGATGCGACAGGGTCGCCGCCGATACCAGTGCCGAGTCCGAGATGCGCACACCGTGGTGCAGCTCGTACTTCTCTTTAATACCGCGCAGGATGCTGATCGTGTCCTCGACCGTCGGCTCCTGCACCATCACTGGCTGGAACCGTCGCGCAAGGGCCGCGTCTTTTTCGACGTATTTGCGGTACTCGTCTAGCGTGGTTGCACCGATGCAATGCAGCTCTCCCCGTGCAAGCGCGGGCTTGATCAGGTTGGCGGCATCCATCGCGCCGTCGGATTTACCTGCACCGACCAATGTGTGCATCTCGTCGATGAACAGGATAATCTCACCGGCGGCCTCGGTGACCTCGGTCAGAACAGCCTTGAGGCGTTCTTCGAATTCACCGCGGTACTTCGCACCGGCGATCAGCGCGCCCATGTCCAGCGCCAGCAGTTTCTTGTCCTTCAGCGATTCCGGCACATCACCATTGATGATGCGCAGGGCCATACCTTCGGCAATCGCGGTCTTACCGACGCCGGGTTCCCCGATCAGAACCGGATTGTTCTTGGTACGACGCGACAGAACCTGCATCGAGCGACGGATTTCCTCATCCCGTCCGATGATCGGGTCGATCTTGCCCTCGGCCGCAGCCTCGGTCAGGTCGCGCGCATATTTTTTGAGCGCGTCATAACCTTCCTCCGCCGACGCGCTGTCAGCGGTGCGACCCTTGCGGATATCGTTGATCGCTTCGTTCAACTTTTGCGCAGACACGGCACCAGCATCCAAAGCGTCCTTGGCTTTGGATTTCACCATGCACAGTGCCATCAACACGCGTTCGACCGGCACAAAGCTGTCGCCCGCTTTGGTGGCAATCTTGGCGGCCTCGTCCAACACCTTGGCGGTCTGGCCGTCCATGTAAATCTGGCTTGCGTCGCCGCTGACCTTCGGGATTTTGGCCATCGCAGCATCCAGCGCCTCGACCACGCGGTTCGGCGCGCCACCTGCACGAGTGATCAGGTTGCTGGCCAGCCCCTGATCATCATCCATCAATGCTTTCAAAATATGTGTGGGCTCCAACCTCTGGTGCCCCTCGCGCAGCGCAATCGTCTGCGCCGCCTGCACGAACCCCCGTGCCCGCTCGGTGAACTTGTTCAAGTCCATAGCATTCTCCTTTATCTCAAGCGCCCTGAATGTGATGCGCCCGCTTGGCGGCACGCGTCGGTCTGGGCCTCACATTCAATCTGGGAAATATCTTTGACGGTTCAAGAGGCTAAGCCGCAGATTCCGCACTTAACGGCGCGGTACGGAATAGACTGTATACCCTCCGGTTTTTGCGACTTGCCGTGCATTATACATGTCGACCAATGATTGCGCCGCATCGCTGCCTGAGGGGCAGGACACAAGATCAGCCGCGTCATCCAGAAAATCGACGGTAAAGGCCGTTTCGCCGGTCAACTGGCAATCATCGTCGGTCGAACGATAGCCGCGCACAAGGCGCAGGTCCTGATTGGTCGGGGATCTGATGACCGTATCTGCGGCCTCTGGCTGCAACGGCATTTGCTGACAGCCAACCAAAGACAAAACAAACCCCACACCCGCAAACTGTTTCATGAGTCCCCCATCTTAAATGTTCTTTGTAACGGGAGGACCATAGCACACTCAGTCATGAGGAATGCGACTTCGATCAAACATCGGTCCTGCATGGACACAAGGCGCGGAACCCGTTAGGACGCAGACGTTTGCCAAAAAGGAGCTTGCCCCATGTCCGATGACCGCCTGATCGTTGCCCTTGATGTTCCAAACGCCTTGCAAGGTCTGGCCATGGCCGAGCGGCTGGGCGATGCCGTATCTTTCTACAAGATCGGATTGGGTATGCTGACCGGGGGCGGGCTGGCCCTGGCTAATGAGCTGAAACAGGATCACGGCAAGCGCATTTTTCTGGACATGAAGCTGTTCGACATCGGCAACACAGTGGAAAACGCTGTGCGCGGGTTAGCACAGTTCGATCTGGATTTCCTGACCGTGCATGGTGATCCCCATGTGGTACGCGCCGCGAAAGAGGGTGCCTCGGGCAAGGACCTTAAAATCCTCGCCGTGACCATCCTGACCTCGCTGAACCGCGACGATCTGGATGCCAGCCTGCTGAAAGAGGGCAACGTGCAGGAACTGGTGGTCGAACGTGCGGCACGCGCGCTAGAGGCCGGGGCCGATGGCGTCATCGCCAGCCCGCAAGAGGCCGCGCTAATCCGCGCCCTGCCCCAGGCCGAAGGTCGTCTGATCGTTACTCCAGGTGTCCGACCAGCAGGCGCAGCATTGGGCGATCAGAAGCGTGTGGCCACCCCGGCCAGTGCAATCAGCGACGGTGCCGATCACATCGTTGTTGGCCGCCCGATCTATCAGGCACAGGACCCAAAAGCCGCAGCCCAGGCGGTTCTTGCTGAGTTAAATTCCTTGACACATCACTGACAAGTGCCACCAAATCAGCGAATTTCCGCGCAGAAACGGCTTGCAACCAGTTGACCTAACGTCACTTTCCGGCCCAACCGTGCCAAATCGCCGCTGTGCCCCAAAACACACATGAAAAATACGAGTTTCTCATGTGTGACCTCGGTCCTATCGAAATTGGCGGTTTTGCGCGATTCTAGGGGTGTGATACTCCCCGCGGACCCTCTCTTCCTGAGGTCCGTCACCTCCCCCCGCCACTTCGCGGGGGGTCTTCTTTCGGACATGACCCTGCTTTCAGTAATCGCTGGCATTTCGTGCCACAGCTGGGGCTGGTATAAGGAAACCACTAATTGAATCGCATGAAAGGCGGGAAGATTTCATGCCCGGTCTCTGCCGAGATTGCCTGACCAAATTGACCGACGAACGGCGCTGCACTGCCTGCGGCAGCCCGCGGATCAAGGCGCATCCCGAGCTGTTTGATCTGTCCATCGCACATATGGATTGCGATGCCTTCTATGCTTCGGTCGAAAAGCGGGACAATCCCGAGTTGGCCGACAAGCCGGTAATCATCGGCGGCGGCAAACGCGGCGTGGTGTCGACCGCTTGTTATGTGGCGCGCATTCGCGGGGTGCGGTCGGCCATGCCGATGTTCAAAGCCTTGCAACTGTGCCCCGAGGCGGTGGTGATCAAGCCGCGCATGTCGGTCTATGCCGAAGTGTCGCGCGAGATTCGCAAGATGATGGACGAACTGACCCCGGTGGTCGAACCGCTGTCGCTGGACGAGGCGTTCATGGACCTGTCCGGCACGCAGCGCCTGCATGGCGCGCCGCCTGCCGTTATGCTGGCGCGGCTGGTTCGGCGGATGAAGGATGAGTTGGGCGTGACCGGCTCTATCGGGCTGTCGCACAACAAGTTTCTGGCCAAGGTCGCCTCGGACCTCGACAAGCCGCGCGGATTCTCGGTGATCGGAAAGGCGGAAACGGCTGAGTTCCTGTACGACAAACCCGTGCGGCTGATCTGGGGCATCGGCCCTGCTGCGCAGGAATCGCTGGATCGCGCGGGTATCCGCAGTTTTTCCGACCTGCTGCGCTGGGACCAAGAGGCGCTAACCGCACGGTTCGGGTCAATGGGTTATCGGCTGTGGCATCTGGCGCGCGGACAGGACAAGCGGCGCGTCTCGGCCCATGAGCCGATGAAATCCATCAGCAACGAAACGACGTTTTTCGAAGATACCGCCAGTCTGGATATTCTGGATGGGCACATCTGGCGCCTTTCCGAAAAGGTGGCGGACAGGGCAAAGGCCAAAGGATTGGCCGGGCGTGTTGTCACCCTGAAACTCAAACGAGCCAATCACAAGATCATCACCCGGCGCGTATCCCTGCGTGACGCCACCCAGATTGCCGACCGACTTTACCGCACGGCCCGTGGCCTTTTCGACCAGGTTGGCGATCAGGGGCCATATCGATTGCTGGGCGTTGGCTTGTCTGATTTGTGCCCCGAAGCGCAGGCCGATATATCGGGCGATTTGCTGGATCCCGGAGCAACTCAGCGATCACAGGCCGAACGCGCCACCGACGAGATTCGGCGCCGTTTTGGCAATGATGCAATTGTGAAAGGCCGCGCGCTGCGCTGAGCTTACTCGGCCGCCAGGCGAACCGGATCATCGCCAATGCTGGCGATTTCCTGAATGATGTCGCGCAGAATTTCTTGAAAAAGGGCGAAATTCTCATTTGGCACGATATTGGCCTCGTCCATATAAAGCGCCCGGTCAACTTCAATCTGCACCGCATGTTGCTGACGGGCGGGGCGGCCATAGGTCTGGGTCACATACGCCCCGGCAAAGGGCGCGTTGCGTGCCACGTTCAGCCCGGCGGACACAAAGGCCGCTTCGATCTGATCCACAACCTCGATCGAGGCGGACGCGCCAAACCTGTCCCCCAGCACCACATCTGGCCGCTTGGATTTCGCGTTGCTGGCCATGGCGACCGCCTCATGCGGCATCGAGTGGCAATCGATCAATATCGCCTGGCCGAAGACGTCGAGTGATTCGGCCAACAAGGATTTGAGACGTGCATGATAGGGCCGCCAGCAGGTGTCGATGCGCAGGCGCGCCTCGTCCATTGTCAGCTTGCCGCGATAGATCGCACGCCCATTGGCCACCACGCGGGGAATCACCCCCAACCCGGATGCCACCCGGGGGTTATGCCCGGAACGTCGCGCCCCTTGGACCAGTGCCGGATCCAGCTCCTCGGCACTGCGGTTCAGATCCAGATACGCCCGTGGCAACACTGCCGAGATCAACGGCGCGCCAAAGTCAGCAGCCGCAGAAAACAACTGATCTACAAAGGCATCTTCCGAGGATCGAATCACATTTTCACTTAGAACCGTGCGGTTCAACAGCGTTTGAGGGTAACTCCGACCACTATGAGGAGAAGAAAACACCACGCATGACGTGCGTCTGGCGGGCATGTCCAATACATAGGGGGCGTTCGGCATGGTGACTCCTTGTTCGCATTGAACATAGACCGGAAAATAGTTCTACCAAACCCCTTGAACCCCTTTGCGACTCCTTTTATAGACCCCGCTACCGGCGCGGGGTTCCGCGCCCCATTTCGTTATGGGGTAGGACAACGCAACGGGACGTGGGCGGTTAGCTCAGCGGTAGAGCACTTCGTTGACATCGAAGGGGTCACAAGTTCGATCCTTGTACCGCCCACCATGATTTCACTGTTCCGGGCTTCCGGGGCACCCGACTAACCCAGGCGCTGGCCACGTCCTTGATGAAGGCGCCGCAGATTGGAGACAGACCAATGAAGGTCAAGAACTCGCTCCGCTCGCTCAAGAACCGGCACCGTGATTGCCGTATTGTGCGTCGCAAAGGCCGCGTCTACGTGATCAACAAGACGCAGCGCAAGTTCAAAGCTCGTCAGGGCTAAGAACCGCACATAACCACTTAAAGAAACCGCGCCTTCGAGCGCGGTTTTTTTGTTTTCCAACTATGCGTTTCTTGCCTGCGCTCAGCCCCGTAAGGGGCTTGGCAAGTTTGATTTTGATATTTCGCGTTGTGATAGAGCGTTCTCGTGTTAACGTTCTCCGGATTTTCGATGACGGGAGGTCAACTTGGCCGACGGTGAAATACTCGGAACGACCCTGACCGATATGGTCGCGGATATTGGCAGGAGCGTGGCGCAAGCCGCCGAGCAACTAAGCCTCGACCAGTTGAACGCCCTAAAGAACTACCCGCAGGAGCTCCGCGACATGGGCATCCCACCGGTTTTCTATCACATGCAGGATGTCGATGTGGAATTGAAAGTCGTAATGGAGATGAGCACTAAGACGGAAGAAGGCAAGCGGCCCGCAATCATCTCGATCTTCATGGGACCGAAGTTGACCCAGACCGATACGGTCGACACCAAAAGTGCATCGACCATGCGCATGCGCTTTGCTCCGGGCCCAGTAGATGACAACAGGTCACCAGAGGACACCGATGGCACGTAAGACAGTTAAGGCCCCCAAGAGGCCACCTATTGATGTACGCGTCACCGAATTGCCCGAAGCCTTTGCGACACTGTTGCAGTCACTTGCTGACCGTCTTACCGCAATGGAGCAGCGCGAGACCACTTTGCTTCAAACAATTTCGGACCTGCAGAATCGGATTGACGATCTGGAAGAAGGCGGCGGCGGCATGCTGATGGGCGCGGTGTCTCCGGTAACAAACCCGTTGGCCCAGGGTCGGTCAGAAATGAATTCGGGCGACGAAGACACTCAGGTTGTCGACGCTCAGGAATTTTCACAGGCACTGGGCGAACAGATTCTCGCCGGTTCAGACGGAAGCAGCGAGTTTACCATCGACAATGTAAAGGTCGAGGCCGTGGTCGGGCTGGGCCAAGATGGCAATAGGGCACAGATCGCAACCAACGCCAAGAAACAGGCGGTCAGCCAGAACGCATCGAAAGTTACGTTTTCGGTCCGAAGGCGGTCAAAAACGCAAATCATCGAGTGAACACAAATTTTTCAAAAGGAGTTTGAACAATGAGTATCGGGCAAGAACTGCTGAACGTTCCCTTTGCAGAAATGGTTCAAAAGCTGGCACTTTCGGTCGCTGAATCACAAAGCGAGTTGGATCGCCACTCGACTGATATGGCCAAATACATGGCCGATCAGAAAATCCTGCTTCCCGATCTCTCCAATCCCGACGGCCCCGCCAAAGAATTCAGCCTCGTGTCGATGGGATTCCTCCCTGCATTCTATGCGGTGCAGGAGGCCGAGATAGAGGTCAAAATGGCGATCTCGATGACCAAACAGACCGAAAAATCAGGTAGCGCTTCAGTGAAAGGCGGCTGGGGGCCCGTGGCGGCCCAGGTCAACGCCAGCTATTCCTCGCGCTATGCCTATAGTCAGGAAGGTGCAAGCAGGTTGACCATCAAACTCGCACCGGCCGATCCGCCGGTCATGCTGCAAAAATACATGGAAGCTGTAACTCAGGCCATGCTGACCAAGGAACCGGTACTGAGCGACGATCCGGAACCTGAGCCGGCGCCGTCACCCGCACCACCGCAACCGGAAGGAAGACAGAGCAAACAGCGTCGATCCTGACAGCAAGTGCGCAGCAGGAAAGGCGAGCGACATTTTGACCAACTAAATCTGTCAGATTTCCTTGCATCCCCCTCAGAATCGTTTAATTGACCAAATCAGTCGGGTTAATACCCGCCACGATTTTCAATGTTGGGACAAATGATGCTGAAATCCTCTACCTGCGTTGCCGCCGCTCTGATGGCTTTGGTTGCTACCTCTGCCGCCGCCGAAGGTGAACTGAACCTGTACTCGTCACGCCACTACGACACCGACGAACGTCTCTATTCTGATTTCGAAGAGGCGACCGGCATCACCATCAACCGTATCGAAGGCAAGGCCGACGAACTCATTGCACGGATGGAAGCTGAGGGCGCCAACTCGCCCGCGGACATCCTGTTGACAGTAGACACCTCGCGTCTGGCGCGGGCCAAAGACGCGGGCATTTTGCAACCGGTCGACAGTGCAGTGCTCGAAGAACGTATCCCTGCCAATCTGCAAGACAATGACAACCAATGGTTCGGCTTTTCGCAGCGTGGCCGCATTATCTTTTTCGACAAAGAAAACGTAGCCAACCCGCCGGCCACCTACGCCGATCTGGCGAAACCTGAATACAAGGGTCTGGTCTGCATCCGCTCGTCCAGCAACACATATAACCAAACGCTTCTGGCATCGATCATCACCCACGAAGGACCTGAAGCCGCCAAAGCCTGGGCCGAAGGCATCGTCGCCAACATGGCGCGCGATCCGCAGGGCGGCGACACCGACCAGCTGCGTGGCATTGTTTCGGGCGAATGTGATATCGCCGTGTCGAACACCTATTACTTTGCCCGCGCCATCCGCAAAGATGTCAAAGGCGTTTCGTCGGAAATCGACTCAATCGGCTGGGTGTTCCCTAACAACGACAGCACTGGCGCGCACATGAACCTTTCCGGGGCCGGTGTCGCCGCGAATGCACCGAACAAGGACAATGCGGTTCTGTTCCTGGAATACCTGGCCAGCGACTCGGCCCAGCAATATTTCTCGGCCGGCAATGACGAGTTCCCGGCGGTGAACGGCGTCGCACTTGCGGACTCGGTCAAGTCACTGGGTGAGTTCAAGGCAGATGAAGTGAACCTGTCCGAGGTCGCAAAGAACCTTCCTGAAGCGCAAAAAATCTTCAACGAGGCTGGCTGGAAATAACCCAGCGCACGAGATCTTAACACTTTGAAGGGCGCAGAAATTTCTGCGCCCTTTTTTATTGCGTATTACATATTTTTGGAGAATAATCTCTATAATGAACGATATTCTCACATATGAACATGCTGGATGATCTCTCGAACCGCCTCGCCAACCGTCTGAACGAACTGCGCCGGAGCCATGGGTGGTCACTGGACCAACTGACCGAACACAGCGGCATCAGCCGCGCCACGCTTTCGCGGATGGAAAAGGGCGATGTCAGCCCGACCGCTGAAACGCTGGGACGGCTTTGTGCAGCTTATGGCCTGCCGATGTCGCGTCTGCTGATGATGGTCGAAGACAGTTTCGACCCTCGCGTACCGTTCGAACGGCAACCCGAATGGCGCGACCCGGAAACCGGATTTACCCGTCGCTCGGTATCTCCGCCCGCCACTGGGCTTAGCGGAGAGGTGCTGGAAGGTCACCTGCCCCCCGATGCGATAATCACGTACGATGCGCCACCAAAGCCTGGGCAAGAACATCACCTGATCATGTTGGACGGCGCGCTGAAACTGACCGTAGACGGCGTTGCCCATGATTTGAATGGCGGCGATTGCCTGCGCTATCACCTTGCGGGTCCCACGCGGTTTGAAACAACGCCCGCGCGTGGGGCACGGTACCTATTGGTGCTGATATGATTACACGCATCGACGTTTGCAGCTTTGACACCGCCTTGGACGACTTGACCGATATCCTGCACGCTTGTGTACAGGACGGGGCCAGTATCGGGTTCATCCTGCCCTTTTCATCGGATCAGGCCCGCTCCTATTGGCAAGACCGGGTGCGGCCCAACGTACAGACCGGCTCGCTGGACCTGTTCGTCTTTCGTGAAAACGAACGCATTCTGGGCACGGTGCAATTGATCCCCGCGACGATGCCCAACCAGCCACACCGGGCCGATGTGGCCAAACTGCTGGTTCACCCCAGCGCCAGACGCCGGGGTTTGGGGCGGGTCTTGATGGCGGCGCTTCAGGACCGGGCTATCCAGCTGGGCCGTACCTTGCTGGTGCTTGACACACGCAGTACAGACCCGTCACGCATCCTGTATCAAAGCCTAGGCTTTCAGATCGCCGGAGAGATCCCGGACTATTGCCGCAATCCGCTTGAGGACCGGCTAGAGCCTACGACCTATATGTACAAAAACCTAAGTTGATCCGGGCATCTGTTTCAAAAACGAAGAAACGGCAACTTATGACCTTGTGGCAGCGTTTCGGTTTCCGCAGGGATGACTGCAAGACCATCCGCCTGTGCAAGCGTCGCAACCCGGCCGCTATATGAAGGTGCCATCAAACGCAGCCGTGGAACGCCGTCGGAAGTCGTGTCGTCGATCATGACCGGACGGTATTCCTGACGCCCAGCGTGGCGCTGCAGCGGTTCGGCCAGCACCGCCTGTTCCGGGGTTGGCGGCGTATGACGCAGACCAGCCCGACGTGCCATCATGTGCGACCCGATGATCTGCCATGTCACAAAAGCCGAAACCGGATTGCCCGGCAGCCCGACATAAAGCGCGTCGCCGCGCCGACCGAAAATGATCGGCTTACCCGGTTTCATGGCCACCTTCATCACGTCAATCTGGCCGCCAACGGCTTCAAACAGGCGCGGCATGTGATCTTCATCCCCCACCGAAACACCACCCGTTGTGACAATGAGATCGGCATCATCGCAGGCCTGCCGCAACACCTGCTCCAGCCGCTCGGGGTCATCTGCGACCGGGCCTATATCCATCAGATCAATCCACGGCTTGTTCAGCAAAGCCCGCAGCATATAGCGGTTCGAGTTGTAAATCTGGCCCGGGCCCAGCGGTTCACCGGGTTGTTGCAGCTCATTACCGGTGGAAAAAAGGGTGACCTTCAGCTTCCGGAATACATTCACATCGCCATACCCGGCCGAAGCCAGTGCTGCAGCTTCGCGCGCGGTGATCTCGCATCCTTGCGACAGGATTGGGGCACCGGCCTTCAAGTCCTCCCCCGCGCGGCGGATATGTTGGCAAGGTTTGGGACGGCGGGTAAATCGGATACCTCCGGTGGTGGCCTCGCAATCCTCCTGCATCAGCACGGCGTCGAAATCGGCGGGCACCGCGGCACCGGTATAAATGCGCAAGGCCGCACCCGCTGGCGTATCATGGGCACCGCTGTCCCCGGCGGCGATGCGTCCCGCCACCGGCAAGTTGAACACGGGCCCTTTGCCCAGATCAGTCGTGCGGACGGCAAAGCCATCCATGGCGGAATTGTCGAAGGCGGGCATGTCCACTTTGCTGGTGCAATCCTCAGCCAACACCCGACCCGTCGCATCGATCAGGGACACGGTTTCGGTCTCGGCAATCGGATCGGCAACGGCCAGTCCGCGAGCCAAAGCCTCTGTCACCGTCAGATACATCCGAGCGTGCTGGTCGCAACCACATCCATCAGCCATTTGAGCCCTCCAACCGGTCAAACACCTCTTCCAACCCAGCGCGTTCAACGCGAGCCTCTTCTTAGTTGGAGCTTGGGCCGTCGAAAGCCATCACACCCCCAAACTGTCCATGAGCACGGCAATCAGGATTGCACAGCCCGGCCAGCGATATGCCCCTAATGAACAACACTGGCGCAGAGCCGTCATTGACATAGGTCACGATCACTATTCGCGGGCGGTCAGAGGGCTGGCACCGGAGCGGCCTCCATCCGCGAGAGGGTTTGAGTTGGTTCAGAAATCCAGCCCGATATCGATGGTGCGATAGGAATGAGTCAGCGCCCCGGATGAAATGTAATCCACGCCGGTTGCCGCCACGGCGGCCACGGTGTCGCGGCTGATATTGCCCGATGCCTCGGTCACGATCCGGCCGTCGACCAGTGCCACCGCCTGTTTCAATGTCTCGGGTGGCATGTTGTCCAGCAACACGACATCGGCCCCGCCGACCTCCAGCACTTCGGCCAGTTGGTCCAGCGTGTCCACTTCGATCTCGACCTTCATCATGTGCGAGGCGCGGGCCTTGGTAGCCTCAAGCACGGCGCGCACCCCACCGGCAGCGGCGATGTGGTTGTCCTTGATCAGGATCGCGTCGGACAGGGAAAAGCGGTGATTGAACCCGCCACCATGCAGAACCGCTTGTTTTTCGACAATACGCAGGCCGGGCGTGGTCTTGCGGGTGCAGGTGATGCGAGCATTGGCGCCTTTGGTTTCGGCCACCAGCGCCGCCGTCGCGGTCGCCACCCCGGCCATGCGCCCGGCATAATTCAGCGCCACCCGCTCGCCCGACAGGATCGAAGCGGCGCTGCCCTCAATTTCCATCAACGTATCGCCTTTTGTGCAGCGTTGGCCGTCGGCGACGTGGGTGGTGACACGCAGCGCCGGGTCGACCAGACGGAACGCCAGCGCAGCCACCTGCATACCCGAGACAACCGCGTCCTCGCGCGCGTTCAGCCGGGCAGAATAAGTGGCTTCCGCAGGGATTACGGTCAGGGTGGTGATATCGCCATTGGCCCCCAGATCCTCCATCAACGCGGAACGTACCATCGGTTCAAGGATCAAGTCGGGCAGGGTCGGGTATTTCATACTGTGTCCTTTGCAATGCGGTCCCGCAGGGCCAGCGCCTCGCTCAGCGTCAGGGCCGAGCGTTGGCCGGGGCCGGGGGTGAGATCGGGGAAATCGGATCGGGAATGGGCACCGCGACTTTCTTCGCGCAGCAGCGCGGCAGCCGCGATCAGAGTGGCGGTGGCGGTCATGTTTAGAAACAGATCAGAGCCCGCATGCCGGGCTTCCAACGCCGCGATTTTCGTCAACGCTTGGCGCAGGCCGGTACCGTCGCGCACCACACCCACATGTTCGGTCATGGTTTCGCGCAGGGCGGCCACATCCTGTTCATTGATCAGCTCACCACCAGTGGCAAAACAAATGTTCACCTCAGCCGCGTCCTGCGGATTCACAACGGTTGCAATGTCGCGCGCGCAAGAGCGGGCAAACACCAACGCCTCAAGCAACCCGTTCGACGCCAGCCGGTTCGCCCCATGCAACCCGGTCGAGGCTGCCTCGCCGCACACCCACAGCCCAATCAGTGAGCTGCGCCCAGCCAGATCGGTCTCAACCCCGCCCATGTGATAATGCGCCGAAGCGGTCACGGGGATGGGGTCGGTCGCAGGATCGACACCGTTGCGCAAACAGGCCTCGGTGACCGAGGGGAATTGCCTAGCCATCTCGGCCCCGATGGCCTGGCGCGTGTCCAATGCCGGGCGTTTGCCCGCCTGCGCCTTCAGGTAAACGGCGCGCGCAACCGTGTCGCGGGGGGCCAGTTCAGCGTCAGGGTGGATGTCGGGCATAAACCGGTGGCCGGCGCTGTCGATCAGGATGGCACCGTCGCCCCGAAGCGCCTCGGTTGCCAATGGCGTCGGGTCTTCGCCCACGTCGATGGCGGTGGGGTGGAACTGCACGAATTCGGCATCTGCAATGCGCGCGCCTGCGCGAGCAGCCATGCCGATCCCCTGCCCGCGGATACGTGCAGGATTGGTGGTTTGGGCATAAAGGCCCGAGGATCCCCCCGTGGCCAGAACATGCGCTGATCCGCGCAGCAATATCGGCGGCGCATCGGCGGCATCGGCGCGGGTCAGGTAAACGCCGGTCACTTGTGTACCGTCGCTTTCCAGCCCTACGGCCTGCGCGCCCTCGATCACTTGAATCGACGGCGTTCGGCGCACCTCCTCGATCAGAGCACGCATGATCTCGGTTCCGGCCTGATCGCCCTTGACGCGGACCACGCGGGCGGCGGAATGCGCGGCCTCGCGCGATTGCACGAACCCACCATCGGCGGTGCGATCAAACCCGGTGCCCAAGTCGGACAGATCATAAATATGTTCCGGTGCGGCATTGGTGACGAACTCGGCCACCTCGCGCAGGACCGACCCGGCCCCGGCGCGCATGGTGTCGTCCGCGTGCGCTTCGGGGCTGTCCGTCCGCGCCATGGCAGCGGCAACGCCGCCTTGTGCCCAGGCCGAGCTTGCACCCGATCCAAGCGGTTCAGGCGAAATCATCACCACAGGGCAAGGGGCCAGCTTCAGGGCCGCATAGACTGCCGCCAGCCCGGCGCCGATGATGACCACACGCGGCGTCTCAACGCTCTGCATGTCGCGGATCAAATACCCAGCTGGCGTGACAAGTCGATCATGCGTTGCACCGACAGGCGGGCCTTGTCCGCCACTTCGGCGTCAACTTCGACCTGCCCGGTCATGGTATCAAGCGCGAACAGCACCTTCTCCAGCGTGATCTTCTTCATGTAGGGGCACATGTTGCAGGGGCCGACAAACTCAACCTCGGGCAGTGAATCCGCAATATTCGACGCCATCGAGCATTCGGTAATCAGCAGCGCCTTTTCCGGCTTTTCGTCCGAGACGTATTTGATGATACCGCTGGTGGAGCCCGAGAAATCTGCCTCGGCCACAACGTCCGGTGGGCATTCAGGGTGCGCAATCAGGCGGGTGCCCGGATTCCATTCCCGGAAATCGCGCAGATCTTGCGGGCTGTATTGTTCATGCACGATGCATGACCCTTCCCACCAGACCACATTTTTCTGCGGCACATCGCGTGCCACGTTCTGCGCCAGATACTGATCCGGCGTCATGATGACCGTGTGACTGTCTTGCGCCGCAACAATCTGGGCGGCATTCGACGAAGTACAACAAATATCTGACGCCGCTTTGACCTCGGCCGTGGTGTTCACATAAGACACAACCGGCGCACCTGGATACCGGCGACGCATTTCCTCGATCCCTTCGGCGGTGATCGATTCCGCCAGCGAGCATCCCGCCTCCATATCCGGCATCAGCACCGTCTTGTCCGGGCTAAGAATCTTGGATGTCTCGGCCATGAAATGCACACCGCATTGCACAATCACATCCGCCTCGACCTCGGTCGCTTTGATCGCCAGTTGCAGGCTGTCGCCGCCGAAATCCGAAATGCCATGGTAAATTTCGGGCGTCATGTAGTTATGGCCCAGAATGACCGCGTTGCGCTCGACCTTCAGGTCGTTGATCGCCTTGACATAGGGCGCATAGATCGCCCAATCGACGGGCGAGACCACGCGGGACATGCGGTCATAGATATCGCTCATGCTTGCGGCAAGCTCGGGCGATGGGGTCAGATCATATTTTTCGGAGAGATGCGCACGCTGCGCCGGTAGGTCGAACACGGGACTGTTTTTCTGCCTGATGGATTCGTGACGCACTTAATATGGGGTTTATCGTGGATTTACCACCACTCTTAAAAGAAGAATGTTCCAATATTCCCAGCTCTAGCGGAACTATCTTATCAATTCAGGCGCAACAGACCTTCTCGGCCCGCACCTCAAGCATCTCGGGGGCTGGTCTTGCCCGAGAAATGGTCGGCCACAAAGTTGATCAAGGCCCGCACGCGCTGCGGTAAAAACGGCATTTCTGGGCGCAGAATAAAGATCCCACCACCGGCATTCGGTTCAGCATGATCGGGCAAAACCGAGGTCAAGCGACCAGTGTGCAAGTCATTCGAGACAAGAAACTCCGGCAGCCAAGCAATGCCGCGCCCGGCGCAGCACGCTGCATGGAGCGCTTCGAGGCTGTTACATGAAAACCCCGGCCCAAGACGCGATATGGGACCCGCTGCTCCCGTGAATCCCCAATCCGACAGGTGTTTTTCCGGCCCCAGGCGTAGACATTTATGCGCGGTCAATTCCTGTGGTTGCTGCGGTTCGCCATGCCGCTCAAGATAGGTGGGCGCTGCACATGGTATCCGCCGATTGTTCATCAGTTTCCGCGACACAAGCGATGAGTCCGGCAAAACGCCGCTGCGGATCGCGATATCAAAACCTTCTCCGACCAGATCAACAACCTTGTCCGTCAACAGCATGTCAATCTCGACCTCGGGGTTGAGATCCATGAATTCAATGACCAGAGGGATCACGTGTCGCTGACCAAAAGCCGCCGAGCTTGTCAGGCGGATCGTTCCATGCAGGCTGTCGGCACCATCGGCAATGTCCTCTTCCAGTGCCGTCAGGCGGGCGAGAATCTCGCGCGCTTCCTCTACATATCGCTGTCCCGCCTTGGTCAAGGTCATGCGCCGAGTCGAGCGTATGAGAAGCGGCACCCGCAACCTCTGCTCTAGCTGATACACCCGCTTGCCCACGGCCGACGGGGTGTATCCCAATGCGCGGGCCGCAGCCGAGAAACTGCCGTGATCAACCACGGCCAGAAGAATTTCCAGTTCAGCCTTTTGCGCCATTTGATCCAAAAAATATCAAAAACTAATCCCAATCACTACATTATCAAAAGAGATTGTCCAAATTATCTAAGGTGGAGATCAAAAACCAAGGAGAACTACCTTGCCCGCCGCCTCGAACATCTCTCTCTTCACGCCGCTTACACTGCCGAACGGGCGTGTTTTGAAGCACAGGATCATCAAATCGGCCATGTCGGATTCACTGGCCGACGGTCAGGGCAACCCAACCGCTGCACAGATGCGTCTGTATGAACGTTGGGCAACAGGGGGTGTGGCCGCGTCAATTATCGGCGAGGTGCAAGGCGATCCTCATTTCCCCGAAAAGCCGGGCAATTTGGTGCTTGATGAACAAGCCGACCTGGCGGCCTTCAGCGATCTAGCCCGGCGCGGGTCGGCCGACGGCGCGCAGCTTTGGTTGCAACTCGGCCATGCCGGGGCGTTGGCCCATTTACCGATCAGCCAGCCCAGAGGCCCAAGTGCGATAGACTTCCCAGACTTTCGCAGCGAAGCCATGTCTTTGCCCGAAATCAGAGCAATCCCGGATCAATTTGCCCGCACTGCCCATCTTGCAGCCAAACTTGGTTTTGGGGGCGTCCAGATTCATGCCGCGCATGGGTTTCTTCTGAGCCAGTTTCTCTCACCCCTCTTCAACCGCCGGACGGATGCCTATGGCGGCGCAATCCACGCGCGGATGCGCCTGCTGATCGACACGGTCGAGGCCGTTCGTGCCGCAGTGCCCCGCAATTTTACAGTTGCTGTCAAACTCAACGCCACCGATCAGCTGGACGGCGGCCTTACAGAACAAGACGCGCTGAAGGTGGTTGCAGGGCTTGAAGGCAAAGGTGTTGATCTATTGGACATCAGCGGCGGAACTTATTTCCCGGGCGCTCCGTCCAGTTCCGATCGTACGTCCAAAGGCCCCTATTTCCTCGACTTCGTTCATGCGGCGCGCGGTCTAACCGCGATCCCGCTTATGGCCACCGGAGGATTCAAGCGCCGCGACGAGGCAGAAGCCGCAATTATGGCGGGGGATGTGGATGCGGTGGGTATCGCACGGGGCTTTGTTCTTGATCCCGCTTTGCCCCGGACGTGGCAGGCGCGACGACACGAGGCCCCCTTCCCCCGCTTCACTACCCTTCCACCCGGAGGGATGACCGCGTGGTATACCATGCGCATGACGGATATCGGGTCGGATCGGGAAGGATCGGTGGATCGCGGCATTGCCCAGGCCATCACCGAATATGAAAACCGCGACGCACAGCGCGCAAGGATCTGGCAGAACCGGTTTAATTCCAGGTCAAAGCAAACCTGAGACAGCCGATCAGCAGGTTATGTGAAATTGCGCCCAAAAGCACCACAACCGGACCAGTCGCGGTCTTGATTTAATTTTAGCACAAATCCCTCATGAGTTGTGTTTTTTTGCCACAGCCCAGCAACCCAATTCAGATAAACCTGAGTTGAGATTGACTACCAAGATCAGAGGGATAGTCAGGATGCAGAATTTTTTGATTTGAGGTTTCGATTTCATATGGATGGGTTCTCATCTCCTCTGGGCCTACACCTTATAGCAGATTTTTTCGATGCAAGCGCACTTTACGATCCTTCCCCAGCAGAAGAGACCCTGAGACGCGCGGCAATTGCTGCCAATGCTCAGGTTCTTGGGATCAACATGCGCGATTTCGGACAACGGGCAGGTTTCACAGGCATGGCACTTTTGGCCGAGTCGCACATCTCGGTCCACACCTGGCCCGAACACGGATATGCCGCCATCGATATCTTTATGTGCGGTGACGCAGAACCACAGCGCAGCTTAGAGGTTTTGAAGTCCTATTTCCGCCCCCAGCGCGTCGATGTGCAATCCATCAAGCGCGGTCTGATCGGACAGAGCAGACACCGGCTTGCGGCGGCGGGCTGCTAAAGGGCGGATGAAGGAACTGCGCAAATGCCCGGTCACGATAAGTCTCATACTATGCGCGATAATCGTTTATGCGCTGTGGGGTCCGGTTCGGCATTCCGGACCCATTGTGACGCTGCCCGATCATCTGTTGTTTTCGATCCGACATGGCAACCTGAACCATCTGACGCTCAATTGCCTGCTGATTCTTGTTGGCGGCAGCCTCAGCGAACCGCAATTGGGCAGCGCCCGAACCGCAGGGCTTGTTATCCTTTGCGCCGTTGCCGGAACGACAACAGAATTCGCATTGGCCGGACCCGGCTTTGTGGGGCTGTCCAGTGTCGCCTATAGCTTGGTTTCCTATGGCGTGATTGCCACAAGCACACCGGGGCGACGCAGTTGGATGCTGGCGCTGATTGTCTTTGTCCTTATCGCCGAGCTGTTGTTTCTGCGCCCTCAGATCGCCGTTTTCACCCACAGCACATCCGCCTTGATCGGAGGAGGACTCGCCATGTTTAGCGCCCTGTTCGGCTCAAAAGGGCCAACCCTTAAACCCATGGAATGGCGGCATGTATCCCCGGCTGTCCAAATCATCGCCCAAACCGACGAAGATGATGCCGACGAAGCCGAAAACAAGTTCGTGCATGAAGGAACGGACAACATGTTCGTCCTGCAGGACCGCGGCGAGGTGCTGGGGCTGATCGGTTATTGCCTCGACGAAGATGCGCCGGACATCGCCTGGCTGTCCTGGACTTATCTGGATCAGGCGCATGCGGGCAAGGGGCTGGGAAGCCAGATGCTGAACGACCTGCTTGGCAAACTGGCCCAGATGCATGTCCGCAAGATTTTCATCGAAACCAGCGACTATGAAGAGTTTGGCAAAAAGCTCTATGCCGCGGCGCATAAACTGTATGAGGAATTCGGAGCCGAAGTCGAACTGACGGTACCCGGGTATCACGGCCCACGCGAAGCCAAGATCATCTATGGATTGGACAATCCCGAAGCGCCCGACATACAGGCGGCAGAGCCATCGCCAACCACTGGCCTGAGCTTCACCGACATTCACAAAGCCGCCGAAACGGACGACGTTGCCGGCCTGCGCTGGTGCGAAACCAGCAGCGGGCTGAGCGGGCTGGATCAACAGCTTTCGTTGGCGCGCGCGCAAAGCTATCGCATGGCCGTTCTGGCCATCCCGTCCGACCTGTCCAACGCCAACGCAACAGAACTGCAGGCCAATGGCCTGAAAAAATGCGGCGAACTCAAAGAGTTCTACGGCAAAGACCTGCATCAGGTCTGGTGGAGCAGCGACCTGAGCGAATCCTGAATCACAATCTCAAATCAATAGGAGAAGTTATGTTTGGAAACATTAAAACGATAGCCATTGTTGGCGTTGTAGGCTTTGTGGCCTATTCGATGTTTTTTAGCTCGAAATCCGAGCAAACCGCCGATCTTGGGCAGGTTCTGGACCGGACCGAATTCGCGATCAACCAGTATCAGGAATACCTGGAAGCCAACAGCATCGCCGAAGCATCTGACGAGCAGGTGGATGAGTTCACCGGATATCTGGCTCAGGTCATGAACTCGGACCCGCGCTTTTATGACGAACCGCTGGGCATGGAGGTTCTGTCTGACGCCAAATTCTCGGGTTTTGTCGATCCGAACGCAAATGGCACGCGCGACTCGAGCGAGGGTGAGATTTTCACAATCGAGATTGACGAGGCCAACAACCGCCTGATCGCCACCGACACCACCGGCCAATCCGCGGGCTTGCGGTTCTCGGGGGCGGGATTTCTGGCGGGGGCTCTGATCGGCAACCTGATCAGCCGCCAACGCTCGGCCGGCATTACCGCGTCCAGCTTCAACAACCGGTCAGTGACACCGCGCAACAGCTACTCGGCCCCGCGCAGCGCCCGCTCGGGCGGTTTGCGCGCCGGTAAATAAGACGCCGCGACTACACCAAACCCCACTCAGACCCGGCGCGTTATCAGTGCCGGGTCTTCCCGTTTTCGGATTTTGAAATGACTGATACTCTGACACCGCGTTACACGGCGCTGCCCCGGCGGCAGGCGATGGTTCTTCTTGGCGCAATCCTTGTTGTTGCCCTTTGTGGCATCGTCTACGAATTGATCATCGGTACGGTGTCCAGCTATCTGCTGGGAAACTCGGTCTATCAGTTCTCACTTACGATCGGGTTTTTCATGTTTGCCATGGGCGTGGGGTCCTATGTGTCCCGTTTTTTCCACGGCAACCTGATCCAGACGTTCATCTGGGTTGAGCTGATCCTGGCGCTGATCGGTGGTCTGTGCAGCGTGTCGCTGTTCATGCTTTTTCCTTACGCGCCCTGGTTTTACACGGTGGGTATGTTCACCTTCATCTCGGCCATCGGATTTCTGGTCGGGTTGGAAATACCGCTGCTGATGCGCGTATTGTCGGAAAGCAGTACAACGCGGGAATCCATCGCTGATGTGCTGTCACTAGACTATATCGGTGCGCTTGGGGGATCGGTTCTGTTTCCCATTCTGTTGCTGCCGTCGCTTGGGCTGATTTCATCCTCTTTCGCTATCGGTCTGACCAATGCCATGGTTGGCCTGCTCAGCGTCCTGTGTCTGCGCGACCAACTGGATGCGCCCAAACGGATGCTGGCCTGTGCCATTGGTACCATAGTTTTGTTGTTCGCCCTGACCTTGGTGGCCGGGCGCATCACTGCATTTGCGCAGGATCATCTGTATTTTGATCGCATCGTCTGGCGCAAACAATCGCAGTATCAGTCGCTGGTCGTTACCAATACTTGGCAAAAAAACGACGTGCGCCTGTACATTGATGGCCATCTGCAATTCGCTGAAACCGACGAATACCGCTATCACGAAGCGTTGGTCCACCCTGCCTTGTCCTGGGGGGATAGCACCCCAAAGTCGGTTCTGGTGCTTGGCGGTGGCGACGGTCTGGCAGTACGTGAAATCCTGAAACACCCCAGCGTTGAGCGTATCGATCTGGTCGATCTTGACCCAGCGATGACCGACCTGGGGCGCAATCTGGCCCCCGTCGCACGTCTGAATGACAACAGCATGGAGGCATCCATACTAAACGTTCACAACACCGACGCTTTCAACTATGTCAAATCCACCGATCAGATCTATGACCGGATCATCATCGACTTTCCCGATCCTCATAGCGAGGCGCTTTCAAAACTGTATTCGGTCGAGTTCTACGCCATGGTTCAGGGCATTCTGTCCCAAAACGGCGTTCTGGTGACACAAAGCAGCTCACCTTTCTTTTCCCCCCATACCTATTGGACGATATCGGAAACCCTGTCCGAGATGTTCCCGCAGGTGGTGAACTATCAGATGTCGATCCCTTCTTTCGGGGTTTGGGGTTACAACCTTGCGACCAATGAACCCGCGTCTACGCTGGGGGATTTGCCCGAGGGTCTGAGGTTTGTAACGCCAGAGGTTTTTTTGGCCGCGCAAGTGTTTCCCAGCGACATGTTGCCCAGACGCGAGCTTGCAGTGAATTCCATCTTTGACCCCGGCATCTATCAGGAATACGCCCGCGACGTGTCAGGCTATTGAGCCTGGACGCCAATTGAATGTCGTCCACCTCTCAGATCGGGTCTAACAAGCGGGCACTGTCGAAAAAGGTCTGCATCGTCAGAGATCCTGAACTAACCCAGAGACTGTAGGTGCTCTTCTAACGCTGCATTACCGCCATTGATTTCATTAAAGAAAATTCTTGAAGTTCGACCATATTTCTGCGCGATATTTGCTCATAACTCTGCACGATTTGCCCAAAAGTCTGCGCACTCCACTTTTCGGTGCCGGATTAAATCCTTCCGAAAGTCTCTTTGAGTTCTGCGACTTGAGCTACATCCAGCAACCGGGTTGGCAGGCCCCGCAAAGCCACTAGTAGCTTGGCTGTTTCTTCTAACTCTTCTGCTGCACAGACCGCTGAGAAGAGATCCTTTCCCGAAACGACGGGACCGTGATTGGCCAACAGAACCGCACTATACTTGCCGCCCAGTTCGCGGATCAAGTAACCGGATTTCGGGTCGCCTGGTTTGATGTATGGAACCAGTTTGACCGTGCCGACGCGCATCACCACGTACGGCGTAAGCGGCGGAATACAGTCATTGGGATCGGTGTCTTCCAGACACGACAGAGCAGTGGCCCAGGTCGAGTGCAGATGAACCACAGCGCCCGCTTCCGGCCGCGTGTCATAGAAGGCTTGATGCAGAAAAACCTCTTTGGTCGGCTTGTCGCCGGAAACGTGGTTGCCATCCAAACTAATCTTGGCGATGCGCTCGGGGTCGATATCGCCCAAGGTGGAATTCGTTGGCGTCATGAGGATCCCGTCATGTAAACGCGCGGAGACATTGCCCGCCGTGCCGACGGAAAAACCACGCGCAAACAGTGATGCACACAGTTCCGACATCTGCCGTCGCAGTGTCTGTTCTTCAGAACTCATTTACCGGACTCCATCATTCTGAGGGCCTTCGCGAAAAAGTCCGGAGCGCCGAAGTTTCCAGACTTTAGAGCCAGCGCAATGGGTTCAGTCTTTCCAACGCTCAAGACTGGCACGCCCGGATCGATCTCTGGCCCAATTGACATGGCCTGTGAACCCAATGCCTCAGAGACGGCCTTGGCGACAGCGCCTGACGTCTCTCCTCCGGCCACGACAAGGCGCTTATGACCCGTTTGAACAAGTTCTCGTGCTGTTTCCGCAAAGAGATTGTCCAGCCTGTCCGCTACTACTTCTTGACCGAATTGACTTTGGATCGCACGCACCTCTTCCGGGCTTCCTGATGAGTAAGCGAGAGGGGACTCTCTTGAATGCGTTTCAAAGAAATCCAGAAGCGTTTGCGTAGTCACATCCCCGGACATAACACCCGGAACATCGATGGCGAACGTCGGATTGGATTCCGCATGAACATCGATCTGCCCGCGTGTCGTACCTGAACATGACCCTGCAAGGATAGCGGCAGGCCCAGAGATACCTGTGAACACAATGCCACCTCTTTTGGACGAAGCTTTTCTGACGAAGTTTCTGGGTAGACCCAATGCTATCCCGGATCCCCCGGTAATCAGCTGGGCATCCATCAGTGCCTCGCCCCAGGCCAGCAAATCCTCGTCCGAAATCGCATCACCGATTACAAAGCGTTCGTCTGCGATCTGCAACGCATCAGCAATCGCCTCTGGCCCTTGCTTCACGGTGCCAACTGGAACCAACCCAACCGCCTCTTTGGCCTGGTGCTGCAACCAACGCCTGATGTTCGCATCCGTCATCGGAGTAAGAGGGTGATTTTCCATCCCAGACTCGTGCAATAGCTTGCCGAGCACAAAAAGATGGCCGTGATAGATGGTACGCCCCGTGGTGGGAAAGGCCGGACAGAAAACCACCTTCTGCGCGTCCAGTTCGTTGGCAAGCGCTTCCGCGACCGGGCCGATGTTTCCTTCATTAGTGGAATCGAATGTCGAGCAGTATTTAAAAATGAACTGCTGGCATCCTTGATCCTTAAGCCACCGCAGAGCTTGCAAGCTGTCCGCTACGGCTTCCTCAATAGGTGCGGTGCGGCTCTTAAGTGAGACCACACCCGCTTCGATCTCTTTGTCGGCTGGGGTAGTTGGAATACCCGGAAACTGAGCCGTTCGTAATCCACCTTCCGGCTCAACACCTTTCGCCAAGGTGTTTGCGACATCACTTGCACCAGTAAAATCGTCCGCTATGACACCGATTTTCATAGTTCAATGTCCCGCGTCGGCCCTGGATCCAGCCTATGGATATGCGGTGCCGCGCCCACGGGAAATACCTCACGCACAAGTGGATCATGGCCGGGCACGATAAGCCTAGAATGCGAAGCCAACCTCTCAAGTGTCTCGAAACCATCCATCATGTCTTGCAGGTCGACGACGATAGGAAAGGCTTTGCGTGCCATGAAATTCTCGTAATAGTGCGAGGCGTCAGAGGCGAGTACCATCCACCCGGCCGCCGTTCTTACGCGAACGCATTGCAACCCGCGCGAATGCCCTCCGATGCAGTGCACCGTTACCCCATCTGCAATCTCGGCTTCTCCATCGTAGAACACGACCTTGCCTGAATAGAGACGCTTTACGACCTCGCAGACATGGCCAGCCGTGAAAGGCGCACGCAGGTGATCCTGGCACATGCATGGACCTGTGGCGAAGGCCATTTCCGCCGACTGCATGTGCAATTTCGCGTTAGGGAACAAATGCAGCCCCCCTGCATGGTCATAATGAAGGTGGGTCACGATGACCTCAGTCACCGCTTCTGGCATAATGTCTAAAGGGCTTAGAGCCTCGCGAGGGTCCATCGCGATGGGACGACCACGTGCGGCGGCCTCATCGGAGTCATAACCGGTATCGACCAGAACGACTTTGTTACCGCGTTTGAGCACCCAAACGAAATAATCCATCGCGTGAGGAGCGTCATGATTATCATCGACAATGAAGCTATCGGCTCGCGTCCGGGCGTTGCGATCCGCGTATTTCACGGCATGGATTTCCCAATCGTTCATCGGATGACCTCGGAATACTGGTGAACTACCTTGGTGGCGATCATATCAGCCACTGCCGCATCGAAGGACTGAAAATGCGCGCTTTCTAGGTGGGCAGAGAACGCCGCGCTGTCCTCATAAACCTCATAAAGAAAAACTGTCTCGGGATCGTCGCCGAGGCACACGTCAAACTGTTGGCATCCGGGTTCTTCACGCAACGAGGTTGAAGCGTTTTTGACCATCAGCGGTAGAAAAGTGTCTCTCGTACCGGGTTTGAGAGTGAAAGTGACAGTGACTACAAACATCAGACAGAAAGTCCTTTCAGGCGTGAGAAAGCGCGCTTTGCAACGGGCAGCTGGCTGAGGATCAG
Source organism: Ruegeria sp. CJ9 (assembly GCF_056536625.1). Classification (NCBI taxonomy): domain Bacteria; kingdom Pseudomonadati; phylum Pseudomonadota; class Alphaproteobacteria; order Rhodobacterales; family Roseobacteraceae; genus Ruegeria; species Ruegeria sp. CJ9. Next base: position 28,725 of record NZ_JBQFPY010000014.1, read on the forward strand.
ACCAATGTTGAGCACCAGCAGAATGGCCGCACCGGGTCGTGAAAAGAAGACCGAAGGATCCCCATCCGACAGGAACAATGACCGGCGGAAGGTTTCGTCAAACAGGCTGCCCAGAATAACGCCTATCACCAACGGCGCGATTGGGTACTTCATCAGGTTCATGAAGTAGGCAACGGCGCCGACGCCAAGCATCAGGTAGAGATCATTGATACCACCACCGACGCTGAAAGACCCAATTGTTGTCAGAACCATAACGACGGGTAAGAAGATGGTCTGCGGGATGGCAAGTATTTTGATGAATACCCGAGCGGTGAACAGGCCCATCAAGAACATTGTCAGGGAGGCCAGCACTAAAATTGCAACCACGCGCAAAATGATCTCGGGGTCTATCGTGGGGCCTGGGATCACGTTGTTGATCTTGAAGGCCCCCATCAAAGCCGCGGCGGGTGGCGAACCGGGAATGCCCAACACTAAAAGCGGGATTAGCGCACCACCAATACAGGCGTTGTTTGCAGTCTCGGAGCACAGCAGACCTTCCAATGATCCTTTTCCAAACTTGTCGCCCTCGGCAGATACGGTCTTGCCAACACCGTAGCTGACCCAACCGGCGACATCTTCGCCGACGCCAGGAAGCGCTCCTACCCCAGTTCCAATCACTCCTGACCGGCCAATGGTGGGCAGGTAGCGTCGGATGGAGCGTAGGTTCGGAAGGATTCGACCCTTTAGGGCTACAACTTTCCCAGCCTCAACGTGCCTCAAACCGTCGATAATTTGGGGGATGGCAAAGGCACCCATCAAAACTGGCACGACCTGAAATCCGCTCATCAGGTAAGACCAGCCGAAGGTATAGCGCGGCTCAGACAACAGAGGGTCAAGTCCCACCATGGACATCGCAAGCCCGATCAGACCGGCGATCCATCCCTTAATCACCAGGTCTTCGCTCATCAAAGTGCCCGAAAGCAGAATGCCGAAAAGGGCCAGCAGTGCTTTCTCTGGGCTTGCGATGTTCTTTGAAACCAAAAGCAGCGCCCAGACAAAAATCAAAAGCGTGATGGTCCCGATAACTGTGCCAATGAAACTGGCCGTCGTGGTCAGCCCAAGTGCTTCACCCCCTCGACCCGCTTTAGCCAGTGGGTAGCCATCCATGGCTGTCGCCGCGCTGGCTGCTGTGCCCGGAATGTTCAGCAGAATAGACGGGTAAGAGCCGCCGTAAATCGCGCCGACATAGGCCCCGAGCAAAGCGATGAGCGAATAGTCCAGCGGGATTTTGTTGCCGAAGAAACCCGTCAAGATCGTCACTGCCAGGGTTGCCGTAAGGCCGGGCAATGCGCCGAATGTGATGCCCAGGAATACGGATGCGATCAAATACAGATAGGTCAGCGGGTCCACTGCCAGACCCACGAATGCAGTCCCAAATCCAGCTAGTTGCGAAAGAATAAAGTCCATCCGGTCAGTCTTTCCATAGCGGACGAAGCGTCACGTAGTAGTGGTATTCGATTTGCTTGAAGATCAGCCCGCCGCGCGCGGGCACGTTCTGCCGGAAAACAAAGGCCATCGCACAAACGAGGATGAGCGGGGCAAGTATTGCCACCAATGGAACGAACCGCAAAACGCGTTCAGAAGCCGCTTTGGTCAACACCACTAGTGTTAACGCGACCCACAAGGCCAGTGTAAACCAATCATCACCATGTGCATTCCAAACCACCTGTGCAGGAAAGAAGATGAATGCAAACAAACCGGCAGCGACAACTGCGATACAGGCCACCAAAGCACGCTGAGAATGGCCGCCGTAGTACCCGTAGGTCAAAGCTGTAATCAGCAACCCAGAACACAGAATGAAGTCCACTCTGGGGACCAGTCCCACGACATATGCAAGAAGGATCAGGCCGATTGTTGATGCTCGATAGGCTTCCGACCTATCCCATCCGATCCCCAAAGCACTGAGCGCGTTTTGGGCTCCACCTGAGCGGATCGAAATAGCTAGCAAGACGAAGGACAACACAAGCAATCCACCGAAGATGAACAGCGGTACAATTGCAGCCGAGTTGTACCAGTCCGACCCACTGACACCTGCGCGGTTTTCACCCCAAAGGGGGATGTCCGACGTCTTCCAAAGGAAAAAGGTGGAAATTGCTATCAGACCAATCGAGGCCCAGAAATCGCGCGCCCGCATGATCAGTGTATCGTCAGGTTTGTCCATTGCCTGCCTCTTGTCGGAAAGGGCGCGATTATGCGCGCCCTTTCAAATGTGATCGGATTATGGCTTCTCGATACCCAGCGACGCCGGATCGACGGTTGCGGCACCCAAATCTTGTAAGGTGTAGGCAAAGGTAGCTTCGAGGTTCGCAAACAGCTCTTGAGCTTCTTCGCCGTGTTGACCACCGACATCATAATTGTTTGCAGAGGCCCATTCAGCGACGGTGTCGGAGGCAATCGCTTGCTCGAAGGCATCACCAAGCGCGGCCTTTACGTCGTCCCCCGCTGAACTGTGAACTGCAAACCCGATGGCCTGCTTGAGTGGCAAATACTGATCGAGACCGTCATAGATGCCAAAGGCAGAAGGCACTGTTGCCCCTGCAATCTGCGCATCTTCGGGTGTCAACATCGCAAGCGGTTTAAGTTGACCGCCTTCGATCAACGGGGCCTGTTCAGCTAGAGAAGTCACAACCAACGCGACTTCACCTGCTATTGCTGCCTCCTGCCCGGGCGCTGAACCTTTGTATGGAACAAACTTGAATTCTGCACTGGACCCCTTTTCGATAGCCAGAAGGTTCAAGTGGTGGATCGAACCTGCGCCGGAAGCCGCCGCTGGAATGGTCCCAGGAGCAGCTTTTGCGGCGTCGACCAGCTCTTCAAGCGTGTTGTAAGGGCTATCTGCTGGAACCGAGATCAGATCAGGTGATCCGCCAACAATGAACGGATACCAAAAGTCAAATTTCTTATCCCAACCACCCTGCACAGCAGCGGTGACGTTGGACTCTGACAGACCAACCAATGTGTAGCCATCGTCTGGTTGATTCATGACGTAGACCATACCGTTGGAGCCTGCGACACCACCTGTTTGATTGATCACATTGATCGAGACTGGAAGGTGTTTTTCCATCTCGGCCATGATCATTCGGTTGATCGTATCCGTACCTCCTCCGGCCCCCCAGACCACAGCTGTGGTGATATCACGGTAGGGATAATCCTGCGCAACAGCTGCCCCTGCAATCCCGGTCGCCATCACGGCTGCGGCCGCCAACCGCCCTAGCTTTTGTTTCATTTCCAAGTCCTCCCAAACAACTTTGCGTTTATTATTGCATTTATTTGCGTATACATTAAAGAATGCGTTGTCAACGGACTGTAGTGAAAGCTGCTATCGCGCTATGAATGCGAAACGGGAAGGAAGCGGGCTAAGATGAAGAAAAATTATAATGTGGCAGTGTTCCACGGGGACGGAATCGGCCCGGAAATTATGGCCCCTACGCTTGAAATTCTGTACCAGCTTTCGCGCAGCAGTCCTTCATACGAACTGGTGTTTACAGACGCTCCGGCGGGCGCAGGCCACTACGCCAAAACTGGAGAATCGTTTCCGGCTGGGTCACTCGAAACTGCACGCAACGCCGACGCTATTCTGCTATCTGCAATGGGTTTGCCGGACGTTCGCTACCCTGACGGAACCGAGATTTCACCGCAGATCGATCTGCGAAAGCAACTGGGACTTTTCGCTGGTGTACGGCCAGTAAAGGTAAGCAGCGGGCAAATGACCCCCTTGGCGCTGCCCACCGGAAAAGAGATCGACTTTGTCTTGATACGCGAGAGCACAGAAGGACTGTTCTTCACCCAAGGCACTGGCGAAGTTACCGAACACGAAGCACGTGAAACTCTGCTGATCACTCGTGAGGTGTCCGAAAAACTGTTCCGTTTCGCGTTTAAACTCGCCCAGAACCGCAAAAGAACCGGGCGCGGTCGGGGTCGAGTTACATGTGTCGACAAAGCTAATGTGTTCCGCGCCTTTGCGTTCTTCAGATCGATGTTTGATGCAGAAGCTGCACACCATCCCGAATTGCAGGCAGACCATGCCTATGTTGATGCCACCGCTCTATGGATGGTTCAAAAGCCTTGGGAATTCGATGTATTGGTGACTGAGAACATGTTCGGAGACATCCTCTCCGACCTTGGCGCGGGTCTCATGGGTGGTCTTGGACTGGCTCCGTCAGCGGATATCGGGTTGAATCACGCTGTATTCCAACCCTGCCATGGTTCCGCTCCGGACATTGCGGGACGGGGTATTGCCAATCCTTTTGCGATGATCCTGTCCGCAGCAATGATGCTTGAATGGTTGGGGTTGACCCATGATCATCCAGACCTGTCCAACGACGGCGAACGGTTGAGCGAAGCCGTGGAAAAGGTGACTGCGAACGGACAGAACCTGACGTGTGACTTAGGTGGCACCGCCGGAACGCGGGATGCAGCCGCGTCGGTATTGGAAGCATTGCGGGCATGAATACTCAACAAGCCATCAAGGTTGCGTGTGTTGGAGCGGGATACTTCAGCAAATTCCACTACGAAAGCTGGTCCCGAATGCCCGGAGCGGTTCCGATTGCATCCTGCAACCGTGATATCAACAAGGCGAAAGAAACAGGACTGGCCGCTTACAATGATCTGTCAAAAATGCTGGAGGTGGAAAAACCAGATCTCGTGGACATCATCCTTCCACCTGTGGCGCAGGCCGACGTTATCCGAACGGCACTGCGCTCTGGAATAAAATGGCTGATCTGCCAAAAACCTTTCTGCATGTCATTGGATGAAGCTAAGAGGATCGTCTCCGAGGCTGAAGCAGCAGGCGCAACCATTGTCGTGCATGAGAACTTTCGCTTTCAGCCCTGGTATCGTGCGATCAAGGTAGCGATGACCGAGGGTCGAATTGGAACACCTCTACAAGCGACTTTCCGACTTCGACCCGGTGACGGACAGGGACCGCGCGCCTACCTAGACCGGCAGCCGTACTTTCAGGATATGCCACGTTTCCTCGTTCATGAAACAGCGGTTCACTGGGTAGACACATTCCGATTTTTATTCGATGCGCCCAGCGCAGTTTATGCGGACTTGCGTCAAGTTAACCCCGTTATCGCGGGCGAGGATGCAGGTTACATCCTGTTTGACCACCCCAACGGTTTGAAAGCTCTGTTCGATGGGAACAGGTGCCTTGACCACAGCGCCGAAAACCTGCGTCAGACTATGGGCGAAGCTCTCGTCGAAGGAACGGAAGGATCACTGGTTCTTAACGGCGACGGTTCAGTAGAACTCCGCGTTTTTGGAAAACAGGAGCGGCAGCAGATTCTACCTCCAAGCGATCACGATGGGTTTGGAGGTGACTGCGTCCACGCCTTGCAAAGTCACGTCGTTTCAGGCCTTCTAAGAGGCACACCGTTGGAAAACACGGCCCGAGACTATTTGGACGTGATCCGCATCGAAGAGAACATCTATCTCTCGGCTGCGGAAGGGCGAAAGATCAACCTGGAGACACCGTGAAGGATCAGGACGCAAAAACTCTTTCCAATACGCAACGCGCTGTTAGGGATTTGCGGCAGATGATCCTGTCCGGCGAACTTGCCGCCGGGACTGACCATCTGGAGTCGGAACTCGCCGAAACTCTGGGCATGTCCCGCACCCCGATACGGGAAGCTGCTTTGATGTTGGAAAGTAAAGGGTTGCTGGAAATGCGGCCCCGCAAGGGCGTGCGGATACTACCTGTTTCATCAGATGACATGCGTGAAATTTACGACATACTGACGGAACTCGAGAGCCTCGCAGCGCAGCGCGCTGCCGAAGCGGGTTATTCCGAAGATGAACTGGCGGTACTTGCTGGATCAATTGCAAAGATGGACCAAGCCATCGAAGCCGGAGACCTTGAAGCCTGGGCCGAGGCCGACGAGTTGTTTCATCAGGAGCTCGTTCGGTTGGGCGGCAACAAACGGGTCGAAGCGATTGTCGCCATGATGAGCGACCAGGTGCGTCGCGCGCGCGCAACTACGTTGTTCATCAGGCCCCTGCCCGTCAAATCCAATGAAGATCACCGGGTTGTTTTTCAAGCGATTAGTGAAGGTCGTCCAGATGCCGCCCGCGAACGTCATCGAGAACACAGGCTGCAAGCGCAGGCTATGCTTTGCGGGATACTCGAAAAGCATCGGCTCAACAGCCTCTGATCTTCTCGTGTCCGGTCGTTAATCAACTAAAATAACTGCCAATTTTCGACATCAAAGGCGCTCCGAATATTTGTCGCCCACGGCAGTCCACGGTTGCGTCCGGCTGTTCTGATTTTCTTTTTTCAAATCACTCAATCAATCACTGTATCGTTTGGGGTTGATGTGGTACGAATTCGTATTAAATTAGTACGATATCGCACTATTGGAGAGTCAAGATGCTAAACCGAAGACGTTTTCTCAAGATTCTAGGCGGAGGCACAATACTGGCGGCAACCGGTGCGGTTGCGTTTCTCGCTACACGCACACCGCATGACGCGCTGGCTCCGTGGACGCCAAAACCGTATGACGACCCACGCAAAGTTGCTTTGTCCTATGCAATTCTCGCCCCCAATCCGCACAACTTGCAACCTTGGCTGGTCGAGTTGGTTGGACGAGACAAGGTGCGCATCCACCGTGATCCTGATCGCGAGCTTCCGGAAACCGATCCTTACCACCGTCAGCTCTATATTGGCCTCGGGGCATTTGTTGAGACGATGGTACTGGCGGCAAGTGCTTTCGGGTTCGATACCGAGGTCAAGTTACTGCCAGATGGGGATGACGGACCCATCGCAGAAGCAGTGTTTGTGCCAGGCGGGACATCCGATCCACTATCAGATCAAATCCTCAAACGGCATTCCAACAAAGAACCGTACACTGAACAGCGTCTGTCCGAGGCGGAAATGTCAGTCCTTGAAAACTACGCCACTCTGATTTCCGATGAGAGTCTAGTGGCCCGTATTCGAGACCTCACGAAACGCGCATTTGAAATCGAGATGCGTACACCGCAGACGCTGAAAGAATCCGTCGACCTCATGCGGATCGGGAAAGCAGAAATCAACGCCAACCCTGACGGGATTGAACTGCGTGATCCCATGCTGGAAACACTGCGACTAGCAGGTCTGTTGGACAATGAGACCCTGATGAACGTTGACCACCCAGGTACTCAGTCACACATGCGAGGCTACTTCGCCATGCTAGACGCGACGCCGCAATACGCGGTCATGAAGACGGCTACAAACACGCGAAGCGATCAACTCGATGCCGGGCGTCGATTGATGCGTTTTTACCTGAAGACAACCGAAATGGGCCTGGGCGTTCATCCGGTCAGTCAGGCACTTCAGGAATATCCCGAGATGGCCGATGAATACGCTCTGGCGCATGAGCTTCTTGCGCCAACAGGGCACACAGTGCAAATGTTGCTGCGTTTGGGGTATGGACCCGAACCAATTGCCACACCCCGCTGGCCGCTGGAGACACGAATTCTGAATGAAGCCTGAACATGAGACCAACGAAGTCTACCGGTTCTTCACCGAGGTCGGGATCATCAATCAGTTGATCTCGACCAAGCTAGAAGCGTTCTTACCTGGCAGAATGACCGCAACCCAATTTGGCATATTGGGCCACCTGGTCCGGCGCCCCGAGGGAGAGACGCCACTACAGCTATCGAACGCTTTTCAAGTGCCCAAGACGTCGATGACGCACATGCTCTCCAGTCTTGAAAGTCATGCCTTAATTACCCTTGAAGCCAACCCCAATGACAAGCGTTCAAAAATTGCCCGGTCCACACCGCGAGGCGCGGAGTTTTTGAAAGCTTGTATGGATCGGATGTCGGAAGCCCTGGATCCTGTTTTGTACGAACTCGGGTTCGATCCATTTCGCAACTCGCTGCCGAATCTGGCGCTCATACGCGAAGCTTTGGACAGCGAACGGGACTAAGTAGAACCAGCGCCGCCCAAAGCACGACCTCAAACGATCAGAACACCATGCTATCTGCGCCTAGGAGCAGCGACGGCGATCCTCGAGGCAAGATGGGCATGTCGTCAAATATTGCAATCCACGCGTCACCATCAAATACCACGAGTGGTTGGTTAAATTCCCGCCTATTGGGGAACTGCCAGAGTTCGTTCGAACTAGCACGCCGTCACAGTCGCCAATCGACAAAGTAGGATGTGCGAAATCAACACCAAAAACGAAACAACCTCAGGCTACATAGAACAAACTTGCAATCGCGTGCTCCGGCGTAGTCACCTAAGGCATAGGGTTGGAGGAAGCAAATGGCGCAATGGAAGTTCCTGGTTTGTGTTTGTTGCGCGCTGGCTCTTGTAGCTTGCGCTCCAAAAACCCGCACATATGAAAAGACGGTATCGGCTTCGCTGCCAGCGATTTCAGGCACAGCTCTGGGCCTGGCGGCCAATCGCCTTGGGAATCCCAAAGACGGTCGGTCAGGCGTCAAGCTAATCAGTGATGGCGAAGAAGCGCTCGTCTCAAGGCTGTTGTTGGCGGCTGCGGCTGAGCAAACGATAGACGCGCAATACTACCTTCTGCACAACGACCCAACGGGCCACCTTTTTGCAGCTAGTCTATTGCAGGCCGCAGATCGGGGTGTTCGTGTCCGATTGTTGCTGGATGACATGGATACGTCCAGCTATGACGCGATGACAGCCGCATTGGACAATCACGAGAATATTGAAATCAGGCTGTTCAATCCGTTTTGGCGCGATCAGAGCCTTTTGTTCGCGGGTCTGACGGACTTCAAACGCATCAACCGCAGAATGCACAACAAGTCCATGACGGCGGACAACGTGTTCACGATAGTGGGTGGCAGAAACATCGGTGCCGAGTATTTTCTGGCGCGGAAAGAAATGAACTATGCCGATCTGGATGTGCTGGCCGCAGGCCCAGTTGTACGCGAGGTGTCGCAAAGCTTTGACGCATTCTGGAACAGCGAATTCGCCGTTCCGGCTCGTGTGGTCGTTGGAGAACCCCAAGAATTTGACCTTGCTGATGCACGAGTCCGGTTGAACGAACTGGTCGAGGAAGCGAGGCAAACGCAATACGGCGCTGCCCTCAGAAAATCAGCGCAAGAGAACTTCGCGGATGGAGCCCTGTCACTGGATTGGCTGCCTGCGAAACTTTATGCTGATCCGCCCTCGAAAGCCGCCGGCCTCGAGAACTCAGGTCCCGTCCTGGCATCTCAATTGCTTCCGCACTTTGAGAATGCCAGCAGTGAGGTGACCATCGTGTCCGCCTATTTCGTGCCGCGCAACAACGGTGTGAGATGGCTGACCGAACTCGAAAACCGCGGGGTCGACGTAAAGGTTGTGACCAATTCACTTGCATCTAACGACGTCGCACCCGTTTACGCGCACTACGCCAAGAAACGCCGTGCACTTCTACGCGGTGGGGTAGAACTCTACGAACTGCGCCCCGACGCCTATCAGGTCCAACGTCGGGGTATTAACTGGGCTCAATCTCGATCAGGCCTACACTCCAAGGCATTTGCAGTTGATGACCGATACTTGTTCGTAGGGTCGTTCAACTGGGACCCGCGGTCTGTCAACATCAACACCGAAATGGGAATTCTGATTGACTCACCAGCATTGACCGCACGGACTATGGGTGCCTTGGACGACGCGCTACCCGCATACACATATAACGTAACGCTAGAGCACGCCGGTCAGCTTAAATGGACAACAAGAGGCGATGATGGCAACGTCCTTGAGTATGAATCCGAACCGACAGGATCAGCTTGGGATCACATAGTTTCCGGTTTCCTAGGTATTTTACCAATTGGGTCACAGCTTTAGGTTTGTTGACAAGTAATCTGGCCGCGTGTCGCTCTTCTCGGACACGCGTCTACAGCGAATGGGAAACACCCTGACGTATTTCGGGCCATCGTCCAGGCGACCTTCAGTAAAAGCCAATCTCGCTGACATCTACACGGGCGTCGTGATCGCGCCCGTAGGCGACAATTCCAACTGAGGTGATTTCGTCAGCGACGGGAATAGAGCGCAACAGGGCACCTGAAGCCTTAAAGTTTGACAAAGGTAAAGAAACCTCGGTCCATTCGTCAGAAGTTTCGAACTCGGCCTGATAGTATTGCCAGGGCAGCACCGTGCCACGTGTTCTGAGGTGAACGAAGTATTGCTCGCCGTTGCCCCGCACCACTAACCTGACGCCTGATACACCCTCATCTGGTCGAACAGGTAACTTGCGTCGGAACTGGATGAAGCCGCCGTTGTTTTCTGTACTCACGGTTCCGGTCAACCGCGCGAATGCAACATCACCTTCCGAATGAAACTGCACCTGCCCTGAAGAGACCCCTCCCATAACGGTGTCGGCAATGTAGTCCCAGCGCGTCTCCGGAGACTTGGAGAAGTCTTCAGTAATTTTTCCATCAGCCTGAGCCATTGTGCATCCGATGATAAATAGACCTGAAACAAGCCCAATGAAGTTGGCACGCATATTGTTCCTTCTCAGTTCAGTATCGCAATGGAAAGGTTCAGCGCCGTGGCAAATGCGACCCACGCGAAGTAAGGCAGGAAGGCCAATGCGGAGACCTGATCTGAATTCCTGACCTGAGCGATGAACATGAAGATTACGGCCAACAACGCGACAATGACCACAAGGGCAAACCACGGCAGTTGCAGTACGAAAAAGGCTGGGGACCACAAAAAGTTCAGACCCATCTGCGCCCACCACAGCTTCATTGCGGTCGAACTTCGGTCTGTTTCGAACTGGCGCCAACCAACCATGGCTATCAAGACATAAAGCACCGTCCAAACCGGACCAAAAATCCAATTTGGTGGATTGAAAGCAGGTTTAGAAAGCTGAGCATACCATTCGCCAGGTGCAGTCAGTGTCCCGATCAGGATGCCGCCTCCCATCACGAGGGCAAGAAATGCTATGCGGACCATCCAGTTCGACATTGTAAGGCAGCTTTCAGCAGTCCTTGGTCGCTACGTTGACAACTGCGTCGGAAGAGAAGGTTGCAGTATTGGTCTCAACTGCGTCGGCATATGACACTGTTGCGCCTTCGATCTCGGACCCGGTTACGGTGATTTCGCGTTGCCCGATTGTATCATCAACATCAATGGTAAAGGCGAGTTTGTCCCCAGCCGCGAGGGCGGCGATCTCAAGTTCAATTGTATTTTGCCCGTCCACCACCAAAGGAAGTTGCCGCAGTGCATCAACACCCTCAACGATTTCAAGCGGCTGGAATACCTCTACGCCTGCGCCATTTTCGGTGACATCGAAAATCAGGCGTCCGGTAGATTGCGACAAGTCAATTTTGAGGGTTGAGGCTTCTACTTCGCACGTTCCGACATTCGTCAGAACAAAACGGTCCTTTGGTGCACCTTCTATGAAGCGAATTTGAACTCCGGCGTGAAGCGAGGTAGCTGCGAAAAGTACGAGGCACACCGCAATAATTCTGGTCGGAAGCATTTTTGTCTCCTTTCGACGGTTCCTGACAAATACGCTCTGGCGGCTTTCTTGGATCAGACTTATGCCCTTTGACTATCGTGGTTCAGCCGACAGGACCTTTCAATGTTCCATGCGCCGCTGTCAGAACAGTTAAGTCAAAACATGCCGTTTTCATTCTCGCTGTTTGCCGGAACCTCCTGAAGAACGTCCCAGTGCTCGACAACCTTCCCATCGACATCCAGGCGAAAAATATCGATCCCTGCGTACTCGAGACCATCGGGCCAGATTTGGTGGCAATGCAAAACAACGTGGTCGTCTTCAGCAAAGGCACGTTTGATATCCACACGCTTTCCCGGGTATTCGGCAGCCATACGCTCGAAGTACTCGACAAAGGCTTGCTTGCCGTCGCCAACATGCGGGTTGTGCTGCGTATAGGTTTCCCCAACAAAGATCTCTATGGCCTCGGCAGGTCGACACTCGTTGAACATCATTTCGTAGAAAGCGATGACGTTTTTCTTGTTTGTTTTGAGGTCCGGCATACTGATCTCCAAATCGACATTTGCACCGCCCAAAAAATGTTGGCCCACGCAAGTCTTGGAAGCAACCCGGCAAGGACCTCAATCCCTAATCGGCAAGAAGTTACCGGCTTGATTTTGCGTTGCGACTATTTCGCGGGTTAGCCACTTATTCAGTTTCTTCAAAGTCTATGTGAATGTGATTTCCATCAGGATCGGCCACATGGATTTGGATCATTCGGGATCCCGGGACTTCGGATTTGCGATACTGGATCTGACACGAGATCAGTTTTTCTTCGAATGCTCTCAACCCTGTGGCTGAGAGCGCAAAATGCTCGAGCTTGAGCTTCACTTCGGAGCCGACATTAGGCGTTCCTTCGTGACCCACAAGGTGAACCACGGCGTGATCACCCGCATACAACCAAGCTCCGGGAAACGGAAAATCAGGGCGGGCCCCGAGTTTTAAACCCAAGACCTCTTCATACCAAGTAACCATCTCAGGCAACTTAGTCGTCACGATATTCACATGATCCAGCCGCTCAATTCTCATCTAAAACCCTCAAGCACGAGCTTTCCTTTGGCCTTGCCGCTTTCAAGGATAGTATGCGCTTTCTTTAAGTTTGTAGCATTGATCCTACCAAGTGTATCGGTCGCTGTGGATCTGATCTTTCCGTCATCTATCAACCCGGCGACCTGATTCAGGATTTCGCTTTGACGGTTCATATCTCCAGTCCCAAAAAGCGACCGAGTGTACATGAACTCCCAATGCAATGAGATCGATTTAGGTTTGAACGGCGCGATGTCGAAGGTTTCAGGATCATCAATCAACCCAAAGCGACCTTGAGGTGTCATCACCTCTCCAGCTTGGGAAGCATAAAGCTGGGAATGGTTTGTCGAATAAATGAAATCCACGCTGTCGATACCGAGAGCCTCGAGTTGTGAGCCAAAAGGTTCCGCATGGTTGATGACATGGTGTGCACCCAGCTCTCGAACCCAGTCTTGTGTCTCGGGTCGGGACGCCGTCGCTATCACTGTCAATTCAGTAAGAGCCCGGGCCAATTGAATGGTGATCGACCCGACACCGCCTGCGCCACCAATAACCAACAACGTATTGGTCCCGCCGGAAACGGCATCTTGAACTCGCAAGCGGTCGAACAGCATCTCAAAGGCAGTAAGTGTCGTTAGCGGCATCGCCGCAGCTGCTTTTGCAGATATGGACTTTGGCGCTGACCCGACGATACGTTCATCTACCAGATGAAACTCAGCATTGGTCCCCGATCTGTTTATTGCCCCGGCGTACCAAACTGTATCTCCCGGACTGAAAGTCTCAACCGTTTCACCAACTGCTTCGACGATCCCTACTGCGTCCCACCCCAGAATATCAGGTATTGGACCTACAGGAGCACGTTTTTGACGAATTTTCGTATCAACTGGGTTCACTGACACGGCCTGCACCTTCACCAACAAGTCGTGCTCTTTCGGCGTCGGTTTGTCGGCCTCAAAGTCGATTAAGGCGTCCGCCCGATCAATCGACCCTGTCTCAAGGTATCCCACGGCTTTCATAACGTGCTCCTTTGTCCGGTTCTCAATCAACCGATGACTGTCATCTCATTCAACGTGAATTCTGCAACGGCGCCCTCTGTTGCTTCCAGGTAAGCCGCAAGGTGCTGAGCACCCATGTGGGTTTGCCAAAGCTCTCGGCTTTGCCAGTTTTCGTAGAACACGAAATGAGCCGGGTTGTCGTTGTCCTGGTGCAGGTCATAGTTAATGCAACCTTCTTCGGCACGGGTTATGTCGATGAGCTTGATCAGCTCGGCCTTTACGAGGTCAGTCTTGTCGGGGTTAGCTTTGATGTTGGCGACGATTGTCAACTTGGCCATTGGAATAGGTCCCTTGTGTATTTGCGTGATGCGTTAGATTTACGCCGCAGTCTTTTCGGGATAAACGGAGTATAATCGAACATATAATCCGGAAATACCGTTTAATGCATTTAGACAATCTTCGCTTGTTTCTGACCATAGCCGAGAAAGGCAGTCTTGTGGCCGCGGCGCGCGACACAGGGATGTCGAGCACGACAGTGTCCGAGCGGCTCGCGGCTCTCGAGGCACATTACGGAGTGGTTTTGTTCAACCGCACCACCCGTTCCATTAGCCTGACCGAAGAAGGCCGGACACTAGCTAACGGAGCAAGAAGCATACTCAGTGAGGTTGCGGACCTGGATACACTTGTTCGGCACGGTGCCGAAACTCTGTCTGGTCCAATTCGCATAAGCGCGCCGATTGACTTGGGACGGAGCATTGTTTCCAAGGTTATTGCCGAATTCACCGAAGAGAACCCAGCCGTCTCAATCGAACTGTCCCTCTCGGACGGCTATGTCGACCTTGTGGGCCAGGGTTTCGACCTCGCCGTTCGCTTTGGCAACATCACAGACAGCTCGCTCAGGTTGCGAAATCTAGGAAGCTACCAACGTTTCGTATGTGCGTCCCCAAGTTATCTGGCCTCATTCGGAACGCCCGAAAAACCAGAAGATCTATTAATCCACAACTGCTTGGTCATGAGGTTTGGCGACATGATCGACAACGTTTGGGAGTTTGGATCAGGGCCAAATGCCCAGCGCGTATCGGTAAAGGGAAATCGAATAGTCAATGATGGTTCACTCATCCGCGATTGGGCGATTGCAGGCCATGGGGTCGTATTGAAGTCAGAACTGGATGTAGGCGAAGATGTTCGATCTGGCAGACTTGTTTCTGTCTTGCGCGACTTCCTCCCACCGCCGAAACCTTTGCAAATGATGTTTCCGCCTAGCCGAGCCCAACCACGTCGCATAACGGCCTTGGCCGAGCACTTGCGTCGCAAATTTGGTGTGAATTGAGGCAACAGGGGAAGAAACTAGACTGATACCAGCTAGGTTTGCTTAATGAATTTCAAAGTCGCCTGTGCTAGCTCTCTGCCAGCATCTTCTTGAATGAAATGCCCGGCTTTAGGCACAACGGTATGGTTTTGACCAACTGCCCCAGGGATCGACTTTTGGAACACTTTGTCTACTCCCGCCATGACCCTGTCATCTTCTCCAAAAACGGTCAGAAACGGAGTGTTGAGGGTCTTTAGGGTTTTCCATGCGGCTCGGTTGGCTTCTGAAGCTGGGTTGTCGGGTTTGTCGGGCACCAACATTGGAAACTGTCGAGCGCCTGCCAGATAGCGCGCATCCGGGAACGGTGCGTTGTAGGCTGCGACCTCTTCATCGGAAATCTTGGATGTTGTGCCGCCGAATACGATGCGTCCCGAATTAAATTCAGGAACGGATTGCGAGTATTCCCGCCAAGAAAGAAATGCCTCGCCCAAGGGAGTGTCACCGGTGGGCAAGGCCGTGTTTGCCACAACTACCCGATAGAACCGCTCGGGCATACTCGCAACTAGCCGCAAGCCTATGAGTCCGCCCCAGTCTTGGCAAACCAATGTGATGCTCGTTAGGTCAACTTTCCGCAACCACTCGGACATCCAGTCTACATGGCGTTGGTAGGTGTAATCGAACCGCTCAGCTGGCTTGTCCGACCGTCCGAACCCAATCAAATCAGGCGCCAGAACTCGGTGGCCCGCATCTTTGAATAATGGGATCATGTGCCGATACAGGAAACACCAGGTGGGCTCTCCATGCATCAACAATACAGGCGGTGCCTGTGCCGGACCCTCATCCAAATAGTGCAGTCGGAGTCGACCGCCTTCGGTATCATCCACATCAAGATAGTTCGGGCCGAATGCGAAATCTGGCAACCCGTCAAACCGATGGTCAGGTGTTCGAAGGAACTTCATTGTGAACTCTCCAATATGCCGACGGTATTGGCCAAGCAACAGTGATCGATAAAACAAAAACGGTCCAGTACCAGGGTATGTCGGCGTCAGGTTTGCATTTGTTCGCCGCCCTTCTTCTCTTGCTCGCAGCGAAGTTCCATTTGTATAGATCTCGGATCTGCTGCTCCGACAAAAGGATTGGTCTCAAAGGCCTCATCTTGCCAGTTCTTTTGAGCTGAAGCAGAGTTCAGCAATGCGGATCGCCGAGAGGCGACTCAGAAGAAAATCGCAAGCCCGGTCATTGAGACAACCAAGAAAAGGAGAGTCATAATTCCGCCCGAGCGAACAAAATCGACCACCCGGTAGCCTGCTGGGCCCATGATCAACGCGTTCACCTGGTGGGTTGGGATCAAAAATGAGTTGGACGTTGAAATTGCCACTGTGAGGGCAAATACAGCCGGGTTACCACCCGCTGATATGGCGATAGAAACCGCCAGCGGCACCAGCAGAACAGTTGCACCCACGTTCGACATGACCAGCGTGAACGCTGTCGCCAAAATGGCGATTCCTGCTTGCAAAGACCAGATCGGCCACCCCTTCAGGAGGGCCAACACATGCGCGGCAATCCAATCCGCAGTGCCGGTGTTCTGAACTGCCTGGCCCAACGGGATCAGCGAAGCGAGCAGAAAAACTGTGCTCCAACTGATCGACTCGTAGGCTTCATCAATCGAGAGCACCCGGCTCAAAACCATCCCAATAGCGCCGATCAACAGGCACAATGACAAGCGCAGATCAGAGAACAAAATTAAGCTCAACGCTATTAGGAAGAAGGCGAGCGCCCATCCGACCTTGTGTGGCCGCAACTCTTCCTGGGGAAAGTCCGAGGTTACAACGACGAAATCCCTGTCTGACTTCAGTCGTGTCAGACGATCCCACTGCACGTGCACCACACATGTGTCGCCGGCTTGCAAAGGAACTTGCCCGATATGCGTGGCTGCATGATCCTCGGTTTCAACGTGGCTCAGTGTTTCTTCGCCACGCTGAATGGCTAACAAAGACAACCCATGTGTTTGACGGAGACGCAAATCAATCGGAGTCTGGCCGATCACTGAAGAACCGGGAGGAATAACAACCTCTGCCACCCCTGATTGAGTCGCGGCGAAATCATCCGCAAAGACGTCTAGTTGGGGTAGTATCTCTAAGCCGTAAGGCTCAGCGAACTGATGCTCAACCACCCGACGCAGGCCGAGCACTGCGAGCCGCGCCGGGGCTTCGATCTTTGTATCAGCCATCGGCGCGATGACCTTGTGGCCGCGATAGGATGTACCAAGAATGTAAATATTATGGGCGACCATGACATCCGCGAGCGTTTGTCCAATCAAGATCGAGCCTTCTGGAACACGAATCTCGAACATATCGGCCCTAAGCCCATAGGTGTTTTCTACATAGGTCTGCATGGACCGAGCTGAGCTTGCGTCTTCTCCACGCTCTCGCTGCGCTGGAAGGACCCAACGACCAAAGAGCACAAAGTAAAGAACCCCTGTCAGCACCAGCATCACACCGATAGGCGTGACTGAAAACAACCCAAATGTCTCCATTTGTTGGTCAGCCGGAAGGGATGAATTTGCCGAAACGATCAAGTCATTCAACAGGATGAGGGGCGACGACCCGACCAATGTGATCGTACCACCCAGAATCGCGCAAAACCCCATGGGCATCAGCAACCTACTCATCGGGATTTCCGTACGTGCTGAGATGCGGCTAACAACAGGCAGAAAAAGCGCAGCAGCTCCGACGTTCTGCATGAAAGAGCTGATGACACCAACCGTTGTTGAAATTATGGGGATTATCCGGGCCTCTGTCGTGCCACCATTCTTGAGGATCAAGGCCGCGACCTTTGACATAAGTCCAGTCTTATCAAGCCCAGCCCCAATTACCATCACTGCGATGATGGACATCACAGCGTTGGAGGAGAAACCTTCAAAGAGCTTGGATATATCGGCTAGATTACCTAGCCCCGGTAGATAGCTCAGTGCGCCAAGCAGTACCATTACAAGAATTGCTGCGACATCGATCCGTATAATCTCGGTAACAAAAAGTAAGACGGTAAAAGATAATAGACTCAGTACGGCTATCATTTCGTACGTCAGTGTTGGTAATTCCATATCGTACTCCCAACCTAACGTTACCTGACCAGCAGCAAATACGAAGAACCAACTCTGCGCGGCAGATAAGTCCAAAATCTATCACGTCGGCTCACACAGCTCGTTTTCTCGGACGTGGTATCTGCTGAAAACTGGATTTCGCCAACTCAAAGAGACGCTGAAGATAAACTCAAAAGCCTCTCTTAATCACCGCAATCGGAGGGAAGCAGTCCATTCGTAGACTTGTGACAGAACCCCGCTTCAAGAAAGGGTATTGCCGTAACCTCGAAGTGAGCGCGTCCAAACCGGCGCGCTCACTCTATTTGGTATCGCCTGTTACCAAGGAGTTAAGAGTGATGCATCACTCTGCGGCAACCGCTTCCTCTTCCAGTGCCGGGTAATCGGTGTACCCTTTTTCAGTGCCGCCGTAGAGAGTGGTTGGATCGAGCTCATTCAGCGCGGCGTCTTTCTCCAGCCGACTGACAAGATCCGGGTTGGAAATGAACGGTCGGCCAAAAGCCACCAAATCGACGGCACCGGTCTCAACCGATTCAATCGCCATTTCGCGATCATAAGCGTTGTTGCCCATTTTCGCACCGTCAAACAATTCATAGAGCGCCTTTAGATCGCCACCTTCAGGAATATCACGCGGGCCGCCGGTCTGTCCTTCCACGAGATGGAGATAGGCCAACCCATAGCTATTCAACAATTTGATCGCATGGGAGAACGTCGCCTGCGGGTCGCTGTCGGAGATGTTGTTGGCGTACGAGAACGGGCTGAGGCGAACGCCAACGCGGTCGGCGCCCCACACGTCGACAACCACGTCCATGACTTCCTTCAGGAATCGCGCTCTGTTCTCGACAGGACCGCCGTATTCGTCTTCACGCCTGTTGGATTCGTCCCGCAGGAACTGATCGATCAGATATCCATTGGCTGCGTGGACCTCGACACCGTCGAAACCAGCCTCTTTGGCGTTTTCCGCGGCCCTCCGGTAGTCGGAAACAATGTTCGCAATTTCTTCGATGGCCAGAGCCCGCGGTTCAGATGTTTCAACAAACTGCTCACCATCAAACGTCTTGGCCTTAGCTCCAATTGCGGATGGTGCAACAGGGGCGCCACCATCCTGCTGCAAGCTGTAATGCGAAATCCGGCCCACATGCCAAAGCTGGATTACAATTTTCCCGTCCTTGGCATGGACGGCCTCAGTCACTTTTTTCCAGCCGTCGATCTGCGCTTCGGAATAAATGCCGGGCGTCCAGGCATAGCCCTTGCCTTGGGGTGAGATTTGCGAAGCCTCCGTGATGATCAGACCTGCACCCGCCCGCTGGGCGTAGTACTTGGCCTGCAATTCATGGACACTGTCATCCTCGGCTCTTGCCCGGTTGCGGGTCAATGGCGCCATGACAATGCGGTTTTTCAGCTCGATTGCACCAGCTTTGATGCCGGAGAACAGTTTTTCATCAGCCATTGCTGCTTCCTTCTTTGGTAAACTTCGTTCAGAAATTATTGGACCAATCAGTCCAATATTAGGGTCACTGTCTTTTGATTGAGTTTGTTTTAGGTTTCTTTTCCTTATGGTGGCGGGAGGCCTTATGGCGAAATCACCAACCGGGCTTGTTTCAGGGTTTGCGATATCTGCTCAGCGGAAACGCCCGCCTTGCGCAAGGCTAGTGTTCCGATTGCAAGGGACGCAAAGGCGCGTGCCTTGTCGAGGGCCTGTCCCGGATCCGAAGGCTCAAGCGCTCTCGCAATAATCTCGTCAATATTCTCCAAATGCTGCCGCCCGAGAGCCGCCACTTCATCATCATGAGGAGCAAGTTCCGTCAGGCAGTTGATAAGCATGCAGCCATCACGACCGCCTTGCGGGTTCGCCAAAGCTTCCATTATCGCACCAACAGGGTCATCTCCGCCCGCGTCAGCAACGTCACGCAGCGCTTTCAAACCACGCCTTGAATAGTGGCTGAGGGCTTTGTGAAACAAAGCCTGCTTGTTGCCGAACGCTCCATAGAAGCTGGACCGGCTCAAACCCATGGCCTTGGTCAGATCATCCACGGACGCGGTCTCGTAGCCCTTGTGCCAGAATACACACAAGGCTTTTTCCAATGCCTCAGCTTCGTCAAAGGCACGAGGTCTACCTGGACCTGCGGATGATTTGATGTCGCCATTTGGGAGAGTTTTTTTGCTCATGCGCATGATTTGGAATGATTGGTCCAGAAATTCAAGGTGGCGGTAGGAAATTTTTGGAATGGTCAGTCCGTATTATGACCAGAGAAAGGAATTTAGGTCGGTAGAAATACAAGACCTCACGCTAATCTTAGGATCAGGACTGTTTGTCTTTTTGCGGGAGTGTCAGACGAGGAGGATCGTGATCGTAAAAAAGAGAGCCCGCGCTCGGTACTAGTTTCCAACACTGGACTGAGTGACTGGCGGCTTTGTCCAACGCGCTGATCTTGATCACTCACAAACCAGAGATTGGTTCGGTAGATTCATGGCCAATGCCCTCATCTTGTGAGGATTACTACTCCAATGAGTAACAAAGCCAGGAATTCAGAACTGGTTTTACGAGCATCAGAACGGCGGGTCATCGTAAGCAAACCAACAATAATTTCAGCGCGCTAGGCAAAAAAACGAGGGCAGCTGAAGTTCAATTTGCCCAATGTGAACTTCTTAACTTTGGTTAGAACGGTTTTTTGGCAGTATCGTTTCATGAGTTGTTAGTGAGTTCAGTGAGTGAGTAGATGTATTTGCATAATTTCGAGGGGCATTGTTGCGCGGTCAATGACATCCGGATGGATGATTTTGCGCGTGAGTATCCGTTGCTGGACGATGTAGGCGTGCACGCACAATGGCAGAAGGGCTCCTGGCAGATCACGCGGATAGCCGACATCTGGACACGAACCGGGAAGGTGCTTTCTTTACCTTACAAAGGAGCCAACGCCTATCCATCTTTCCAGTTTGCTCAGGATGGAACCCCGCTTCCTTTGATGGAAAAAGTGTTGAAAGCCCTGCCACGTGAAATGACCCCGTGGCAATGCGCGTTCTGGTTAACCTCACCCAAACTGGAACTCGGAGGGGAAAGCCCGGCAAATCGCATTCAGATCGGCGATGATTGCATAGTCGGTATCGCAGGCGATGCTGGTGGTCTGAAGGCAGCTTAGTGTTAGCTTTTGGTCACTCATACGTCGTACAGCATCTGGCAAATTCGTGTCTCCCCTGCTTTTTTCTGCCTCCGGCAAGAATAGCGAGATCAGGGCACTTAAATGTCCATTCTCTTCAGAGAATTCAGAGACAATACCAAGCAGCCCATCCATAAATACGAATGGCCAAGAGCATACTGAAATACGGGTACTAACTAGGTCTTCGAATATCGATACCCGTTGGAGAAAATCCCACCGACAAGTACAACTGCTCTGCAAATCTGTTATCTGCCGCTACGCGTAGCGGAAACTCAACAAACTCGGTTTCTGCATATTTCTGTCAAACAGACTTCACCGCTCAAACACAGCCATCATCTGCCTGCGCAATCGCGCCAGATCCTCATCCACACTAGCGGTAGGATCCCGGCTCAGTGTGTGACTGGCTGGATCAAGGGGCATACACGCCGGAGCAGCGTTTGGTATCTGGTTCGAAAAATCGCGGATTTGGCAATTCGGGAGATTGAACCAACTTCTGGTAATAGGCAGGGCGTGTCACCAGACGACACCTAAAGCAACGCACAGGTAGGAATTTCGGTGCCAGTCTCCCGTCTTTCCACACCAGTGCAAACTACTTGCGCCGGAGGACTAGGTCGTTTGCAGAATTGGAGCCTCTCCTGAGGAAGCGCTCGCACGCCCGACAACTAGCTTTTCCGGGGCCATGACAAATAACTCAAAGTTAGCAACTTGCCCAAAAGTCTCAGTTCCAGAGGGGAGTAAGAATGTCAGAGACGGGCTTCATCCGCAGTACTTTCGCACCTCAGTATCCCTAAGCCCGGTGGCCACAAGCATGCATCTGTTTCGCGCCTCGTAATAATACCCGCGGGCATACCACATGACCGCTTCGGGCTCATTTCCATCTGAAACCATCCAAGCACCACGCAAATATCTAATGGCGTATGTTAGATTGGTCTGAGCGTCCAAGAGGTCGGAAGGCTGTCCGCGAAATCCCATCTGGCGCGCAGTAGCAGGCAGAATCTGCATCAGCCCGTAATAGGGACCATTTCGGGCATTAGGGCGGTAGTCGCTTTCTCGCTGGATCACACGGTGTACGAGGCTCCGCGGCACTCCGTTTGCGTCCGCGGTTTCGTTGATCATCACACGCAACTCAGGGGTCTCGCCTGGATAAAGTCGCGTCAAAGGCTCTGCGGGTTCATTGCCGCAAGCGGTAAGAATTAGCGCAGCAAGAATGACTGTGTATCGCATCAAAATTCTCATCTCATTAATGACAAGATTCATCAGTGCTCAACTGTGATTGATATTCAATATCCCAAGGTATTTTTGAGCGGCTTTTGGCAAGAATTGATTTGGCACCTAATACCGACGGTGCACTCTCTTTTCAGTAACAACGTGCCTCTTTTTCTGACGCTCGCGCAAAAAGACAAACAGTCCTGACCCCAAGATCAGTGAAATACCGACTGCGACAGGCAGGTTTGGGAGTTCGCCCCAGATGACCCATCCCCAGAAAATAGCCATGGGAAGACCGACATATTCAAACGGTGCCACTGTAGCTGCGTCTGCCATTCGGTAGGCTTGGCCAAGGCAATACCCGACAATTGCAGAATTGAATCCGAGGCCAATAAACAACCAGCGGTCAGCCCCTTCGGGCCAAACCCACGCACGCAGTAAGAAGATCAGGCTATCGTTCTCGAGCTCGCTCGCAAAACGTCCATCCCCTGCCACTGACCAGAACAACAGACTGACAACGATAAAGCACGCCTGAATGTACACGGCCATTGCTGAGGCTTTGGACTTTGCGCCAAGAAAACGGGTCATCAAGTTGTTGAGGGCATAGGTAAATGCAGCAAGAACCGGTAAGGCATACATCAACAGACCAACTTCACGCTCGCCGCCGGCCTCCCATGGGCGAGTCATGATCACCACGCCCCAAAATCCCACAAGCACAGCACCAATCCGCATCGGCCCAACTTTTTCGCCAAGCAATGGGATACTCAGCAAGGTGATCATCAAGGGGGCTACGAAGAAAACAGCGGTGGCTTCCGCCAGCGGCATTACCGCCAGGGCCGTAAAGAACGTCAGATTGGCAATGACAATCAGCAAACCGCGCACAAGGTGAAGTCCCGGCTGATCGGTTTTCAGGATGCGCCAACCACCCTCCATCTGGACCAGGGCAAAGCTGAACCCGATCCCGATCAACGATCTTGTAAACACCATCTGGTGCAAGGGGTAACCGCCAGACAGGAATTTAATCAGCATGTCATTGACAGAAATCGCCAATATTCCGATCAGCACGAACACAATACCAGCTGTCGGGTTTTGTTGTTTTTGTTCCGCTGTCATGGAGTGCCCTTTCACAGGGCCACTACCATGGGTCAAAGAATAGGTCACGTCGCTTTGCGACACGGCAGTTCGCTCAGATATCCGCGACGCGTATCTGTGACCGGTCGCAGCCCAAACCGGAAATTCAAAACTAGACTTTGCAGTTTTCCGAGAAGCGGACAATGCAGCCGTTTGTTCTATCGCTATTGGGCGGCTCGAAACATCGGAAATAGGGGTGGGGCTTGGTCGGCTTTGATTAGACCCATCTCTTGAAAACCATAGTGCTTATACAGCGATAGATTTGTAGGGTTTGTCGACTCTAAGTAAGCAGGTCTTCCATCTTCGTCACAACGTTTGAGGCAGCATTCAAGCAACGCGGAACCCAACCCTTTTCCTTGGTGAATTGGGTCGACCGCAATAAAAGCTAAATGCCAGCAGTCCTCATCGGGATGATAATTGTCCATCTGCCCAAAGGTTTCGAACAACGCATCATGCTTTTCTGGTGAGACCGTCTGCTCAAAACAGGCGACAAGCCGTTCTTCATCAGGGTGAATGCTTGGCGGAAGCCAAAGTGCGCCAGCGGTGAAATCATCGTTTCGAAACGCGCTGCCCTGTTCAAATGCACGCCCTCCAAAGAAGTCCATTACTCGCGGGAAGTGGGAGAGGAAATCGGCAGGTTCAGGATACAGCCAACGCATGAATGGGTCCGCAGAAAATCCAAGAGCAAGTCCGCTTAACAAACTTTCTGCTTCACTTCGGGTTGATGATCTAAACATGAAATTACCTTTGGTCGTTCCACTTCGATTTCCAAGTTTTAGCATGAGGGCCGTAAATACTTGTTGTCAAATGCGCAATTTATTGTCCTGCTCAAGCAACGATGGATGACTGCATTGGGCTCACTGCAGACATTTTCTGCATACGATGTCTGCGACAGATCGCAGCCCAAAGCGGACCTTCAAGACCGAGCTTTGTAATTCTAGCGATGCTGACCAAAGCCACCGATTGATGTACGGCGCTAAGATTAGTCGGAGTGAACCAACGCAATTCGGGACTTTCTGGTCATTCAGGTTGGGTTCCCCAACCATTTGGTTGCACGTTCGCGAACGTCATCGGGTATCTCTGTGGCTTGGCGGGTTTCGAGGCTTAGCAGTACGCATTTGAATTCGGTTTCGAACGCTATTTTGTTGCCGTCAGCTCGAAAAAGCCGATGTCTAAAGGTCATGGATTTGGAGCCAATCGCTACAACTTCCGTCTCCAGCCGTATCGATTCACCAGCAGTAAGCTCTGCGCGGAAATCGCTTTGAGCGTTGACTACGGCGAATGAAACACGGCGGCCCGTTCGCATATCGTTTGCGGTTAACCCCATTTCAGATTGAATGGCTAAAACACCGTCGGAACATGCGGCGAAGTACCTCGAAACATTCATATGTCCAAGAAAATCGCAATCCGTTGGATCAACAACCGAGCGAAATGAAACCATTGCTGACATGTAGTTGCTCCTCTCGAACTGCATAGGATTCTTACAAGAATGGGCATTGCATGTCATCTTGTCGAACAATCGACCAAGTATAGACCGGCATTTTGGTAAGTCTTAAGAAATGGAGTGTGCGATGCCCTCAATTGAAATTCAGGTGCTTGAAGGTGTGTTTTCGGCAGAAGAAAAAGGCAAGATAATACAAAATATCACCAAGGCCTTCGGCGAAGTCGCCGGGCAAACAATACAAAATGGAACGTCTGTCCGGTTGCTAGAGGTAAGCAGCGGTTCATGGGGTTACGCGGGACACATTCTAACTACACAAGACGCTTTGGAGATGCGCGCCCGTGGTTGAAAAAACACCTTAGGACCGAGTCAGTTTTCGGCAGCTTTGGCCCACAGCAGTCATTTTCTACGGGTTGCATATTTGGCTGATTCAGCCCGTAGCCGACATTCGCGACCAGATTTTGCAATTCCGTAAAGCGAGAAGAAAGCAAGTTTTCAATGCCGCTTCATGTTGTTGTAGTATTGCCGTAGTTTTCGAATTGACCTGACATTATGGCCGAGCTGGCTGAACAACTCAGCGACGTTCTAATTCGAAGATGTTGCGAGAACTTGATCCGCAATCCAGTCGAACACAAGCCTGGACCCCCTGCCGGAGTTGGTATGACTTCGTGACATTACATAACCAGCATCGCTGAAGACTAAATCGTCCGTAACGGTCACCAGAGACCCCTTGCTGAGCAGATCATCAATCAATCCAATCCACCCCAATGCGACACCTTCACCAGACAAAGCAGCCTGGGTGACCATGTCATAGTTGTTGAAACTGATGTAATTTTTCTTTCTTTTGCCAGTTATGCCCAGGCTATCAAACCATCCTTGCCAGGTTTGCCACGCTGCGGTTGCAGGTTTTGACAGGCTCAGAAGTTGAACATCCAGCAAGTCCGCGGGATTTTGGATTGATCCAATCTTCTCTAATAGCTGAGGACTGCAAACAGCGGCGACAACCTCTTCCAAGAGTAGTATTTCATCAGGTTTGATCTGGGCTTTGGGTGCAACATGGATACGAATGTCGCAATCGGTATCATCCAGGTCGGGCGGCACAGTGGAGGCCAAAATCTGAATTTCAATTTCATCCCCGATTTCCTCTCGGAGGTAACCAAGACGCGGAAGCAGCCAGAATGTTGAGAACGCAAAATCGGCTGAGATTCGAACACTGGGTTTAGTTTTGCGCTCGAGCAAAGAGTTTACCGCAAAATTCATCTGCGTCATTGCGGGTCTGACCACATTCAAAAGCCTCAACCCCTCATATGTCAGTGAAACGCCCCGGTGTTCTCTTTTAAAGAGGACGACGCCCAGATCGACCTCCAAACCTTTTATCCGTTGCGAGATCGAGGACTGGGTCAGCCCGAGAGCGTCGCCGGCACTTGTAAAGTTTCCATGTTTCGCGACCATTTCGAACGCATAAAGCGCCACGAGGTTTCGGCTTAGACTGGTATTAACTCTGTTAATGTCACCCATAATTACTCAGCTACTGCAAAAGGTAGAAAATTTATACCAAAAACTATGCCAATGGGCGCGAGTGCAGCCCTGTGAGAGAAACACGGGAGCCAATGATAACCAAACAAAACCGCGGCCATAGGTGCGGACAGCCATCCGATTAACGAAATTCACACGCGTGCGCTGGCTCTGAGAAGCTAAGAATTTCGGCGCGTTTTAACTCCCCGGACCCAGTGAGATTGACGATGCAACTGGTGTGCATCGTTGGGCTCACTGGTTTCCCGGCAATATGGGCGATCGGGCCAAAACTAGCAGACTGTCCCACCAGAATATCAAAAACAGGGAGAAGTTGATTATGGCGATAAAGCCACCTCTATCAGAACTTCCGATTAAGACCGCTGACAACGGTTTTTATAGGGGGTTCAGTGTTAACGTCACGGTGATCAGTAAGATTATCATTAGTTTGCTGGTCGTCTGGTGCATCGTTTGGCCGACCCAGGCCGGCAGGATCCTTGGCGATTGGAATGCAGCCATTCTGGCTCAGTTTGCAGCTTGGTACATCTGGGTCGTAACCGGGTTTGTTATCGTCTGTATTGGTTTGGCCATCTGGCCAGCCGCAGGACGTCTGAACCTGGGTGTAGAAGGCGAAAAGCCGGAGTTCTCGAATTTCTCATGGTTCTCGATGATGTTCGGTGCAGGTATCGGAGTTGGGATGTTGACCTGGGCGGTGGCGGAACCCGTGGCCCACTTCAAGAACAATCCTTCGGTTATTCAGGGGGTCACTACAGCCCTAGATGCGGACAATGTGCGCACTGCCTACGTGTGGTCCTATCTGCATTGGGGATTGGGCGCTTGGGCGTGCTACGCGATTGCAGGTCTTGCATTGGCATTCTTCAGCTATCGCCGTGGGCTTCCGCTGACGATCCGCTCATCCCTGACGCCGCTTTTTGGTAAGGCGCTTTCGGGCAACCTTGGCCACCTGATCGATATCGTCGCCGTCGTTGCAACCATCTTGGGTGTGGCACAGACGCTTGGCTTTGGTGTTGAGCAGTTCGTTGCGGGCCTGACGCGTATCGGCATCGGCGGCCTGGCAAATACAGACGGTTCAGCCACAACGCTGGGCATCATCGTCGCGTTGCTGGTCATCATGGGGGCTTCGACACTGTCAGCTCTGTCTGGTGTGGGTAAGGGCATCAAGTGGCTGTCGAACATTAATATGGCGCTATCGATCTTCCTTCTGGGTTTCTTCATCCTGTTCGGGGCTACGTTCTTTGGCGCCAAGGCATTCTTTGTCGGCATCTGGGACTATCTGGTTGCTCTGCCCTGGCTCAGCTTCAACGTCTACGCCTCGGATGGCGTAGAAGGGTCTGAATCTTTCCTGCTGGCACAATGGCAGGGCTGGTGGCCGGTGTTTTATTGGGCCTGGTGGATCGCGTTTGCACCTTTCGTCGGATTGTTCTTGGCGCGCATCTCGCGGGGGCGGTCCATCCGTGAGTTCGTGCTGGGTGCGATGATCGTACCGTCGCTGATGTGCTTTGTCTGGTTTGCATGGGCCGGCGGCACCGCTATCGACCTTGAACTGAACGGTGGCGCAAACGGTGTGATCCTGGATGCGGCTAATGGTGACAAGATCTTTGCCATGACCACCTACATGCTCGCGCCCATAGCCGAGTTCCTGGCCTGGGCCATGGCGGTTGTGATCGTGATTTTGCTGATGACCTTCCTTGTCACTTCGGCTGACTCGGCCGTGTTAATCGTGAATACGATCAACGCGGCTGGTGACGAAGGGCCCAAGGCACGTCCGCATATCATGTTCTGGGGCGCTGCGCTGGCATTGGTGGTTGGAGGCCTTCTGATCTCAGGTGGAACCGGGGCCATTCAGACCGCTATGGTAATCGGCGCATTACCTTTCTCTATCGTCATGGCGCTGATGTGCATTGCTTTGATAAAAGCGATCTGGAACGATGGTCGCCGCGAAGCGGCTGGCATTGCATCAACTGTTGATCCCGAAACATCAACGATGCCAGCCGAATAGTACTCGCGTATCTAAATGTGACCCTGGGACGAAAAAACCGGGGTCACAAATATGATGGCAGCCGAAACAGAAATCTATCAAAAATGCGGGTTTTAGCGCCGCATATTGATTGCTTGATCATTGCCGAAAATACGTCTTTGGTTGAACTTTGCAGAGTCTGCTTTCTGCGCAGAATGTTCAAACTGCCTGAGAACCCAAACCTAGGATTCCAAAAGTCACATTGAGCATGAACCCCAGCAACACTGCTCACGTTTAGTTACGACCCGGATTGCGATGTCCATGCAGTAAGGTGTTTCAGTAGCGTCCCAACCCGCAGGCAAGTTCGCAACAACAAGAATCCTTTATTGAATCCCTTCAGAGACTGTAGGTGCACTCATAGCGCTGCATTCCCAACATTGATTTCATTGAAGAAAATCTTGGAAGCTTGCCCATAGCTCTGCGCGGTATTTGCGCACAACTTTGTACAATTCGCCCATAAGTTTGCGTGCCACAGAGAACCCATCGAAAAATGGGGCCTCTGGCACATCTGCTACACACAAATGCAGTTTACTCCCAATCGCCAGCAGACGAGCGCCACGTCTTAGCGTCCGCATCCCAAACACTGGCGGTGACGCAAGGCGTTGGGTTTATTCCGTCGCAATTGGATCCATGAATATCTGCGACAACAACGCGCTGGCGCCCAAAATCAACAACAGTCCAGCCTTGATTGAGCAAGGAATGAACCTCCTCTTCTATCAGGAAGTGCGACATGCACCCGCCAGTTCCGCAATTAAGAGATGCGGCGCTTGAACACGCGAAACCAGACTCATTCAGAACCCAGTCGCGTTGTAGATCTCCGTCGAGATCGACCCTTTCAACCGCGCCCCAGGCTATATCAAACTGACCGTTGTTGAACTCCGCACAGGCCTGTGCCGCCAGATCAACCTTCGCCTGCAAACCGGGCGGAAGTTGCGAAACGTCAGCCGCGACAGCTGGTGCGGTCCAAACTAGGCCCGAAACCAGCACAATCCCGGAAGCCAATCCTTTCAACAGGCGCACTATTTGAGAAGCCAGTTGGCGGGTGGCATCAATTGCACTGATCATACCTGTAATCCCCATATTCCAGCCAGTTTGCCGAGCCGTCGCTAAAAATCAGAAACTCGGACCTGTCTTCCCCAAGCAGGGCGACGACAAATCCAGCGGGCGGCTCAGAGTTCCCGAAGTAACTGTAGGCCGTCATGGCTCTGATCGACTCGCCGTTAACCGCTACTCGCGCGTCCCACTCCCCCTCCGGCTTGTCCAAAATTACGGGTTCGATCACGCGCTCTATCGCTCCGCCACCACAATAGACGATGCCTTCGGGCGCTTCGTAGGAGGTCTCTTGGCTAACTTCTGAAACGCACGCAGAACGAAGGGACCGAATTGCTGCGCTGGAACCTTTCAAGTCAAAGATCCCATAGCTGACATCTTGATCACTCATCGACAGATTGACCGACGCGTTGGCCGCAAGCTGGTCCAGTACAAAACTATAGTCCTGCTGACTGTTGAAGCTGACCTCGACCGGATAATTGTCGACGATCTGCACGGCAGCGTTTTCTGCGCCAACCTGAAATGCTCCAACTTCGGTGGTGCCGTTCTTCAAAAAGCGAATGGAAAGCCCCTGCTTGTCCGCAATGTCCTGGCTGTCCTCGAATCCAGCCGGAGCAAAGCGAATACGGTCACACTGAAGTTCCAGCGTCATGTTTCCTGTCTGAATAAACGCATTGGGGTTGGGCCCGGAGCTGAACGACCACTCCGCTGATGCTGTGGTCGCCACTGCCATCAGTAGCATTCCAATGGAAATGGTTTTGCAGCTCATTTTTTTCTCTCCATTGAGTTACGGTTCGCACTGTCGTTCAGCAGAAGTTCTAGCCAATTGCCCGGACAGCCAGATCAGGAAACAGGTTCGCCGTATTCGTTTGCGCCTTCTTGGGAAGGTCGCGTAAGCCACCAGATCATCAGGATGGACAGAACCAATTGAAGAATTGAGACAACAACAATACCGGTTACGCCCAGGACGGCCGCAGGTCCTCGCAATGCGTCAGGGTTCTCGGTCCCTTGCTCCAATACCGAAAAGAACGCCACCCCACCCAGCATAACAAATAGCGTTGTAATGCTGAGCGCCATCGGCAGCAGCAAATACCAGCCAGGTCGTCCTGTATCATGCAGCCTTCGCCAACCGGCGGCCAGCATGGGTATGAGAACAGCCAGTTGGAAAACAGAGGACAGAACCCGAGATCCCTGCCCTGTTTCGGGGTTGGTCCCGAATATGATTGTATCCAGCACAGCTAAAGCAGCGCTCGCGAGAACTACGAACAAGAAGAACCACCAGTATTCTGAGCGTAAAGCCCGACCGGAGAACTGGAAGTATTTTGAGAAACACGCTTTTACTGCTTCGCCAAATCCCATATTTCACTCCTTTCTTGCTTTCTGTGCGGTCTCAAACGCTTCGCCGCTCTAGAGAACGCACTCGCCCCTTAGGATGCTCCCTCTTACCTTTTTGTTTGAAAGCAGAAGCCTATCGCACGAGAGCGTAAAGAATTTTACGCGCGGAAAAAATATTGATTTGTAAAAAATTAGATTCAAATATGCGAATTCGACACAACTTTATTTACCTCCGTTGTTGTCGCTGTCGCCCGATTTGTCGGGCCCTTCCGACTGCTGGAGTGAGTGCTGGCAGTCGGAAGGCACTTTACAATGATTGAGCGTTGGGAGGACGCGATGCTCAGACTTAACGTACTCGCCCTCTTTTCAGAGTTTGCTCTAGGGTCAGGACTCATAGCCAATAGATAACGAGTGCTGCGAGGACGATTGCTGACAGGAAGACCTTCGGGCACCTGTCGTAGCGGGTTGCCACACGCCGCCAATCCTTCA
>NZ_JBQFPY010000015.1:0-57532 GCF_056536625.1 Ruegeria sp. CJ9
ATAACCTCAGCGCGCCCGCCTAACAAATCCCTCAAGATGCCCCCAGTCTCTCCTGAGCGTCTCCGCCGTCTCCAGCGTCCCAACACCGCCTCAGCAGCGCCGGTGAAGGGGTATTTACGGATTAGGTCTGGGACCTGCAACCCCCATTTTGAAAAAACTACGCTTTTCCCCTCAGAAACTTACCCACCTTAATGAAATCAATAAGTTAACTTAACAATTCGTGGGAAAAACCCGCTTACAGGCCACTGAAATTGGGGGAAGGGTTGATCTATGGGCGGAATCGTACCCAATGCTTGGTATGCGCCCCGGGGCTGGGCCAAAGAAAACGCCGCCCGAGTCTCTTCGGACGACGCAATCATTACGTTAGTCGCGTGTTTACGACAGATCGAAGCGATCCGCGTTCATCACCTTGTTCCAGGCCGAGACAAAGTCGCAGACGAATTTGCCCCCGGCATCGGCCTGACCGTAGACCTCGGCCAGCGCTCGCAGTTGCGAGTTTGACCCAAAGACCAGATCAACACGTGTTCCGGTCCACTTGACCGCCCCGCTGGTGCGGTCGCGGCCTTCATAGACGCCGTTGCCCGCAGCTTTCCACTCGGTACCCATGTCCAGCAGGTTGGTAAAGAAATCGGTGCTGAGCGTGCCGACGTTGTTAGTGAACACACCATGTGTTGTGTCGCCGAACGTCGCGCCCATTACCCGAAGCCCGCCAACCAACGCCGTCATTTCCGGGGCTGACAGAGCCAGCAGCTGCGCCCGATCGATCAACAGTTCTTCGGGCGATACGCTGTAGTCGGACTTTTGATAGTTCCGGAAGCCGTCTGCAAATGGCTCCATCACCGAGAACGACTCGACATCCGTCTGATCCTGCGTCGCATCTGTGCGGCCCGGGGCGAACGGTACCTGAACCTCATGACCCGCCGCTTTGGCGGCCTGTTCAATACCGGCTGCACCGCCCAGAACGATCACATCGGCCAAAGAGACCCGTTTGTTGCCCGACTGCGCATCGTTAAACGCTTTCTGAACGCCTTCCAACGCATCCAGCGCTTTGGACAGCTTCATCGGTTCGTTCACGTCCCAGTCTTTCTGCGGCGCAAGACGGATGCGGGCGCCATTGGCTCCGCCGCGCTTGTCCGACCCGCGGAATGTCGAGGCCGAAGCCCAGGCGGTCGACACCAGTTCAGAGACCGACAGGCCGGCTGCCAGAATCTTGCTCTTCAGGTCAGCCGCATCCGTGTCGTCGATCAGGTCGTGATCCACGGCCGGTACATTGTCCTGCCACAGCAACTCTTCGGTCGGGGCCTCATCACCGATATAGTTCGAGCGCGGGCCCATATCGCGGTGGGTCAGCTTGAACCAGGCACGGGCAAAGGCGTCCGCGAACTCTTCCGGGTTCTCGTGGAACCGCTTTGAGATCGGGCCATAGATCGGGTCCATGCGCATCGCCATGTCCGCCGTTGTCATCATTGTCTTGACCTTTTTCGACGGATCATGCGCCGCAGGGGCCATATCTTCTTCTTTCACGCCGACCGGTTCCCAGATCCAGGCGCCCGAGGGGCTTTTGGTCAGGTTCCAGTCATAGCCGAACAGCAGGTCGAAATAGCCATTGTCCCATTGGATCGGGTTCGCGGTCCACGCCCCTTCGATCCCGCTGGTGGTGGTGTCGTCACCCTTGCCCGAACCGAACTTGTTTATCCAGCCAAGGCCCATTTCCTCGATCGGCGCAGCCTCGGGTTCCGGACCAACTAGATCGGGATCACCTGCGCCGTGTGCCTTGCCAAAGGTGTGACCACCCGCGACCAATGCGACTGTCTCTTCGTCATTCATTGCCATCCGACCAAACGTGTCGCGGATGTCACGACCAGAGGCCAACGCATCAGGCTGCCCGTCGGGGCCCTCGGGGTTCACATAGATCAGGCCCATCTGCACGGCGGCCAGCGGGTTTTCCAGATCACGCTCGCCTGAATAGCGGCTATGGGGATTGTCTGTCGGAGCGAGCCATTCCGTTTCCGTACCCCAATAGATGTCTTCTTCGGGTGCCCAGATGTCTTCGCGGCCACCGGCAAAGCCAAAGGTGTTGCCACCCATGGATTCGATGGCGCAGTTACCGGCCAAAATAATCAGATCTGCCCAGGAAATCTGATTGCCGTATTTCTGTTTGATTGGCCACAACAGACGGCGCGCCTTGTCCAGGTTGCCGTTGTCCGGCCAGCTGTTCAGCGGCGCAAAGCGTTGGTTGCCGGTCGACGCGCCACCACGGCCATCTGCGGTCCGATACGTTCCGGCGCTGTGCCAAGCCATCCGGATGAACAGTCCACCGTAATGACCGTAATCTGCCGGCCACCAATCCTGAGAATCCGTCATCAGCGCGTACAGGTCTTCCTTCAGCGCCTTCATGTCCAGCTTCTTGAACTCTTCCGCGTAATTAAAATCGCCCCCAAGCGGGTTCGACGCGGGCGCATGCTGGTGTAGGATCGACAGGTTCAGTTGGTTGGGCCACCAATCCCGGTTTGACCGGGTTCCGGCGCCATGCATCACCGGGCATCCGCCCGTTTTGGGGTTATCACTTCCATCCATATCGATCTCCATTCCTGGCTAATTTCCGGCAGGTTCGCACGGTTCAAACTTGGTCGATCAAGAACTCATGCAGATGACACCTTTACCCGCCCTTAACGCGCGCCCAGGGGCACGCGTTTTTCGCTCGGGGGGATCGGCGACTCTTTGGTCTTGTCACCACCAGAAGTAGCAAATCAAAATCATGCATAAAAGTTTTGTTTAATGATGAATGTGATAGGAAATGATTATGATATTTTCATAATCCACTGCGTTACGACCCGTTCACCGGCAGCACCACAAAATAACCTTGGGTCACATCCTAATAGCGCCAATTGTTTTTTTCGACCGCTGCGCCACAGTCAGACCCACGGAAGGTTACAGGCATAGCCATGCCCGATCCGGCACTGAGGGAGTCAAGATGGAATTCGACTACGTCATCGTTGGCGGCGGGTCCGCGGGTTCGGTACTGGCCAATCGCCTCAGCGCCGACCCAAACACCCGCGTTTGCCTGCTTGAGGCCGGCGGTCGTGGCGACAGTATTCTGGTCCGTATGCCCTCGGCCGTGGTCGCTGCCCTGCCCGGGCGGCCAAAGATCAACAACTGGGCGTTCGAGACCGTGCCGCAGCCGGGCCTGAACGGACGCCGGGGGTATCAGCCGCGCGGCAAGGCACTGGGTGGGTCCAGTGCCATCAATGCGATGCTTTACATACGGGGGCAGCGTCAGGACTATGACGGCTGGTCCGATCTGGGCTGCACCGGCTGGGATTGGGAGAGCGTGCTACCCTATTTCAAACGATCCGAGAACAATGAGGACGGAGCCGATGATCTGCATGGTGACAGCGGTCCGGTTCAGGTTTCACACCAAAAAGAGCCGCGCCCGATCACTCATGATTTCATCCGCGCAGCCGAACAATTGCAGCACCGCCGCACGCATGACTTTAACCGTGGCGACAATGAGGGGGTCGGCCTTTACCAAGTGACACAATTTCACGACCCGGTCCGAAATGGAGAGCGTTGTTCAGCAGCTGCGGCCTATGTCTTTTCGGTGATGGACCGCCCGAACCTGAAAGTCATCACTCATGCAGTGGCAAAAGAGCTGACATTCGACGGCAAGCGCGCGAGCGGCGTGATCTACAAGAAAAAAGGCAAAGGGCCCGACATCGCGGTTACGGCCAGACGAGAAGTGCTGATTTGTGCCGGTGCGCTCAAATCTCCGCAATTGCTGCAACTGTCAGGAATTGGGGATGGCGCGGACCTTGCCCGACACGGCATCACGGTGCGCCATAACCTGCCCGGCGTTGGTCAGAACCTGCAGGATCACCTAGATTTTATTCTGTCCTACAAAACAAAAGACACTGACAATTTCGGGATCGGGGCGACCGCATCGGTGAACCTGCTGCGGCACCTGCTGCGTTGGCGTAAGACCGGCGTTTCAATGGCGGCCACGCCGTTTGCCGAAGGGGCGGCTTTTCTGAAAACATCGCCTGATCTGGATCGGCCTGATATTCAGCTGCATTTCACTATTGCCTTGGTCGACGATCACGCCCGCAAACTGCATTACGGTCACGGATTTACTTGCCACGTCTGCAAATTGCGCCCCGAAAGCCGGGGCACGGTGGGGCTGCACAGCGCCGACCCATTCGCCGCCCCTGCCATTGATCCAGCGTTCCTGTCTGACGACCGTGATCTGGAAACGCTGATCAAGGGCGCGCGGATGACGCGTGACATCATTCAGGCCCCGGCGCTGGAGAAGTATCGGCACAAGGAAATGTTCGGAACCGAAACCGCGCAAACCGATGCCGATTGGGAAAACCACATCCGCGATCGCGCCGACACGATCTATCACCCGGTCGGGACCTGCAAAATGGGTTTGGATGACATGGCCGTGGTCGACCCGGAATTGCGCGTACGTGGTATTGATGCGCTGCGCGTGATCGACGCTTCGGTTATGCCGACGCTGGTGTCCGGCAACACCAATGCTCCCACCATCATGATTGCCGAAAAGGCCGCTGAACTGATCAAGGCTGCTGGCTGAGCGTCAGGTGTCTTTCATCAGGGCCTCAAGCCCGGTGCGGTAATCAGGATAAAGCAGACGTACGCCCAGTTCGTCCTTGATCCGATCATTCCTGACCCGCTTGTTTTCGTTATAGAAACTGCGGGCCATTGGGGTCAGATCAGCCTCGTCGAACGGCACCTCTGGCGGTAAGGGCAGGCCCTGCAACTCAGCGGCATAGGCGATCACGTCCTGCGGTGGCACCGGCTCATCATCGCAGACGTTATATATGGCACCAGGGTTGGGCGCGGCCATCGAGGCGGCCAGAACCTGTGCGATATCCGCGACGTGAATGCGCGAAAACACCTGACCGGGCTTGATAATACGCCGCATCCCCGCCCGCTTGAGCTTGGAAAACGGACCGCGACCGGGACCATAGATGCCCGCCAGCCGGAAAATATGTGTGGGCAGATCAGGGATGCTCATCCACTGCTGTTCAGCCTTCACCCGCCATCTGCCACGCTCAGCCGTGGGCGCAGGCGGGGTAGTTTCATCCACCCATGCGCCTTGATGATCGCCATAGACTGCGGTCGTCGACAGGTATCCCACCCATTCAAACTGCGCAGCCCGCGCAGAAATCTCATCTTGCAGGGCAGCCAGCACCGGGTCTCCGTCCGCTTTCGGCGCCGTCGAAATCAGCAAATGCGTCACCCCGTCCAGATTCGGCACCTGCCCTGGCCAGACCAGCGGGTCTGCTCCGGATGCGCGAATAGCGGGGGATTGGGCCGGGTCGCGTGTGGTGCCGCAGATACGCCAACCTTGTGGTTCAAGTAGCTGGGACAAGGCTTGCGCCGAATATCCGTGGCCGAACGAAAAAAGAGTTCCTGTCATGGCGCCTTAGATGATCCGCAATCCCGGCGGATGCAAGCAATTGCGCCGGAATACTTGATTCGAATCCCTCAATGCGCCTTTCTTTTGAGTATGAGTGACAAAACACCCAATCTGCACGCTGCCTATGCCCTGGACTCACCGGAAGAACACAAACGGCTCTATGCCGAGTGGGCCGGGGACTATGACGATTCCTTTGCAGCACTTGAAGACTATCAACTGCACATCCATACGGCCCGTGCCTTTGTGAGCGCGGGTGGGCAAGGCCCGGTTCTGGATGTGGGCGCAGGCACAGGACTGTGCGGTGCGGTTCTGGCCGGTCTGGGCGTCGGGCCAATTGACGCCACGGATATCAGCGCCGAAATGCTGGATCAGGCCATGCGCAAGGATATCTACCGCGATGCGATTGAGGCAGACCTGAACCAGGGTATCCCGGTCCCGCGCGACAGCTATGCGGGCATCGTATCCTCGGGCACTTTCACCCATGGCCATCTGGGCCCTGAGGCCCTGCCCGCCCTGCTGCGCATCGCCCGCCCCGGCGCACAGTTCGCCCTGTCGATCAACGCAAAACACTATGAAAAAATGGGCTTTGCCGAAACCTTGCATAAAATGGCGCAGGGCCAGATTCGAAACCTGACCCTGCCCGAGGTGCGCATCTATGGGGACCTCGCCGCAGGCCCCAACAAGGATGATACCGCTCTGATCGCCTTGTTCGAGCGGAGCTGACCTTTCAGGTATACATCTGCTTTTTGAAAGCGCGCGTCCGCGTCGTCGCCTCGGCCGAGCCGTCGTGATAGGTGCCAAACCACTTGTCGAACGGAATCTCAGAGGTGCCGTAGTTGCACTCGAAATACCGATGATGCAGCTGGTGGAAGAAGTCCCCTGCGCGGGCGGCATCGGTTTCCCGGGCACGCAGCTTTTCAAATCCGGAATGCGACAGGACCGGGCTGACCTGTTGGAAATAGGCATGGAACAGCAGGTGCAGCGGATGCGAGGGCACGATCAAGTGGATGAAGTAGGTGGTGAAGTACAGGATGTTTTCGAACCAATGGTTTGAAATGCCTGACCACGGCCCCGTATTTACGTTGCGGTGATGCACGGCATGCACGTGTTTATACAGCTTGGGGTGATGTTCCAGCCGATGCACCCAGTAAAAATGCAATCCCGACCACATCGGTATGAATGCCAGCCAAACCACGCACCAGACCGGTGCGCTGGCCCAAGTTACGGTGGGCACATAGCCGTTCGCCATCGCCCAGTAGATGATCCACTGATACACTGTCGCGACTGTCATCGCGCTGCCCAGCGTCCACCAGATATTGTCCCAAACCTGATTGCGAAAGGTGAACGTGCCGTTGCTGCGGGTCAGGTCGCGGCGGTCGAACTTTTTGTACATGCCCTGCCCTTTGCGCATGTACAGCCACCAGTGCAGACCACCCGCGATTAGAATCTGAGGCACCATGTTCAGCAGCCAAATGCGGAACATCCAGCCGGGTGCAAAGCTTGTCATCGTCTCTAACGCTGGGAAAAAGAGTACATAGGCTGTCACCGCCACCACCAAGCACAGAGTCAGCGACGTGATCTGCAACCAGGCACCGCTATACCATTTCAGCACGGCAGCGGGGCGCGGGGGCCAGTTGAACAACGGGTTCAATCCCACTGGCCCCTCGGGGTGGTAATTCCAGCGGGCGGCTTCGGGGTCCTGAGTGGAATCAGTCATAGCATTACCCTTTATGAGGCGTAGTCTGAGCCATCGGCATCCAGCAGAGCCTTGATTTCACGCAGATGCGCATCGGCCTGGTCGGGATACTCGTCCAGTTCCTGTGCCGTCTTTTCGGCAATCTCATCCGACAACACGCGCAACGGCTGGCCGGTTTGCAGCGCACGGATATACGTTTCGGCCGCGCGTTCGAAATAGTACAACCGGTTGAACGCATCCGCGGGATCGCTTCCGATCACCAACACGCCATGGTTGCCCATGATCATGACCTTCTTCTGCGGATCCGACAGCATTGACGCGCAGCGCTCACCTTCGCTTTCAAAGGCCAGACCACCAAATTCGTTATCCACCACATAGCGATTGTAGAAGGTGGCCGTATTCTGATCGATCGGCGGCAGGCGACTGTCGGCCAGCGAGGCCAGAACGGTGGCAAAGATCGAATGCACATGCATCACACAGCGCGCATGCGGGCAATGGCGGTGGATCGAGCCATGCAATCCCCACGCGGTTGGGTCAGGCGCACCGGGCTGAGACATGAGGTTCGGGTCATTGGCATCCAGCAGCAACAGATTCGAGGCCTTGATACGGGCAAAATGCATCTGATTGGCATTCATCAGAAACTGCGTGCCATCATCATTCACTGCCAGACTGAAATGATTGGCGACGCCTTCATGCATGTTCAGACGTTCTGTCCAACGAAAGGTGGCGGCAAGATCTACGCGGTCCTCCCAGTGGTCGATATTGGGGCGCAGGTTTGTGATGGCCATTGCGGGCTCCGATAGGGTAGTTAGGGCTGCGGAAAAGCCTGCCTGCGCTTTAAAAAATTGACCAACGAAAAAAACAGTCCTAATTCATAAGTTGAGCTAATGGCAGGATTATGCGAATGCAGAAACAGCTTCCTCCGCTGGGGTGGTTACGCACGTTTGAAGCCGCTGCGCGCCACTTGTCCTTCACCGGCGCTGCCCGCGACCTGAACATGACCCAAAGCGCGGTCAGCCAGCAGATCAAATCGTTGGAGGGATATCTGGGCCAGCCCCTGTTCCTGCGCCGCCCGCGCGCGCTGGAACTGACCGAGGCCGGCATCACCTATCTGCCGGTGGTGCGCGAGGCGTTTCGAACGCTGGTCCGCGGCACGCAAGCCGTCACAGGCGCGCAGCAAAACGCCGTTCAGGTGCAAAGCAACATCACGTTTGCCGTCAATTGGCTGGCCCCGCGCCTGCCGCAATTCCGCGAGGCACACCCAGAAGTCCAACTGAACATTTTTACCGAATTATGGGAGCCGCGGGAGATGGCCGAAGGGGCCGCCGTGGAAATCCGATTTTCTCTGCGCCCATCCGATATGGTGCGAACGGAATTGTTGCGGACCGATTATTATTACCCAGTCTGTGCGCCGGGCTATGAAGTGATGCTGGACACGCTGCAACTAAAGCCGTTGTTCGATTGTTCGAATCTGCTGTCAAACTGGGCAAATTGGGCCGAAGAACAGGCTCTAATTTGGGGAAATCCGCCTATCACTTACTCGACAACCTATTTGGTCAGCCTGTCCGTCGCGATGGCAGGCGGGGGGCTATGCCTGACCCACGACACTATTGCACGCGGCTTAATCGAACAGGGGCGGCTTGTGGCCCCCTTTGCCCATCGCGCTCCAATGCCCGAAGCCTATTATCTGTTATTGTCACCCCAAGCCGAAGAAACCCCGGGGGCGCTGGCTTTTGCAGATTGGTTGCGCCGCGAGATGGAGGCAGACGCGCAGTCTTGATAAGGGGTACTCCCGCCCATCGTCACTGCCGCTGTGCGGCACTTCCTCTGGTTGGGTCCGGCAGCGCTGACGCGCTGCGTGACGGTTTCATGACAGCTGTACGGTGGGGGTTGAACCTTTCTCTGCATTCAGGAAAGTTGAGCCATGGAATACACACCTTTCCCAAGCTGGCCCGATGTCGCCCCTAAATTGATTGCCGTTGCCGCGGGACGGGAGGCCGCGGATTTGGTCATTCGCGGCGGCACTTGGGTGAATGTACATAGCCGCGAAACCCTACCCGATCACGACATTGCCATTGCCGCCGGGCGCATCGCGTATGTTGGGTCCGACGCGTCCCATTGCATTGGCCCCGACACGCAGATCATCGAAGCACATGGTCGCTATATGCTGCCGGGACTGTGCGACGCCCATATGCATATCGAATCGGGGATGTTGACCCCGGCTGAGTTTGCCCGTGCGGTGATTCCGCATGGCACCACCTCGATGTTCACCGACCCGCATGAGATTGCGAATGTGCTGGGGCTAGACGGCGTGCGCATGATGCATGATGAGGCGCTGATGCAGCCGGTGAACATCTTCACGCAGATGCCGTCATGTGCGCCGTCGGCACCGGGGCTTGAGACCACAGGTTATGAAATTACTGCTGAGGATGTGGCAGAGGCCATGAACTGGCCGGGCATCATCGGGCTGGGCGAGATGATGAATTTCCCCGGCGTTATTCACGGCGATCCGAAGATGCTTGCTGAAATCGCTGCGACCCAGCGAGCCGGGAAAACAGTCGGTGGGCATTACGCTTCGCCTGATTTAGGGCCTGATTTTGCAGCATATGTGGCCGGCGGACCAGCGGATGATCACGAAGGCACTTGCGAGGCCGATGCCATTGCCCGCGTGCGGCAGGGCATGCGGTCGATGATGCGGCTGGGCTCGGCTTGGTTTGATGTGGAAAGCCAGATCACAGCGGTCACCAATAAAGGATTGGACCCGCGCAATTTCATCCTGTGTACCGATGATTGTCATTCCGGCACCCTGGTCAATGACGGACACATGAATCGGGTTGTGCGCCATGCAATTGCTTGTGGTTGCGATCCGCTGGTGGCCTTGCAGATGGCAACGATCAACACGGCCACCCATTTCGGGTTGGAGCGTGAGATCGGTTCGATCACTCCGGGACGGCGAGCGGATATTATTCTCAGCTCGGACCTGACCGAGCTGCCCATCGAGATGGTCATTGCCCGCGGTCAGATTGCCGCCGAAAAGGGCGCAATTTCAGTAGATTGCCCGCATCTGAACTGGCCGGGTACTGCGCGCGACACCGTACATTTGGGGCACGCACTGACCGGTGCGGATTTCGAAATCAATGCCCCCGCAGGTGCCAATCGTGTGCAGGCCAATGTGATTGGCGTTGTGGAAAATCAGGCCCCCACAAAGGCGCTGAAATGCGAGCTGCCAATCATCGGCGGGTTGGTCGAAGGCGAAGGCGAGGTCTGCCAGATCGCGCTGGTCGAGCGCCACCGCGCCACCGGGGGGGTGACAAACGCCTTTGTCTCGGGCTTTGGATATCAAGGCAAAATGGCGATGGCTTCGACTGTGGCGCATGACAGTCACCACATGATCGTTGTCGGCACCGACCGTGACCAGATGGCACTGGCAGCAAACCGTTTGGCCGAGGTGGGGGGCGGCATCACTATATTCCGCGATGGCGCGGAACTGGCACTGGTGGAACTGCCCATTGCAGGCCTGATGTCGGATAGCCCAGCGACTGAAGTGGCGGCGAAAGCAGAACAGATGGTCGCGGCGATGCAGGCCTGCGGCTGCCAGTTGAACAACGCGTATATGCAGCACTCGCTGCTGGCCTTAGTCGTGATTCCCGAATTGAGGATTTCAGACCTTGGGCTGGTGGATGTGCGGACCTTTGAAAAGATCGACCTTTTGGAACCCCTTGCATGACAATAATCAGAACACCCGACGTTCCTACACCCGAGAAGTTCACCGACCCCGCGGCGGCGGTGGCTCGTCTGGAAGAGATTTACGATCAGGCGACCCAGTTCCTCTGCGACAGCTTTGCAAAGGCAATAGAAGGGGAGGCACCGCCCGAACGATTCAGAGCCTATTACCCGGAAATTCGCATCAAAACGGCGACCTATGCTCAGGTCGACAGCCGGCTTAGCTTTGGTCACGTCTCTGAACCCGGCACCCATGCCACCACGGTGACACGGCCCGAATTGTTCCGGTCCTACCTGACGCAGCAGATCGCCCTTTTGATCCGCAACCACGGCCAACCTGTGTCCATCGGCGCGTCGGACACGCCGATCCCGGTGCATTTTGCCGTCGCTAACAATCCCGACCTGGTGGTTCCGCATCAGGGAGCAGCCGGGTTTACGCTGCGCGATGTGTTCGACGTGCCGGATCTGACAACAACCAATGATGACATCGTTAACGGGGTTCATGATCACGAAGGGGATCACGGCCCGCTGGCCTTGTTCACCGCGCAACGGGTGGATTATTCGCTGGCACGGCTGGCGCATTATACGGCGACCGATCCCAGCCATTTCCAGAACCACGTGTTGTTCACCAACTACCAGTTCTATGTGTCCGAATTCGAAAACTACGCCCGATCACAGCTGGCCGATCCGGAAAGCGGCTATACCAGCTTTGTTTCAACCGGAAATGTCGAGATCACCTCGCCAGATGGCACATTGGACCAACCCCTGAAACTGCCGCAAATGCCGACCTATCACCTCAAACGCGAGGATGGGTCCGGGATTACTCTGGTCAATATCGGGGTGGGGCCGTCGAACGCCAAAACAGCCACCGACCATATTGCCGTCCTGCGCCCGCATGCCTGGTTGATGGTGGGCCATTGCGCCGGATTGCGGAACACCCAGGCATTGGGGGATTTCGTGCTGGCCCATGCCTATCTACGCGAAGACAAGGTACTGGACGACGACCTGCCCGTCTGGGTGCCGATCCCGCCCCTGGCCGAGGTTCAGGTCGCGTTGGAACGCGCCGTGGCCGAAGTCACCGAACTGGAAGGCTATGAACTCAAGCGGATCATGCGGACAGGTACCGTCGCCTCGGTCGACAACCGCAACTGGGAACTGCGCGATCAGTCCGGCCCAGTCCAACGCCTCAGCCAATCCCGCGCGATTGCGCTGGATATGGAAAGCGCCACCATCGCCGCCAATGGCTATCGGTTCCGGGTTCCATACGGCACATTGCTGTGTGTGTCCGACAAACCGCTGCATGGTGAATTAAAGCTTCCCGGGATGGCGTCGGCGTTCTATACCACTCAGGTCAGCCGCCATCTGGCGATCGGAATCCGTGCGATGGAACACCTGCGCGGCATGCCGT
The DNA here is from genome assembly GCF_056536625.1 of Ruegeria sp. CJ9. Classification (NCBI taxonomy): domain Bacteria; kingdom Pseudomonadati; phylum Pseudomonadota; class Alphaproteobacteria; order Rhodobacterales; family Roseobacteraceae; genus Ruegeria; species Ruegeria sp. CJ9. The sequence continues at coordinate 12,268 of NZ_JBQFPY010000015.1, forward strand.
TAGAGCGTCTGCACAGCCGGAAATTGCGTTCATTTGACGAAACGGCCTTTCTCTGAAGCAAAAAAGCAACGAAATCCCCCTATTTTTAGGGTTTTCGACGCTACTATTCGTTGTGTTCGCCCACAATATCCCGTTACAGTTACGCGGTGAGGCCCTATTTATCGGGCACGTTAAGGAGACCAAGAAATGGCAAAGCCTATGACAAAGACTCAGCTGGTTGCTGCTCTCGCTGAGGAAATGGGAACCGACAAGAAAGCTGCAAACGCTGCGCTTGAGGCCGTGACCGGCCTGATCACCCGCGAAGTGTCGGCTGGTGGTGCGGTAACCCTGCCCGGTGTTGGCAAAATCTACTGCCGCGAGCGCCCCGAGCGCATGGTGCGCAACCCCGCCACCGGCGAGCAGTTCAAGAAAGAGGCCGACAAGGTGGTCAAGATGACCATCGCGAAGGCTCTGAAAGACAGCGTGAACGGCTGATCCCAGTCTAAACGGACAAGCGATTGAGGGCCGCCGATTGGGGGCCCTTTTTCTTTGCCTCTCAGTGCAGGCTTAGCAGCACTTCCAAATCGCGGCGGTTGAGGCGGGTCATCAAAGCCCTGTCATCAGCAGACAGTTTTGCCCCGTTGCGAATGTATGCCTCGAGATACGCGGCAATTTCACTGGTCGAGCGATAGTACAAATCCGGCGAAGACCGGCTGAGTTCATCCACAAGCCTAAACAGCAGTTTCTTCTGTTTTTCCGAGTCCAGATCTTTGCGTTTTTCTTCCAGCATGAAGTTTCCTATCACCCTTACAGACGAGGTAGGGCTTCATAGCTCTTCAACAACTCTTATGCGTTGTTTCTTTCCGGTATTTTGGGCGCTTTTTTTTGCACCTAGCGACTAGAAGCAATTTCGATTGCGATGAGTTCTTTCGACCCAAAGATCAAAACCCTGTTTAAAACTTAAATTGGCAACCAGCAATCCGCCTCGTCAAAATAAAACCTCGTGAAAACTGGAGGCGCAAGGAAGGGATTTGGCCTCAATAAGACTTCTATCAAAGCTGTTTCATCTGGAAGCTTTTCACTACTTACTAAAGAACTTTCGGCGTCAATAACCCAGTGGTGCAAGTTTTTTGATGTTAAAAACTCGACGAAAGCGTGCTTCTTCAAACAGCCAACTTTCGCGGTTTCATCAATCAAACGAATGTAGGAAGTTTGTCGACCGCTCAGGCTCTCAAGAGCCGCCAATCGATAGGACTGATAAGCAAAAGCAAAGGCAAGCAATGAGAATAGCAGTAAAAGAATTATTCTTTTCATAGTCTTAAGCTATGCATACACATTTGATTTCACAAGCCGACGCAAAGCAATAATCTTACTCTGCAATGCTGCGAAAACTGCCTGCTTTTCCGATGGAAACAACGGGCGCCTTGGCGCCCGTTTTTTGGTTAATCGCCAAAGTTGATCAGTGAACCGTTTCAACCTTGTGGAAGTCCAGATCGCGGTCTTCGGGCATCGAGTCGATGCTCAGCACCTCTTTGCGCTTGGCGATCAGGATATAGACCACGCAGGCCAGGTACAGGCCGACGACCACCGCTCCGATCCATTGGATCTGCAACCACTGGCTCTGGAACAACAGGGTCAGCACGAACAGCAGCACGACATTGCCTGCGACATAAATCGCCTTGCCGAACCGCTCGACCGTCATGTTCAGGTTGTCGGTGTAGAGCCTAATAAGAGAGTCCAGCGAGTTGATCACAAAGGTCACGCCCACAATCACCATCGCGATGTTGGTGATGCCTGCGGTGCTGATGCCGTTCAGGTGGTAGTAGTAGAGAACGGTGAACCAGATCGCCAACGGGATCGACGGGAAGATCAGCAGTGCCGCCAGCAATTGCCAGGTCTTCAACCCACCCACAAAGCGCGAGGTGAACTGGCCAATCATGATCGACCACGCAAACCACCAGAACAGGTAGAAGGCGTGATAGTCTGTCAGCGGCAGGACGAATTTGTGCAGGTTGGCGAAATAGGCCCCGATATTGCTGCTGGTTTCCGCAAAACCGGTAAAGCCCATGCCAGCTGCAACCCACATGCCAAGGATCAGCGCCAGAAACAGAAAGGTCGAGCCCACCGAAAGGATACGCACGTATTTCAGGTCGGTCGACGAATAGGCCGCCGCCAGAATGACCACAAATACGATGACATAGAAGGTGGTGACCACGGATTCGCCGTCTCCGACCTCGGGCAGGTAGCCGGGCAGGTAGATCAGGAACAGGCTGGCGGTAAAGGCGCAGGTGCCGATGATCACCACGTTGTTGATCAGCTTGACCAGCGGGATCTCAAAGAACTTGACCCGCGGTTCGATCACGCAGAAGTAGAACGCGGTCAGGAAATAGAAGGCCCAGATCAGAAAGCCCCAGAAGCCGAACTCGATCGCCAGCGGATTGGCAAAGGCATAGGCTGGATCTTCGGCATAGCCGCCGAACTCGGTCAGCGGGAACATGATCAGGCCGACATCCAGACCGGATGTGAACAGGATCGCGATGAAGGTGAACAGATGAACAGGCGTCACACCGACGCAGCGCAGATTCCACCATTTCACTACGAAGAAAGCGACCAGGCCCAAAGCCAATAGGACGCCAAAAGACAGAATGTATTCCAGAAGCACTGACAAACCTCCCATAATCAGCCAGATTTTTCGCATTTATCTTTAATTGGCCGGTCAATCAATAAAAACGTCGCAGTTTTCACGCTTGCCCCAAAGGTGTGGTTTTTTGGCAAGGGGCGCTTGCGGCCTGATGGAAATTCGGAAACAGTCGCCGCGTTCTGACTGGGGGATGCTCAATGGATCTGCGCGCCATCGCCATGGGGCTGGTTTTTGCTTTTATCTGGTCCTCGGCTTTCACCTCAGCCCGGATCATCGTTGCCGATGCGTCGCCTCTGTTCTCGCTGGCACTGCGGTTCTTGATATCGGGATTGATAGGCGTGGCTATCGCACGGGCCATGGGGCAAAGCTGGCACCTGACCCGATCCCAGTGGCGCGCTACAATTCTGTTCGGAATTTGCCAGAATGCCCTTTATTTGGGTCTGAATTTCTATGCGATGCAAACAGTCGAAGCCTCGGTGGCGGCTATAATCGCGTCCACCATGCCGTTACTGGTCGCTTTGGCCGGATGGTTGTTTTTGGGTGAAAAGCTGCGCCCGGTTGCGGTGCTGGGTCTGATCGCCGGATTTGCTGGCGTCGCCCTGATCATGAGCACCCGCATCGGCGGTGGCCTCGACCTGTTTGGTGTGGCTTTGTGTTGTATCGGGGCGCTGGCGCTGACTTTTGCCACACTGACCATTCGCGGCGCCACATCGGGCGGCAATTTCATGATGGTAGTCGGATTGCAGATGCTTGTGGGCTCAGCCGTTCTGTTTGTTGCCGCCCCCATATTCGAGACGATCTTTATCCACCCAACCGTGCCTCTGGCGCTGGCTTTCACCTATACCACTTTGTTCCCGGGCCTGTTGGCCACGCTAATCTGGGTTCTGCTGCTGGACCGGATCGGAGCCACCCGCGCGGCGACCTTCCATTTCCTCAACCCGGTCTTCGGCGTTACCATCGCCGCTATTCTATTGGGCGAAAAGCTAGGCCCGCTGGATGCTGTCGGGGTTGGGATCACGACACTGGGCATTTTAGCAGTGCAGCTTTCCCGCCAACCTGCTCAGGGCAATAAAGCCTCGACCTGACGCAGCAGCTTTGGTGAGTCCGGTTTCACATTTGCACCATATGTAACGACGACTTCCCCGTTGGGGTCGAGCAATATTTTGTTAAAATTCCAACTAGGCTCAAACCCGGTTTGCGCCTTTACCTCCTTGTAAAATAGATGGGCATCGGCACCCCTGACCGGCGTAATATCCGTCATTGGCAATGTTAGTCCATAATTCAACTCGCAGAATTGCCGGACTTCTTCAGCAGACCCTAACTCCTGATTGAACGAGTCTGACGGCACGGCCAAAACCACAAGTCCGCGGTTAGAATAAACCTCATGCACCTTTTGCAGAGATTCATATTGTCCGGTAAATCCGCAGTGTGACGCAGTGTTGACGACAAGAACCGGTTGTCCCCTCCAATCTGCGATCGAAATGGTGCCACCATCGATTGACGCGAATTCTCCGCTCAGCGGCGCGGCCTGAACGGCGCGACCAAGCATTATCAAAGCCGTTAGTAGAAGCATTCTGATCATTACATGGCCTCCCTTTGCTCTCATTACGTACGGAAACCGATTGCAGATCACCTGCACGACTGCGCGAGGACACTGAAATAGGGCTTTGAATTCTGCACCCCTGCCCCCAGATTATGCCACAAGTTTAATGACCGGAGGACCCATGACCCAATTCACTAAATCCCCCGAAGCCATCGCGGCATTGTCGCCCGAAGAGTTTCACGTCACGCAGCGCAGCGGAACTGAGCGCCCGGGCACCGGCAAATACCTGAGCAACAAGGAACCGGGTATTTACGTGGACATCGTCTCGGGCGAGCCGTTGTTCGCCTCGACCCACAAATACGAATCCGGTTGCGGCTGGCCCAGTTTCACAAAGCCCATCATCCATGAGCATGTGGAGGAGTTTCACGACGCCACCCATGGTATGATCCGCACCGAAGTCCGCTCGAAACACGGCGACAGCCATCTGGGACATGTGTTCCCGGACGGCCCGCGTGAACATGGCGGGCTGCGCTACTGCATCAACTCTGCCGCCTTGCGATTCATTCATCGCGATGAGATGGAGGCCGAAGGTTATGGCGAGTACCTGATCCATGTGGAGGACATCAAATGACCGAACAACGCGCCGTTCTTGCCGGGGGCTGTTTCTGGGGCATGCAAGACCTGATCCGCAAATTGCCGGGCGTGTCGCGCACGCGCGTTGGCTATACTGGCGGTGACGTGCCCAATGCCACCTATCGCAATCACGGCACCCATGCCGAAGGGATTGAGATCTTTTTCGATCCAGCCAAGATAACCTATCGCGAATTGCTGGAGTTTTTCTTTCAGATCCACGACCCGACCACGCCGAACCGTCAGGGCAATGACCGCGGGATGAGCTATCGCTCGGCCATCTATTTTGTCGATGACGAGCAAAAACAAGTGGCGCTGGATACGATCGCCGATGTGAATGCCAGCGGTCTGTGGCCCGGCAAAGTGGTGACCGAGGTCGAGCCCGTCAGTGATTTCTGGGACGCCGAGCCCGAACATCAGGATTACCTGGAACGTATCCCAAACGGTTACACTTGCCACTTCCCGCGCGCGGGGTGGGTTCTGCCCAAACGCGACGCGGCTGAATAATACGGGTAGCCCCCTGCGGGGCTATTCCGACGCAACGCGGGGCCTGCCACTGGCCTCAACGGTGACCATAGCCTCGACGAATACCTCCTGCGCTTCGATACGGGCAGTGCGGATGTCCCGGTCAACCACGACCCGTATATCCGCAGCCCCGGCCTGACGCACAGCGCCCTCTGCCTCGTCCCGCAGCACCGATTCAAGCATGTCCAGCGCCTTGTCGGATTCGGTGAAATCCTGTGGACCGTCCTCAAGATGTACCCTGAACCGCCCCTCGGACGGGGATGTCACCGTGCCGGACCGGCGCAGGGTCAGCCGTCCGACCACAGCACCGATGGCGTTGGCCACGCCCGCGTGTTCAGGCAGGATCATGCGGGCGTGCAGTCGTTCCCCAACCGCTGGGTAGTAGCTGGGGGCCGAGGCCCCAAGACCCACCACACCCACATTCAACGCTGTATCCAGCGCCAAAAGTCCACGATGGCGCGCCAGCCCTTTTTGCGTCAGAACGTGACGGGCAAGATCGGCAGAGGGCACGCCAAAGTCATCGGCCTCTTCAGCAAAAGCACTCTCTAGCAAGGTCAATGCGGTCTGTTCGGTCAACTGGTCCACGATCATCTGCGCCAGCTTTTCCGGTGATGCGGCCAACATGTCGCCGGTTCCTACACGCTTGCGCGCGACAATCTCCAACGCTTTACGCGCCGCATCCGCATCCCACGCATCCAGCCGGCCCAACATATGGCTGGCATCCGAAGGCGTCACGCCAGAGACCTGAACGATCCCGCGATCCACCAGGCGCGTCAGGGCACCGTTTTCCATCCGGGTGCGCAATAGATCGCTGAGCGGCATGACATTATTGCCCAACCGCTCCATCAACGCCTCTTCCCGCGCGCCCAGGCCTTCGGCGTGGATGCCTGGGACTTGGCGGGCAAACCGGGTATCATGTTCGCCCACCGTTGTGGACCGCAATTGCATATCCAAAACCGCGTGGACAACATCTGGTGCCTCAGATGCAATCAGGGAAACCGGCAAAACCCGTCGCGGCCCCAAAAACACACCGCCACCCAAACCTTCGGTCACCACATGCATCTGACTGTCACCACCCAGACCATGGGTACGCATCGCCACGGCTTCAACCATGGTGCGGAAACCGCCGACCTGAGCGCCCGCTGGGTCAATTGCAGGTTTGCCATCGCGGATCAGGGCCACATCCGTGGTCGTTCCACCGATATCCGACACCAGCGCATTCTCTGCCCCGGTCAGCCAACTGGCTCCGACGATAGACGCAGCAGGTCCGCTGAGGATGGTCTCAATCGGGCGTTCCCTTGCCTGTTCGGCACTCATCAACGCACCATCTCCACGCACAACCATCATCGGCGCGGTGATGCCCAATTCCAGCAACCGATCCTGTGCGCGCCCGATTAACCGGTCGATCATCCCGATCAAACGGGCGTTCAATACCGCCGTCACCGCCCGTTTCGGGCCGTTCAATTTGGCTGACAGATAATGTGAGCATGTCACCGGTGCGCCGGTCCTGTCGGTGATGATCCGTGCGGCCTCCAGCTCATGTGCGGGGTTGCGGGTGGCAAATTGCGAGGCCACCGCAAAGCCAGATATGCCTTTATGAGAGTCTAAAAATGCGTCCAACGCGGTCACATCCAACGGCGTGGTCTCTCCCCCGGCATGGGTGTGACCCCCGGAAATTACCAGCGCCGGATCGCCCTTCAGCGCATCCCGCAATCCGTGCTTATCCAGATCGCCATCCTTGAACCCGATGTAGATTAACGCAACCCGTCCACCCTGCCCTTCAACGAGCGCATTCGTGGCCAGTGTGGTCGACAAGGACGCCATGGAAATCTGCCCCGGTGCCACCTGCGCCGCATCCAGAACCGCCTGAATAGCCTTACCCACACCGATCGCCAGATCAGCTCGCGTGGTCAGGGACTTGGCCGAGGCGATCACCTCACGCTCATCCCGGATCAGCACCGCGTCGGTGTATGTTCCACCCGTATCCACCCCCAAAGCCAGCGCCATCGGGTTCTCCTTCCTGTTCGCTGCTGATGGGTGTAGCGGTTTGGACCGACACGTCCAGCCTGTTTGCGGCACTTACGCCAGTTGTTCGACCGCCCAGCGCGCGGCATCTGCCACCGTTGGGTCTGGATCTTCCACCAATCCTTGCGCCACCGGTCGCAACGAAGCCATTCCCGAATTGCCGATGGCATACAGAACATTACGCACGAACCGATCGCGCCCGATCCGTTTGATGGGCGACCCGGAAAACTTCGCCCGAAACGCGGCATCGTCCAATACCGCCAGCTCCGCCAGGGGTGGCGCTTTCAGATCGTCCCGTGCGGCGTACCGGACATCGCTGGCCGCAACGGCGAATTTGTTCCACGGACAGGCTGCCAGACAATCGTCGCAACCGTAAATCCGATTGCCCAGCTTGCCGCGCAGGTCTTCCTCAATCGGACCTTTATGTTCGATTGTCAGATACGAAATGCAGCGCCGCGCATCCAACTGATACGGGGCCGGAAACGCATCCGTTGGACATGAATCCAAACAAGCCCGGCATTTTCCACAATGATCGGTTTCGGCCACGTCGACCGGCAAGTCCAATGTCGTGAAAACAGAGCCTATAAAGGCCCAATTTCCCCAATCTCGGCTGACAAGGTTGGTATGTTTCCCCTGCCAACCCAGCCCTGCGGCATGGCCTAACGCCTTCTCTGGAACAGGCGCGGTATCAACAAAGACCTTAACTTCTCCGCCGCATTCGGCAATCAGCCAGCGCGCCAGCCGCTTCAACCGTTTCTTGACCAGATCATGATAATCCTTGTTCTGCGCATAAACAGAAATCGCTGCCCTGTCCGGGTAATCGAATACGTCCGTTGGATCATGCTCGGGCGCATAGCTTTCAGCCAGCATGATCACCGACCGCGCCTCGGGCCACAGGGCCGCCGGATCACCCCGCCAATGGGTACGCTCAGCCATCCATCCCATCTGCCCATGATACTCAGCCTGAAGAAATGCCTCCAGCCGTGACGGCACCTGCGGTACATCCCAGGGTCGACAGATCCGGCAAGACACAAAGCCCTCGCTCAGTGCCTGCGCCACCAACTTTTCCTTTAGATCCGATCCGCTCTTCATCTGGCTAAAAATATCCTTGGGGGTGAATTGGCCTATAGGGCCAAAAAGGGGCAAACAGCCCTTGTTCTACCCTATCAGAAATCCAGATCGGCGTAATGCGCAGGGGGTCGGAATCCAGGCACCTGATCCGCAAGAATCGACCGAAACGCGGGGCGTGACTTGATCTTGGCATACCAGTCTTTCACCGCTTGCGATCTATTCCAGTCCACGTCCGAGATATAATCCAGCGCTGACAAATGCGCAGCAGCGGCAAAATCGGCCAATGTCATCTGATCCCCCGCCAGCCAACGGCGGTGATCCAAAAGCCAGGCCATGTAGTCCAGATGATATTTGATTGCCCGCGCGCCTTCCTTGACGTTCTTGCTGTCCGGATAGCCTTCACCGGTGACTTTCTTGTTCACCCGTTCATAAAGCAGTTTCGAGGTCACCTCGTGGTGGAACTTATCATCGAACCATCCCACCAGACGCCGCACTTCGTACCGGCTTTCGGGTGTTTTCGGCATCAACGCAGGCTCCGGACGCGTTTCCTCGATATATTCACAAATCGCCGCGCTTTCCGCCATCACCTGCCCGTCCAACCGTAACACCGGCACCTTTCCGGCAGGGTTGCGGCGCAGGAAATCCGGGTCTTTCTCCCAGTATTTCTCTTCGACCAGCTCAACCTCGATCTTCTTTTCCGCCAAAGACAGACGAACCTTGCGGCAATAAGGGGACAGGGGAACGTGAAACAAACGCGCCATGAGCTTCCAATCGAACCAGTGTATACCCCCCAGCTTTAGCCTTGAGGGGTGTTGAGTTTCAATCCTCGAAACAATCCGCGCGACCATCTGCGCGGATGGTGGCCGCTCCATCCAGGATCGACGCGGCCCGTCTGCGCGTCCGCACTGATGGATCAGTGACTGAGCGATTGCGGGGTGAGGGCAAAATCGCCGCGATCCGGGCCGCCTGAACCGGACTCAGCCGGGCAGCGGATACGTTGAAATTGCTTTGGGCCGCCGCTTCGACCCCAAATACGCCCTGTCCGGTTTCAGCGACGTTCAGATAGACCTCGAGAATACGCTGTTTGCTCCAGAAGATTTCGACAACCGGCGTGATCGAAGTTTCCAGCGCTTTGCGTACCCAGCTGCGGCCCTGCCACAAGAACACGTTCTTCACCACCTGCTGGGTAATTGTCGACGCCCCACGTGATCCGCCATCTTCCAGCGCATCGCGAATTGCCTCCACGTCAAAGCCCCAGTGTTGGCAGAAATTCGCATCCTCGGCCGCGACAACCGCGCGGGCCATGACGGGCGAGATTTCGTCGATCGGGACCCAATCACGCTCGACCTTGCCCAGCCTACGCCATTCCGACCAGATCGTGTGAGTCACGGGCGGGTTTACCACCGAATACAAAGCGACCAATGCAACGACCAACACAACGGCCGCCAACAAGCCACGACTGACCCATCGGCGAAGCCGTTGCATCAGTGGGGTTTTGGCTTTGGATGCCTTTTTTTTCTTACCGCTTTTTTTGCGGACTGCTGCTTTTGCCATGTCACAGCTATACGACGTTGGGCGCGCGTTTGAAACGGGTGTTGTCGGTATAAGGATTTAAGAAAACCCGCGCAGCCAATTGGCGCGCGGGTTTGAGACTAGTCTGTTGCAACCCGTTATTCAGCCGGAACAGCCGTTGCTTCGGTGGTCAGAGGGTGGCTGAGCTTGTTCAGCATCTCTTTTGGGCAAACCTGCAAGAAGTTGGCCTTTTCAACATCCCAATGCTGCAGAATGTCGGCGGCCTTGCGGCTGAAGGTCTCGGCCTGATGGGTTTCGATCAGCGATTTCAGCTGATCTTCCCAATGGTCGACGGTCACCGGACAGGTCACCAGCGTTTCCATATTCATCAGCGCCTGCGCCTTGCCTTCCGGGTCGTACAGATAAGCCATGCCGCCGGTCATGCCCGCGCCAAAGTTGGCACCAATATCACCCAGGATCACCGCGATTCCGCCGGTCATGTATTCACACCCGTTCGAACCGCAGCCCTCGATCACAACCTTCGCGCCCGAGTTGCGCACCGCGAATCGCTCGCCCGCGCGACCTGCGGCAAACAGGTGGCCATCGGTGGCGCCGTACAGGACGGTGTTGCCGATGATGGTGTTGTCATCCGCCTTCAGCGGGCTGACCTGTGGTGGGCGCACGACGATGGTGCCGCCCGACAAACCCTTGCCGACATAGTCATTGGCGTCACCCGACACTTCCAGCTTCAGACCGGGTGCTGCAAAAGCTCCCAGCGACTGACCGGCCGAGCCCTGCAGTTTGACGTGCAGGTGATCGGACTGGAAAGTGTTCCGCATGCCAAAGTTCTGCACGATATGGCTCGAGACGCGGGTGCCCACAGTCCGGTGCGTGTTCTGCACCGCATAGGACAGCTGCATTTTCTCGCCGTCTTTCAGGAACCGCGCGGCATCCCGCACGATTTCAGCGTCCAGCGTATCCGGCACCGCGTTACGGTCCTTGTCGCGGTTGTAGACGATATCATGCGCGCCATCGACGGTGATCAGCAGCGGGTTGAGGTCCAGATCGTCCAGATGCGCCGATCCACGGCTGACCTGCGCCAACAGGTCGGCCCGGCCGATGATTTCATCAATCGAACGCGCGCCGAGGCTGGCCAAAAGCTCGCGTACTTCCTGCGCATAGAAGGTGATCAGGTTCACCACCTTGTCTGCGTTGCCGGTGAACTTGGCGCGCAGGTCCTCGTCCTGCGTACAGACACCGACGGGGCAGGTGTTCGACTGGCACTGACGCACCATGATACAGCCCATCGCGATTAGGGCGGCAGTGCCGATTCCGTATTCCTCGGCCCCCATCATCGCGGCCATGACGATATCGCGACCAGTCCGCAGACCACCATCGGTCCGCAGGGTGACGCGATCACGCAGGTTATTCATTGCCAGAACTTGATGCGCCTCGGTCAGGCCCATCTCCCACGGCAAACCGGCATATTTGATCGACGTCGCAGGCGACGCACCTGTACCACCGTTGTGGCCCGAGATCAGGATCACATCCGCCTTGGCCTTGGCCACACCGGCGGCAATCGTGCCAACGCCCGAAGACGCCACCAGTTTCACCGTCACCTTGCAGCGCGGGTTGATCTGTTTCAGATCATAGATCAGCTGCGCCAGATCCTCGATCGAGTAGATATCGTGGTGCGGCGGCGGCGAGATCAGCGTCACGCCCTTGGTCGAATGGCGTAAACGCGCGATCAGGTCGGTGACCTTCATGCCCGGCAGCTGACCACCCTCACCCGGTTTCGCGCCTTGGGCGACCTTGATCTCCAGCTCTTCACATTGATTCAGGTATTCCGCAGTCACACCGAATCGGCCCGACGCCACCTGTTTGATCTTGGCCGATGGATTGTCGCCATTGGGTTCCGGTACGAAATGGGCCGGATCTTCACCACCCTCGCCCGAGTCGGATTTCGCACCGATCCGGTTCATCGCTACGTTCAGCGTCTTGTGCGCCTCGGGGCTGAGTGCGCCCAGCGACATACCCGGCGTGACAAAGCGTTTGCGGATCGAGGTGATCGATTCCACCTCTTCGATCGGCACCGGTTTGCCCATGGGTTTGAAATCCATCAGGTCGCGCAGATGGATCGGCGGGTTCGACTGCATCTTGGTCGAATATTGCTTCCACAATTCATATGAGGCCCTATTACAGGCCATCTGCATCATATGCATCGAGGTTGCTTCCCACGCGTGAGTCTCACCCGACTTGCGTGCTTTGTAGAAACCACCGATGGGCAGCACATCCAGACCGCTGTCCCAACCCTTGGCGTGAATTTCTTCGGCTTTGACGCGGATGCCGTGAATCCCGATGCCCGAGATACGGCTGATCATGCCCGGGAAATACTCGGCCACCATGGCACGGCTCAGACCAACGGCCTCAAAGTTCAGACCGCCTCGGTAAGAGGAGACAACCGAGATACCCATCTTGGCCATGATCTTGAGAAGACCCTGATCGATTGCCTCGCGATAGCGGGCCACATTTTCAGTCAGCGAGCCATCCAGCAGGCCACGTTCAATGCGGTCGGCCAGCGAATCCTCGGCCAGGTAGGCGTTCACAACTGTCGCGCCACAGCCAATCAACACGGCAAAATAGTGCGGGTCGATACATTCCGCCGACCGCACGTTGAGCGAGCTGAAGGTCCGCAGACCCTGACGTGTCAGATGGCTGTGTACCGCGCTTGTGGCCAGGATCATCGGCATCGCCACTTTGTCCGGCCCGGAATACTGATCGGTCAGCACCAGATGCCCTGCACCAGAACGCACGGCCTCTTCCGCTTCGGCTCTAATACGGATCAAAGCGCGGTCCAGCGCGCCCTCACCGGGTTCAAAGCTGCAATCGATCTCAGCCAGCGGCGCGTTGAAGTTTTCGGCCAGAATTTCCCACTGAGCGTTGCCGACAAAAGGGCTTTCCAGAACGATGATCTCGGTCTGGCTACTGTCCTCGTCCAGCACGTTCTTGAGGTTCCCGAACCGCGTCTTCAACGACATCACGCGGTATTCGCGCAAGCTGTCGATGGGCGGGTTGGTCACCTGGCTGAAATTCTGCCGGAAGAAATGGCTCAGCGGACGGTACTGCTTTGACAGCACAGCCGAAGGCGTGTCATCCCCCATCGAGGCCAAAGCCTCTTTGCCGTCCTCGGCCATGGGTGCAAGGATCTGCTCAAGTTCTTCGATCGAATATCCAGCCGCGATCTGACGCTTGCGCAGTTCCTCACCCCTAAACAAGGGCTGTTCGGTTACACTGCCCAGCGTAGTGTCCAGATCGTTGATTTTGCCGACCCAGTCGCCGAACGGCAGGGCGCGCGCCAGCTTGTCCTTGATTTGCTTGTCACGGAACAGCTTGCCCTTCTTCATATCCACGGCCAGCATCTGCCCCGGACCCAGCGCGCCTTTTTCTGTCACAGTGGCCTCATCAATCGGCACCATGCCAGCCTCAGAGCCCGCAATCACCAGACCATCGCCCGTCACCACATAGCGCATCGGGCGCAACCCGTTCCGGTCCAGACCGGCACAGACCCAGCGGCCATCGGTCATCGCCAGCGCGGCAGGACCGTCCCACGGCTCCATTACCGAGTTGCAGTAGGAATACATGTCACGCCAGGCCTGCGGCAGTTCCACCGCCTGCTTGGACCAGCTTTCCGGCACCAGCATGGTTTTCGCCATCGGGGCCGAGCGGCCCGCGCGCACCAGAACCTCGAAAACCGAGTCTAATGCGGCCGAATCTGACGATCCACCCGCGATGATCGGCTTGATGTCTTCGGCATAGTCGCCAAAGGTGCCACTGGCCATGCGGATCTCATGACTTTTCATCCAGTTGACGTTGCCCTTCAGGGTGTTGATTTCACCATTATGGGCCAGCATCCGGAACGGTTGCGCCAACCACCATTGCGGGAAGGTGTTGGTCGAATAACGCTGGTGATAGATCGCAAAGGCGGATTCGAACCGCTCATCCATCAGGTCGGGGTAGAAAACCGCGACCTGCTCAGCCAGCATCATGCCTTTATAGATGATCGAGCGGCAGCTCAGCGACGCCAGATACAGGTCCGAAATCCCGGAAGCGGCGGCAGCTTTTTCAATACGGCGACGGATGACGTATAGTTCACGCTCGAACGTCTCTTCATCTACACCTTTCGAGTTCGAGATCAGGATCTGTTCGATCTCGGGCCGGGTCGCGTTGGCCTTTTCACCCAAGCAGGTCACATCGACCGGCACGTGCCGCCAGCCGTAGATGTAATAGCCCATGCGCAGAACTTCGGTTTCTACGATGGTCCGGCACTGTTCCTGCGCGCCGAAATCGGTACGAGGCAGAAACACCTGACCGACAGCGATCAACTGGTCCAGATTGGGCTCATGACCTGTGCGGCGGATTTGGTCATAGAAAAAACGAACCGGGATCTGCACGTGGATGCCCGCACCATCGCCGGTCTTGCCATCAGCATCCACGGCGCCGCGGTGCCAGATCGCTTTCAGCGCATCAATACCGGCGTCGACAACCTTGCGTGATGCTTTGCCGTCAACGGATACAACAAGACCCACGCCACAGGAAGAATGCTCTTCTTCCTCGGAATAGAGACCGTTTTTCGCCATCCATTCACGTTTGGCTTCTTCGGCCCGTACCCAATCGGCATCATATTTGGTCATTGGCTGTCTCCTTCTTCCGAGGGGGCAAACATCGCCTCGACCTCAGCTTTGGTCATTTGCTTGCGCTCACCTGCGAACGCATACCCTTTGGGCTTTTTGTCGATAAAAAGTTCCAGTTGCAGTCCGTGGCCCGTATCTTCGAACAGGCCCGCTGCCATTTCTGTGTGTCCGTGCATGTCGCCGGGCGCGGTGACCCGATACCACAGGGCCGAGCCGCATTCGGCGCAAAAGGCGCGCTCGGCCCAGTCGGACGAGGTAAAGGTCTTGACCGGTCCCAGCGCGGCATACCCCTCTTCGGCTTGAAAACTCACCAGCATTGAACTGGTCCAGCGGCGGCACTGGTCGCAATGACAGGCACCCAGCGCATCCTTCGCTGGGGTGGCGGTGACGGTGACCGCACCGCACATGCATTGGCCTTGCAGTTCAGGCATTCCTGACCCTCCTGTCGCTGGGCTGGGTGTTACTCGGCTGCGACGGCAGCCTTGCTGTTAAACCTGTCGATGATCGCATCGGCACAGTCGCGGCCGTCACGGATCGCCCAGACCACCAGCGAGGCGCCACGCACGATGTCACCAATGGCATAGACACCGTCCATCTCGGTTTCGCCGGTTTGGAACGCGGCCTTAACGGTGCCCCAACGGGTTACGGGCAGGTCGGGCTGACCAAACAGCGTAGGCAGGTCTTCGGGCTCAAAGCCCAGCGCCTTGATGACCAGATCGGCCTCTTCGACATAGTCCGCACCTTCGATGACCTCGGGGGCTTGGCGGCCAGTGGCATCTGGCTGACCCAGACGCATCTTTTGCACCATCACGCCAGAAACCTTGTCATCGCCGGTGAACCCTTTGGGGGCGCTCAGCCATTCAAAGATCACGCCTTCTTCCTCGGCATTCTGCGTTTCACGCTGCGATCCCGGCATGTTTGCCCGGTCACGGCGGTACAGGCATTTGACCGAGGTCGCCCCTTGACGGACCGAGGTGCGTACGCAGTCCATCGCGGTATCGCCGCCACCAATCACAACAACTTTTTTACCGTTGGCATTCAGCCGGCCATTGTCGAAATCCTCGACCGCGTCACCAAAGCTTTTGCGATTCGAAGCGGTCAGGAAATCAATGGCAATTTCGATACCATTCAGGCCACTGCCTGGCATGGACAGATCACGGGACTTGTAGACCCCGGTTGCGATGATCACTGCATCATGCTTGGCGCGAATGTCGTCGAATTTGGCGGCGTCCACGTCGCAGTTCAGCTCGAAATTGACCCCGCCATCAGCCAGCAATTCGTTGCGACGCTGAACAATGTCCTTTTCCAGCTTGAAGCCTGGAATACCGTACATCAACAGGCCACCGGCACGGTCGTGACGATCATACACAGTGACCTGAATGCCAGCCCGGCGTAGCATGTCCGCAGCCGCCAATCCACCGGGTCCGCCGCCTATGATACCGACGCTTTCGCTGCGCTCGGCACCAGGTGCAACGGGGGTCACCCAGCCTTTGTCCCAGGCGGTGTCCGTGATGTACTTCTCAATCGTTCCGATGGTAACCGTGCCGTGACCTGATTGTTCGATCACACAATTGCCTTCACAAAGACGATCCTGCGGGCAAATGCGGCCGCAGATTTCCGGGAAGGTATTGGTGGCCTGGCTGGTCTGATACGCCTCCTCCAGACGGCCCGTGGCGGTCAGGCGCAGCCAATCAGGAATGTTGTTGTGCAGCGGGCAATGCGACTGACAATAGGGAACACCGCATTGGCTGCAGCGACTAGCCTGTTCTTCCGCCTTGGCTGCGGCGTATTCAGCATAGATTTCGTCAAAGTCTTCTTTGCGGTCATCGGCGGCACGCTTTTCAGGCATGACGCGGTCGATCTGCACAAATTTCAGCATCGGTTGCTTGGCCACGGGTCAGACTCCATGAATTGGCTTGGTCGCGCCTGTTTAAGAGATACCTTACGGAATTAAAAGTCAATTATGCTGACCTAAATTAAAAAAATATACGACGTCAGGAAAAGTAATTGGAAAATGTCGTCATTTTTAGTTCCGTTTCGGACCCTTTTACGTGCTTTCCTTTTCGGCACCGCACTTATACCCATTTCCCCTAACAATACGCGGCGGCAGCACGGCAGGTTAAATGAGTCTATTTCAGTTGATTCTCGCGGCGATTATTCAGGGGATAACTGAGTTCTTGCCGATCTCTTCCTCGGGTCACCTGATCCTGCTGCCCAGCTTGACCGGTATGGAAGATCAGGGGCTGGCCATCGACGTCGCCGTGCATGTCGGCACGTTGGGCGCGGTTATCCTGTATTTCTGGTCCGATGTGAAACAGGCCGCTGCCGGCCTGCCACGCGCCCTGACCGGGCAGATCGACACCCCGCAAGCACGGCTGGCGATGAGCCTGATCATCGCAACGATTCCCACGGTCATTGTCGGTGCCATTTTGTTCACAACCGGGCTCAGCCAGTCCCTCCGCTCAATGGCGGTGATTGGCTGGACCATGCTGGGCTTCGGATTGTTACTGTATTGGATGGACCAAAAGGGCCCCCAAACCAAGAAAACCAACGATTGGGGCCCGCGCGATGCGGTCATCATGGGTTTGTGGCAGGTTCTGGCGTTGATCCCCGGCACCTCGCGGTCAGGCATCACCATCACCGGCGCGCGGCAGCTGGGCTATAGCCGCGAAGACGGCGCGCGGATCGCGATGCTGATGTCGATCCCGACGATTCTGGCCTCGGGCGTATTACTGTCGACACAGGTGATCCGCGAGGCTGATGCCCAACTGGCTAAGGACGGTGCCATAGCCGCTTTTTTTGCCTTTATCTCGGCCTTATTGGCGCTGTCCCTGATGATGCGCCTGCTGCGCAGCGTCAGCTTTACGCCTTATGTAATATATCGCGTGATTCTTGGGGCAATCCTGCTGGTGATTGCCTATAGCTGATCAGGTACGCAGGTTGTCTGCCGATTTCTGGATCTCATCATACTGGCCCGAGGGACGGAACTTCCACAGGTAGTCCGGCAAGATGGATTCCAAAGTAGCCGGTTCGATCCCCAAGTCGCCAAAGCCTTTGGCATCGCCCGACACCACATTGTCCCGGCGCAGATTCGTCAGCTGATCGCGCGTCAGAATGTGGTTGGGAAACAGCTGAAAACTGACAAATTTGGCTATATCCAGCACACCCGCCATGATCCGGGCGGCCCAAAACGGCACACCAACAATCACCCGGCGGCGGTGAATCACCCCCAGCATCTGCTGCATCAGCGCGCGGAAGGATTTCACCTCGGGGCCGCCCAGCTCATAAGTGCCACCCTCGGCCTGCCTCAGAACGCCCTGCACGGCGGCTTTGGCGACATCATCCACATAGACCGGCTGGAACTTGGTCTCTGCGCCGACCAAGGGCAGGAACGGCCCCATCCGGGTCATCCCGGCAAAGCGGTTAAAGAACTGGTCCTCGGTTCCGAAAATAACCGACGGGCGCAAGATCACAGCGTTCGGCATATGCGCCAGCACACCGGCCTCGCCCTGTGCTTTGGTGCGGGAATACTCGCTTTTGGCCGTGGCATCCGCGCCGATGGCCGAGATATGCACCATCCGCGCAACACCCTGTTCGGCAGCGATGCGCGCGATCCGCTCAGCCCCTTCGGCCTGTACCGCGTCAAATTCGTTCTTACCCAGCTCGTTCAGCACACCCACGCAGTTCACCACCGCATCGGCCCCATGCATCACGGCAGCAACCGACGCATCATCGCGGATGTTGCACAAAATGGGTTCAACCTGACCAACCACGCCATAAGGTTTGACGAACATCGCCTCATTCGGGCGCCGCACTGCGACCCGCACACGCCATCCTTCATTTGCCATACGCCGGGCGATATACCGACCGACAAATCCCGATCCGCCATAAATCGTGACCAGTTTGGACATGCGAGGGCTCCTGCTGATTGGTCTTGATCCGATCTACCGCCCAAAGCACCGGCAAACAAGGCGCAATAACGC
This sequence comes from Ruegeria sp. CJ9, assembly GCF_056536625.1. Lineage (NCBI taxonomy): Bacteria > Pseudomonadati > Pseudomonadota > Alphaproteobacteria > Rhodobacterales > Roseobacteraceae > Ruegeria > Ruegeria sp. CJ9. The sequence continues at coordinate 30,868 of NZ_JBQFPY010000015.1, forward strand.
CGCGCGTCCGCGAAAACCCCGGCAATTTCCCAAGCGTTTCGGAGGTGGGTCAAAAAACTTGTGAAAATCTTCCCGAATCTGGTTGACGCCCCCCGTCAGTAGGCTTAAACGCCGCTCCACGACACCTGCCCAGGTGGCGGAATTGGTAGACGCGCTAGCTTCAGGTGCTAGTGTCCGTATGGACGTGGAGGTTCGAGTCCTCTCCTGGGCACCAAATCCCCGACAGATTTTTGGCTTGTCTCTAATCGTATCAGATACGTGTTCGGGTGACGTATTCCCCCAATTTTTATCTATTAGACGTCTCTCCCTTCCGGCTATGCTTTGCCAGATTACTGCGGAGACAGACTGGCTAAATGGTCCCGTTCAGGCCTTAGCGAGACCCGCATCTTTCGTGACGCTACGTCACAAAAACTGGCCGGGTAAGTGAGCATCTTTACGTAAAGGTAAGCTTTCCAATCATTTTTTGACTGGTCGGTTAATAAATGACGCAAAAACCCGGATTCTTCCCCCTTACGGTGGCAAACGACCTGCCTAAATGCGCTCTGTCGCTGCGGATCATCACTCACGGATTAATGATCCTCGAGCTCTCGACCATAGGGTTCGGGTCGGGTCCGCAGCGGCAAATTTTTACGCTTTGAATTTGAAGGACCGCAACAATGAAGAAAATTTCGTTTCTCAGTCGCTTCAAGTTAATGAAAGCGCACCGGATGGACGTTTCAGAAGATGACCTGTCTTCGGATTATCGGCGCAGGCTGCCCCTGGTGAAGAAATCTGAACTCAAGGTGCTCTTTCGAACCGTGCTGGAAGAAAAGCGGGCGGACCTGCCATCGCGACGCCGGTGATGGCATACCAACGACGGTTTAGAGCCCTCCGTTTGAACGGGTCAAGCTTACCCTGTCAGACCCGGGATTTTTCGAACTTTTCCCAAGCGGATTGAAACGCATTGAAATCAAACCCCGGCTGTTCGGCAGCGTCGAGGACGATGCGTTCGGTGGACAGCAATTTCTGGATTGCGCCCTCTAGTTGGTCAACAACATCTTCTGGTATCACCAGCGCTCCGTGCTGATCGGCATGGATCAGATCACCAGGATTGACCGAAAGACCAAAGATCGAGACCGGCGTATCGACCGCGCGCACGTGGACAAAACCATGGCTTGGCCCGACCGATCCGGCAACCACCGGGAACCCCTGTGGCAGATCGCCAAGGTCGCGCATGACACCGTTGGTCAGCGCGCCGGACATGCCGAACCCCTTGTGTACGGTGGTGTTGATCTCACCCCAATAGGCACCGATACAGTTGGGGAAATCGACATCCTCGATCACCGCAACCGAGGGTGCGGGACCTTCGGCCATGTATTTGTAATAGTCCATCCGGCGTTCCCTGATGACCTCGGGCGCCTCGGACGGAGGCTGCACAGCGGCGATCTTTGCCGTACGGGCGTAGCCCACGATCGCAGGTTCCGACGGGGCCGAACACAGCATGGTGCCGCGCGAGAAGCCGTCAAATCCGCGCTTGCCCTGCGCCACCTCGATGGCGTTGCAGACGGTGGGGGTGTCAACCTTGCGCAACAGGGTCAGAAGGGAAGGTGTCATGGGGCCTCCAGCCAGCGGATCAGGGCCGCTGTTGTGTCATTGGGTTGTTCCAGAGTGGGCAGGTGCCCTGCCTCTTCGATGATTTGTAACGTGCTATTGGGCAGAAGGTCGTGCATCAACTGGTGTCGCTCGACCGGGCACAGGCCATCCTCGCGCCCACACATCACCAGTGAGGGGCCCGTGTAGACAGCCAGTGTTTCGGTCTGGTCCGGGCGATCCATCAAAGCGCGGGATTGGCGAAGGAATACGTCCGGACCCAGATCAACGGCCATCGCCATGCATAGGTCCAGAATGGCCCCCTGATGCGGACCGTCGGCCAGGTAATTGGGCTTCATCTCGTCGCGCATCACCTGCCGCAACTGACCTTCCTGAACGGCCTTCATCTGCGGCCCACGCCGGGCTTTGACATCGGGCTTTTCGGCCAACGGATTGGTGTCCATCAACGCCAACCGTTCAACGCGATCCGGGGCTTCCCGCACCACCTCCATCGCAACGATGCCGCCCATCGACAGGCCGGCCAGCGCAAAGACCGACGGTGCGTTTGACAAGATTTCGGCTGCCATCTCCTGAACACTGTCCTGCGTCACCAGAGGGAAGGTCATCAGCGGCCGTGACCCGGACAACGCAGCGATCTGCGGCTGAAACAACCGAGCATCACACATCATACCCGGCAAAAGAACCAGCGGTGTCATGCCGAGGCCAGTATTGCACCCTCGGACAATGCCGTCAGCTTGGCATAGGCAATATCGGGATCCACCGCGCCAAATCCTGCAAAGGTGCCAAACCCACAATCACTGCCTGCGATCACCCGATCGGCACCGACGATATTGGTAAACCGCGTGATCCGCTGCGCCACTAATTCAGGGTGTTCGACAAAATTGGTGGTGGTGTCGACCACACCGGGAACTAGAACCTTGTCGTCCGGAATCTCGGAATTACGGTCGCGGAACACGGTCCATTCATGGGCGTGGCGCGGGTTCGAGGTTTCAAACAGCACGTAGCGGGATTTGGTCGCCATCAGAGTGCTGAACACCTTATCCATGGCGATGTCACAACAATGTGGCCCTTCGTAATTGCCCCAGCAGATATGCACCCGCACCCGGTCCTGCGGAACATTCTGCAGCGCGTGGTTCAGGGCCTCGACATGCATGTCGGCGATCTTGACGAACTCTTCATCGGTCAGGTCGGTGAACAGCATGTGCCGCGACAGGGCCAGATCAGGGCAATCCAGCTGCAAATCCAACCCGGCGGCCACGATGGTTTCGTATTCCTCCTTCATCGCATCGGCCAGCGCGGCCAGATAAGCCTCACGCGTGGGGTAGAAATCGTTCTGCAGAAACAGCGAGATGACCCCTGGTGAGGCGGCATTCATAAAGCCCTGCCCGGCCCCGTGCTGCGCCATCGCAGCCTTGAGGTTGGCGATGTCCTTCTCAAGCTCACCCTGCCCTTTCGACCGCACCTCGCCGGTACATTGAGGCCGCGCGTATTGGGGCGTACCGCCATCATCAGCCAGCCGTTGCAGAAAACCGGGGAACATCTTCAGATCGGCGGGCGCATTGCGCGGGCTATCGCCTGAAAACCCGGTGTAACGGTCCTTGACATAGGTGGCATAAGAAATCTTTGAGGTCTCGCCATCGCTGACAATATCCACACCGGCCTCGATCTGCTTGCGCACGGTCTCGGCCACGGCGTTAGTCATGCAGGCGTCAAATGCGGCGGGGTCAAAGGGTTCCTCCCGCTCGCGCGCAAAAATGAAATCCACCACGTCCTGAGTTCGTGGCAAGGATCCGACATGTGTTGTCTTTACGGTCATGAAACCTCCATTAATTCTTGCGTGCCATCAGTACTGTGTGGCTTTGGGTCTCCGGATCCTTGGCTAGAAATCCGGTCATGATCATCCCGTTTTCTTCAAGGCAGGTGGCGTAACCGGCGGGTGAGAGAGAGGCGTGATACACGGGTTCGCCGCCAACAGTTCCCTGTTCCTCGCCCGCGCTGGGGCCAACGGTCAGCATCAACATTCCGCCCTCGCGCAGATGGCGGGCCATCCGGGCGATGCAGTCTTTCTGCTCGTCCGCGGTCAGATGGAAAAAGCTGTTCCAGGCGACAATACCATCAAAGCTCTGGTCCAGTTCGAAATTACGCATGTCGGCCTGCCGCCAGTCTCCATCAGGCCAACGGCTATGGGCGATCTCAAGCATGGCCTCGGAAAAATCGACACCTGTGACGGTGAACCCTTCGGCCTTGAACCATCGGGCAATGGGCTCACCGGTGCCGCAGCCCAGATCAAGGACGTGATCGCCGGGCTTCAGACTGGCGGTGAAGCGCGCCAGCCAGCGCGCTTCGAACAAAGCCCGCGAGCGTTGCTCGTCATAGGCTTTGGCCTGCCGTTCATAAACGGCGTGGGTATCGTTCGGATCGACGGTCATCCGACCCATGTGGCTCCGGCGGGGTCATCGGTCGCCGTGATGCGGTACAGGCCTGCCTGCCCGGTCATGGACGGCGCGACGGTGTAAGCCTCACCCGGCATCACCAGCGCGGTATCACCGTTGGACAATGTGACCTCATATCCGTCTACGGTGATACGCCAATGGCCGCTGGCCGGCATCAGAACCACAGGCTTTTCAGCTTTGACCGGATCATTCACAGCCGAACCACGGGTCAGGAAATCAACCTCGAACCCCGGCTTGTCCTTGATAAGACCGGTCTCACCAATCACCAGCGCAGGTTTTTCAGCGCCCAGCGCCATCAGGTCCCAATAGCGGGCGACGTATTTGCCGATCACCGCGTCGACCGGCACCTCGGGATAGGCTTGCAACTCTGCTTCGTTCAACAAGGACATCGGCCGGACATTGTGGGGCAGTTCCTGACCCTTTTTGCTGTCGTAAAGCACACCGTTGTCGCCCAGCATCAGACCATGCGCCTGTGCGTCCTCGATCACCTGCGGCGCCCACGTGACACCGCCACCGGCATCATCGCCACCGAGGATCGACATGATCATGCCGTAGTCCTGACCGACATTCTCGAACCCGCGGAAGATACCGGTGGGAATGTTGAAGATATCCCCCTCTTCGGCAATGAATTCTCCGGCCGTGCCATAGCGTCCCCAGAAGAACCGCCAGCGGCCTTTCGCGACAAAGAACACCTCGGCCGTGGTGTGGCTGTGCAGCGAGTTTCGGCATTTCGGCGGCTGACCCGCCGCGCCGATGTTAAAGCCGATCTTGTCGATGATGTGGACGTGCTGATCGGGCGATTCCGACACGCCGCCACCGATGATGGTAAAGTTCTCTTTCTGATCGCTGCCCGGAGTGTGAGCGTCGATAAAGGCAGTTTTACAGGGTTGCAGCTCGCCATAACGGACGATGCGTTGTTGAATGGTACTCATGACGGTGTCTCCTTGGATTTTGGGGGAAAGATGGGATCAATTCCCGCCCCCCGGAGGCCGATTGTTCAGACGTCGTGCGCGCAGCGACGCACGATGGGTATGATAGCGCCGTGCAGTCTGGCTGGCGTTCAGGGATGAGACCATCGCGGTCACCTAGCCCTCTCCACCCTGCAGCAGGATCTGTTTCCAGACCGAAGTTTCGTCGAACAGCGTGTACTCGCGCCGCAGCTGTGGCTGACCGCCGATCAGCGCACCAAACTCAGCATGGCTGATCCCCAGAACATAGACCTGCGCGCCGGTTGGGGCGCCAAATGCACCCCAGCCATCATGTTTACCCCACAGGCTCCAGCGCACGGCAGCACGGGGCGGCATGTTCGGATCATCGCGACCAATCTGGTGTTCAACCTTGAATTCCGCATTGGGGAAGCTGGCCCGCAGACCCATCCAGAACCGATCCACCGCATCCCAGCCATGGCCAGTGACACCGCCGACATATTCTGATTGCACGGCGCGGTCATACTCGGCCTCGATCACGCCCATATCGGCATTCATGATCTTGGTCAGGATATAGGCATAGCGCTGACCCCATTCATTGTCATTGCCCTTGCCTTTATAAGGGCCGGGCTGGTCGGTTTCCGGCGTCAGCGGTTTGACGCAGTTCTCTGGCCCGCCCTCGCGCGCGATCAGGTCGGCAGCGTATTCCTTGGGGTCCCAGCCCATCTGCCGGACGATGGCACCCTGATCGCGGATCAACCATTCATCGTCGATCTGATTATCTTTGGCGTGACAGTCGGCCAGAATCCGATAGCGCAGCTTTGTGCCGGTCGGCTTGCCATACACCCCTTCGGCCAAATGCGTCGCGGTGGAGATAATCCGATGCGAGCTTAACATCCCCTCTTCCGGCGTGCCGGACCAGATCACATCCTCGCCCAACAGCTGCCGATCCGGAAACTCAGCCAGTGTTGCCATGGTGGCGCCGATGACGTTCTGATTACCCAGAACAACGGACCCGGGCGAGCGCACGACGATATCCTTGCTGTAGTAGTCGTGCAGCGTTGCGATGCCCCGGTCTTCCCAAATTTCCTTGGTGATACCGATGATATAGTCGGGAAAATCCCGGAACTTCGGATCGAAGCCTTTCATATGTCTGTCCTTTGTGGGGTCCACCCTTTTGGCAACCGGGCCGAGGTACGTACAATCAGCGGCCCGTCTATGGCCACCTTGCGCGCCGCGGCGGCTGCCGGATTTTCGATATGATCCAAAAGCGCGTCTACGGTTTCAGTAACCATCAGATTGGCCCGCTGTCGGATCGTCGTGAGGTTATAGGCAAGCCACCCCGCCTGCGGGACATCATCGTACCCGATCACCGAGACATCTTCGGGCACACGCAGGCCAAGCTCAAAGCGGATGACATCCATGACGGCCAGCGCCATATGGTCATTGGCCACGAACACGGCATCCGGCCTGTCATCCGGTGCAACATCAAACATGCGACGTGCAGCCGTTCGGGCATTTTCGGTGTGAAACTCACCCACACCATGGGCAAACACGGTCTCACCGGCCTCAGCCAATGCCGCCCGGAACCCGGCCTCGCGGTCACGCTGGGTCGAGGCACCCTGCCAACCCGCGATATAAGCAATGCGACTGTGGCCAGCGGCAACCAGGAACTCGGCCACCTTGCGGCCACCGGCATAATTGTCAGACGTGACCGACGTGATCCCGTCCAGGTCCTGACTTCGGTTGAACAGCACCACGGGTACACCCGCCTGTTGACAGCGCGTTGCAATATCTGACGACATCGCAACCGAGGCCAAAACAACGCCATCCACCTGATAGTCGAGGATTTCCTCCATCACGTCATCAATGTTACCCGCCGTGCGAGAAGCCATGAAGATCAGCACGTGATACCCCTGTTCTTGCAGAGCGTTGGACAGTTTCTCAAGCGCTTCGGGATAGAAGTAGTTGTCCAGATAGGCGACCACCAGACCGATGATACGGCTTTTGCCCGACACCATTGCGCGCGCCAGAACATTGGGTCGATACCCCAGCTCTGCCGCCGCCTTGCGCACCTTTTCTTCAGTCTTTTTGCTGACCGAGGCACCCGGCGTGAACACCCGGCTAACCGCCGACTGACTGACGCCTGCCAGTTGCGCAACCTGAAGGGATGTGACTTTTTCTGCCATCAATCCGCTGTCCACCCCCCGTCAATCAACATCGAAGTTCCGGTCACCAAAGCCGAGGCGTCCGAGGCCAGATAGGTCACCGCGCCCATGATGTCTTCGACCTCACCGACACGGTCCAGCTTGATCTTCTCCATGATCCAGGCGGCGCGCTCGGGGTCATCGAAGGTGGCTTGCGTCAAGGGTGTGCGAATGAAGGTCGGGCAGACCGTGTTGATGCGGATGCGCTGCTTTCCCCATTCGATTGCCATGGCTTTGACCATACCCTCAAGCCCGTGCTTGGTGGCACAATACAGCGCCCGATCGACCCCGCCGACATGGCCCATCTGGCTTGAGATATGGATGATCGAGCCCGGCCTGCCCGTCGCCATCAATGCCTTGGCCGCATAGGCCGACAGGAAATAAGCCGACCGCAGATTTACATCCGTGACCGCATCGAAATCCTCGGGCGTGGTGTCGATCGCCGCGCTGTGGCGCGCGGTTCCGGCGGAATTCACCACGACGTCAAAGACGCGCCCATCAAACAGCTGTTGCAGGGCATTCAAATCGCCCTGATCCACAACCGCAGCTTCGGCCGACCAGCCCTGCGCCAGCAACGCCGCGACGGTTTCAGCCAGCCGGTCTGCCCCACGCGCGGCGCAGACCACATGCGCCCCGGCCTCGGCCAAGGCCACCGCACAGCCCTGTCCAATCCCCGAGGACGCGCCGGTCACAAGGGCGGTTTTGCCGTTCAGCGAAAACGAAGGGGTGCGGGGCAGGTCAGTCATCAGCTCATTCCATCAGGCGTTTCAATGCGGCCCAGATTCCGGGCCTTGTTGAATTCACGCAGACGGGCGAAAACGTCAACGCCAAGCTGGCGGTAGGCATCCAGAAGATCGACCAGCACCCAGTTTTCGCGTATGCGCCCGTTTTCCAATCGCCAGAAATCCAGACTGCACATGGCGATTTTCTTGCCCGAGGGCGCAATCCCCATCCATCCGTCATGGGTAACCGTCTGGATCATGTTCGGCCAGCCGGTCACAGCCGCATACTCGCCATCACCAAAGAAATGATAGGTGATGTCGTCCACATACTGCCCGCGATCCGGCATGCCGTTCAGGAACGGAATCTGATGCCAGTTGCGAAACCCTGCGTAACCGCGCCCGGTGCCGATGCCCGAAGGCCCGTACCAGTTCATGCGTGGATGCCAGAACCGCTCCATCTCCATCACTTCGGGGCCACCTTGTGACGGGTGTTTTTTCAAGTGTTCCAGCATGTCGATAATGTGTTGGCACGTCGCCTTGCCCTTGGCCGCATCGTAAGGTCCGGGCACGAACCCGTCCTGAGTGGCTGGTCCGGGCACATGCCATTCACGGCCAAGGCTGGGGGCCATCGGCCAGGCGTTGGCCTGCATCATCACCTCAGGGATGTCCCAGAGCGCCTGAACCTCGACGACCTGTCCGTCCACGAAACGATAGAATTCGTGAAACCGCATGGTGACCTGATGGCCCGTCGGTGGGATATCCAGCCAAGGCCCGGTGAAGGTACCGGTGTAATACCCCCCGCACCCGACCCAATCCGCGCCGTTTTCGTCCGGCCCGGCCATGACGATATAGTCGCGACGCTCCAGATCGGGCCATGCGTCCAGCAGGTCCTTATAGGCGAAGTCGTAATATGCATCGCTGCCGATACTGTCACCAAAGGGATGGCATAGGTGGAACACTGCATCCGATGTCGTGACCTCAGCCAGCGCCTTGCGGACGCCGGCTTCGGAAAAGTCATACATCGCGGCCCTGAGCAAAGCGATCAGGGCCTTATGCTGTGTGTGCTTGTCGCTCATTCAGCGGCATCCCGATACGGTGCGGGCTTGCCGTAAGGCACGTTGATACCGCCATAGCGGCGCACCCGCACGTTGCACTGTTCAGCATGGCCCACAAAACCTTCAAGCATGCACAGGCGCGACCCATATTCGCCAATCAACGTCGCCGCCTCGTCGGTCAGAACCTTTTGATAGCTATGCGTTTTCAGATACTTACCCACCCAAAGACCGCCAGTATAGCGCCCGGCTTTCTTCGTTGGCAGGGTGTGGTTTGTTCCGATCACCTTATCCCCGTTCGAGACATTGGTGCGCGGACCAAGAAACAACGCGCCATAGCAGGTCATGTTCTCAAGGAACCAATCATCCCTATCTGTCATCACCTGCACATGTTCGGATGCGATATCATCGGCGACCTGCAGCATCTCATCATATGTGTCGCAAACGATCACTTCGCCATATTCGTCCCACGATACTTTCGCGGTGCCTGCCGTGGGTAGGATTCCCAGCAGACGGTCGACCTCGGCCATCGTATCCTCGGCCAGTTTGCGCGAGTTGGTCAGCAGCACGCAAGGACTGTTATAGCCGTGTTCCGCCTGACCCAGCAGGTCGGTCGCGCAGAGTTCCGCATCGGCGGCAGTCTCGTCGGCGATGACCATGGTCTCGGTCGGGCCAGCGAACAGGTCAATGCCGACACGGCCGAACAGTTGCCGCTTGGCTTCGGCCACAAAGGCGTTGCCCGGACCGACCAGCATATGCACGGGGTCAATCGTTTCGGTACCCAGCGCCATCGCGCCGATGGCCTGAATGCCGCCCATGACATAGATCTCATGGGCGCCGCCCAGATGCATCGCGGCAATCACCGCTGCGTTCGGCTTGCCATTGAACGGAGGTGTACAGGCGATGATGCGCGGCACGCCCGCCACCGAAGCCGTCGCCACCGACATATGCGCCGAGGCGACCATCGGGAATTTGCCACCGGGCACATAGCATCCCACCGACTGCACGGGGATGTTCTTGTGGCCCAGAATGACGCCGGGCAGGGTTTCGACCTCGATATCCACCATGGAATCGCGCTGCGCTTGCGCAAAGTTGCGCACCTGTTCCTGCGCGAATTTGATATCGGCCAGTTCACGGTCGGTCAGTTGCCCGATGAGGTCGTCAATGTCCTGCTGAGACAGGCGGAACGACGGGGGCGAATAGTTGTCGAACTTTTCGCTCAGCTCGCGCACGGCCACATCGCCACGGGTTTCGATGTCTTTCAGGGTCGCTTCGACCACAGCGCGGGTTTTGGCGTCATCTTCGGCCCGGTCAGCATCAGATTTACCGCGTTTGAGATACTCGATTGTCATGTTTCCAATCCTCAGTTTTCCGGCCGGGGCGCTACTTTTTCACCCCGGTCAAAAGCTTCCCAGCCTTCCCCGTTGAACAGATCGACACCCAGCTGCGCCGCGACATGTGCGAAATCGACGTTCACCCAGTTGTCGACGATCTTGCCATCGACCACTTTCCAGAAATCCATGTACCGGATCTCGACCCGTTTGCCGGTGGGGGCGATGCCCAGAAACTCACCGGAATGGGTCGCCTCTTGGCGGCCAAACGCTGCGGCCCATTCGCCCATATACAGGCGGGCCTCATCAATGCAGGTCTTGTCCGAGAACGCGGCCTGAAACGGGCGCTGCCAGTTGTCCTGAAACTCTTGCAGGCCGGTCTTGGTGCCACAGCCCTGATTGCCCATCCAGCGAAAGCCCTGGGCAAAGAACTCGCCAATGTCATCAATGCGGTGGTCATTCAGGCCATCGACCATGGTTTCGATCACGCGGCGCGTGTCTTCGGTTTTGTCCAGGTCCGTGTCGCGGGTTAGAACCGCTTGTTCGGGGCGGGAACCTTTCATCTTTCTATCCTTTCAGGTTGCCGAGGGAGGGATTGGGTCAAGAAACCCCAATGCTTAGAAAATCCCTGGGCATCCTGTTCAGCGCCGGGTGGCGCGACAGGGCGTTATGGCGTGCGTTCTTGCTCATTACCCTTTCACCGCTCCGGCGGTCAGACCGCTGACGATCTGGCGCTGGAAGATCAGAACAAGAAAGATCAGCGGCGCGGTGATCGATACGGCGGCTGCCACAGCGACCACCTGATCGGTTGTCGTGGTCTCGCGGTTGAACATGCCGACAATGGCGGGAACCATGGTCTGGTTCTGCGCATCCAGCAGCAGCGACGTGACGAGGATGTCGTTATACGCCAGCAGAAAGCTGAACAGCCCGGTGGTGATCACGCCCGGCCACATCACCGGCATGATCACGCGTCGGAACGCCTGGAAGTGATTGCAGCCATCAACGCGCGCGGCCTCATCCAGTTCGGCCGGGATATTCTGGAAGAATGACCGCAGCATCCAGATCGTAAAAGGCTGGTTGATCGCCACCAGCACCGCAATCACGGCAAATGGCTTACCGTACAGCGTCGGTGCGTTTTCCCCCAGGATCGGCGCCAACCATTCGGATGAGCTGATGAAGACCGGCAGATAGCTAGCCACCAGCGCCGAGGGCGGCAGCGCGCGGAAGATCAGCGCGACGATCAGCAGCCAGAACGCAAGGGTCGATCCGGACCGGGCCAACCCATACCCCGCCAGCGTCCCCACCGACAGCGATAAGACAACAACTCCCGTGGTTACGATCAGCGAATTCTTGAAGTTGTTCGAAAATCCACGGTCGATCCAAACGGTTTTATAGTGTTCGGTCGTCAGCCCCAATATGTCCCGCCCCAGAGGGCCAAAGAGCGGGTTCAGTATGCTCAGAACGGCGGGCAGGATCACGAAGAATACGATCAGAAAGGCCACCACGGCGGCCAGAATGCCAATCACCCAGCCAAACCACTCCTGACCTTCTTTGGAATAGGCTTTGATCATCCCAGGCATCTTTTTGGTCACCAGAGCAATCGTGCCCCAGATCACCCCGATCCCCAGAATGATATCGAGCAGCGAAATCCCCTTGCCATTGGCCAGCGTTGCCGGCCCGAAGATCACGTTCAGGGCATTACCGTCAAAGGCGTCGACTGGGGATTTGAAGCTCATCACCGTGATCCAGAAGATCGGAAAGATGGCGACAATGCACCAGAAGGCCAGGAAGATGTTTGAAGTCAGCCGCAGGCTGAGCGGTTGGCGAAGCGCGCGCGAGGACATGTCAGTGACCTCCTTTGTGATCGCGCCATGTCCGGCGCAGCGGGAAGATAAGCAGGATGGCAATACCGATCATGGTGAGCATGGCGCTGGCCGAAGCCCGGCTGATCGAACGGTTGCCCGCCTGATCAGGCACCAGGAAGTCATAGGTCAGCCATTGTAGTGAGATGACATAGCCTTGGCTGGCGAAACCGACGATCTCTTCGAACACCCGATAGCTGTCCATCAAGTGGATCATCGACACAAAGATGATCAGCGGCATCAGATGCGGGATGACGATGTATTTCATCCGCTGCCACCGGGTTGCGCCGTCAATCACAGCACTTTCCAGACTGTCCTGATTGACCGTTTGCAAACCGGCGTAAAACACGATGGCGGCAAAGGGGGCGACGTGCCAGACGCGGTACAGCATCATCAGCACCTCAATTGTCCAGGCCTGCGCAAACAGCGCGATATCGCGGTTCAACCACCACTCCAGCAGTGCCGTCAGGATACCGTCGCCGCGAAACAGCCAGTTGACCGACAGCACCCCGATCACCGGGGTAATGATGAAGGGCAACAGCGAAATAAAGATAACCGGCCCTTTTATCGCCTGCGCGGCATTGTTGATCAAAACGGCGATCCCCAGCCCGCAGACGATGACCAGCGGCAGGGTGATCAGCGTGAACGTCAGCGTGAACCGCAGCGCTTTCCAGAAGTTGATGGTGGACAACACATTCCAGCTGCCCTCGCTGATCGCGCGCCATGCACGTTCAGGCTCCAGCACGTTGCGGTAGCTTTCCAGCCCGACATACTGGGTCTGCATGATGACCTTACCCTCTTCGTCGAGTTGGGGTTGCGAAACCGTCTCGGTCACACAGGTCTGGGTCAGAAAGCCGGGGGTGCAGGTTTCAACTTCCACCGTCTCATAGATCGGTTGGGTGACATAGAAACTCTGCTTGAACACGCTGATCAGCGGGAACGCGATAAAGAGAAGCATCATAAAGACAGAGGGGCCAACAAAGGCGGCAAATGTCCGGAAATTCATGGCTCTGCCTTTCTCATGGTTCTCAATGGGAAGGGTGCAGGAGGACCGAGGCCCTCCCGCGGGAGGATCAGTTGTTGATCAAACCGGCTTCTTTGGCTGCGGTGATGTAATCCGCCTCGATATCGGCCAGTGTGGTTTGCGCGTCCTTGGCGCCGGTCATGAAATCAGCCAGACCGTTGCCCAATGCAGTGTGCATGATGCCCATCGGGCCCGAAGCCGGGTATGCCTTGGCCCCGGCTTGGGCGGATGCAGCCGCACCGGCGGCCAGTTCACCTGCCTTGTAGGCCGGGTTCAGCCAGACGGCAGCGTCATTGTTGGCACTGACCATTTCCTCATCCATGCCTTCAAGCATGACACGGAAGGCGGCGTCGGCCTCTTCATCGCTCATGTTCGAGGCCAGAACGAAACCGTCCCACCAGATCGTGGTGGCCGGTGCAGCCGAGCCCATCGGAGCCGCCGACATGGTAACCTTGCCCACCACCTGGCTTTCGGCTTCGTCGTTCATTGCAGCGGCGCGGCTGGCCCACAGGTTTGCCATGGCAATCTTGCCCTGCTGGAACTGCTGCTGAACGTAAGTTGAATCCGAGACCAGATATTCCGGATCCATATAATCGGTCATGGCCTTCAGGGTTTCCAACGCCTTAACGCCCTGCTCGTTATTGATCGCAGGCATGTTGCCGTCGCCAAAGAAAGATCCGCCTTCACCCATATACATGTTGATGAATTCCTGGCCGAGGTTCCAACCGGTCTTGAAGGTGCCGCCGATCGGGTATTCCATAACACCCGCATCTTTGATCTTGGCGGCGGCGGCCAGAACGTCATCATAGGTTGCGGGCTCGGCAATACCCAGGTCGGCCAGAACGTCGTTGCGGTACATCATGTGCTGTGCGTTCACCATCATGGCAATCGCCATGGTCTTGCCATCCACTTTGATCAGCTGGTTTGGCAGCAGGTTCTGTCCGTATTTCTCGACCAGATCATCCAGCGGCCGGATCGTGCCTGCATTCAGCAACGGGATCAGTGTCGTGTTCGACACCCCACCGATCTGATAGAGCGACGGGCTGGCTGCAAAAGCCTCGGGCTGTTTCTCGCGGAATTCCTGGTCCAGCGAGGCATTGAAATTGCCGCATTCGGCCATCGCATCGGTGACGGCTTTCCAGGCCTCGAAACCAGCCGAGAGCGATTTGAGCGGTACGTCATTTTCAAACGAACAGGCAGCCCATGTGCCACTTGCCGCGATGGACATGGCACCTGCCATGAGGATCGTCTTGAGTTTCATGCGTTTCTCCCTGTCAGGATCGGTCCGTCGTCGACGTCCGGACCGGTGTTATGCCCGTATGGGCTGTTCGTGGGGTTGTTCCCCGATCCGCGCACCGCTTCCAGCTTCGAAGAGGTGACAGATTTCTTTGGGCACCGAGAACGAGACGGAATCTCCAATCTCGGCGCGGAAGGCTTTGTCGGCTTTGACCGATACCAGCGCACCGCCGACCCGGACCGAGATCATGGTCGCGTCGCCCAGCAGTTCCAGCGTGTAGATCGGTGCGGTGATTTCGCCCTGCCCTTCGGCAAGGCCAGCATCTTCAGCGCGGAAGCCCAATGTCATCGGACCGTCCGGTGCGTCGACCGGAATCGCTACATGTTCGGCGCGGAACACACCGCCCGAAACCTCGCCATCCATCAGGTTCATCGCCGGTGAGCCGATAAAGCTGGCCACAAAAGTATTGGCGGGCCGGTCGTAAATATCGGTCGGGCTGCCGACCTGCTGCACCACGCCTTGTTTCATCACAACAACTCGGTCGGCCAACGTCATCGCTTCGATCTGGTCGTGGGTCACGTAGATGGTTGTCACCGCCAGCTCGTGGCTGAGGTTCTTAATCTGAGCTCGGGTCGAAACACGCAGCTTGGCATCCAGGTTCGACAACGGCTCGTCCATCAGGAACACGTTCGGTTCCCGTACGATGGCGCGGGCCAGCGCCACACGTTGCCGCTGACCGCCTGACAATTCGGCGGGTTTGCGGTGCAAGAAATCGTCCAGTTCCACCATCGCGCTGGCCCGACGCACCTTGTCGTCATGGGTCGACGGGTCGATGCCGCGCACTTTCAAAGGAAAGCGGATGTTTTCGTAGACGTTCATGTTGGGATAGAGCGCGTAGCTCTGGAACACCATCGCCACATCGCGGTCCTTGGGTTCCAGATCGTTGACCACCTTGCCATCAACCAGAATTTCGCCCTCGGTGACGTCCTCAAGACCGGCGATCATGCGCATCGTGGTGGTCTTGCCACAGCCCGAGGGGCCCAGCAGAACCAGAAATTCGCGATCCGCGATGGTCAGGTCGAAATTGTGGACCCCAATGAATGACCCCCAGCGCTTGCCGACGTTGCGCAATTGAATTTCCGCCATGGTGCCCCCTGAAAGGATTCGTTTGCATACGTTTGCAAAACAGTAATTCGCATATATCAAAACAGGCAAGACTTTTTTGCATACGTATGCAAAAATACACGAAACCACCGAGTCGAATTCGCGGAATAGACCCCGCAAAACACTGATAAAGAACGGAAAGCACCGTGAGTTTTCAAACTGAAAAAAAGCTGATCCTGTCCTTCCATGACGCGCTTAGCCGCGCTAATGGGGATGAGTTGGCCACCGTCATGAAGCAGTATTGCGCACCGAATCTGGTGTGGCGCGGATTTCACCCGTTCGACGAAATCGCAGGCCCTGACGCGGTGGCGCGCAGGTTCTGGCAGCCGCTGAAACACAGTCTGACCCATCTACAACGCCGACAGGATATCTTTTTCGCGGGCCGAAATTCTTTGACCGAAGGGGGGGTCTGGGTGGTGTCGATGGGGCACCTCATGGGTCTGTTCGACGCGCCATGGCTGGGCATCCGCCCCACTGGCAAGATGGCCCTTCTGCGGTATTGCGAATTTCACAATGTTGCAGATGGCAAGATTTCCGAAACGGCAATGTATTTCGACATTCCGCACCTGATGGTTCAGGCCGGTCAGAACCCCTTTCCGCCACAGACCGCAGCGCATCTGGTGCAGCCCGGACCTATGACACATGACGGCATTCTGACCGAAGATCAGCCCGTCGACGAAGGTCACAAGACGCTGGAGGTCATCAACGCCATGATCTCGGACCTTGGGCAGTGGGACAGCGGCTTGTCCCTGACGGATGAGCTGGCGCAAACCTGGCACGAAGACATGATCTGGTGGGGGCCCGAAGGGATCGGTGCCACCTACACAATCGCGCGTTACGCGCAGCAGCATTCCGGCCCGTTTCGCGCGGCCTTCACCGAACGCTCAAAGACCCAACATATCTGCCGCATGGCCGAGGGGCACTATGGCGGCTTTTTCGGCTGGCCCAATTTCACCGCCGTGCCTACGGGCGGTTTCATGGGGATGCCCGCCACCGGAAAGGCGGCTGAGTTTCGGGTGATCGACATCTATCGCCGTGCGGATGACAAGCTGGCCGAGAACTGGATCTTCATCGATCTATTGCATTTCTGGAAACAACAAGGCGTCGATATATTGGCCCGCACAACCGGGATTGAAACACCATGAGGATTGATGCGCATCACCATCTGTGGGACCTGACCGCGGTGCATTATCCTTGGTTGATGGAAAAGGGCGCGGTGCGATTCTTCGGTGACCCCAGCCCCATTCAGCGGAACTATCTGCTGCCCGAGTTCCGAGCTGACGCTCAAGGATTTTCCGCCTCGGTCCATATCCAGGTAGGTGCGGCCGATCCCTGGGCCGAGGCGCAATGGGTCCAGTCTGTTGCCGATCAAAATCCCGACTGGCCACTGGTCCAGGTTGCCTTTTGTGATCTGACTGCACAGGACGTAACCGCGCAACTGGACCGTTTGCAAACCCTGCCCTCTGTGCGTGGGGTGCGTCAGATCATCGGCCGCGCACCGGGCGAGGATCAACTGTCCGGCACAAACGACCTGCTGGACAATCCAAGGTTTCTGGACGGGTTGAAACAACTGGGCGACCGCGGACTGTCATTTGACCTGCAATTGCTGCCAGAATTGATGGAGCAGACCGCCGCCGTTCTGGCGCAGGCCCCTGCGACGCGGGTGGCGCTGTGCCATGCAGGGTCACCCCATGACCGGTCGGAACAAGGGTTGCAACGGTGGGCGCAAGCACTGCATCACCTCTCGGCGCTGCCGCAGGTGACATGCAAACTGTCCGGTCTTGGCATGTTCGATCACAACTGGAGCGCCGACCGCGTGCGGCCCATCGTGGACACATGCCTGACCCAATTCGGGCCCCATCGGTGCATGTTCGGGTCGAATTTCCCGGTCGACAGCCTGTCTTCCACCTATGCGGTTTTGGTTGAAAGGCACGGCGCGCTGGTTCCCGAGCAAGACCACGATCTTGTCTTCGGAGGCACAGCGCGCCAGTTCTATCGCATCTAAGCAATCAGGGTCAGAAAACCGGCTGCATATGTGTTCCAACGACGCCTCAGCTCGGCATCCGAAACTACAATTCAGGCGAATCACCAAATCGAAAGACCCTGGGACGGCGCCGCCTACACGTGATCGGCGACGCCTGATCCATCAATCGCTGATCGCGCCTTCTTCATCGCGGCGCTGGTGCATCTTGGCTTTGACCCGTGCGCCCACGATCAGGGGCAGAACAAAGCCGATGATGGCAATGGTCCACAGCGCGATGGACAGCGGGCTGTCGATCAGGGTCCACCAGTTGCCGTTGTCGATGGTCACCGCACGACGCAGGTTGTTTTCCATCGAGTTGCCCAAAAGCGTGCCCAAGATAACCGGCACCAGCGGTACGTCCAGCTTGCGCAGAACCCACCCCATGACACCGAACCCGATCATCACCAGCAGATCAAAGCTGGAGCCCGAAATGCCATAGATACCCACAAAACTGACCATCGCCACGACGGGCATCAGAATGCGCGACGGCACCATCAGAACCCGCGTGAACAGGCCCACCATCGGGATATTCATCGCCAGCAGCATAAAGTTCGCGATGAACAGCGCCGCGATCAAGCCCCAGACCACATCTGGGTTCTGCGTGAACAGCAGCGGCCCCGGCGTGATATTCAGCGCCAGCAGGACCGCCAACAGCACGGCCGTGGTTCCCGAACCCGGTACGCCCAGCGCCAGCATTGGTACCAGAGCACCCCCGGCAGCGGCGTTGTTCCCGGCCTCGGGCGCCGCCACACCGCGCGGATCACCGGTGCCAAAGGTGTTTTCCTTGTCGACCAGCCGCTTTTCCATCGAATAGGAAATGAACGAGCCCAACGAAGCGCCTGCACCCGGTAAAACCCCGGCTATAAAGCCCAGGAAAGAGGTGCGCAGCATGGTCGGTGTGCATTTCCTGACCATCGACATCGGCGGGTAAAGCCGACCGATATTCAGCTTGCGCCCCTCGGCATCCGATCCGCCGTGGCGGTGTTCAAGAAAGATGAACACTTCGGACAAGGCGAACAAGCCGACGATGGCGACTAGAAAATCCAACCCGTCATACAGATGCACCTCGCCAAAGGTGAACCGCGGCACGCCGGTTTGTGTGTCGACACCAATGGTTGCCAGCCCAAGTCCCAATGCGGCGGCAAATGCCGATTTCGCCTGATTGGTCGACGACACGCCGCCCAACGTCATAAAGGCCAACGCGAACAGGGCGAAATATTCCGCCGGTCCAAACAACAGCGCGATCTTCACCAGCTGCGGTGCCAGAAAGATCAGGCCCCAAGTGGCCAGAAACGCCCCAACAAACGACGCGATGCCGGACAGCGACAGTGCCTCACCTGCGAACCCTTTTTTGGCCATCGGATGCCCGTCCAGACAGGTCATCATCGCGGGCTCATCCCCGGGGATATTCAAAAGAATGGATGAAATCCGTCCCCCATACATTGCACCGTAATAGACGCTGGTCAGCAGGATCAGCGAGGGTGTCGCCCCCAGACCTAGCGTGAACGCCAGCGGGATCAGAATAGCCACACCATTGGACGGGCCCAGACCGGGCAACGCACCCATGATTGTACCCAGAAAACAGCCCAGCAGGGCCAGCATCAGGTTCTGCCATGTCAGCGCGATGGCGAAACCGTCCCCAAGGGATGCTAATGTTTCCATGCCCCTCTCCTCAGAAGCCCAGCGGGCCGCGGGCCAGTGACAGACCCAGAACCAGATGGAAAATTACGTAAATACCTATGGATGTGCCGACGCCAACCAACACGCTTTCCAGCGGCCCGGCCCCCAGACGCCAGGCCAGATAGGTGGCGGCAAAGGCGGTGGCGATGACAAATCCCACAACGGGCAGCAATTCGGCGTAAAGGATCATCATGACTACGGCAGCGCCGATCTCAACCAGACGGCCCAGCGCGGGCCATTCGGGTTCGGTATCAGGGCGCAGGGCGATGACGATGCTCGACAGGCCTAGAATGGCAGCAATGATCAGCGGGAAGGCCTTGGGCCCGACGGCGTCAGACAAAAAGCTTTCCTCGATCGCCAGTGCGGAAAAGGCAAATCCGATGGCAAGTAGCAGTCCGACGACCCCGAAGATACGGTCACTCATCGGTGTCTCCTATAGTTCGGGTAAATGATTGGATCCGGGCACAGCCAGGTGCCCGGATCACAGTGAGTGGTGTTATTTGATAATCCCGATCTCTTTCGAGATGGTCTGGATCTGACCCACGGATTCAGCCACGAAGTTCTGGAAATCCGCGCCTTGCAGGTCCAGCGGTGCCAGACCGTTGGCGGCCATCACCTCTTTCCATTCATCCGAAGCGTAGAGATCACCGATCTTGCCGACCCAGTCTCCATAGGCGTCATCGGTCATGCCACCCGGGGCATAGAAGCCACGCCAGTTGGCGCCGATCGCGTCAATGCCTTGTTCCTTGGCGGTCGGGAAATCGGCGAATTCGCCGGGCAGACGTTCGGGTGCCAGCACCGCGATCACCTTGATGTCGCCCGAGTCTACGAAACCCTTGGCCTCGGAGATATCGCCGGTAAAGGCCTGAACCGACCCGGCCAGCAGCTGGGTCACGGCCTCACCACCGCCGTCAAAGGCGATGTATTTGACCGAGCGCACATCGTCGATGCCATATGCATTGGCCGCAATCAGAACCTTCAGATGATCCCAACCGCCCACGGCCGAGCCACCCGCAACCGACACGGCGGTTGGGTCGGCTTTGATCTGGTCCAGCAATTCAGGCAGCGTGTTGACCGGGCTATCTGCCGCAACGGCAATCACGCCGTAATCCGCGCCGATGGCCGCCAGCCACCGCACCTGATCCATGGTATTGCCGGGGTAAGCCCCCTGCGCCAGACGGGTGGCAGTGGCCGCACTGGCCGCCACGATCAGCTCATTATCCTCGCCGCGCTTGTTCACCACCTCGGCAAAAGCAACGCCGCCGCCGCCACCGGCAAGGTTCACCACTTGCATGGTCTGGTCGATCAGGCCCAGATCCTGCAGCGATTTACCCACCTGACGACAGGTGAAATCCCATCCGCCACCGGGGTTGGCCGGGGCGATACATTCCTGCGCGCTGGCCGCAACGCCGGACAGGGCAAAGACAGCAGCCGCAATCGCGCCACTGGTTCCAAACAGTTTCATTCGTGTCTCCTCCTCTGGTCTTTTTGGACTGCGCGTGCAGCCGAAACCGATCCCCGCAGGACACAAGGCCCGTTCTTGCAGGTTGAATCTGTTTACCGAATAATGCTGTCACGAACCTGTCAGGGTTCAGGCGTTCGCCTTGGGGAGGGGTCATGCGCGTATTGATGATCGAAGATGCCGAAGATCTGGCCGAAGGTGTGATAGCCCATCTCGCCCGGTCCGGTGTGGTATGTGATCTGGCCACAACCGTCGAAGCCGCCGGTGATTTTCGTGCAGTCCAAAGCTATGACGCCATGTTGCTGGATATAAACCTGCCCGATGGGTCCGGGTTAAGTTTCCTAGGCAAGATCCGCGCGGCAGGTGACCGTATCCCTGTGCTGATGCTGACCGCGCTGACCTCGGTCGAAGATCGGATCGCCGCGCTGGACAAGGGGGCCGATGACTATCTGGGCAAGCCCTTCGACCAGCGCGAGCTTGAGGCCCGGTTGCGCGCTCTGGTTCGTCGCGACGCCGACCGAAAATCCGAGCAGATCACGCTGGGCCCGCTGATCTATGCCCCCAAGGACCGCAGCGCCGCGCTGGAGGGCAAACGCCTGAACCTGACCGCGCGCGAGGCCGCTGTGCTGGACACACTGATCCGGCATGAGGGGCAATTCCTGTCGAAAACCCGGCTGTACGATTCGCTTTACGGGTTCGAGGATGCCGATGTCGGCGAAAACGCGATCGAGCTGTATATCGCCCGCCTGCGCAAAAAGTTCACCGGCAGTACGGTCAGCATCACCACCCGGCGTGGTGTCGGATACCGGATCGGTCTGGATGGCTAAGCTGCACCTGCCCCACAGCCTGACTGCCCGTGTTCTCAGCGCGGTGATGCTGATTTTGATACTGGGCGGCTGCCTTGTCGCTTTGTCGATCTGGGCCAATGGCAGATTGGCGGCGCGGCAGGCTTATGACCGGCTTTTGCTTGGCGCCGCCAGCGACATCGCCGAATCCGTGCGGATTCAGGACGGCGTACCCGTCGTAGACCTGCCGGTTTCCGCCTTTCAACTGCTGGCGCAGGCCCCTGAAGATCGGATTTTCTATGCGGTTCAAGTACCAGATGGCCCTTTTATCACCGGGTTGGATCGCGACACGGTGATCGACATACCGCAACAGCCTGGTGCTGCTCCGATCTATTTCGCCGCTGATCTGAACGGAGAACCTGCGCGCTTTGTCCGCCTGGCCCGCCTGTTTGCCGAACGCGAGTTTTCGGGCGAGGTGGAAATACTGGTCGGGCAGACCTTGCGCGCGCGTCAGATGATGACCGTTGGCCTGATGCGCGACGCCTTGCTGCCGATGGCGGTGGCGGGCGTTCTGTTGTTGGCGATGTCATGGATTGTCACCCGATCCGCCCTGCGCCCGCTTGAGGCCCTGTCCGAGGATCTGACCCGCCGCGATCCTCACGATCTGACCCCTATGGCCAGCGACGGCCTGCCGCGCGAACTGCAGTTGATGCTGAACGCGATGAACCGCTTTATGGGACGGCTGGACCGGCAGGTGGACACCATGCGCAACCTGATTGCCGACACGGCGCATCAGCTACGCACGCCGGTGGCGGCGATCCGGGTTCAGGCGGAAATTGCGCAGGATGATCCCGAACCCCCCGCCCGCAAACGGGCATTAGACCGGCTACTGGGCCGCACGCGCTCGCTGGGCACTTTGCTGGACCAACTGCTGTCCCGTGCCATGGTGATCCACCGCATCGACAGTGCCCCGCGCCTTCCCGTTGATCTGCGCGAGGTGGCATTGGACGTGCTGGAACAAAGCGATCATGAGCTTGTCGCCCCCGGGGTCGAAGTGCGGCTGGAGATCGGAGAAAATCCCGTTCTGGTAAATGCCGATGCCTTTTCTCTGGCCGAAGCTGCCAAAAACTTGTTGGGCAATGCGCTGCGGCACGGGCAACCCCCGGTCAGCATCGGGGCTGCGCAAGAAAGTGGCCGTGCCGTATTGTGGGTGCGCGATCATGGGCCTGGCCCGGCCACCCCTGTCGCCGAACAAATCGGTGATCGGTTCAATCGCACCACCGGCTCGGGCGAGGACAGCAGCGGGCTGGGACTGTCCATCGTGAAATCGACAGCCGAGGCGTTTGACGGCAAGGTTGAAATGACCCGCGACAACATTGGCTTTCGCGCCGCACTCAGCTTTCCTGCCACGACCTCAAGGGGGGTGGAATGATCCGCGCTTTGATGACCTGCCTTCTGTTTGCCCTGCCCGGCCTTGCATGCGCGCAGGAGGCCACGGCCAGCTTCGGTGACGGAGACGACCCGATGCTGATCCGTTCGACCACTGATATCGCCATCATCGCCCCGGTTCTTGAGCGGTTTGCCGACCAGAACCCCGACCTGCGGATCACGTATGAGCAATGGGGGTCAAACGCGCTGTTCCAGCACAGCCGGACGGTTTGCAAGAATGGTGAGAACCCGGCCGATGTGGTCTTTTCCTCGGCCATTCAGCAAATGGTCTGGCTGGTTAACGCCGCCTGCGGGCATCGTTACAGATCACCCCGAACCGAAGCCCTGCCCGCGGCCCGGCGTTGGCGGGATGAGCTGTGGGGGATCACCACGGAACCCGCGGTTATTGCTTATAACAAATCTCTGCTGTCAGATCAGGATGTTCCGCGCAACCGGTTTGCCCTGTTGGACGCCATGCGCACCCAGCCCGACCTGTTACGCGGGCGGGTGGCCACCTATGATATCGCCGCATCCGGGCTGGGGTACCTGTTTGCTTATGGCGACAGTCTTGAGGCCACGACATTCGGGTCCCTGATCGAGGGGTTTGCCCGCATCGACGCCGTGGCCACCTGTTGTTCCGCCGAAATCATCCGCGATGTGGCCGAGGGGCGGTTCTTGATCGCCTATAACGTTCTGGGCTCTTACGTAGCCAATGCCGATGCCCCCGGTGTGGGGGTGATCCTGCCCGAGGATTACACGCTGGTCCTATCCCGCGCCTTCATGATCCCGGCACAGGCGGAAAACAAGGATGCCGCCACCGGGTTTCTGGATTTCCTGCTGTCGCCTGAGGCACAAACCCTGCTGGCGGCCTCGGGCCTTGTCGCCCCGATGGACGCGGCTGAGACTGGCCTGAACCCTAGCGCCCGCCGATTTATCGCCCTGTCCCCAGCGCTGCTGGTGGCGCGCGATCAGAACCGTCGGGCCGAGCTGTTTAAACTCTGGAACGACGCATTCAACGTAGAAACTGCGCGTTAAGGCGTCAGGCCTGTTTTTCCACCACGGGTTCGACATCGGGCCGCACCGGTTCAACGTCAGGGCGGACAGGTTCGGCCTCCATCTCGATGATCTCGGGGGCCTCGGCCTCTTCGACCACGTCCTCTTCCGGCTCGGCTTCGGGCTCGGGTTCCGGCTCGACTTTGTCCTCCAGCGCGCCGACGATCAGCGGCAGCATATGCACACCAGTGGCCGTGGCGATCTCAGGCGTTTGCGGGGTCTGCCAACTGAGCGTGTCAAAGCTGCCGCAGTTCTGGCACACCGGTCCCCATTCGGGCTGGATGTCGTGGCAATTGTCGCAGACCCATTGCGGCCCGCGCGGCGCGTTCAGCGCCTTGGCCAGCCAGCCTTGCACAACAGCGTCCGAGGACCCTTCGCCCCGTTCTATCGCTGCCATCAGGGTATAGGCCCGCGCATCGGCCTGTTTTTCCACCACATCGCCCAGCGCGCGGCGGGCTTCAGGGAAGTCCTCGGCGACGATGTTCAACTCAGCCAGGATCAGGCGGGTTTCCAGGTTTTCGGGGTGGATACGGGTCAGGGCAGTGAACCGGGAGATCCGGGCCGCCGGTGTTTCATCCGGCGCAATCTCGGCAAAGGCATGGGCCAGATCGGGATGCGGTTGCACCTCCCAAGCCTTTTTCAGGATCTTGGTCGCAGCACGCGGCTTGCCCTTTTCAATATAGGCGCGCGCGGCCATCGCGGCGGCAGGCACCAGATCGGGTGACAGGCGGTTGGCCTCGATCGCGTGTTCCTGTTGTTCGACCGTGGCGCTGTCATCCAAAATGTCCTTGGCTTCGGACAGGGCCAGAACCGCGTCACGGCGCTTGAACACGTCGCGCGGTAGTTGGCCCGCCTTCAACTTGGCCGTCAGGGTTGATCGCGCTCCGGCCCAGTCCTGCGATTTGGTCTGCAGGCCCAGCAAAATATCTTGGGTTTCAGCGTGACGCGGTTTGATCGCCAGCGCCTTTTCAGCAAGCTTTCGGGCTGTGTCATCATCACCCTCGGCCAGTTTCTGCTTCATGATGCCGCGCACACCGACAAAGCGGGTGGCGTTATTGGTGACTAGTTTCTTGTAGGTCTCTGACGCCTTTTTCGTATCGCCATTCATCTCGGCAGCCTGTGCCACCAGCAGATTGGTCAGTTCCGGCTTGTTCAGCAGTTTCTCCGCCTTGGCGGCCTTGTTCATCGCCACGCGCCCCTCACCCGAGGCCAACGCCATCAGGCCATCCGCCAGCGCCTGATAACCGCGCTTCTCGCGGCTGCGGTCGAAATAGCGCGACAGGGCAGTTTCGTCGCCGTTGAGGAAATGCAATGTCGCGATCAGCAGGGTCAACAGCTTGAAGATCACCCAGATGGCCACCACAAGCACGCCCAGCGCGATCACCGATTGCAATGGCCCCAATGTAAATTCGGTGCCCGCAACGGTGATCTGCACGCCACCACTGGTTTCCATCAGGAACATGGCGCCCATGGCCAGCAGGCCGATAATCGCTACAAAAACAAGGATCTTTAACAATGACCACAGCATGGCAGGTCCTTCAGTTCGAGTTTACGCTGGATTGCAGCGCATTTGCGGCGTCCACGGCAGCCACACGTGTCTGGGCCGCCTGTTCCCAATCGGCCAATGCGGCCTGTGCCGTGTCGGGCAGAGATTTAAGCTCGCTCAGCGCGGTGGCGATATCCCCTTCGGACAGGGCTGCCTGTGCCCGTGACAGGACTGCGTCCGGGCCGTCACCATCTTGCGGCGTTACCGATCGCGCGCCGGTCTGCCGTTGCAGAAAAGCGACCAGCCCGGTTGTCTTGTCAGCATCGCGTGCATCGGCCAGCGCAGTGCGGGCTGCAGGCACAAAGGACTCGCGCAAGGCAGCAAGAGTTGCAACACCTTCCGTGGACGGTGTTGACAGGGCCTCTGGCACGTTCACGCCACCTGCCGTCAATTGGTCTACCAGGTCGTTATAAGGCTGGCCCGCCTCCAACTGCCCATGCACCTGAGACAGAACCGCGGCATTGGTCGCGGCCTGTGCCTTGACTGCGGCCTGCGCCTCAAGCGCTTGTGCATCCGAGACCATTTTCTCGACCTCAGCCCGCTGCGCGGTCAACGAGTCCTGCAGTTTCTTCAGTTCGGCCTCAAAGGCGGCCGACACCTCAGGCGAGGCGCCTTGCGTCAGGGCGCCGCTTTCCAGATCGTTCAGACGGCTGGCCAAGGGGTCAACCTTGCCAGCCAGCCCATCCAGGCTGGTTTTCAACGCCGCCAGATCCGAACTGAGCGGCGTGACCTGATCAGTCAGGGCCGCGATCTTGCTGTCTACGTCCGAACTGCCGGATTGGGATTCGGATAGGGATTTCGTCAGCGCTTCAATCTGACTGGCCTGGTCGCTCAACTTCGATTCAAGGGCTGTCAGCGCGTCAGACCGGCCCGAATTGAACATGCCCGCGCTGCCAGCGGCAAAGCCAATCGCCGCGGCAATTGCACCACCGATCAGGGCCGGGACAAAGCCGCCTCGCTTTTCTTCTTTGTGCGCCGCAGGCTCAGCGTGGGTCGGTTCCACGGCCATTTCGGCTTCGGCTTCGGCTTCGGCTTCGGCTTCGGCTTCGGCTTCGGCTTCGGCTTCGGCTTCGGCTTCGGCTTCGGCTTCGGCTTCGGCTTCGGCTTCGGCTTCGGCTTC
>NZ_JBQFPY010000016.1:0-48273 GCF_056536625.1 Ruegeria sp. CJ9
GCAACCAGCGTCAGAAAATCTCAGAACAGCCCGGTCACACTACAATTGATCCCCAAGATCAATCGCTTAACAAACTCAACCCGTCAGAACCACAAAACAATAGGGTGAGAGCTAAAAATCCTGCTCCCGTAGCTCAGAAAAACCCGCCGGAGCGGGGTAAATCAGGAAAAAACACGCCAGAGCTTAATGCATGCAGCAGAAAGCGCCGTGCTTAACGTCTTTCATCATCGTGTCGAAATCCTTCCCGCGCATTTCAATCAAAGTTTGGTGGTCTCCAGCTTCGAACCAAACCCTGTCGAGGCCAGTGAGACTGTTGTCCACAACAGTCGGCAGATCATAGGCATCGCCTACAGGAGGTATCGCGCCAAGGGCGCAATCATCAAACAATTCGCGCATTTCGGATTCAGGAGCTAAACCAAGGCGCCGATCCATCATCGATTGCAGAGCAGTGAGGTCGACCTGATGGTTGCTGGGCAGCACTGCAAGTATGGGCCCCTCTTCCATGTGAATTAAGACGGATTTGGCAAGGTGGTCGCCGGGAACATGTGCCGCTTCTGCACATTCGCTTGCAGTAGCGGCATAGGGATGCGGGACAGTATCAAACGGAAGCCCCTGGGAGTCCAAATGGTGTTTCAGACGAGATGCAATAGTCATGGTGCCCTCCAATTCATAGAAGGCGTCCCGGACGCGAAGCGTGTCACGGTGCGCACCCAGGGCGCAATTTTGTGTATGAGTTCATATTGTGCGCCCAATCAGTCGATCCGGCAAGGGGGGTGCAGTCGCAATGATCAACCCTGATGTAGGCTGTTCAAGTATTAAAGAAGGTTGCGAGGGCTCTGCTTGCCTTGTTTGTTGCGGCGATGAGGTTGCCATGCATATCTAACACATGGCTCTTGGCGTTCTAATCGTATGAGACGACAACGCGTGTCAAAAAATTCTTGCAGCCTGCCCCTCGCTCTGCCCGACACGCCTTAATCGGGACGAGGCGCGGCGAGATTGTCGATATACTTATAAACTTAGGGCCCGAAGCCTGATACTGAACCAGTCATGCCTGCTAAAATCTGACTAGTTTGAGCATTTATTTGGCTTCAAGCACCTTTCGCGCCACACGGAAGCATTCCAGCGCCTGGGGTACTCCGCAATAGATGCCGATCACGTGGATGATGGCCCTGATTTCCTCCTTCGAGACGCCATTGTTAATCGCGCCTTTGCAGTGGATTTCCCATTCGTGCATCTTCCCCAGCGCGCCGATCATCGACAGGTTCATCATCGATCGGGTCTTGGCGTCGATCACGCTGTCGCCCCAGCCAAAGCCCCAGCACCAGGCTGTCATGGCCTCCTGAAACGGGCGCGTAAAGTCATCCGCGGACGCCAGGTTCTTTTCTACATATTCGGCCCCGAGCGTGCCTTTGCGTTGCTCCAACCCTTTGAGGAACAGGTCTTCGTCGAAAATGTCTGCCATTTGGGGCCTCCGGTTCTTTAGCGCGTCAGACGATGTTTGTAGAGGTGATCATAATGCGGTTTCATCCGGCGATGCACCTGTTTGACCCGATCTGGCGCCTCTTCGATTGAAACATATTTGCGAGGTTGCGGCGCCAACCCGGTCGAGTTCGCGAGATTGGCGTGAAACGACCCGCCATCCCACCAGCTATGTGCCGAAGGATCGCCACCGGCTTCCCAGGTCAAGGCGTCTTCGATAAAAGGAATGCCCACTGCGTCACAGAATTTCTCTGTCATTGCTCGGGGGTCTTCCAGCAGATCATCGCTGTCAATCACAGGCGGAGGGGTGCCGTTCAGGGCGGTTAGCAAGTCGAATAAGGCGCGCTGTTCGGGGAAGCCAACCTCTCCTTCCGCGAAGTCTGGCCAGCGCTTGAACATCGAGGTGATCGTTTTGGCCGGGTCGCGGATCAAGAAGGCATGATTGAAGTGGGACAGGAACTCGGCATCCCACATATGGTTGATGTAGTGCGGAAAGTCCTTGATGAAGACCGGCGCATTTTCGGCTCGGGCCTTGATGTCCTGCCACACTTTCCCAAGCGTCAGGCCGGGCGTTGTGACATCCCCCGGTTTGAACCGGTGCCAAAGTGGGTCTTCTCCCTGATACCACGCCTCGCCGAAGGGTTCGTGCAGGCAATCCAGATCGCCGCGCTGGCGCATCATCCATTCAAAGGCCGTTGAAGTGGATCGGGGCACCGCCCAGAGCGCGAGTATTCTGTGCATGGGTTTCAGCCCTCTTTGATCTACAGGCTTTTCAGAAGCCGACCCAATGGTGTCGCGGGCCGCAAGTCAAGGGATCTGAAGATGCGCCAATAGAGCGCGATGTCGTGGCCGACTACAGGTTTACCCAAGGCGGCCTCCAGATCGTCTACCAAATGCAGGGGGCGTTGTGGCAGACCGTTCGGACCCGTGCGGAAATTGCACATACCGTTGATAAGGATCGCATCGGCATTCGGGGCTTGCTCGGCAACGTATTCGAAGCTTTTGAGCGCCAGATCGCCTTCAAAGACCCAGCGATAACTGTTCACATCATCTTGGCTGGCAAACCATCCCTGATCGTGGAAATTGCCGGCATACAAAACATCGAACCCGGCTTCTTGAAGGAACCCGACTGTGCCTTGCCACCATTCCGGCCAATGATAGGCAGCGTTCAACGCCACCTTCTCCACATTCATTTCGCGCAGCGCTTCGATCATGGCGTATCCTGCCATATGAAACTGCGAGCCGTATTTGTCGGACAGATCCGCGCAATGCTGTCGTACGCCTTCAACGCCCAGCCCGCAGGCATGCACCCAGTTCGACCCGACCTGACCGCACACATCGACGCCGTTTCGGGACATGCAGTGGACAAAATCCTCAAGCATCCCGAAATTCTGTTTTCGCTGATCCAGCCCATGCACATATTCTGGAACATGCAGCATCCAGCCATGTACCCCTACGGTGCCCGGGCTGATGCGCAGGAAATCGGATGGAGCCGCATCGAAGTCGAACGGAGGAGAGGTAAAGCCCACCTGATGCGGAAATAGCTTGTGCTCCGGTCGCCAGTCTTCGGGCATCAGCATGGGTGGATCACCTTGATCATCAGTCCACCGCCTCACGCATCCATTGTTGTAACCGGGCAATCGAGTGTTCCGACATCACACCGCATCTGGGGTCCAGCACCAGTGGACCAGGGCGATAGCCACGGGATTTCAGGCCCCGGTGAACGCTTTCGACCAGATGGATATCTTCTTCGACCGTGGTTTCGCGATCCTGCACGGCCAATTGACGGATCACCGCACTTTCCGACCCGCCTTCGGTATACCAGCCGCGCCAGACGGTGCAGTGATCGGCATCGACCGCGCGCCAGTGGTAAGTATTCAGCACATTGCCCGGGTAGCATTGGAATGAAAACATCGGCCACAGGAACCACGACTGATAATCACCTGCATGAGGCACCGACATGTCGATGGGATAGGTCATCTTGTCGAGGCTCTGGCATTCCGTCGTGTGGCGCAGCACGTAGCCGCCGCTTGGATCGGGTTGAATGTCATAGGTCTCGGGTTTGACCACGCCTTCGGCAAAGGTCGGGTGATTGGTTGGGCAGTGATAGCATTCCGAGTAATTCTCGATACTGACCTTCCAGTTGCAGTTCTCGGGTATCTCGACCCATTCCAGCGGTTCCAGATCGTCGATGTGAGGGACGAAGGCGCGGATTTCTTCGCGCACGCCGGGGTACCATTCATCCATTGGCGCGGCGTCATCGTCGAGATTGACGAAGATGAAGCCGTTGAACACTTCGGTCCGGACAGAGGTCAGGCAGATGGTGCTACGGTCAAAGCCGGGGACGGATTTGATGTTGGGCCCTGCGCGCAGCTGGCCGGACAATTCATATGTCCACGCGTGGTAGGGGCAGACGACGACGCGGGTGTTTCCGGCGCCGGTGACCATCTCGTGCGCTCGATGCTGACAAACGTTGTAAAAGGTGCGGATTTCTCCGTCGCGACCCCGAATGCAGAACAGGTTCTGCCCGGCAATCGTGAAGGCAAAGTAGTCCCCTGTTTCGCGGACTTGCGCCACGTGTCCGGCGAATTGCCAAGTTCGGGCCAGAAGGCCCTGCATCTCTTGCGTGAAAATCGCAGGGTCGGTGTAGTATCGCGCATCAAGCGAACGTGTCAGCGGGGCGTTCATTCGGGCTCCTCTGCGTAAAGGCCAAGCTGGTGCCTGCGTTGATGAAACCGTTCCACCCGCTCGACAATCTCATCGCTGGAAACCGCGATCACGAAGGACAGCAGCGTTTCCAACAAAGCGATGGTAGATACGGAGGACGGGAAGAATTGCGGCGTGTCAGCAGCGACGACAAAGCCATGCTGCGCGTTCAGGATTACTGGGCTGGCGGGGCTGTCGGACAGGCCGATGACAGTCAGGCCCTGCTGCCGCGCCAGTTTAATTGCGTCGATCACTTCGGTCCGGTAAGGGTGGCAGGTGATGGCGATCAGCACATCCTGTTCGTCGGCCCAGGCCAGATCGTCGACCGGGGTCGAGCCGGGGCGAGGGATGGCGTGAAATTGCTTCATGCCCGTAGAGGCCAGATAGGTAAAGTTGCGCGCGTTCGCGTTATTGACGCCAACGCCCAGCGTAAAGATTTGGCGACAATTCCAGATATCCTCGGCGGCGGCTTTCAGTCGGTCGGCGTCGATTCCGGCAAAGGTGTCTTCGATGTTGCGGATCGCGGCGCCGATCATATCGGCATAAAGGCCGCCCAGCTCACCCGACTTGCCAATGGTCTGCAACCAGCGCGCGCGATCGGGAAACGACACGGTGCCTTGGCGAATCGCGTCGCGAAATGGCGCGCGAAAATCCTCGTAACCTTCGAAGCCCACCTGCCGAGCCATCCGCACGAAGGTGTTGGGTTTCACATTGGCAGCCTCGGCAATCTCGCGCACGGTCGAAACCCCAACATCCGTGGGGTTTTCCAGCACGTAGCGCGCGGCTTTCTGTGCCTCGGGCGTCAGGGCGTCCCACTCTTCGGTGAGGCGGTCGAGAACGATTATTGATACATTTGTGTCATTCATGATTGACGATGGTACATTTGTGGAATTAGCCTGTCGAGCAGAAACGCGACTCGGGAAGAGGAAAAATCATGTCCGAGAAGAATCTGCCGTCACATGCCCGCGTGGTGATCGTGGGCGGAGGTGTCATGGGGGTCGGTCTGGCCTACCATCTGGCGCATGAAGGGTGGGGCGAGGATACTGTCCTGCTGGAAAAGGCTGAACTGACCAGCGGCAGCACCTGGCATGCGGCAGGGCAGATCACACATTCAACATCGAGCTTTGGGCTGGGCAAATGTGTGGACTACAACATCGGTTTGTATTCAGGTGCGCTTGAGGCAGAGACCGGCCAGCCGGTGACATGGCATGGCTGCGGATCGTTTCGACTGGCCTATACTGAGGATGAGATAGACTGGTTGCGCCACACCCTGTCCGTTGGTCGCTCGCTTGGGTTCAATATCGAATTAGTCGGCCCCGAAAAGGTGGCGGAGCTGCACCCGTTCTACAATCTCGACGGCGTGTTGGGCGCGCTGCATACGCCCGACGATGGCCATGTGGACCCGACAAACGTCACCATGGCGATGGCAACAGGCGCGCGTCTAAAGGGTGTGCGCATCTTCCGCAACTGCCGCGCCACCAACATTACGCAGGCTGGGAATGGGGAGTGGGTGATAGAGACCGAACAGGGCACCATAACTTGTGAGCATGTGGTGAACGCTGGCGGCACCTATGCCCGTCAGATGGGCGAATGGTCGGGGCTACAACTGCCCATGACTTCGATGACCCACCATTACTTCGTGACCGAACCGGTGCCGGAGTTCCAGAACCTGGACACCGAACTGCCGGTGATCCGCGACGATCGCAAAGTCTCGGGCTATATCCGGATGGAGCAGCAGCGCGGGCTGATCGGGATTTACGAAAAAGAGAACCCGAACTCGGTCTGGCATGATCATTGCCCCTGGGAATACGAAAACTGGTTGTTCGATGCGGACTACGACCGGGTGATGCCGTGGCTTGAAGAAAGCCTGAACCGGATGCCGATCTTTGCTGAACTGGGCATTCAACGCGACGTACATGGCGCGATTTCGCATCCCCCCGATGGCAACCCGTTGATCGGCCCTGCGCCGGGTGTTCGGAACTATTGGTGTTGTTGCGGAACGCAGATCGGCATCGGCTGGGGGCCAGGTCTGACCCGCGAGCTGGCGCGCTGGATGGTGCATGGGGCGGCGGATATTTCGATGCGCGAATTCGACCCGCGCCGGTTTGGGGCGTATGCCAACAAGGACTGGCAGGTGATCAAGGCTGAGGAAGACTACTGCCTGCGCCATGAAATCCCTTTCCCGCATTTCAATCGCCTGGAAGGCCGCCCGATCAAGCCGTCGCCGCTGTATGAACTGCTGAACTCCAAAGGCGCGGTGCATGAGGAGGTGTATGGTTTTGAGCGCCCCCGCTGGTTCGCACGGGACGGGGTCGAACAGCGCGATCACTATTCCTTCCGCCGCACACCGGCAGACGACATGGTCGCAGCTGAGGTCAAAGCGGTCCGCGAACGCGTCGGTATCATGGATGTCACCGCTTTCACCAAGGTCGAGGTCTCTGGCCCGGACGCCTATGCCCTGCTGGACCGGTTGACCGCCAACCGGATGCCGCAAAAGGTGGGCTCGATCACACTGACGCATATGCTGAACCGACGCGGGCGGATCGAATTGGAGACGACGATTGTCCGCATGGCCGAGGACCGCTTCTATCTGGTCTGTGCAGCTTTCTTTGAACAGCGCCTACTGGATCATCTGGCACACCAGTGCGCTGAAGAGGATGTGCAGATCACCGCGCTGTCCGTCGACTGGTCGGCCCTGTCGCTGAATGGCCCCCGATCGCGCGACGTCTTGTCCCGCTGCACCGATGCGGATTTGAGCAATGCCGGTTTCCGCTGGCTGTCGGCGCAGGAAATCACCATCGCGGGGCACAAGGTCTGGGCCTTCCGCATGTCCTATGCCGGGGAACTCGGCTGGGAGCTGCACATGCCCAACGCCGCCTGCCTCGACGTCTATACCGCGCTCTGGACCGCTGGCGAACCTCATTGTATCGCCGACTATGGCAGCTTTGCCATGAACGTGATGCGGATGGAGAAGGGCTTCAAAGGTGCGGGTGAGTTGACCAACGAGGTCACTCTCGCCGAGGCTGATGTGCTACGCTTTGCCAGTACGGACAAGGAGTATCTGGGCAAGGACAAGACCCTGAATTCTGATCTGCCCTGGATCTGCGCCTATCTTGAGATTGAACCCGACGGAGAGATCGACGGTCATGGCGGCGAAGCGGTCACGCTGGATGGCCGCGTCGTGGGCTCGACGGCTTCGGTGGCTTATGGCCATACGGTCAGTAAGATTCTGGCCTTTGCCTATATCAAGCCCGAAGCCGCAACCCCCGGCACCGCGTTGCAGGTCGTGATCCACGGCAAACCCCGCGTAGCCCGCGTGTTGGGTGAACCTGCCTATGACCCCGACAGCCTGCTGCCCCGTACCGACGCCATGCTGGAGACTGCACAATGAGCCTGCCCGATACAATGAAAGCTATGGTCACGATGGGCCATGGTGGCCTTGAACAAATGGTGTTGCATGAGGACTGGCCGCGCCCGGAACCCGCTGCGGGCGAGGTGCTGATCAAGGTCGCCGCCTGTGGTTTGAACAATACCGACGTGAACACACGCTCGGGTTGGTATTCCAAAACGGTGACGGATGCGACAACGGGTGGCGCGTTTGAAGAAGTGGGCGAAGATGACCCGACATGGGGCGGCGCGCCAATCACGTTCCCGCGCATTCAGGGCGCCGATATCTGCGGTCAGATCGTGGCCGTCGGCGATGGTGTCGACAGCGCCCGCATTGGTGAACGCGTGATCACCGATGGCTGGCTGCGCGATCCGAACGATCCAGGCAACAAGGACAAGACCGGATACTACGGGTCCGAGCGGGACGGCGGATTTGCCGAATACGCCACGACACTTGCGGTGAATGCGGTGCCGATCAAATCAGACCTCACGGATGCGGAGCTGGCGACGTTTTCCTGCTCGTATTCGACCGCCGAAGGCATGCTGACACGCGCCAACGTGACCGACAAGGACACCGTGTTGGTGCCGGGCGCCTCGGGTGGCGTTGGTGGGGCACTGGTGCAATTGGCCAATCGGCGCGGCGCGCGTGTGATCGCAATGGCGTCCGAGACCAAGCACGCAGACGTCGCCAAATTAGGCCCCGACAGGATTTTGCCCCGTGCGCCGGAAAACTTTCGTGCGGCTTTGGGTGCAGAAAAGATCACCGTAGTGGCCGATGTGGTCGGCGGCCCCTATTGGCCGAACCTGATCGACAGTCTGGAACGCGGCGGGCGTTATACGTGCTCGGGTGCGATCGCGGGGCCGATGGTCGAGTTTGATCTGCGAACATTCTACCTGCGCGACTTGACCTTCACAGGTTCGACCGTGATCGACCCGCAAGTCATGCAAAACCTCGTGAAATACATCGAGGCCGGAGAGATCAAGCCTGCGTTGGCGGCTACCTATCCATTGGAAGAATTGCGTGAGGCACAGGCGGCCTTTATCGCCAAACAACACACAGGCAACATCGTGGTGATCCCGTGACAATGGACGACGTTCTAGAGGCCGCCCGGCAGCTGCATCAATCCCACCCTGATCTTTCGGGTTTTGGTGCCTGGCCTGACGATCTTGTAGCGACAGGTTTGGAACCAAACCAAATCCCGGCAGTAGAGTTGGTTCAGCAAACTGAATTCCCGACCGGCGACGCCACGCAATCCTTGTCCGATGCGATCAGGGCAACCGCACATCTGGCGCAATGGAAGCTCACGTATACCGAAGAAGAGGTGGGGGCCGATTTCCTAAACCGCTACGGCTATTATGAATTGTTCGGGCCAACCGGGCATTTCCACTCGACCCAATTGCGCGGCTACGTCGCCTATTGGGGGGCAGGTTTAAATTATGATTGGCACAGCCATCAGTCAGAAGAGCTGTATTTGATCGTAGGGGGCGGGGCGAGTTTTCGCATCGAAGGGAACGAAACCTATATCGGTCCCAACCAGACACGCCATCACCTCAGTTGGCAAAGCCATGCGATGACCACAATAGATGAGCCGATCCTGACCTTCGTTCTTTGGCGCGGCGAGGGAATGGGCGATTTGCCACGAATGGATGCCGCATGAAAATCACCCGTGTGCGCGTGTTCCAGACCGGTCTGCCTTATGTGGGCGGTGCTTACGTTTGGGGGGCGGGCAACGCGATTGAAACCGCAACTGCGTCAGTCGTCGTCATCGACACAGATGCGGGTCTGCAGGGGTGCGGAGAATTCACACCTTGTGGTGAGAACTATATGGTTGCGCATTCCGAAGGCGTCGCCGCGCTGGCCCGGTTGGTTGCTCCGTCGCTGTTGGGCGAGGACCCGCGACAGGTGGGGCGCATCGAACAGCATATGGATCATTTGATTCAGGGACATGGGTACGCAAAGGCTCCGTTTGATGCCGCGTGCTGGGACATTCTGGGGCAGGATTGTGATCAACCGGTTTGGATGCTGCTGGGCGGTAAGCTGACCGACGGCGCGCCGATGTATCGCGTCGCGCCTCAGAAAGCGGTTGATGAGACGGTCGCCGAAATGAACCGGTACCGCGAGCAGGGGTACCGGCAGTTTCAGATTAAGGTCGGCAGCGACTGGGTCACGGATATTGACCGTATCCGGACGACACTGCCTTTGCTTCAACCTGGTGAAAAGGCGATGGCCGATGCCAATCAGGGCTGGCGCGTTGACAAAGCGATCCGGGTGGCGCGCGCAACGCGCGATCTGGATTACATTCTGGAACAGCCCTGCCGCACCTATGAAGAATGCCAGCAGGTACGCCGCGTGGCCGAGCAACCGATGAAGCTGGATGAATGCCTGACTGGTATGCACATGGCGCAGCGCATCGTCGCGGATCGCGGGGCCGAGATCTGCTGTCTCAAAATCTCGAACCTTGGTGGGCTAAGCAAGGCGCGGCGGGTGCGGGACTATCTGGTCGAAAACCGCATTCCGGTGGTCAGCGAAGACACATGGGGTGGGGAAATTGCGACATCGGCTGTCGCCCATTTTGCTGCCTCGACCCCGTCTGACTACCTGCAAAACACAACCGACCTGATGAACTACAACACGCGTTCTACCGGAATCGGCGGACCAATGTCGCGGAATGGCAAGCTCTACGCCTCGGATGTACCAGGAATGGGTGTAGTGCCCGATTTCGAAAGCCTCGGTGCGCCTGTTGAGGAGTTTAGATTATGAGACCGCAAGCTGTTGCAACCCAGATGATCGATGACGCGCGTGTGCGGGTGACGCGCTTTGACTTTGCCCCCGACGCTGAAACTGGCTGGCACCGTCACGCGATGGATTACGTCATCATGGCTGTCACCGATTGCCAGATGCGGTTGGAGTTGCCCGATGGAACGGCCAACGAAGTGACGGTTCTCGCTGGAACCGCCTATCGCCGCGACGAAGGGGTGGAACATAACGTCATCAACGCTGGGGATACCCCCATGTCCTTTGTCGAGGTGGAGTTGAAATGAAGATCACCCGCCTTTCGGTCTATCACGTCGATTTGCCGTTAGAGCATCCCTATTGGCTGTCTGGTGGGCGGCTGAAATTCGACGTGTTAGATGCGACGCTGGTTAAGGTGGAAACTGATGCCGGGCTGATCGGCTGGGGCGAGGGCACTCCTTGGGGTCACACCTATGTGCCTGCGCATGGGCCGGGCATTCGCGCAGGCATTCAAACCATGGCGCCGTTCATTCTGGGCCTTGATCCGCGACGAGTGTTGGATGTGGAACGGGCAATGGATACCGCGCTGCCCGGACATCTCTACGCCAAAAGCCCGATCGACATGGCGTGCTGGGACATCGCAGGTCAGGCGGCCGGCCTGCCGATTGCTGATCTGATGGGTGGGGGGTCGCGGACGCCGCGTCCGATTGCATCCTCGGTCGGGGCCAAGACTGTGGAAGAAACCCGTGTGGTCATGGAGCGGTATCGCAACCGCGGCTACGTTGCCCATTCGGTAAAGATCGGAGGTGACGTCGAACGTGACATTACTCGTGTGCGCGACGTGGAGAGCATTCGGCGACCGGGTGAGATCGTCCTATATGACGTCAACCGAGGCTGGACCCGGCAACAGGCCCTGCAAGTAATGAGCGCCTGCGAGGATCTGAACGTCATTTTTGAACAACCCGGTGAGACGCTTGATGATATTGCCGCGATCTCGGGCCGTCATGCCTCACCCGTGTCGGTAGATGAAAGCCTGGTCACCTTGCAGGACGCTGCGCGGATTGCCCGTGACGGGCTGGCCGAGGTGTTCGGGATCAAACTGAATCGCGTCGGCGGTCTGACCAAAGCAGTTAGGATGCGAGATATCGCTCTGGCGCACGGGATCGACATGTTCGTGATGGCCACTGGCGGCTCGGTTCTGGCCGATACCGAGGCACTGCATCTTGCCTCTACCATCCCGGACGACAATTGCCACGCGGTCTGGGCTTGTCAGGATATGATCACGGTTGATATCGCCGCCGGGCGCGGGCCGCGTAACATCGAAGGTCACCTGCACCTTCCGGAAACACCGGGGCTTGGTGTTCATCCCGACGAAGAGGCGCTTGGCGATCCGGTTGGAGTTTATCAATGAGGATCACCAAGATAATGCTCTGGTCCGTCGATCTGACCAGTCACGAGACCTACCACATGGCCGAGGGTAAGACCTGTGCCACAGTTAAAACCCATGTTCTGTGTCTGGAAACGGATACCGGCCTGAAAGGTTGGGGCGAGGTCTGCCCGATCCCCCATTACCTGCCAGCCTTTGCTGATGGCGTGCCGGGGGCGGTGGCGGAAATGGGACCGCAGATCATAGGGGTTTCCCCGTTTGGAGTCGACGCACCGATGCGTAAACTGGACGGGTTCTTGCAAGGGCATCTTTATGCCAAGTCCATTGTCGACATTGCTCTGTGGGACCTGTTTGGTCAGGCCACGGGCCAACCGATCTATGCTTTGCTGGGCGGGCGGACGCGGAAGGACATGCCGCTCTATCATTCGATCACCTGTATCGCGCCGGACGACATGGCGCGGATCGCCAAAACCGCTTATCAAACCGGCATTCGCCAGTTTCAGGTCAAGCTGGGGGTTGAGGGCGACTGGCAGGCCGATGCGGAACGTCTGATCAAAGTGCGTGAGGCCGTGGGACCGGGCCCTCTGGTCTATGGCGACTGGAACTGTGGCGCGTCGCGGTTGCAAGCCACACGCACGGGGCGGGCCGTTGCGCATCTGGACGTGATGCTGGAGCAGCCGTGTAAAACGCTGGAAGACTGCGCTGCTGTGCGACAGGCCACCGGCTTGCCGATGAAGATTGACGAAAACGCATTTGATCTGGCCTCGCTGTTGCGGGCGCATGAACTGGGGTGCATGGATGCAGTGGCGTTGAAATTTTCCAAATTTGGCGGCTTGTCGGCCATGCGCCGCGCGCGGGATCTGACCGTTCATCTGGGGGCAGAAATTTGCGCCGAATGCACCTGGGGGTCGGATATTGTTACGGCCGCATCGTTGCACTTTGCGGCGTCGACGCCGCATGGATCATTGCTGAATACCTGTGACCTGTCGTCCTATGTGGCCCCTCGACTTTGCCAGGATGCACCAAATCGTGAAAACGGCCGGATTGCTCCGCCCGAAGGTTCAGGATTAGGTGTTTCACCTGACCCGGAAGTTCTTGGTTCCCCGATATTGGAGATCGTTTGAGATGCTGAAGATAGGCACACAATCCGAATGGATCGACCGCGCCAATGCAGTTCTACCCGCCGGAGGGTTTGGCAATTTTGATCCTGGCATCATCATTGCCCGCGGCGAAGGCAGCCACGTCTGGGATGAGGACGGCAATGAATATATCGACTATCTGATCGGGTCAGGCCCCATGTTGTTGGGTCATGGCCACCCCGAAGTGATGGAGGCCGTACTGGAGCAATTGCCCAAAGGCATGACCTTCTTTGCCAACAACGCCAAAGGCATTGAACTGGCCGAGGCGATCATCGATGCGGTGCCTTGTTGCGAACAGGTGCGGTTTGTCGCCTCGGGCGGTGAGGCGGACATGTATGCGATCCGTCTGGCCCGCGCATATACGGGGAGCAGCAAGATTCTGAAATTCGAAGGTGGCTATCACGGCATGAGCGCCGAGGCACAGATGAGTCTTGCGCCCAGTCGGCAGGTCAACTTTCCGCAAGCCGTGCCAGACAGTGCCGGTATCCCTGACAGCGTGGCCGAACAGGTGTTGGTTGCCCCTTTTAATGACCTTGAGGCGGTGGCCGCCCTGTTGGACGAACACAATGACGTCGCTGCGATCATGGTTGAGCCGTTGCAACGGATCGTGCCGCCTGAACCCGGTTTCCTGCAGGGCTTGCGCGATCTGTGCGACAAGCACCATGTTCTTCTGATCTTTGACGAGATCGTCACCGGGTTCCGCCTGGCCTATGGCGGCGCGCAAGAAAAATACGGCGTGACGCCCGATATCTGCACTTTGGGCAAAGCTACAGGCGGTGGCTTCCCTCTGGCCGCGCTGGGTGCCAGCGCCGAAATTATGAAGCATTTCAACAAGGCGCAGGTCGGCGAAGAAGGCTGGCTGATGCAGTTGGGCACCTTGTCTGGCAATCCGGTGGCTTCGGTTGCAGGTTTGAAAACCCTCGAGGTTTTGCGGCGCGACGGTGTTTATGACCAGCTGCGCGCAACTGGGTTGGCATTGCAGCAGATGCAGGTCGACGCGCTGACCAAGGCGGGTATTCCGCATCAGGTCGTCGGAGATGAAACGCTGTTCGATATCTATTTCACCGATAGGGCTTGTCGCGACTACCGCAGCGCCAGACATGACGATCCACAACGAATTACCCTCTACAACGATACGTTGCGCGCAAATGGGATCTTCAAATCTCCGGGCAAGCTGTATCCGTCATTGGCCGTGACCGAAGCCGATCTGGAACAGACCCGGGCGGCTGTTGAAAAAGCTGTACAGGCGATCAGTGCAGCCTGAACGATTGATCTGAAATGAAATGGGCCGCTGTCAAAATATGACAGCGGCCCTAACCGATTAGTGATTTGGTGCAGTCTCGCCCCCTCGAATACCACTTAAGCGAATAAACTGAAAAAACTTTCGACTTTATCGAGATCG
Organism: Ruegeria sp. CJ9; assembly: GCF_056536625.1. Taxonomy (NCBI): domain Bacteria; kingdom Pseudomonadati; phylum Pseudomonadota; class Alphaproteobacteria; order Rhodobacterales; family Roseobacteraceae; genus Ruegeria; species Ruegeria sp. CJ9. The sequence continues at coordinate 14,235 of NZ_JBQFPY010000016.1, forward strand.
CCCCTTCACCACATCGGTATGAAACCTTGATGCCAGATCGGAATGCAATCTACAGTGAAGTAATTCACATTACTCAAATTTTTCTCAACTTCTCCAATCGAAGAAGCCCGGGCCTGCTTGTTTCAACAGTGTTTGTGCCATGACGCGGCCCATCTCGGGGCCGTCGGAAATCGTGCCCGTTTGGTCTTCGGCAATCGCCTCGGACCCATCGGGGCGCAGCACTTCGCCGCGCAGGCGCAGTTGTCCGCCTTGCACTTCGGCAAGACCCGCGATGGGGGTTTCGCAGGACCCGTCCAGGGCCGCCAGCAGGGCCCGTTCAGCGGCCAGGCGCTGACCCGTCTCGGTATGGTGGATCGCTTCGAGCATACCCGCTGCACGGGAATCGTCGCTACGACGCTCGATACCGATGGTGCCCTGTGCAATTGCGGGCAGCATGTCCTCGGGGGCAATGGCCGTGGCGGGAACCTCGGCCATGTTCAAGCGGCGGATGCCTGCCATGGCCAGAAAGGTGCAGTCCGCCACGCCGTCGGCCAGTTTTTTCAGGCGGGTCTGCACATTGCCGCGGAATTCCACAACGTTCAGGTCAGGTCGCCGGTTCAATAGCTGCGCCCGACGGCGCAGGGAGGAGGTGCCTACTACCGCGCCCTGCGGCAGATCGTGGATCGAGGTCAGGCTGGGCGAAATAAACGCGTCGCGCACATCTTCGCGCGGCAGGAATGTGTCCAGCACGAGGCCCTCGGGCTGCTCCACCGGCATGTCCTTGGTGGAATGCACCGCGATGTCGATATCGCCGCGCAGCATCGCCTCTTCAATTTCTTTGGTGAACAGGCCCTTGTTGCCGATCTCTTTCAGCGGGCGATCCGCGTCGATCATGGCGCGGTTGTCGCCGGTGGTCTTGATCACCACGATCTCGAACGCCTCGTCCGGCAAGTCAAATGCAGTGCCCAGCCGTTGCCGGGTTTCGTATGCTTGCGCCAGCGCCAGAGGCGAACCACGGGTGCCAATCTTCAGCGGTGAGTCGGGGGAAGGCATGGTCAGTGTCATGCGCCAAGCTTTAGTCGCGTCACATTGCCCTGACAATGGGGGCACACCTTGACAAATTGCCACTGAGGGCCGACCCGTTGCGACAAACCAGACGATTGGGGGCAAAGATGGCCGAGACAAAGAAACTGCTGCGGGCACTGGCGGGTGAGGTGCAGGATGTACCGCCGATCTGGATGATGCGTCAGGCCGGGCGGTATCTGCCCGAGTATCGCGCAACCCGCGCGCAGGCTGGGGATTTTCTGTCGCTATGCTATAACCCTGAACTGGCGGCCGAGGTGACGTTGCAGCCGATCCGCCGCTATGGGTTCGACGCAGCGATCCTGTTTGCCGATATCCTGCTGGTACCGCAAGCGCTGGGCGCGGATTTGTGGTTTGTCACCGGAGAAGGCCCGCGTCTGTCGACCATAACGCAAGCTTCGGAATTCGATGCGCTGAAACCGGTCGAGGATATACATGAAACGCTGTCGCCGGTTTATGAGACGGTGCGCATTCTGTCGCGCGAATTGCCGTCCGAGACCACTCTGATTGGATTCGCGGGCGCGCCCTGGACCGTTGCGACATATATGATTGCCGGGCGCGGCACGCCGGATCAGGGACCCGCGCATGCACTGCGCGAGGAAAACACCGTCCTGTTCGAGGCACTGTTGGAGCGTATTACGCTGGCGACCATCGAATACCTCTCGGCGCAGATCGAGGCCGGGGCTGAAGTGGTCAAGATCTTTGACAGCTGGGCCGGGTCACTGAAAGGGGATGCGTTCCGGAAATACGCGCTTGAGCCTTGTCGGGTGATCACGCAGGCCATCAAGGAACGCCATCCCGGTATCCCGGTGATTGGTTTCCCGCGAGAGGCCGGGGATGGCTATATCGGATTTGCCAAGGCAACGGGTGTAGACTGTGTCGCGCTGGACAATTCAGTTTCGCCTGAATGGGGGGCCGAGCATGTGCAGGTGGATGGCTGTGTTCAGGGCAATCTGGCCTCGTCCCATATGGTGTCCGGAGGGCAGGCTTTGGTGGATGAGACGCGCCGGATTGTCGAAGCGTTCTCAAAAGGACCACATATTTTCAATCTGGGTCACGGGATCACGCCGGATGCTGACCCTGCGAATGTGCAGCTGATGATCGACACAGTTCGCGGGCGGTAATCGGGAAGGGGGCCAGCCCCCTTCTTGGCCTGTGGCCAATTCATCCCCCGAGGTATTTTTAGCCAGATGAAGAGGCGGATCGGCGAAGAGTTTCGAGCTCCGCCCGAATTTCCACACTGTGTTCGCCACGGGCCGGGCTTGGTTTCGGGGCCCACGCATGGTTGGAAAATCTCGGGGCGGCGGCGGCCTGGAGATCACCGTTGATACGCAGCCATGTGTTGCGGGCGGTGTTCATCTCATGGGCCTGTGCTTCGGTCGGGCTAAGAACCGGGGCGACACAGGCATCTGTTCCTGCGAACAGGTTTGCCCAGTGGTCGCGCGGCTTTGCGGCGAATATGGCGGCAAGGCTGCGGGTTTGCGCGGGCCAGAGTGACGGGTCGAACTGGGGCTCGAATATCTTGTCGTCAGACAGGCCCATCTTTTGCACGAAAAGCGCATAGAATTTGGGTTCGAGGCATTGGACCGTCACGAACCCGCCGTCGGCACAGGCGTAGGTGCGGCTCCAATGGGGGCCGTCCAGCAGGCTTTGACCGCGTGCGTCAGACAGGTTGCCGGATTGGTTCAGACTCATAAGCAAGTTCATCATATGTGCCGAGCCATCATAAATGGCGGCGTCGACGATGGTGCCTTGGCCCGTGCTCTGCGCGTTCAGAAGCCCGGCCAGAAGGCCAGCGACCAGATACATCGCTCCTCCGCCTATATCACCGACCAGTGTGGCGGGGGTCTGCGGCGGTTGATCGGGGGGTGATCCGTACCAGAGCGCGCCGGACAGGGCGATATAGTTCAGGTCATGCCCGGCCGTGTCCGATAAGGGGCTGTCCTGACCCCAGCCTGTCATCCGGCCGTAGACCAGCTTGGGGTTCATTTCGTGACAGGGTTCGGGACCAAGGCCGAGTTTCTCCATCACTCCGGGGCGAAACCCTTCGATCAGCGCATCAGCCGAGGCGATCAGCCGTTTGGTAATTTCCAGATCGCTCTCGTCCTTCAGGTTCAGATCAATCGACCGTTTTCCGCGATCCAGAACCGAGCGTTCCGGCATGCCAGGTGTTGCCGCCCGTACCTTGCGGTGGATGGTAATGACGTCCGCGCCCATATCCGCCAGCAGCATGGCGGCAAAGGGGGCAGGGCCCAGCCCTTCGATCTCGATAATCCGAATACCGTTCAGCATTGCGCCCCTCCGTTTCGGCGCAGGGTTTCGACTTGTCCGGTGAATTGCAAGGCCGGAGTAAGGCCGGAGTTACGTGCAATGGCGCCTTTCCCTACCGCAAAAAAGCGCAGGGCGGTGTGCGGAATTGACCTGTTCTGTGTCGGGCGGGCGGGGTAGGGTCGCCGCCAGAACGAGGAACCTGCATGACAACCATTCTTTCGATCAAGGATCTGCGCAAATCCTACGCCGGAGGGTTTGAGGCGTTGAAGGGCGTCTCGCTGGATATCGAGCAGGGGGAGATCCTGGCGCTGCTGGGCCCGAACGGGGCGGGTAAGACAACGCTGATTTCGACCATTTGCGGCATCACCACACCGACCTCGGGTTCGGTTGCGGTAGGCGGTCACGATATCCTGACCGATTTTCGTGCCGCACGCCGGATGATCGGGTTGGTGCCGCAAGAGATCGCGTTGGAGCCGTTCGAGAAGGTCTGGAACACGGTCCGCCTGTCGCGTGGTCTGTTCGGGTTAGGCCGCAATGATGCGCGGATCGAAGAAATTTTGCGCAAGCTGTCCCTGTGGGACAAACGCAAGAACGCGATCAAAGAACTGTCCGGCGGTATGAAGCGTCGCGTTCTGATCGCCAAGGCACTGTCGCATGAGCCGCGGGTGCTGTTTCTGGATGAACCCACCGCCGGCGTTGATGTCGAACTGCGCAAGGATATGTGGGAGATCGTGGCCGAACTGAAACAGGCCGGCGTCACCATCATCCTGACCACGCATTACATCGAAGAGGCCGAGGCCATTGCTGACCGTATCGGCGTCATCGACAAAGGCGAGCTGTTACTTGTGCAGGACAAACACACGCTGATGGCGCAGATGGGCAAGAAGCAGATCGAGGTGATGCTGACTGAGCCGATCCAGACCATTCCCGACAGTCTGGCGGTGCATAACCTGACGATGAATGGTAACGGTGATGCGCTGATCTATACCTATGACACGCATGCTGATCGTACCGGGATCACCACGTTGTTGAATGATGTGGCGCAGGCGGGGCTGGTGTTGCGTGATGTGCAGACGCGGCAGTCGAGCCTTGAGGAAATCTTTGTCAATCTGGTGTCCGGAGAGCCCGCATGAACTGGTCCGCCATTGCCGCCATCTACCGGTTCGAAATGGCCCGGTTCTTCCGCACCCTGGCGCAAAGCTTTCTGTCGCCGGTCCTATCAACCTCGCTGTATTTCGTGGTCTTTGGCACCGCCATCGGCAGCCGTATTCAAGAGATCGAAGGCGTGTCCTACGGTGCCTTCATCGTGCCGGGGCTGATCATGCTGTCGGTGGTGATGCTGGCAATATCCAATGCGTCTTTCGGCATCTATTTCCCCAAGTTTCTGGGCACGATATATGAACTTCTCTCGGCGCCGGTGAATTTTATCGAGATTGTGATCGGCTATGTCGGGGCAGCCGCGACCAAGGCACTTTTCGTTGGGTTGGTCATCCTGGTTACGGCCTCTTTCTTTGTGGATTTGCGCATCGAACACCCGGTTGCGATGGCTGCATTTCTGATCCTGACCTGCCTCAGCTTTTCTCTGTTGGGGTTCATCATCGGTATCTGGGCCAGTAATTTCGAGCAGATGTCGCTGGTGCCGCAGCTTGTCGTGACGCCGCTGATTTTTCTGGGTGGCACGTTCTATTCCATTTCGATGCTGCCGCCGCTTTGGCAGACGGTCACCTTGTTCAACCCGGTGGTCTATCTGATTTCGGGGTTTCGCTGGTCGTTTTATGGGCTGGCGGATGTTCCGATCGGGCTTAGCCTGTTGGCCATTCTGGCCTTTACCGGCCTGTGCCTTGGCATCATCTGGTGGATCTTTAAAACCGGTTGGCGCATTCGTAGCTAAGCCACAGAGAGGCGTTGCATTTTTGCCCTCTGACCTCAGGAAATGTGTTCACGTCACGTCTATCGGTAAATCGGTCCCTTGTTTACCGGTTGGGGGCACTCTACATCGGCACCCATGAAACTCAGCCTGCCGTTTATTAAAAAGCAACCCTGCGTGGCCGTTGTGCGCCTGTCCGGTGCAATCGGAATGGCCGGTCGTGGATCGATGTCCGACACTGCGCTGGCACCCGTACTTGAGAAAGCCTTTCGCAAGGGCAAACCTGCCGCCGTCGCGCTTGAGGTCAACTCGCCCGGTGGATCGCCGGTGCAAAGCTCTCTGATCGGCGCGCGTATTCGACGGTTATCTGAGGAATTGAACGTTCCTGTCATTGCTTTTGTCGAAGACGTGGCAGCCTCGGGCGGATATTGGCTGGCGGCGGCTGCGGATGAGATTTACGCCGATGACAGTTCGGTTCTGGGGTCGATTGGGGTGATCTCTTCGGGTTTCGGCGCGCATGTCCTTTTGCGAAAACAGGGTATCGAGCGCCGCGTGCATACTGCCGGCAAATCGAAGTCTATGCTGGACCCGTTTGCACCCGAGAAAAAAGAAGACGTCGCTCGGCTGGAAGTGCTGTTGGCTGACATTCACGAAAATTTCATCACTCATGTCAAAACCCGGCGCGGCGGCAAGCTGGATGAAAGTCAGGACCTGTTCACAGGCGAGGTCTGGCTGGCCCGGCGCGCGCAGGAACTGGGGCTGATTGATGGCATCGCGCATCTGAAGCCCAAGTTGCAGGAACGCTTTGGCGAAAAGGTCAAGTTCCGCCGCTATGGGCTGCGCAAACCTCTTTGGTCGCGCTTTGGGGCTTCGCTGGCACAGGATGCCGTTGCCGGCCTTGAGGAGCGTGCAGCCTACGCGCGTTTCGGTTTGTGACGTGATTATCAAGATTGTCACCCTGTTTCTGATCGCCATGGGTGTGCTGGCGATGTTCGGAAAGCTGCGCTTTCCAGGGCAAAAGAGGCTGCAATCGTCAAGATGTCCGCGCTGCGGGCGGTTCAGGATCGGCAAAGGCCCCTGCGCCTGCGAAAAAGGAGGCCGGACATGACGGCATGGCTGTTATCCGGCCTTGGATTGCTGATCTTGTTGCTGGCGGGTGATGCGCTGGTACGCGGTGCGGTAAACCTGAGCCTGCGCATGGGCGTGCCTGCATTGATCGTTAGCCTGACCATCGTAGCCTTTGGCACATCAGCGCCCGAACTTTTGATTGCGATCAGCGCGATCAAGGAGAACGCGCCGGGGATTGCGCTGGGCAACGTGGTCGGGTCGAACACGGCGAATATCTTGCTGGTTCTGGGCCTGCCTGCTTTGCTGGCCACGTTGCACACCAGCGAATGCGACAGTCGCAAGAACTATGTTTTCATGCTGCTCGCTTCGGTTCTGTTCATCGGGCTGGCATTCTGTGGCGTGTTCAACATGTTCAGCGGGGCCATTCTGCTGGCTGCGCTGGCTCTTGTTCTGTGGAATGCGTTCCGCGAGGCCTATGCGCATCGCAAGGCCTGTGGTGAGGCTTGTGCCGACGATGATGAGTTGGAAGGTCTGGAAGAGGCTGATCCCAACATGGCCTATTGGAAGGTTTCGGTCTACCTGGTGTTGGGCCTGATCGGTCTGCCCATGGGCGCGCATCTTCTTGTCGACAACGCGACCGTCATTGCGCGCACCTATGGGGTCAGCGAAACGGTGATCGGCCTCACACTGGTTGCCGTGGGAACATCCCTGCCGGAATTGGCCACCACGGTGATGGCGGCGCTGCGGCGTCAGGCGGATGTGGCGCTGGGCAATGTGATCGGGTCAAACATGTTCAACCTGCTGGCCATTGTCGGGATTGCCACGTTGGTTGGCCCTATTCCCGTCGACCCGGAATTCCTTGAATTTGACTTGTGGGTCATGTTGGGCGCGTCGCTGTTGCTGATCCCGTTCGTGTTTTTCAAGCGGGACATCACGCGCGCCTGGGGCATTGTGTTGACTCTGCTCTACGCGGTCTATGTCATCGTTTTGTTGGCGTAACGTGACGAAGAGGGATCATTCATGACCCGAGCCTTAGTGACCGGTGCCGGAATTCGCCTTGGCCGGGCCATGGCGCTGTACCTGGCGCGCCGGGGATATGATGTGGTGGTACACTATGCCACCTCTGAACAACCCGCGCTGGAAACTGTGGCTGAGGTTCAGGCGCTGGGGCGCAAGGCGGTCGCCCTGCAGGCCGATTTGCTGGATGAGGCACAAGTCAGCGCCCTGCTGCCCCGCGCGGCCAAGGCGCTGGGCGGACCGATCACCTGTTTGGTCAACAATGCCTCGATCTTTGAATATGACAACATTCACACGGCCACGCGGCAAAGCTGGGACCGTCACATGGACAGCAACCTGCGCGCGCCGTTTGTGTTGACGCAGGCGATGGCCGAGCAAGGGCTGACGCCCGACACGGACGACGCCGGAGAGCCCCGGGCCACCGGATTGATCGTCAACATGGTCGACATGCGCGTGCGCAAGCTGACCCCCGAGTTCATGTCCTACACCATTGCAAAGATGGGCCTGTGGGCGCTGACCCGTACCGCCGCGCAGGCGCTGACTCCTGCGATCCGCGTCAACGCCATCGGGCCGGGCCCCACCATGCAGGGCCATCGCCAGAGCGAAGACCACTTCAAGGCACAGCGCGCCAACACAGTTCTCGAGCGGGGCGCGAACCCGTCGGATATCACCGCCGCGCTGGGCTATTTTTTGGACGCGCATGCGGTGACTGGACAGCTGCTATGCGTGGATGGCGGGCAACATCTGGGCTGGCAGACACCGGATGTTCTGGGCGTAGAATAAGTAATTCTGCCGTAAGTTTTGCACCGCTCGCGTTCCTGTTACCTGCACGTTACAAAAATGTCTTTTTTTTCATACACTTGTCATGTGTAGGAAATAGTTTCGTTTAAAAACAACAAGTTAAAATGCTGCCTAATTTTTGTGCAGATCAAGGAATCCTTAATGAAACAAGGGAAATTCGCGATGCCCGGAAACTTATCTCCACAGTTATCCACAGAAACCGTGGATTTGTTTTCTCTTGATCTGAAAGGCACAAGATTGCAGCCATGGTCAGAGAATCATATCTCAGGCCCATGACCATCCAAGACGACCCAACATCGAACGCTCAGCCCACCGGCTATGCCATCATTCAGCGCTATGTAAAAACGCTGGACAGCTCACCCGGTGTGTATCGGATGCTGGATGGTGACAGCCGGGTTTTGTATGTCGGAAAGGCGCGAAACCTGAAGGCGCGGGTGTCGAATTATGCGCGCCCCGGCCATTCTGGACGGATCGAACGGATGATCGCGGCAACCGCCTCGATGATGTTCCTGACCACGCGGACCGAAACCGAGGCACTGCTGCTGGAACAGAACCTGATCAAGCAGCTCAAGCCCAAGTACAACGTGCTGCTGCGGGACGACAAAAGTTTCCCGAATATTCTGGTGGCCAAAGACCACTCCTTTCCGCAGATCAAGAAACATCGTGGGGCAAAGAAAGAAAAGGGCGCCTATTTCGGACCCTTTGCAAATGCAGGGGCGGTGAACCGGACACTGAACCAGCTGCAAAAGGCCTTCCTGCTGCGCAACTGCTCGGATTCCATGTTCGATAGCCGCACACGACCCTGCCTGTTGTATCAGATCAAGCGATGTTCAGGGCCTTGTGTCGGGTTGATCTCCGAGGAGGATTACCGCGAAAGCGTCAAGGATGCGGAACGTTTTCTGTCGGGCCGGTCGACCAAGGTGCAGGAGGAACTGGCCGAACAGATGATGGCCGCCTCCGAGGCGATGGAGTTCGAGCGTGCCGCCAGCCTGCGTGACCGTATCCGGGCGCTGACGCAGGTGCAGACGTCTCAAGGCATCAACCCGCGCGGCGTGGCCGAGGCGGATGTGATCGGCCTGTATATGGACAGTGGTCAAGCCTGCGTTCAGGTGTTTTTCATCCGGGCCAACCAGAACTGGGGCAACAAGGATTTCTATCCTCGTGTAGGGCCGGACGTGTCCCCGGCCGAGGTGATGGAGGCGTTCCTTGGTCAGTTCTACGACAACAAGGAACCGCCCCGGCAATTGATCCTGTCGGATGCCATCGAAAACGCCGATCTGATGCAAGAGGCGCTGACCGAGAAGGCCGGGCGCAAGGTGGAGATTCTGGTGCCTCAGCGCGGCGAAAAGCAGGAACTGGTCGCCGGTGCCCTGCGCAACGCACGTGAATCGCTGGCGCGGCGAATGTCGGAGAGCGCCACACAGGCCAAGCTATTGCGTGGTGTGGCCGAGGCGTTCGATCTGGACACTCCACCCGACCGTATCGAGGTTTACGACAACAGCCACATACAGGGAACCAATGCTGTGGGCGGCATGATTGTGGCTGGCCCCGAAGGGTTCATGAAAAACGCCTATCGCAAGTTCAATATTCGCGGCGATGATCTGACCCCCGGTGACGATTTTGGCATGATGAAAGAGGTTCTGAATCGCCGCTTCACCCGCCTGCAAAAAGAGGACCCGGATCGCGAAAAGGGGCTGTGGCCCGATTTGTTGCTGATCGACGGCGGTGCGGGGCAAGTCAGTGCTGTGCATGAGATTATGCAAACCCACGGCGTCGAGGATATCCCGATGGTGGGTGTCGCCAAAGGTGTCGATCGGGATCACGGCAAGGAAGAATTCCATCGCATCGGCCAACGCCCCTTTGCCCTGAAACGCAACGATCCGGTGCTTTACTTCATTCAGCGCTTGCGGGACGAGGCACACAGGTTCGCCATTGGCACCCACCGGGCAAAGCGCGCCAAAGCCGTGGGGGCGACCCCGTTGGACGAGATCCCCGGCGTGGGCGCGGCGCGCAAACGCGCTTTGCTGGCCCATTTCGGCAGTGCCAAGGCGGTCAGCCGGGCCAACTTGGCCGATCTCAAGGCGGTGGACGGTATCTCAGCCGGGTTGGCGCAGAAGGTTTATGACTTCTTCCACGACAAGGGCTAAACTTGCCGTCCGCGCCACAGGATATAAAGCCCCGAGGCCACGATCAGCCCGCTACCGATCCACATGGTCTGATCCAGCCTTTCGCCAAACATAACTACGCCCAGGCCGACACCGAACAGCAGGCGGGAATAGCGGAACGGCGTGACGGCCGAAACTTCGCCCGTCCGCATGGCTTTCATCAGCGATGCGTAGGCGGCTGTTCCCATCAGGACGGCTCCGCCGACATGCAGGCTGGTGTGCAGGTCCACAGGTGCCATTGGTGCGCCTTCCCAGAACCGATAGGCCAGCCCGGCGACGATGATGCAGAGAAAGCCGTAAAACCCCAGCACCTCGGTTCCCAGTGTGGCCGGTGCGGCCCGGCTGGCCAGATCGCGCCCGGCAAAACCCAGCATCCCCAGCACGGCCAGAATGGACAGGGCCGTGAAACTGTCTCCGGTTGGTTGGATGATCACCACCACACCGATCAGGCCAATCAGGATGGCGCTCCACCGTCGCCAGCCGACCGTTTCGCCAAAGAACAGCGCCGCACCTGCCACCACGACCAGAGGCGTGGCCTGCAAGATTACCGTGGCCGCCGACAACGGCGTCAGAGTGATCGCCAGCACATAGAACAGCCGCCCGAAGATTTCGAACAGCACGCGCACTTTCATCGGTCGCGACAGCACATCGGGGTGAAACAATCGTGTTCCGCGTACGATCGCGACAATCGCAAAGACCACTGTTCCGCCCGCGCCGAACAACAACAGAATCTGCCATATAGGTAACGTGGCCGAGGCCCCCTTGAGCAGCGCGTCCTCTAACGCGAACAGCGCCATGGCCGAGATCATCCAGGCGCTGCCGATCAGGTTTGATCGGGGATCGGTTTGAATATGTGTTGTCATTGCTCTGCCACGTGGAAACCGCGCCAATCTGACCGTAAAGGGATCGCGCGCCAAGGGGGTATCTGGCTGAGAGTTCCAGCTTGCGACCCTTTGACCAACCGTGCCGCAACTGCCTGTGACCGGGACCGTTTTTTGCGGTGCCGTCTTTTATGTCTGCAACCAGCGATGTAATGTCCAAACCATGAAGTGGAACCTGCCCAATATCCTGACCGTGCTACGCCTTATTGCAGCCCCCGGTCTGGCCGTGATGTTTCTGTATTTTACCCGACCCTATGCGGACTGGTTCGCGCTGATCCTGTTTTTAACAGCGGCGATCACCGACTGGTTCGACGGCTATCTGGCCCGCGCGTGGAAACAAGAAACCAAGATCGGGGCCATGCTGGACCCGATTGCCGACAAGGCGATGGTGGTGATCGCGCTGATGATCCTTGTGGGCTATTCAGCCGAACATTGGACGCCGTGGCTGGTGCTGCCCGCCACCGTGATCTTGTTCCGCGAAGTGTTCGTGTCAGGCCTGCGCGAATATCTGGGCGACACGGCCGGAACGCTGAAGGTGACGAAGCTGGCGAAATGGAAAACCACGGCACAGATGGTGGCGATTGCGGTGCTGTTTTCGCAGGGTATCTTTGAGCATAATTTCGTGATGGGCTCTTTCGGGATGAACCCGGAATTGATTGATCAGGCTCTGACCGGGCAGATTGAGGACGTGAACCACCTGCGCTGGCATCTGGAGGGGATGTTCTGGTCAGGCCGCGTTGGGCTGTGGCTGTTGTGGATTGCTGCGACGCTGACATTGATCACCGGCTATGACTACCTACGTAAAGCCATGCCCCATCTGAAGGAGAGCTAAGCGATGGACGTGCTGTATTTCGCCTGGGTCCGCGAACGAATCGGTCTGCCGAAAGAGCGGGTCGAGACCGACGCCGCAACGGTTTCCGATCTGGTTGCCGAACTCAGCGCGCGCGAGGACCGCTATGCCGCAGCTTTTGCCGACCTTTCCGCGCTGCGGGTGGCGCTGGATCAGGAACTGTCGGACTTTGACGCCTCGCTGACCGGTGTGCGCGAGGTGGCGTTTTTCCCACCTATGACAGGCGGCTAAAATGCGCGTCGCGGTTCAGGAAGAAGAGTTCGATCTGGGGGCTGAGGCCAATGCCTTTGCCGCCGGTGACGACGCCAACGGGGCGATTGTGACCTTCACCGGTGTTGTGCGCGATCTGGCCTCGGGCGATCTGGATGTGATGGAGATAGAGCATTACCCCGGCATGACCGAACGGGCCTTGACCAAGATTGCCGAAGAAGCGCAGCAGCGCTGGTCTTTAGGCGATGTGCTGGTGATCCACCGCCACGGACGGCTGGCACCGGGGGACCGGATCATGATGGTCGCCACGGCCGCGCGGCACCGTAAGGATGCGTTTGAGGCGGCGGAGTACCTGATGGATTACCTGAAGTCCCGCGCGCCCTTCTGGAAGAAGGAAATCACCAATTCCGGCGCGCAATGGGTCGACGCCAAGGACGAAGACGAAGACGCGCTGACCCGCTGGTGACATTGCCAGCCGTGCACAGAATGTGACCGTCCAATCTCAACTCAAAAGCCTGTTAAGTTCTTCGCCGGGGATCGCATCCGCCGAATAGCTGAAGGTGCCTTTTGATTTCACTTCGTCAGCCGCCCGCTTCAATGCGCCAAACGCAGCGCGCGCAAATGACCCGCCGACGCTGATCCGTCGAACGCCTGCGTCGGAAAGTTCGGATACGGAATAGACAGGTCCGCTGAGTCCCATCACCACATTCACCGGTTTGTCGACTTCGCGGCACACGGTTCTGATTGCGTCCAAATCCGGCAGACCGGGGGCGTACAACACGGCAGCGCCTGCTTCGGAAAACAGCTGCAAGCGTTTGATCGTGTCACCCAGGTCCGCGCGGCCCCAAAGGTAATTCTCTGCCCTTGCGGTCAACAGGAAAGGCAAGCCTGCCGCGACTTCTGCAGCAGCCTGAATGCGGTCAACCGATTGGTGCAGATCATAGATCGGGGCATCTGGATTGCCTGTCGCGTCTTCGATCGATCCGCCAACCAGACCGATTTCCGCCGCCATGCGAATGGTCTGGGCGCAGGCCCCAGGCTCATGCCCAAAGCCCGCCTCAAGGTCAGCAGAAACGGGCAGGGGAACCGCTTTGACGATGTCTGAGGCATTGTCCAGCAACTCATCCCTGCTTAGGTCAGCAAAAGAGTCGCGTTTGCCTTTTGTGAACGCATAGCCGGCACTGGTTGTTGCTAAGGCTTCAAAGCCCAAATTGGACAGCAACCGGGCCGAGCCCGCGTCCCAGGGGTTGGGCATGACAAAAGCCTTGGACCCAAAGTGCAGGTCTCTGAACTGTTCGAATTTGACTGTTTGATTTGACATGGATCGCCCTCACGTTTGGGACGACCCTACAGCAATGTAACCGGAATCAGAGCGAAAAATCCGGTTCCTCAATCTGCGTTGTTGATACGTCCACGCAGTTCTTCGGCCTCTTGTCGGGCGGCCCGCAGACCGTCCATGGCGGCGGCAAGTTCAGCCTCGGCCTGGGTCAGTTGATTGGTCAGTTCGGCCTCGCGCTGTTGCAGGTAGGTGATCGCCTGATCGCGGGTTTCTTCGGCCTCGTGCAGCTCTTGGCTCATGCGGTCCAGATCGGCCACGTCACTTTGGCGCACGCGTGACAGGCGATGGGCCAGCCAGTTGGCGAACCAGCCCATGCAAAAGGCCGAGAACAGGATAATGGCGGTGGCGATGATGAATTCGATTCTGTTCAACTTACTGGTCCCCTGCATCCGCGTCTGAGGCGGTATTGTCCGTCTGTTCGCCCTCGATCATTTCCGCCTCGATCGCGTCCAGCCCGGTTTCCGGGTTCTCAATCGGTTCGGGCCGGATAAGGCGGAACTCGATCCGGCGGTTTTCTTCGCGGCCTTCTTCGGTGTCGTTATCGGCAATGGGCTGCGTTTCCCCGTATCCCATGGCAGTGAAACTGGCGGTGGGCACCCGGCGCGCGCGCAGCTCGTTCAGGATCGATTGCGCCCTCGATTGGCTAAGTTGTTGGTTCATCTCTTCCCGGCCCTGACTGTCGGTGTGGCCCTGAATCTCAAGCCTGATGGGGCCGCATTCGCGCAAGATGTCAGCAATCTGGTTCACGGTATCGCGCGAGTCGGTGGCAACAGTGGCCGAGCCAGGTTCAAAGGCGATCTTGGTGCCCGCCTGAACCTCGGCGATGCGTTCCTCGCAAACTTCGGGATCAGGCAGTTTGTCGGCGGGTTCGGGGGGTTCCTGATGGGTGATCGACAGGGTGAATTCCTGTGCGTCGCCCAGCTTCTCGGACAACAGACCCGCGATCTGCGCCTTTGTGTCGGGGTCATGGCTGACACCGGACAACTCAAGATCATCCGGCGTCACCGTCAAAGCACCGTTATGCAGTTGGGCTAGCGCCTCAAGCCCGGTCAGAATGCGCACGGGCCAGCCCGTCGGCAGCCCTTCGGGCGCAATGCGGGTTGCGGTGTGGACCTGTTCCGACCCAAAGGCAGCGCGGGCATAGCTGTCGACCATGTCGCGCTGGGTGTCGTCGCCCAGCCGTCCGCGTATCTGCACCAACCCCTCGGGGCTGCGTGTGGCGGTGAATTCGGGGGGGCCGGACACGGTATCGGTTTCCGGGGGCGGTAGGATCGCGTGCAGGGCAAAGACCGGAGGCAGCGCATTTTCAAGCTCGCCCACCACGCGATCAAAGGTCCCGGCATCGGTGCCCTGCGCCGCTGCCAGCGTGATATCCGCATCCGACATCGTAACCGATCCGCCACCCAGATCCGCCAGCGCCTGAATGCTCAGCGTGGCGGCGTCAGACCAACGTGGCGAGGGTACGCCCAATCCGATGGTGCAGGAGTAGGTGGCGCTCAGACCGGCCTCTTTCGCTGCGGCAATAATGGCATCGCGGGCTTTTTCGTCTTGCGCCGAACAGGCGTCGAACTGGCCGCCATTTTCGTCGATCAAAAACCGCAACGTAAAAGGCGTGATCACCGGGCGCGGGGCCGAGATCGCCAGGCCGATCCGCAGGCTGGGCGGCGCGGCACGGGTAAGGCTTTGTTCCAGCCGTTCCTTTTCCTGCTGGCTGTCGGCAATTGCGGTGATCTTGACCAGACCCGGGCTGGCCGAGATCTTGGCGCGGGGTAGGCTGGTCAGCGACTCGACGGCATAGGTGATCGCGGTGTCCCAGCCTTTTGGCTTGGGGTAATCGGCGGTTTCCATCAGGTCTGACACTTGGCTGCCATCGCTCAGATCACGCAGCCGCTCCACCAGTGCCTCGCGGTCCTGACTGGCTGGGATCAGGCCGATCACAGAAATCCCGCTGTCGTTGCGCAAAATCTCAGCGGAAAACCGGGGGGCGGCCAGTTGCGAGGTCGGCGCCACATTCATCTCGTCGATCACACGCGAGGTATCGACCTCGGTCCCGGCTGCGGTCAGGGCGTTAAAGCGGGTGGCCTCATCCGTGGCAGTGCCCGTTAGCACAACGCGCAACCCGTCGGAATACACCTCGGCCCAATCGTGCCCCTTCAGGTCCAGCGCACGGCGCACGGCAAATTCAGAGGACTCTTCGACCTTGGTCACTGCAAAGCTGGCCGCCAACAGGCAAAGGCCAGCCGACACGAGGAAGATAAAGGCTACGGCAAAGATATAGGGCAAACGCATGTGCGGGTTAACGACTCCTCAGGCGAATGTGCGAACTCTTACCTAGCCCCGCGCCAAGGTGCAATCAGAGCAACAGTGCGACGCAGAGGAAGATCAGCGGAATAAGGCCGGTGTCCCGATTGGCGCGGAACAATTGCAGCAGCTTCGCGTTATCCTCAAGATCCAGCCCGCGCAATTGCCAAGCCATGTGCCAGCCCATCGCCCATGGCCCGGCCAAGGCCACGGCCAAAGACATGATTGAGGCTTGTGCCAGCGCCCCGTCGATAATGGCCAGACCCATCAGGAAAACCGTTGCCACCAGAAAGTACTTCAGCCAGCGCCCTGTATCGGTGCCAAACAGACGGGCGGTGGATTTGATGCCAATCAGCTCATCATCTTCTGCGTCCTGATGGGCATAGATCGTGTCATAGAACAGCGTCCAGGCGATACCAGCCAAATACAATATGATTGCAGGCGCACTGACCGTGCCCGTATGCGCGGCCCAGGCCAACAGGATGCCCCAGTTGAAGGCAAGCCCCAGAAACACCTGCGGCCACCATGTGAACCGTTTGGCAAATGGATAGATCGTCACCGGCAGTAGCGACAGCACGCCCATGGCGATGGCGGCCTGATTGAATGTCAGCAGAATCCCCAGCGCCATCAGGCATTGTAGGCCCATCCAGATCACCGCCTGCCGCACACTGACCTGACCGGATGGAATCGGGCGTGACCGTGTGCGCTCCACCTGCCCGTCGAACTCGCGATCGGTGATGTCGTTCCACGTACAGCCTGCTCCGCGCATCAGGAATGCGCCAAGGGCGCAGCCGATGGCGATCCACAGATCCTCCCACCTGGGATTGCCGTCGCTAAGGATCGCCAGCGCCAGACCCCACCAGCACGGAATTAGCAGCAACCACGTACCGATGGGCCGGTCCGCGCGGCTGAGGCGCAGATAGGGGCGGGTGAATTCAGGCGCGTGGGTGTCGACCCAGTTGCCGGATACGGCATCGGCGACCTGACCGTCTGGTGTTGGGGCGTTGCCTTGCATATGTAAGGCCTCATGAGTGCAAAGATCAGACTGTATGTAGAGCACCCTCTGGGTCAGGGGCAATCCGTTGATTTGACGCGCGAGCAGGCCCATTACCTGTTCGGTGTCATGCGCCTGGCTGTGGGCGGCCACGTGGCCCTGTTCAATGGCCGGGACGGAGAGTGGTTGGCCGATGTTGCCGAAGCGGGAAAGCGCGGTGGCGTTCTGACCTGTGTGGAACAGACCAAGCCGCTGCAAATGCCGCCCGATCTGTGGTTCCTGTTCGCGCCGATCAAAAAGGCGCGCACTGATTTCATCGTTGAAAAGGCGGCGGAAATGGGTGCGGCTCGGATCCTGCCCGTGCAGACCGAGTTCACCAATTCCGAACGTATCCGACAGGACCGCCTGCAAGCCCACGCGGTTGAGGCCGCCGAGCAATGCGGAGGCACCTTCGTGCCCGAGGTCGCCGATCTACAACGGCTTGACCGTGTTCTGGATGCATGGCCCGATGGCCGTCAGCTGATGTTTTGTAACGAGGCCGAAGTTGGGTCGGCTCTGCGCTTGGCGGCACAGGAGAAGGGGCAGCCCTGGGCCATACTAATCGGCCCCGAGGGCGGCTTTTCGGATCGTGAACGCACGCGTCTTGTTGGCTTGCCCTTTGCCCATGTGGTCAGTCTGGGCCCGCGTATCCTGCGCGCCGATACGGCGGCCGTTGCGGCGTTGACCATGTGGCAGCAGGCGCTGGGGGATTGGTCGTGACATGGCAATTAGCGCAAGCCGCTGATGCGCCAAAGATCGACGCATTTCTTTCGCAGCATATTCAGACCTCGATGTTCCCGTTGGCCAATCTGCGGGATCATGGTTTGTGTGGGTCTCACCCGCGCGCCATGAACATGTGGGTTTTGGGCGACGAACCGCGGGCTGTGTTTGGCATCACCAACGAAGGCATGGTCCTGCCGCAATGTCCCGACTGTTCCGATCCAGAGCTTGCGGACGCGATTGCTCTGATCCGCGGCCGCAAGCTGTTCGGTCTGGCCGCCGAAGCGGGACAGGCCCGAAAGATCATGCGGCTAGCCGGGTGGGAAGGTCGCCCCGCGACGCTGAACAGTGATGAGCCGGGTTTCTCGCTGGATTTGAAACAGCTTGTGCTGCCCGATGCCGAGGGCGCTGAGCTTGTGCCCTTGGGTGAAGTCGACAAGGCGGTCACTGAAGGGTGGCGTGAACGTTACCTGATCGAGGCAATGGATTTCGATCCAGAACGCGCGCAGAAACAGGCGGGCGAGGATTATCTGGCGTATACAGCCCGCGATTCTCACCGGGTTCTGCTGATCGACGGACAGCCGGTTGCCATGACCGGATTCAACGCCCGCCTGCCCGAGATTGTACAAATCGGCGGCGTCTATACACCGCCCAACCTGCGCGGCCATGGCTACGCCCGCTTAGCGGTTGCGCTGCATCTGCTTGAGGCGTGCCGAGCCGGAGTGACCCGTGCAGTTCTGTTCGCGGCTTCCGATTCCGCCGCGCGTGCCTATATCGGAATCGGATTTCAACCGGCGGGGCAGTATTCACTGATCCTGTTCACAAACCCCGAGGACACGGCATGAGTTTCATCCGACCCGAAGCCAAACTGACCCTGTGGCGCTGGCGCGAAGTGCTGGTGGCGGGGGCTGTCCTGCTGGTGGGGCTCAGCTGGATCAGCGGCCCCGGTGGGTTGCTGGGATGGCTCGGCTGGGTGCTGGTTCTGGTCTCAGTCGCGCTTGCGGTCATCGGCATTCAGCGTGCCCGCTTCCGCACCGGGGCCGGTGGACCGGGCGTAGTTACCATTGACGAAGGCCAGATCACCTATCTGGGCCCGTTGGACGGCGGCATGGTCGCCGCGCGTGAAATTGAGCGTCTGGCGCTGGACCCGACGTCGTCGCCTGCGCACTGGGTGCTGGAACAACCGGGTCAGCCGGTGCTTCACATTCCTGTGAATGCCGAAGGGGCCGAGGCGCTGTTCGATGTCTTCTCGGCGCTGCCGGGGCTAAAAACCGAACAAATGCTGGCGGAACTGAACAGTGGCACCGCACACCAGGTGGTGATCTGGGAACGTACACCCTCGCGTCCGGCGCATCTCAGGCTGCATTGACACTGGCGCGGTTTCCGACCACGAAAGACCGAACGACAGACACATCAGGATCGGAGAACGGTTCATGTCCATCCCCCAGTCCGGCGGCGGACCGATCGAACGCCATGAGCAACTGGCCGAATATCTGGAATCGGGCTGTAAGCCCAAGCAGGATTGGCGCATCGGGACCGAGCATGAAAAGTTCGGCTATTGCAAAGACACGCTGAAGCCGCTGCCCTATGAGGGCGAGCGCTCGATTCTGGCCGTTCTGAAAGGTCTGCGCGACTTGCACGATTGGGAGCCGCTGGAAGAAAACGGCAAGCTGATCGGCCTGCAAAAAGACGGCGCCAATGTCTCGCTCGAACCCGGTGGACAGTTGGAACTGTCGGGTGCGCCTTTGGAAACCATCCATGAGACCTGTGACGAAGTGAACGCGCATCTGCGCGACGTGAAGGATATTGCTGACAAGATCGGCGTCGGCTTCATCGGTCTTGGTGCCGCGCCAACGTGGTCGCACGACGATATGCCCCTGATGCCCAAGGGCCGCTACAAGCTGATGAACGACTATATGGAGAAAGTCGGCACCATGGGTCGGTCGATGATGCGCCGGACCTGCACGGTTCAGGTCAATATCGACTTTGGGTCCGAGGCCGACATGGTGCAGAAACTGCGCGTTGCGCTGGCCTTGCAGCCGGTGGCCACGGCACTGTTCGCCAACTCTCCGTTCTTCGATGGCAAACCCAACGGCCAGAAAAGCTGGCGCAGCTATATCTGGCAGCATCTCGACGATGCGCGTACCGGGATGCTGCCCTTTGTGTTCGAGGACGGGTTCGGGTTCGAACGCTGGGTCCAATACGCGTTGGATGTGCCGATGTATTTCGTCTATCGCGACGGTCAGTATATCGACGCGTTAGGACAGTCCTTCCGCGACTTCCTGCAGGGCAAACTGCCCGCGCTGCCGGGTGAAACGCCGACCCTGTCGGATTGGGCCGATCACTTAACCACGGCCTTCCCCGAGGCGCGGATCAAGAAGTTCATGGAGATGCGCGGCGCTGATGGGGGCCCCTGGCGACGCCTGTGTGCGCTGCCTGCGTTCTGGGTTGGCCTGACCTATGATCAGGGTGCATTGGATGCAGCCTGGGATCTGGTCAAAGGCTGGGACGCGGAAACTCGCGAGGCATTGCGTGTCGAGGCCGCGAAGGACGGGCTGCAGGCACAAGTCGGCAACATCAACATGCACGATCTGGCGCGCGAGGTGGTCTCGATTTCCGAGGCCGGTCTGAAATCCCGTGCCTTCCCCGGTGCAGGTGGCCTGGTCCCGGATGAGACGCATTTCCTCAACGCGCTGAAGGACAGCATCGAAACCGGCAAGGTTCCGGCGGATGAGTTGCTGGATCACTACAATGGCGACTGGAATGGCGATCTGACGCGGGTGTTCCCGGAATACAGCTATTGATCCGCACCGTGCGGCTTGCATTCATCCGGATTGGCCGATAGCAGGTTCTGGACCAAATTCAGGGGCCAGTTCGGAAAGCGTGATGGACGATCTTAAGGCAAAATATCTGGGGCAGATCGCCGAAGCAGGCGACGAAAACGCGCTTGAGGCGATCCGCGTCGCCGCCGTGGGCAAAAAGGGCGAGGTCGCGCTGAAGATGCGCGAGCTGGGTAAAATGACGCCCGAGGAGCGGCAGGTCGCAGGCCCGGCGCTGAACGCCCTGAAGGACGAAATCAACTCGGCCCTGTCCGCCAAGAAATCCGCGCTGGCCGATGCCGCACTGGATGAGCGTCTGCGCACCGAATGGCTGGACGTCACCCTGCCGACCCGCGCGCGCCGTCAGGGCTCGATCCACCCAATCAGCCAGGCGACCGAGGAACTGACCGCGATCTTTGCCGAACTGGGCTTTTCAGTGGCCGAAGGGCCGCGCATTGAAGACGACTGGTACAACTTTGACGCCCTGAACATCCCCGGCCACCACCCCGCGCGGGCCGAGATGGACACATTCTATATGCACCGCGCCGAGGGCGATAACCGCCCGCCGCATGTGCTGCGGACCCATACGTCTCCGGTGCAGATCCGTTCGATGGAGAAACAGGGCGCGCCGATCCGCGTCATCTGTCCGGGCGGCGTATACCGCGCCGACTATGACCAGACCCACACGCCGATGTTCCATCAGGTCGAAGGGCTGGCCATCGACAAAGACATCTCGATGGCGAACCTGAAATGGGTTCTGGAAGAGTTCGTGAAGGCGTTTTTCGAGGTCGACGACGTCGAACTGCGCTTCCGCGCCTCGCACTTCCCCTTCACCGAACCGTCGGCCGAGGTCGATATCCGCTGTTCCTGGGATAACGGGCAGCTGAAGATCGGCGAGGGCGACGACTGGATGGAGATTCTGGGCTCGGGCATGGTCCACCCCAAGGTCATCGCTGCCGGTGGCATCGATCCCGAGGTCTATCAGGGCTTTGCCTTTGGTATCGGCATCGACCGTCTGGCGATGCTGAAATACGGTATTCCGGATTTGCGGGCGTTCTTTGATTCCGACTTGCGCTGGCTGCGCCACTACGGGTTTGCGGCGCTGGATATGCCAAACCTGCATGGTGGCTTGAGCCGCTAAGTGTATCTGCTTGGGGTATATCTAGCAGGCTACTTCGATTGGTGGAGTGACCGAATAGCGAGCGCTCCGGTACGGTGGATTGTTGCGTTGTTTATTGGTCCTGTATTGTTGTCTTTTGTGCCCACCGTGGTACCCGCCATGTTAGCGTTCGGGGTCGTCTTAGGGATACTAGGCTTTGCGCTTATTGTTTTTGTCTACCCTGGCCTGTTGGTGGGATACATCCGGTATGGAATCCAATTTCGACAAGAGCGTGAAGAACTTGAGCAGATCAAGAAAGTACAGGTAGCGGTCAAACAGACAGAAGCGCGAAGCAAAGGTCGATAGGCCGCCGCGCTATCGCCAGACCGCCCGCACAGGCTGGCGATTTGTCCCCGCAGGCACTCAATTTGAACGATGCACGGGCTTGGCCAAGAAAAAATATCCACTACAACCGGTTGATCGCCATCCCGCGGTCTGGCAACAGCGCGGCTTGTCACAATCTCCCACGGGGTTGTGACGTGACAGCGGGCGCAGGCTCGCTAGGGTTCGACGGATGATTTACCGACTGCTCTGCCTCTTCCTGCTGACCGCCACCCAAGCCGCTGCCGTGGATACCTGTCACGGCGATACCGCCTGTCAGGTCGGCGACCGTTCGTATCATGTGTTGGAGCCGGATGGGTGGGATGGCGAAACGCCTCTGCCCGTTTTGCTGCATTTCCATGGCTGGGCGCGGCAGGGGACCGTGGTGGTGAACCATGAACGCATAGCCGGGGCCACGAAGCTGCGCGGCGTGCTTCTGGTGGCGCCGAACGGATTGGGCAAAAGCTGGGATTTCTGGACATCGGACACCGGCGACGTGCCCTTTGCCGATGGGGTGCTTGAGGACGTGGCCAAACGCTATCCCATTGACCCGGAGCGCATCTATGTCTCGGGTTATTCCTTTGGTGGTGCGATGGCGTGGCGCTATGTCTGCCAGTCGGGCAATGACACGGCGGCGCTATTAGCCGTTGCGGGCAGCATCCGCCAGACTGAGGAGTGCCCGCAGGCCCCGCGCGAGGTGCGTCATGTGCATGGCCTTAGCGATACGGTGATGGATTTCCCCTATGGCGCGGATGGCGACACCACCTATCCGGTGGCGCTGTGGCGGCAGAAATATGGATGCCACGACGCGACCCCGCGTGGGGATTGGAGCGTGGTGCCGATCCTGACGCTCAGCCGAATGGAGTGGACCGATTGCGCGCAGGGGCAGGTGGTGCTGGACACGCATCCGGGCGGGCATTTCATCCCTCATGGCTGGATCGGGCGGCAGTTGGATGAATTGCTGGGCCGCGTCCCGAGCTATCCCTGAACTGTTTGACATCGCCGCATGCCCCCTTTCCTGTAAGGCGAAACGATCTGACACGGGATTCCTTGCCGCATGAAACTGCTTTTGCCCTTCGCCCTGATCCTTGCCGCCGCACCCGCCTTTGCGCGTGACATCTATCCGCCGGTTGACGTGCTGCTGCAGACCGAAACTTCGGTCATTGGCGAGGCGCTGGAATATCCCGATGGTACCCCGCAGATCACCATGGCCATCGTCACCATGCAGCCTGGTCAGAAAACCGGCCTGCACCGTCACGAAGCACCGCTGGCGGCCTATATCCTGGAAGGTGAGATCACCGTTGATTACGGCGATGCGGGCAGCCGGACCTACAAGGAAGGTGATGCGTTGGTCGAGGCCTTCCGCTCACCCCACGAAGGTGAAAATACCGGCGACGGGATCGCGCGGATTCTGGCGGTGTTTGCTGGATCGGACAGCGTTGCCAACACAGTGACCGCAGAGTAGGCGCGGCGGTTCTACGCGCCCTCTTTCCCCTCTGCGCATTATCCGGTAAACGCGGTCTGACCCGAGATTTACTGGCGGAAACCGACCGATGAAATTCACTCTTTCCTGGCTGAAAGACCACCTCGACACCAACGCTTCGGTGGATGAGATTGCTGAGGCGCTGACTGATCTGGGCCTTGAGGTCGAAGAGATCGTGAACCCGGCGGACCGGCTGAAGGACTTTACGCTGGGCTATGTGAAACACGCCGAGAAACACCCCGACGCCGACAAGCTGCGCGTCTGTAAGGTGGACACCGATGAGGGTGAATTGCAGATCATCTGCGGTGCCCCCAACGCGCGTGAAGGGATCACCGTCGTGGTTTGCAAACCAGGCATGTATATCCCCGGTCTGGACCTGACCATCAACGTCGGCAAGATCCGCGGCGTCGAAAGCTATGGCATGATGGCATCCGAGCGTGAGTTGGAGCTGTCGGATGAGCATGACGGCATCATCGAGCTGCCTTCGGGCAAGGTCGGTGACAAATTCATCGACTGGCTGGCTGAGAATGAGCCGTCGAAGGTTGATCCGATGATCGAGATCGCGATCACCCCGAACCGCCCCGATGCGCTGGGCGTCGAAGGGATTGCCCGCGATCTGGCCGCGCGTGGCATTGGTAAGTTGAAACAGCGTGACTACACTCCGGTGCCGGGTGATTTCGAAAGCCCAATCAAGGTGACGATTGATGAGGATACGCTGGACGGCGCGCCCCATTTCACCGGACGTCTGATCAAGGGCGTTAAGAACGGACCCAGCCCGCAATGGCTGCAGGATCAGTTGAAGGCCATCGGTCTGCGTCCGATTTCGGCGCTGGTGGACATCACCAACTATATGACCTTTGACCACAATCGCCCGCTGCACGTCTTCGATGCGGACAAAGTGCACGGCAATCTGCGGGTACATCGCGCCAAGGGTGGTGAGAAGCTGGTTGCGCTGGACGAGAAAGAATACACTCTGCAGCCTGGCATGATGGTGATTTCCGACGACAAAGGCCCGGAATCCATTGCCGGTATCATGGGCGGTGAGGAAACCGGCTGTACCGAAGAAACAGTGAATGTCTTCCTGGAAAGCGCGTTCTGGGATCACGTGCAGATCGCCCTGACGGGGCGGGCTTTAAAAATCAATTCGGATGCGCGCTATCGGTTCGAACGTGGGGTAGACCCGGAATACACGCTGGAAGGGTTGGAGCAGGCAACGCAGATGATTTTGGATATCTGCGGTGGCGAAGTGTCCAAGGTCGTGGAAGCGGGCAAAGCGCCGGATCATTCGCGCGCCTTTAAACTGGATGCCGAGCGGGTGCAGTCTCTGGTCGGAATGGAAATCCCCGAAAGCGAACAACGCCAGACCCTGACTCGTCTGGGATTCCGCCTTGAGGGCGAGATGGCGCATGTTCCCAGCTGGCGCCCAGATATCATGGGTGAGGCCGATCTGGTGGAAGAGGTCGCGCGGATTGCATCCCTGACCAAGCTGCAGGGCAAACCGCTGCCGCGTATCACCGATGGCATCCCGAAACCGGTGATGACCCCGACACAACGCCGTCAGTCGATGGCGCGGCGCACGTGTGCAGCGCTGGGGTACAATGAGTGCGTTTCCTACACTTTCATCGATCAGGCCTCGGCGGCCTTGTTTGGTGGCGGGGACGAAGCGACGCAGTTGGAAAACCCGATCTCGACCGAGATGAGCCACATGCGCCCCGATCTGCTGCCCGGCCTGTTGCAGGCCGCCGCCCGCAATCAGGCGCGTGGCTACGCGGATGTGGCGTTGTTCGAGGTCGGTCCGGTGTTCCATGATGGCGAACCGGGAGATCAAAAAACGCAGATCACCGGTCTGCTGGTTGGTCGTAATGGTCCCAAGGACGTGCATGGCGCATCGCGCCCGGTCGACGTGTTCGACGCCAAAGCGGATGCCGAGGCGGTGCTGGCTGCCATTGGCGCACCCGCCAAGGTGCAGATCCTGCGTGACGGCGATGCCTGGTGGCATCCGGGGCGTCACGGCAAAATCTGTCTGGGCCCGAAAAAGGTGCTGGGCGTCTTCGGCGAGTTGCACCCTCGTGTGTTGCAAGCGCTGGATATCAAAGGCCCGGCGATGGCCTTTACGATTTGGCCGGACGAGGTGCCTCTGCCCCGTAAATCCGGAGCCACCCGTGCTGCGCTGGAACTGCGTGACCTGCAAGCGGTTGAACGCGACTTTGCCTTTGTCGTTGACGAGGGGGTCGAGGCGCTGACGCTGGTCAACGCCGCGGCCGGTGCTGACAAGGCGCTGATCGAGGATGTGCGTGTCTTTGATGAATTCATCGGTGGCAGTCTGGGCGAGGGTAAAAAATCGCTGGCCATCACCGTGCGCCTGCAACCAACCGACGCGACGCTGAAGGAAAAAGACATCGAAGCGGTGGCCGAGAAGATCATCGCCAAGGTCACCAAGGCCACAGGCGGTGTGTTGCGCGGATAGGGGCCCTGCCATAAGACTTCAAAAAAACGCGCTTCCGGGCGCGTTTTTCGTTTCACCTACGGGAATTAGGGCGTGTTTGGGATAAGTGTTTCTGGATTTTCTTGATTGGGCTTCCCGCAAATGCGCCTTAAGTAGGTTCCAAATCAATA
Source organism: Ruegeria sp. CJ9 (assembly GCF_056536625.1). Lineage (NCBI taxonomy): Bacteria > Pseudomonadati > Pseudomonadota > Alphaproteobacteria > Rhodobacterales > Roseobacteraceae > Ruegeria > Ruegeria sp. CJ9. Next base: position 40,218 of record NZ_JBQFPY010000016.1, read on the forward strand.
CCGGAGGTCGACATGGGCTTGAACGTATACCTATCAGGGGAAATTCACACCGATTGGCGTGAGCAAATTATCGACGGCGCACAGGGGTTGGACATCACCTTCAACAGCCCCGTCACCGATCACGACGCCAGCGACGATTGCGGTGTGGCTATTTTGGGCGAAGAGCCGAACAAATACTGGCACGACCACAAGGGCGCGATGGTCAACGCGATCCGGACGCGCAAAGGGATCGCGGATGCAGATGTGGTGGTCGTCCGGTTTGGTGAGAAATACAAACAGTGGAACGCTGCCTTTGATGCAGGTTATGCGGCAGCGCTGGGCAAGTCGCTCATCGTCCTACACGGCCCCGATCATCAGCATGCGCTGAAAGAGGTGGACGCCGCAGCCCTAGCCGTGGCCGAACAACCCTCGCAAGTGGTTGAGGTTCTGCGCTATGTGCTGACTGGCACGCTGCCAGGCTGACTTAACCCTTGGAAATTGGGCTTGCGGCTTAATGTGGCCGCAAGCCCGATCACGTCCGAGGGACTGTGAGGTCAGTCCCGCGGTGGCGTTACAAGACCTTTCTGGACGGCAGGGCGTTCCAGAAAACGGTCCAAATAAGCTGTTACATTTGTGTGGTCGTCCCATCCGACCAGTTCTCTGGCACCATAGAAATCTAGTCCGCGCAGCCAGGGCGCGATGGCGATGTCGGCAATCGAATAATCTCCGGCGACCCAATCCTGCCCTTCAAGCTGCTGGTTCAACACATTCAGCAGCCGTTTGGCCTCGTTCACATATCGCTCGCGAGGGCGGGGGTCTTCGATCTCGCTGCCAGCGAATTTGTGGAAAAAGCCAAGCTGGCCGAACATTGGACCAATGCCGCCCATCTGGAACATCAGCCATTGAGTGACCTGGTGCTTGTCTGCCTGGGTCTGACCAATAAACTTGCCCGATTTTTCGGCCAGGTACAGCAGGATGGCACCGCTTTCGAACAAACCAATGGGCTTTCCGTCCGGGCCGTCCGGGTCGATGATTGCGGGGATCTTGTTGTTGGGGTTCAGCGACAGGAACTCGGGGCTTTTGACATCCGCGTCCGACAGGGTGACCTTGTGTGCCTCATATGGCAGGCCGGTTTCTTCCAGCATGATCGAGGCTTTGACCCCATTGGGCGTGGGGAAGGAATACAGCTGAATCCGGTCTGGGAACAGTGCGGGCCAGCGATTCATGATCGGGTGTGGTTTGGTGTCCAGCATTGGGGGGCTCCTGAGTGGATACCCCCAGAACGTAGGGCGCGAGGGGCCATCTTGTAAGCCCCCGAAGCTGTGCGCGACCGGTCAGCGCGTGTTTGCTGGCGAACAACGGGGAAATCCGGTGGAACTAGCACCTAGACCAAAGCGTGTTTTTGCCTCAGACTTTGGCAATTCCCGCGCGAAAGCCGCGGGTTTCTTGTTGTTGAAAGGAGATGGCCGTGGATGAGGTCGTAACACAGGTGGGCGCGTTTGCGCCGCTGATCATGAACGCGGTCAAGGCGCTGATCGTTCTGATCCTTGGCTGGATCGTGGCTGGGGCCGTGGGCGGCCTAGTGCGCCGCCGGATCAACTCGACTCCGCAGATTGATCCGACGTTGGGCAACTTCTCAGCCAGCCTGGTGAAATGGGTCATCCTCGCGATGGTTCTGGTGGCCGTTCTGGGGATCTTCGGGATCGAAGCCACAAGTATCGTTGCCATTCTGGGTGCCGCGTCGCTGGCCATTGGTCTGGCGCTGCAAGGGACGCTCAGCGATCTGGCGGCCGGCGTCATGCTGGTGGTGTTCCGCCCTTACAAGCTGGGTCAATATGTGGATATTGGCGGCACGGCCGGGACAGTGAAAGACCTGAACCTGTTCACCACCGAACTGGTGACGCCGGACAATGTGCAGATCATTGTCCCCAACGGGCAATCCTGGGGGTCGATCATCACCAACTATTCGGCGCATGACACAAGGCGTGTCGATCTGGTGTTTGGTATCGACTATGGCGACAACGCGGACGAAGCGATGAAGATCATTCTGGATGTCGCCAAGGCGGACGAGCGTATTCACAGCGATCCCGAACCTTGGGTGCGCGTGACCAACCTGGGCGACAGCTCGGTCGATCTGACGGCCCGCCTGTGGTGCGCAGCGGCAGATTATTGGGACGTGAAGTTCGAAATTACCAAAGCGGTGAAAGAGGCTTTCGACGCAAAAGGCGTATCGATTCCGTACCCGCATTCGGTAGAGATTCACAAACAGGCCTGAAGGCTCCCGCCCGTCGATCGGGCATTGAAATGCCCACCTCCGGTTGGGCCCGGCGCCGCGCTGATCGCGCGGCGTTTTTCTATGTCGCGCGCAGGTCGATGAACTTTGCGTAACAACAAAAAAAGGCGCCCTTTGGAAAAGGGCGCCTTTCGATTTCTATGTGCCAGCCTTAGGCGTTGACGATGTCGCTGGGCGATACAACGTCCAGACCCAGTGCTACACCAACGGCCTCATAGGTGAGTTGACCAGCGTGAACATTCAGCCCGGCCAACAGATGAGGGTCGTCCTGGCAAGCCTTTTTCCAGCCCTTGTCGGCCAGCGACAGCATGAACGGCATGGTCGCGTTGCCCAACGCGATGGTCGAGGTGCGCGCAACGGCACCCGGCATGTTGGCAACGCAATAGTGCATGATGCCGTCGACTTCGTAGATCGGGTCAGCATGGGTTGTTGCTTTGGAAGTTTCAAAGCAGCCACCCTGGTCGATCGCAACGTCAACCAGAACCGCGCCGGGCTTCATGGTCGAAAGCTGTTCGCGTGTCACCAGTTTAGGAGCAGCCGCGCCCGGGATCAGAACGGCACCGATAACCATGTCGGCATCCTGGATCAGTTCGGCGGTGGCACCAGCGGTCGAGTACTGGTTCTTGAAGGTTCCGCCATACACGTCATCGAGGTAACGCAGACGCGGAAGCGAGCGGTCCAGGATGGTAACATCTGCGCCCATGCCAGCCGCAATCTTCGCGGCATGCGTACCAACAACGCCGCCACCGATCACAACGACCTTGGCCGGTCCAACGCCGGGAACGCCGCCCATCAGAACGCCACGACCGCCATTTGCCTTTTGCAGGGTCCACGAGCCAACCTGCGGCGCCAGACGACCGGCAACTTCGGACATCGGGGCCAGCAGCGGCAAACCACCGCCAGGTGCGGTGACGGTTTCGTATGCAATCGCGGTGCAGCCCGATGCCAGCAGGTCGTGGGTCTGATCTGGATCGGGTGCCAGGTGCAGGTAAGTGAACAGCAACTGACCTTCACGCAGCATCTTGCGCTCGACCGCCTGAGGTTCCTTGACCTTGACGATCATGTCGGCAGTGGCGAACACCTCTTCTGCGGTGTCCAGGATCTGGGCGCCCGCAGCGATGTAGGACTCGTTGTCAAAGCCCGAACCGATCCCGGCACCGGTTTCGATTACAACTTCGTGGCCGCGCGCGACGGCTTCTTGTGCCGCGTTGGGCGTCATTCCGACGCGGAATTCCTGTGGTTTGATTTCCTTGGGGCAACCGATCTTCATTTTTCGCTCCTCCATTCATAAACTGCCTAAATAATGGGCGATCCAGAGCGCAATTTCTGTGAAACTCTGCCTGCAAAATTGCTTTTTTTCAGGAGAATCTTCGTTATATAGTCGGAAACTCGCAAAGGATTTGCGCAAATGAGCTTGGATGCGACGGATAAAAAGATTCTGGCAGCCCTTCAGCGGGATGGCCGTATGTCAAATGCGGAACTGTCCGAGCAGGTGAATCTGTCGCCTTCGGCCTGTCACCGGCGCGTTCAGCGGCTAGAGGCTGAAGGCTATATCCGCAAATACGTGGCGCTGCTGGATGCGCGCAAGATGAATGTGCCCACGACGGTGTTTGTCGAGATCACGCTGCAAGGGCAAGCCGAAGAGCTTCTGAATGCGTTCGAAAAATCCGTGGCGCGCATTCCTGATGTGCTTGAATGCCATCTCATGGCCGGCACGGCGGACTATATTTTGAAGGTTGTCGCCGAGAACACCGAGGATTTTGCCCGTATTCACCGCCAGTATTTGTCACGGCTGCCGGGGGTGGCGCAGATGCAAAGTTCCTTCGCGCTGCGCACGGTGTTCAAGACCACTGCTCTGCCGGTGTGACGTTCAGCCCGGGCCGGGATAGGTGAACAGGGCCAGGTGCAAGGCGTTAAAGCCAAAATGCATCAGAACCGGCACCCAAAGCCGCCCGGTTGCGTAATACCCCAATCCGCAGGCGGCCCCGAGGATCGAGGCGAAGACGACCAGTGCCGGGCCACCGCCCGCATGGGCCAGACCGAACAGCAGGCTGGCAGCTGCGATCCCGAGCGCCACGCCGATTTTCGACGTCAGGACCGATTGCAGATAGCCACGGAAAAAAGCCTCTTCAGTCAGGCAGGTCAGGAATAGGTTTGAAAACGCAAAAATCAGCCACCATGCGGGCAGGACTATCTCGGGCCGCACCGCACCCAGGGAAAGACCCAACGCAAACAGGGCGGGCAGTGCCGCCAACCCGATCAACAAAGGCCCGGTTCTGACCAGCCGCGCGCCATGGATCATGCCTGGCCAAGCCAGCAGAACGGCAAACAAGACCATTGGTTTGTCCAGATTGAGATACATTGTGAACGCAGCGCTGCCCGGGCCTGCCTGTACCTGATTCAGAACCAATAGATTGTGAAACCCGGGGATCAGATGCGCCCCCAGAGCCAGACACCACAGGATCAACACCAGATGCCCGAAAACGGCGGGCACACCGGTCAGACGGCGCAACCCTACAGCACCCAGCAAGCCCGCTGCCGTGATTGCCAAGGCCAGCGGGGTTAGCAGGCCAAGCACTGTTGCTGAACCTAGGAACGCTGCCAACAGGGCCAGACCCAGCCCTTGTCGACCTGATACCATGCCTATTTGTGCGGCAATCAATATGAACCAGGGCCAGATCGCAGGCAGTAGGGAAATGAAATGCGCCACATTCACCTCAGGGGGGTTGAAGGGCACTTGTGCCGACGGAATGAACCCACTGGCAAGTAGGTTTGGGGCGGATTTATGCCAACCTGTTGGTAATGCGGCAAATCTGCCGCTTGTATCCCTGGGCGTGTAGGTTCAGATTGAGAAAAGGACCAAACCTCTTTTCGCATCGCCTTGACCTTGCTGCCATAAGCGGTTTCGCTTGGGGAAGGGCTTTATCAATTCTTCTGATGACATCAGGCGGTTACACGCGCGTTGTACGGTCCAGACCCGATAGACGATAAGGATAAGACCTTGGCTTACGAACATAACGATGCCCCAAAAGATTGGCTGGAAGCCGAGTTGGAAGACACGCTGGACGAAGATTTCGAGATCGAGTTCAGCGAACCCATGCTCTCGATGGAAGTCCGCAAGATCTATAAGGACCAGCATCCCGACATGCTGGATCGCAAGGTCTATTTCCGCAATCTGCTGCGCTTGCAGGCCGAATTGATCAAGGTTCAGGACTGGGTGCAGCATACCGGGGCCAAAGTGTGCATCCTGTTCGAAGGGCGTGACAGCGCCGGCAAGGGCGGCGTGATCAAGCGGATCACCCAGCGGTTGAACCCGCGGGTCGCCCGCGTGGTCGCCTTGCCAGCGCCCAGCCGCCGGGAGCAAAGCCAATGGTATTTCCAGCGCTATGTACCGCATCTGCCCGCGGCCGGCGAAATCGTGTTGTTCGACCGATCCTGGTACAACCGCGCTGGGGTGGAACGGGTGATGGGGTTTGCGTCCGAGGATCAGGTCGAACAGTTCTTTCAGGACGTTCCCGAATTCGAACGGATGCTGGTGCGGTCGGGGATCATTTTGCTGAAATACTGGTTCTCAATCACTGATGAAGAACAGCAGTTGCGGTTCCTCATGCGTATCCACGATCCGATGAAACAGTGGAAACTGTCGCCGATGGATCTGGAATCCCGCATTCGTTGGGAGGCCTATACCAAGGCCAAAGAAGACATGTTGTTCCGCACCAACATTCCCGAGGCGCCCTGGTATATCGTCGAAGGCAATGACAAGAAACGCGAGCGCCTGAACTGTATCGAGCATCTTCTGACCAAGATTCCCTATACGGATGTTCCACAGGAAAAGGTCGAATTACCGGATCGAAGATACAACCCGGAATATGAACGGCGCGTTCTGCCGGATGAGCTGCACGTCCCCAAAATCTATTGATCAAAAGAAAACGCCCCCAAAATCGGGGGCGTTTTAGTTTGGAATACAGTGGGGCTCAGAACATGAAATGTTCGTTTGCCAGGTCCGCGATCTGCGTGTTTTGCAGGGTCAGAGTATTTCCCGCATTGTCATCGATGATCACATCATTGCCGGATTGCGAAATGTGGTTGTTCATCAGATCGCTATATCCGGTGATCGCACCATTCAGACTGAGGTCGATGAAGTCCTCAGAGGTGAAATCCGTGACGGTGTCCGGCCCGATGGTGAATACGAACGTATCCGCCCCGTTGCCGCCGGTCATTGTGTCAATGCCGCGGGCACCGATCAGAGTATCGTCGTCGTCGCCTCCGATCAGGGTGTCGCGGCCACGGCCACCCCTAAGCACGTCGTTGCCAGAGCCGCCCTGCAACCTGTCGGCACCCATGCCCGATTGCAGCCAGTCATTGCCGGTCGCACCCATCAACAAATCGACGCCTTGGCCACCCAGAAGGACGTCATTGCCGCCATGACCGCTCAGCGTGTCATCGCCGGTGCCGCCGGTCAGCGTGTCGCGGCCGAAGCCGCCGTCAAGAATGTCATCACCGTCGCCGCCGTTCAGCGCGCCGGCCTGACCGGCTTTCAGAATGAACCAGTTATCTGATGCATCGCCCACTGTGCCTGCGTCCACGGCCTGTTGGCCGGGTAGGGTAGGTGTGCCGCCGCCAGAGCCGCCACCCGAGCCGCCACCCGACCCGCCGGTGTCCAACTGCACCGGTGCCGAGGTCGTGGCGAAGTTCTGGGTCACGATCACGGCATCCCAACCGTTGAAATTGCCTTCTTCAATCCCGATCCCGATATATTCGAAATCGGGGTTCAGTATGTTGGCCCGGTGACCGGGGCTGTTCATCAGGCTTTGGTGAAGCTGTACCACATCATCGCTGGCACCATTGGGCCCGCGTTCGGATTGCCAGGCGATGTTTTCACCCGATCTCCAACTGCCGGTGAAATCGAAACCGGCATCTCTCATCCGCTGGGTCGCGCTCGAGCCGCCCTGACCGGTGTGGCTGAAGATATCTGTCTGCAGCATCCATTCGCTGTGATCTTCGGCCGAGTCGTTCAGCTGAAGCTCAAGCTTGAGGGGTTGCAGCCCCCGACTTGTGCGTTCGTCATTGATCAATGCAAGCATCTGCCGTTCTAGATTGCTGGCCGTTGACATGATTCTGCCTCCAATTGAATTGAGTTATTTTGGCGAGACATTAATGGCGAGAATTTGACGGGATACAGACACAATCTGGACACCCCGACCCGTTCGGCGATTTGCCACCGCCTGATTCGCGTTGTTTGTGCGAAAAACTGCGCAAGTGCGCTGTGAAAGCGGTGTGAGGCACCGTTTCAGTGCCTCACACGCTGCATCGGACCTTAGACAAAGTCCATCATGCATCCACTGTCGGCCGGTATCAGGATAAAAAAGTCATCCGGTGCGTCCGCCTCCATGACCGGGGCATCGTCATTCGCCGCCGGAGTGTCGTCGCACATATCCAGGCTCAGCATGAAATCGTCCTCGGTGGTGTCCGCATCGGTCACCATCGGGTCGTCATTCATTCTGAAATCGTCGACCAGCGCCAACAGCTCGTTCACGAAATCCTCGATTGCCGCCAGGAATTCTTCCACGTCGAAGCAAACGCCTGCAGTCGTATCAGTGACATCCGGTTCAGGTGTTTCCGGGTCTTCGGTCTCGGTAACGTCAGTGTCCGGTGTTTCTTCGCCCGGTTCGTCGGTCTCGGTGACATCGGTGTCTGGCGTTTCCTCAACCGGTTCGTCGGTCTCGGTGACATCGGTGTCAGGCGTTTCTTCGACTGGGTCGTCGGTCTCGGTGACGTCGGTGT
>NZ_JBQFPY010000017.1:0-17967 GCF_056536625.1 Ruegeria sp. CJ9
GTCAATCTATCGCTTTTTCGATCGGCGCCTCACTAACAACTTTCAAAACAAACGTCCCGAAACAATCCGCCAAAAAAAATATCCACAAAACACCTTGTGGCAATTCTGCAAGTAGACAGTTTGATACCCATTTTTTGGGCATTTTTAAAACATCCTAAAGTAGAGTCATGCCCAAGCCATCTCCCCTTCGAAAAAGGGTAGAAGGCCATAGTTTCCTGACTTTCTTTAAGCTTGATCAGCTTGCCTGATCTGCGGCAGGCGTCTCAGATTTTGATCGCTGGAAAAATACGGATCTTCCGAAAGCCTCTACCGACGGAGATTGCTCAAGCTCCGCTTCGGCGTAGCATGATCGAAATGGTGCGCCACACGATCCAAGCTTCCATGATAAGCCCGGTATTTGCGATGTAGTACAGATCTGCCTCTACTTTTCGGCGTGTCGCATCTGTACCTTCGATATACCCAAGTTCAACCTGCGCCCAGCCACTGATTCCGGGGCGCACAAGGTGACGCGCCTGGTATCCGGGTATAAGCGACATATATTCTCGGGCATGCTCGATGTAATCCGGTCGAGGGCCTATCAAGCTCATTTCACCTTTGAAAACATTAATGATTTGCGGTAATTCATCAATGCGGGACTTGCGCAAGAAGCGACCAAGCTGGGTAATTCTGTCCTCTTCCAACGGGCAATCAGCACCCCGTTCAATTTTCTTGGTCGGGCGCATGCTGCGAAACTTGTATGCTGTGAATGGTTCGCAGTTTTTCCCCATACGCACCTGAGAATAAAATAGAGGCCCCTTGTTCCAAATTGGGTTCAAGACGAGCAGGACGATTCCAAAAAACACCGCGAGAGGCAACAGAACAAATACGCTCAGGACAAGATCAAACGCACGTTTTGCCAAGGCAAAAAAGACACTTGGTGCAGAGGCTGGAGCCCGCGCAAAGGCGGTGGATTCCCCGAGATCGTGCTCGGGTAAATTAAAATCAAACATAACTGCTCAAGAGCCTTAAGCTAATTATTTTTATACTCGTTTTAAGGGAGCACTTCTTTTTTTAACCGTTTATCAACCACTTCAGGAGAGTGTCAATATATTTGAGTTAAATTTGCCTCAAGCCTTAAATGAATCGGATTCTAAGGCGTCTGGTTCACCGTCTTACCGGACCACTTTAGATCTGTTTGAAGGGTCCTAAGCATGTTGGAGAGGGCCCGAAGGAGCCCAGTCTAGCGAACCCATCTACGCGCGGTGTTCCTTACGTGTAATTGTCGGCGTCGAACAGCGATGCAAGGTGTCGGATTCAATTGCCAAGCCAAGGAATAGGGCAGGGGTAATCAACCCAATCGCCGCGCTCTTCAATATAACGCAGTCGAGCATTACAGCCCTATTGGTCATCGCGTTATTTTTCACTCATAAAGCTCTCCCGGACGTGACGAGCCATAACCCGATGTTCACTTGGATTGCAAAAGATCACCTTATTCGATAAGGGGGCGCTTTCGGGATTGATCCAAGAAATCCTCGCAAACCGCGCTAAACTCCTCAAGGGGCCAGTTGAGGCACGGGCTGGGATCTGGACAACAAGGCACGTGGGACGGGCCGCAAGGCGATTTAATGATCCGAAGATGGACAGTGTATTCGCGAAGTGTTCAAACGCGTTCTCGCCTATTTGGTCACGTAGCTTTTGGGCTAACTGGATCTTTGCTCCGGTCTGGCGCGAACTTAAAATCGTGATCGCCCGGATAGGTCGGTAGCAGTAGGAGGCAGGCAAAATATCTGCAGCGGCGAAGCTTGCCTGGACGCAACTTGAATGGAATGTACCGTAATCGCCACCTTTCATGTCTAGAACTGCAACCACATTAACTATGAGCGATCCCTCTTCAGCCAGGACACTTTCGTGCAGACACGTTCCACCGCTGCTGCCGAATGGCGCGAACTCGGTGCCGGACACAGGACAGCTTTGCTAGCCTCACTGAGACTGATTCGAATTCCTCTGCGCGTGCTACTGCAGTCCGATCAGAGTAGATTGTGCCGGGAATTTCAGTTTGCTAACGTCAGACACGCGCTGGGGAGGGCGTGTACACCTATATGCTGGACTATTCGCACAACGCCTGGCTTGTCGCGGCTTCTTTGGCCGTTGCGCTGATGGCCGGATTTACCGGCCTTTATCTGACGCATGGCGCGTCCCGGCTGGATAGCCAGCGCCGCAAGCTTGTCGTTGCTCTGGCTGCGGTCATTCTGGGCGGCGGTATCTGGTCGATGCATTTCGTTGCCATGCTGGGCCTGCAACTGCCGATACTGTTTTACTACGACGCTCTGATCACTCTGATCTCTGCGCTTGTAGCGATCCTGATGGTCGGGCTGGCGCTGCTGTTGCTGCATTTCCGTCCGCGTACGCCTCAGACGATGATCGGATCGGGGGTGATCGTGGGGCTGGGCATCGTGGTGATGCACTACATTGGCATGGCGGGAATGCAGCTATGCCGCCCCGTATACAATGTTCTGGACGTAGCTCTGGCGACGTTGGCCTCGGTGATCCTATCGGTCGCGGCTATTTGGGTTGCTTATGGCAACCGCACGCAACGCAATATTCTGCTGGGCACAGTTTGCTTTGGGTTGGCCGTTTTTACTATGCACTTTGTGGCGACCGGTCTGACCGATTTTGTGGCAAGTGACGCTGCCGGCGGTGCGGGGCCCGCGCTGGACAATCAGGTTCTGGCGATGGGCGTCACCGTTTCTGTTTTCCTGATCTGCGGAGCTTTTCTGCTGACCGGGATCTCGTTCATCGAACCGAAGGAAAAGCTGGCGCCCGAACGCACGCCGGAACCCGCAACCTTGCGCGCCGGTGTTCCGTTCGAGCGTGAAGGCCAGACATATTTCACGGAACCCGCCAGCGTTGCCGCCATCCGGGCCGAGGGGCATTATACTGTTCTCTATATGGGTGTTGAAAAACTATTCTGTCCATGGTCGATCACCGAGGCCGAAAACCGCCTGAAACCAGACGGGTTTTTGCGCGCCCATCGCAGCTATCTGGTGAACCCCAAACACGTCTCTAGCTTTGAACGTCACAAGGACAACGGCACCTGTTATTTTGACGGGGTCGACGCGTTGACCAAAGTGCCGGTCAGCCGGTCCCGCCTGACGGACATTCGCGAGGCTCTAGGCCTCTGATCGCAGTTCATGCAGCCTATTCGCATTTCGTGAAACAAGCTGCGCGACCTGTTTCCGATCGCTGGAAGCATTAAGTCACACGTTCTTTCCTACCTCGCAGGTTCCCCAAGGCACACCGCTCGGACCCAGGGAGGAAAAACATGATACCAGCCGGTTTTGAGTATCACCGGCCAGGCGACATCGCCACGGCCATCGGCATTCTACAGGAACACGGAGATGAGGCGCGCGTCATTGCGGGCGGGCACAGCCTGATCCCGATGATGAAGCTGCGCATGGCCGAGATGGGCCATCTGGTTGATCTGCAAGCCATTGATGAGCTGAAGGGCATCGAGGTCGGTTCTGATACCGTCACACTTGGCGCGATGGTAACTCAACATGAGTTGATAACCCATGATGGTCTGGCTTCGGCCGTTCCATTGATCCGCGAGGCGGCTTTGCAGATCGCGGACCCTCAAGTGCGCTATGTTGGCACTGTTGGCGGGAACGTCGCCAATGGCGACCCGGGCAACGACATGCCGGGCCTGATGCAATGCCTGAACGCCACGTTTGAACTATCGGGACCTGACGGCACCCGCAGTGTGGCAGCACGGGATTTCTATGAGGCCGCGTACTTTACTGCACGCGAGGATGAGGAAATCCTGACCCGGATTTCGATCCCCGTGCCAGGCTCCGGGGTGGGTCAGGCGTACGAGAAGCAGAAACGTAAGATCGGCGATTACGCGACGGCCGCAGCGGCAGTGATGGTTGGCAACGGACAGGCCTCGGTCGCGATGACCAACCTTGCGGACACGCCCATCTGGTCCGAAAGCGCAAGCAATGCGCTGGCCGACGGAGACGTCAGCGGCTGCGTCGCCGCAATGCTCGACGCAATTGACCCGGTGGCTGACAACCGCGGTCCCATCGAATTCAAGAAACACGTGGCCGCCGTGATGCTGCGCCGCGCCATCGACCGTGCGCAAAGCCGCGCGAGTTGAGGGGAGGAACAACCATGTCAAAAATGCACGTAAAACTAACAGTGAACGGCAAACAGGTCGAAGGTCTGGCCGAGCCGCGCACGCTGCTGATCCACTTCCTGCGGGAAGATCTGAAAATCACCGGTCCGCATATTGGATGCGAAACCAGCCATTGTGGGGCCTGCACCGTGGATATTGATGGCAAGTCCGTCAAGTCCTGTACAACCTTTGTGGCGCAGGTGAACGGGGCCGATATCACAACCGTCGAAGGGCTGGCCAATGACGATGGTAGCCTTGGCGTTTTGCAAGAGATGTTTCGCGAACATCACGGGCTGCAGTGCGGCTTCTGCACGCCGGGCATGATCACCCGCGCGCATCGTCTGCTGCAGGAAAACCCGAACCCAACCGAGGAAGAAATCCGCTTTGGTATGGCTGGCAACCTGTGCCGATGCACCGGATACCAGAACATCGTCAAGGCGATCTCGGCCTCAGCTGACATGCTGAACGCTCAGAAGGAGGCCGCGGAATGAACGATCAAACCATGACCCCCGAAGAACGCGCCGCCAATCTCAAAGGGATGGGTAGCTCGCGCAAACGCGTCGAGGATGTGCGCTTTACCCAAGGCAAGGGCAACTACGTCGATGACATCAAGCTGGACGGGATGCTGTTTGGCGCGTTTGTCCGCTCGCCCTATGCTCATGCCCGCGTTGTCAGTGTGAACAAAGAGGCCGCGTTGGCCGTGCCCGGCGTTGTTGCTGTGTTGACAGCCGAGGATCTGGCTCCGCTGGGTTTGCATTGGATGCCGACGCTGGCAGGTGACAAGCAAATGGTGCTGGCCGATGGCAAGGTTCTGTTCCAGGGCCAAGAAGTCGCCTATGTCGTTGCTGAAAATCGATACATCGCAGCGGATGCGGCAGAACTGGTCGAGGTTGACTTCGAAGAACTGCCCGTTCTGACCGACCCGTTCGAGGCGCTGAAATCGGACGTTGTACTGCGTGAAGACCTTGCGGGTCAGACCGAGGGCGCCCATGGCCCGCGCAAGCATCACAACCACATTTTCACTTGGGAACAGGGCGACAAAGATGCGACGGAAGCCGTGCTGGGTGAGGCGGATGTCGTGGCCGAAGAGATGGTCTATTACCACCGGACCCACCCATGTCCGCTGGAGACCTGTGGCTGTGTGGCTTCGATGGATAAGGTAACCGGTAAGCTTACGCTTTATGGTACATTCCAGGCCCCGCACGCGATCCGAACCGTAGTGTCGCTGATCTCTGGTCTCGCCGAGCACAATATCCGGGTGATCAGCCCTGATATCGGTGGCGGCTTCGGTAACAAAGTTGGTGCTTATGCGGGCTATGTCTGCTCGGTTGTAGCCTCTATTGTCACCGGTCAACCGGTGAAATGGGTCGAGAATCGGATGGAAAACCTTATGTCTACCGCCTTTGCCCGCGACTACTGGATGCAGGGCAAGATCTCTGCGACCAAGGATGGCAAGATCACTGGTCTCTGGTGCCATACCACAGCAGATCATGGTGGATTTGACGCCTGTGCCGACCCAACGAAGTTCCCGGCCGGGTTCATGAACATTTGCACCGGGTCATATGACATCCCCACCGCTTATCTGGCTGTGGATGGGGTTTACACCAACAAGGCACCGGGCGGTGTCGCCTATCGTTGCTCGTTCAGGGTGACCGAGGCTGCGTATTTCATTGAGCGGATGATCGAGGTTCTGGCCATCAAGCTGAACATGGACGCGGCCGAGTTACGCCGGATCAACTTTATCCGCAAGGATCAGTTCCCATATCAGTCCGCGCTGGGATGGGAATATGACTCGGGTGACTATCACACCGCTTGGGACAAAGCGCTGAAGGCCGTGGACTATGATGGTCTGCGGGCGGAGCAGGCGCAACGGATCGAGGACTTCAAAGCCGGAAAGACCCGCAAACTGCTGGGCATCGGTCTGACGCATTTCACCGAAATCGTCGGGGCTGGACCAGTCAAGAACTGCGATATCCTTGGGTTGGGAATGTTCGACTCATGCGAAATCCGGATTCACCCAACCGGTTCCGCCATCGCACGGCTGGGGACGATCAGCCAAGGTCAGGGCCATGCTACGACTTTTGCTCAGATCATCGCCAGCGAGATCGGCCTGCCTGCCGATGACATCACGCTGGAAGAAGGCGACACTGATACCGCGCCTTATGGGCTTGGTACCTATGGGTCTCGGTCGACACCCGTGGCCGGCGCGGCAACGGCGATGGCCGCCCGCAAAATCCGCGCCAAGGCGCAGATGATCGCAGCCTACTTGCTGGAAGTGCATGACGACGACGTTGAGTGGGACGTGGATCGGTTCTCAGTCAAAGGTGCGCCTGAGCGGTTCAAGACGATGAAAGAAATCGCCTTTGCCGCATATAATCAGGCCATTCCGGGGCTGGAACCCGGTCTGGAGGCCGTAAGCTACTATGACCCGCCGAATATGACCTACCCGTTCGGGGCCTATATCTGCGTCATGGAGATCGACGTCGATACCGGCGAATGGGAGGTCCGGCAGTTCTATGCGCTGGATGATTGCGGGACCCGGATCAATCCCATGATCATCGAAGGTCAGGTCCATGGCGGCGTGACCGAGGCGTTGGCCATCGCTATGGGTCAGGAAATCGCCTATGATGAGATGGGCAACGTCAAGACCGGTACGTTGATGGACTTCTTCTTGCCCACCGCGTGGGAGACGCCCAACTACACCACTGATCACACGGTGACGCCATCTCCGCATCACCCGATCGGTGCCAAGGGCGTGGGCGAGAGCCCGAATGTCGGCGGTGTGCCTGCGTTCTCGAACGCGGTGCATGATGCTTTCCGCCCATTTGGCCTTGTTCAAAGCCACATGCCGCATGATCACTGGCGCATCTGGAAGATCGCCAATGGTCTTGGAATGCACGGCTAACAGGAAAGGCCGTCGCGTCGAAACTTGGTGCGGCGGCAATCCGGGAGAATGGCATGAGCTTGCAGGACATACAGCAAGGCCTCGCCGAGGTGGGCTATGTTGCCGACGACCGATTGGCTATGGCGTTGCATCTGGCGCAGACGCTTGGGCGTCCACTGCTGCTGGAAGGCCCGGCTGGGGTCGGTAAAACCGAGGTCGCCAAGGCGTTGGCAGCACAGCGCGCCGCGCGGTTGATCCGGTTGCAGTGCTATGAAGGGCTCGATGCCAGCCATGCGATTTATGAGTGGAACTACCAGCGCCAGTTGCTGGCTATTCGCGCAAGCGAGGCACAGGGTGGCACCAGCGAAGCGCAGTTGTTCAACGATGATTATCTGCTAAAGCGACCCTTGCTGGAAGCAATCAGCGAAGAAGAACCACCTGTTCTGCTGATTGATGAAATCGACAGGGCGGATGAGGAGTTTGAGGCCTATCTGCTCGAAATTTTGTCGGACTTTCAGATCACGATCCCTGAACTCGGCACCATCAAGGCGCGTTCGCGGCCCATCGTGATTCTGACGGCGAATGGCACTCGGGACTTGTCGGACGCGCTGCGGCGTCGGTGCCTGTATAGTTTCCTCGACTACCCATCGCGTGAAACGGAAATGGCGATCCTGAAAGCTCGCATGCCCGCAGTCGAAGGGCTGTTGGCGCGCCAGATTATTAGCGTTGTGCAGGCGCTGCGCAAAGAGGACTTGGAAAAGACCCCCGGCATCGCCGAGATGCTGGACTGGGCGGCCGCTCTTTCAGGGCTGGGCGTCAACGACATGGCGCAGTCCCGCAAAGACGTTCAGGCAACCCTTGTTTGTCTTTTGAAAACTGCAGCCGACTATGACGCAGCTCCGCCTGAAGTGATGGATCGCCTGATCGGAAAGGTGGCGTGATGCAGGTCACCCGCTTCCCCTCTCGCGCATCTGGTCTGTCGGATCGCATGTCCGGCTTCATCGAACATTTGCGTATGAACGGGATGCGAGTTGGTCCGGCTGAAACGGGGGACGCTTTGGGTGCGCTGGCGGCGGTTGAGGCGACGGATGTCAGACAGGCCCAGCAGGCACTTTGCGCGTTGCTGGCTGGCGACGTCGACGATTGGCGGCGGTTCGATGATTTGTTCGAAGCCTATTGGTTCAACACTGGCAAGCAACGCACGGGAACCGCCCAAACCGCGCATGTGCGGGTTCAATCTGCAAAGCCGATGATCTGGCAGCAAGAGAGCCAGGATAGTCAGGAATCCGAGACTGGCACGGATCAGGCCGCCGCACCTGATACCGGCGATGGGGAGGCCGTGGGGAGAGACGGGAAGCTAATCGCAACCCGTACGGCCAACCTGTCGCGCCGGGATTTGCGCGAACTGATGGATGAAGACGCCCTGAGGCAGGCGGAACAGGTCGCGACCGCCATCGCACGCGCCATCCGCGACCGCCGCTCGCGTAGGCGAAAGCAAGCTCTGCGGGGCTCTGCTTTGGACATGCGCCGGATTCAACGCGCCAGCCTTGCACGAGGAGGAGAGCCGATGGATCTGTATCGCCGCGCTCGCCCATCACGCCCAATGAGGATTGTGGCCTTGTGTGACGTCAGCGGTTCCATGGCTGTCTATTCGCGGGTCTTTTTGGCCTTTTTGAAAGGATTGATCGGTAGTGGAGCTGAGGCAGACGCCTATTTGTTCCACACGCGTTTGATGCGTGTGACTGATGCACTGCGCGATCACGACACACTGCGCGCGGCTGGACGGCTATCACTCATGGCCGAAGGGTTCGGCGGTGGTACCGACATCTCGGGAAGCCTTGAGAAGTTTCTGAACGGATACGGTGCCCGGGCATTGAACGGGCGGACGATCGTTTTGATCCTCTCGGACGGCTATTGCAGCTCGTCACCTGAAGCCTTGGGAGAAGCGCTGGCTCAGGTTCGACGCAAGGCGCGGCGGATCGTCTGGCTGAACCCTCTTAAAGGATGGAAAGACTATCAGCCCATTGCTGCTGCCATGCAGGCTGCGGAGCCGTATCTGGATGCGCACTTACCGGCCAACACGCTCGACGCGCTGTCGGCGTTGGAACCCGAATTCCGAAAACTGTGAAAGGACACGGCTATGGCAGGTTTCGACATTTTCGACACGATTGAGGAGTTGCGTCAAAAGGGTGACGCCTTTTGCGTGGCAACTGTCCTTCGAACTGCCGACGCAACCTCGGCCAAGGCAGGTGGCAAGGCCGTGATTACGCGGGACGGGTGTATTTTTGGGCACCTGGGTGGAGCGTGCGTGCAGCGCGTCGTACGCGCATCGGCGCAGGAGGCACTTGCAGTTGGAATTCCGAAAATGATCCGCGTGAAACCTTCGGAAAAGGTAGTGGCGATGACAGATCCGGATGGTGTTGAGACCTTCAAAAGCGGTTGTCCTTCGGGCGGAACTGTCGACTTGTTGATCGAGCCGTATCAGCACACTCCGCGCCTGATCATATTTGGAGACTCTCCGATTGCACATGCGCTTGCCGCTCACGCGGCGCTGTCCGGGTTGCGTGTTTGCTTGCCTGAAGGTTCAGAAAGCTCGGTGGAATTCATCGGGTTTGATCCGAATGACCTAAGCGCATTGGGGGTTGAACCACGCGATTTCGCGGTGGTAGCCTCACAGGGGAAGGGCGATGGTGCAGCGCTGAAATCTGCGCTTGAATCACCAGCACGACGCGTTTCGATGGTCGCGAGCCACCGAAAGGCCAAGGTGTTGTGCGAGAGGTTGCAAGTGCAGGGAATGACCGTCGAGCAGACCAGTCGACTCAAGTCACCGGCCGGTCTGGATATCCATGCAATCGACCCGCACGAAATCGCCCTTTCGATCCTCGCCGAGATCATCCTCTGGCGGAATTCAGACAATTCCAAGGAGACATCGCATGATGAAAAAATGGCGTAAATGGTTGCAGTCCTTTCGGACTGTGAAGCCGGAACAGACCCCGGAAGAGGCGACCGAGACCGCACTTCGCGTTTTCCCAAGATGCTGTTGAGTAAAGGACTCTCAAATGGAACTAAATGACGAAATCCGAATCTCTGCTCCGCGTGACGTCGTGTACCGAGCGCTAAATGATCCGGATGTGTTGCGTGAGTGCATTCCCGGTTGTGAGGAATTGATCCAGCATTCTCCCGAGCATTTGGAGGCCAAAGTTGTGCTCAAAATCGGCCCCGTCAAGGCTCGGTTCAGCGGCGAAGTGACGTTGGACAACTCCAATGCTCCGGATGAGTTTTCCCTGACCGGTGAAGGAAAAGGTGGCGCTGCGGGCTTTGCCAAAGGGGGTGCGGATGTCAATCTTAGCACGGAGGGCGAGGAAACGGTTTTATCCTATACTGCCAAGGTCACAATCGGCGGAAAAATAGCGCAATTGGGCAGCCGGTTGATTGCAGGTACTGCAAAAAAACTTTCAGCCAAGTTTTTTGACAGGTTTGGGGAAATCGTCACCGAGCAAAACGTCGGTTAGGGTCAGGACTTCGGTAACGAGGTCTTCCCAATCAAGCGGTTTTGCGCAAAATTATTGATCCGCTGAAGCGGTGTTTTCAGGTCTTTACCTGTCCGACCTGCTATGGGAGTCGATCATGGATACTTTGAACCAAAGCAAAGCCGTTCCTCACAATCTGCAAATGATCGACAGCACCGTGATCCGCGCCCATCATCCACTTCCCGGCAGGGCATTGCGGTAACAATGTCCCGAGAGGGAGGCAGCGGGTGCCAAGCCATGGCCGCGATGATAAGTTACACCTTGGCACGCACTTTTTGTTGATCAGGCGCTGGCTGCATTGTTCGCACTGCGTGAAGGTGCACAATTACGAAAAATGCAGTTGCAGCGAATATCAGCAATGCGGACAAACTTGCCGTTCGTTTCCTGAGCCACGAAGTCCGCTTTAGAATGAAAACGGTCCCTCGGCAGTGTCTAGCGAAACAGCGCTCCATGTACCGCTCTTTCCGGTCTCGAGAACTGCGCAACCCGTAGGTCCAGAAAAAAACCCAACCGGAGCCACCGCGCGTCGGTCCAGTGCAAAACCGCTGCAAAGGCCCGGCGCTGTAATGGCAACGTGACCGCCAACGCGGCCAATGTGAACGCCGTGGACGTGCCCAGCCAACACCGTGATCTCTCCGGAGTGCACTGCAAGAATTTCTGCCAGATCGGAATGGTTTTCCAATCCGATAACATTCATGAAATCAATTCCGGTGCTAAATGGCGGGTGATGCAACATAACGACAACCGGCCCGTCAGACCCAGAAAGCTCCCGCTCCAAAAAATTAAGACTTTCCACGCGCAGCCTGCCACCGCCCTGTCCTTCAACCAGCGTGTCAAGCCCGATAACACGGGTATCGCCCACTGTGTCCGCCCAATCAATAAGCCCGTCCACCGGCATGATGTCCAAACCTGAAAATGCCTTTTGCATTGGCTTGCGCGCATCATGATTTCCAGGAACAACATAAATCGGCAGGTCAAACCGCTCCAGTTGTGCGCGCGCGAAATCGTAACTGTCCGGGCTGCCATCTTCGCTAACGTCACCAGTGACTAGAACCGCGTCGAGCGGGCCAAGAGCTTCGCCTCTTTCGATCAATCGGTCGATGACCCCAATCAGGATCGCGCGGGTATCAAGCACGCCTGAACACAAATCGCCGCGCGATACCGCGTGCAAGTCACTTAGATGAAGAAATGTCGCCATGACTATTTGATCCCCGCGCGCAGGAAGGCCTGAACGAATTGACGCTGGAACACGAGGAACGCGATCAACAAGGGCGCAACGGACATCATCGTTGCCGCCGAAATGACGCTTATATCCACACCATTTTCCGGTGCGCCGAAGATCGACAGGCCAACCGTCAGCGGTCGTGTGTCGGGCGAGTTGGTCACGATGAGCGGCCAGAGGAAGTTGTTCCAGTGGGTCGATACCGACACCAACGCATAAGCAAGATATGTCGGGCGTGCCAAGGGCACGTAGACTCGCCAAAGAATTCCGAACCAGCCGCAGCCTTCGACGCGCGCTGCCTCATGCAGTTCTATAGGAACGCCCTTAAACGCCTGCCGCATTAGGAAAATGCCAAAGGCAGAGGCCATATAGGGCATTCCGACGCCAAGAATCGTGTCAAACAATCCGAGGCGTGAAACCATTGCATAGTTTTCCACGATCAACACTTCGGGCAGGATGAAAAGTTGCATCAGCACTAGGATGAACACGAAATCCCGACCCGGAAACTGGACCTGGGCGAAGGCAAATCCTGCCAGCGTCGTGACGAAGAACTGACCAATAAGGATCACCGTCACTAAAAGGAAGGTGTTGAGGAAATAGCGTAGCCACGGCGCCCCCTCCCAAGCGGTGCGGAAATTGTCGAGCGTCCATGGCGACGTGATGTTAAAGTTGACCGCGTCAGAGGTGCTGTGGAAAGCCGCCCAAAAGGCAAAGACCAGCGGGGAAATCCAGATCACGGCCAACAACAATGCGCCAAAGGATTCGATATGTCTGGAAAATCCGCTCACTGGTAATGGGTCCGCTTGTCGAGAATGGTGAACTTGACGCCGGCAACTACGCCAAGCACGACAAGCACCAGGATGGTCATTGCCGCTGCGTGGGGCGCATCAAAGAAGGCAAAGGCCATTTCCCAGATGTAATAAAGGATAAGCTTGGAGGCGTCGTTGGGCCCGCCCTTGGTGAGGATGAACAAATGATCGATCAACTTCACAGAGTTGATCAACGCATTGACCATGATAAATAGCGTCGTCGGCATCAACAACGGCAGCACAATCCTGCGCGTATAGGTCCAGCGGCTGGCGCCTTCAATGTCGGCAGCTTCCTTGAGGTCCTCGGGGATCGTCTGCAAGGCCGCCAGATAGAAGACCATGAAAAACCCAGCCTCTTTCCAGATCGTCACGATAATTACAGCCCACAGGGCAGTTTCAGGCTGCCCCAGCCAGTTGATTGAGGGAAGGCCAAACAGACCGCCGATCTGGTCGAGCACACCCAATCCGGGAGTATAAAAAAACAGCCAAAGGTTAGCCGCTGCGATCATTGGCAAGACCGTGGGCGTGAAATAGGCGGTGCGTACAAACCCGCGCGCCGGGATCTTGGAGTTCGCCCAAAGCGCCATCGAAAGCGCAATTGCAATAGAAATAGGGATGGTCGCGCCCGCATAGATCAAGTTGTTCACGACAACTTTCCAAAAGGTTGGATCGGCAAACAGGTCGGCATAGTTCTCGCCGCCGACAAATTCGCGGGGGCGTCTTCTGGTTTCTCGGCTGAACAAGCTCGACCACAAGGTCGCAAGCGAAGGATAAAACGCAAAGGTCGTCAGCAGAATTGCCGCTGGAGACAACAGGATCCAACCGTAGATGGCCTGTCGACGACGCTCGATATTCACATGCTCTGCCATATAGCGACCCTCAAGGTTAGGTGCGTCGGGCATCTCTGCCCGACGCCAGGGAGTTGAGGTTACTGGTAATCACGCAGCAGGCGCACAGCCGATGTCTGGGCTTCTCCTAACGCGTCTTCAGCCGATTTTGCGCCGGTCAAAGCCGCCTGAATTGCGTTATTCAAACCCTCACGCACGCGTGCGGTTTCAAAGGTCGAGAACTCGGCAACCGCATTTTCCAGCTGGTTTCGGGCAACGAGAGCGGGTGGGAACTCTTCTGTATAGGATTTCAGCGCCTCGGTTTCATACGCCGCCGGAGACACGCCCATATAGCCGGTCGCGATGGACCACGCTGCCGCTTGCTCGGGTGAGGTCATGAATTCGATCAGCTTCATGGCCGCCGCGCGCTCTTCGTCTGATGTTTCCTTGAAAACATAGAAGTTGCCGCCGCCGGTAGGCGAACCCAGCCGCACATTGGCCGGAAGCTCGGCGACGCCAAAGTCAAAACTGGCGTTGTTCTTCACAGCCGTAAGGTTGCCGGTCGAATGCCACATCATCGAGGTCTGACCTTCGAGGAACGCCTGCCGCAGGGTACCCCATTCAACGGTGCCAGTGGGCATGATGCCATGCTCCTGCGACAGCGACTGCCAGAATTCCAACGTATCGACAACGGTTTCGTCATCGAAATAGGTGGTCAGGCCGTCATCGGACATCACCTCCTTGCCGTTCTGGATCGCCAACGCCTGGAACATCCAATAGGGATAGCCTGTCGATGGGATCATCAGGCCATAGGTGTCGTCGTTGGTCAGTGCCTTGCCCATGCTGATCAGCTCGTCCCAGGTCTTGGGCGGTGCCTCAGGGTCAAGACCTGCCGCACGAAACTGGTCCTTGTTGTAATAGGCAACGATAGTTGAACGCTGGAACGGAATGCCCCAAGTTTTGCCCTCGATCCGGCCATTGGCCATCAACGCCGGATAAAAGCTGTCTAGCCAGTCCGGGTTAACCCCGTCGATATCTTCGTAGGCCACGATCAGATCCTGCTCGATCAGATCATAGGCATCGATTGAGAACATCACAGCCAGCTGAGCCGGTTCACCCGATGCAAGTGCGGACAAGGCACGCACACGCGTGTCGTCATAGTTGCCTGAATAGATCGCGTTGACCTTGATGTCAGGGTTGGCAGCTTCAAAATCGGCAACGATGCCATCTACTACCTCGGTCAGCGCGCCGCCAACCGCGATAGGATAATACATGGTTAGTTCCGTCTCTGCCGCCGCGGCTGAAGCCAGCGCGGTGGCCGAGACGGCAGCCAAACTTATCTTTCTAATAACGTTCATTTTTTCCTCCCAGTGATGACAGTTATTCTTGTCTTTCCAAAGTTCAGTTGCTTGACCTACCCGGCCAGTCGCTTGCCCATGTCGTCAAAAAAATGCAGGTCTTCATCGGAAAAGCTGATCTCCAGATCTTCTCCTGCCGGAATATGTTTCAGTCCGGGCATGGACACGGTCAGACCATTGGCAGCAGGATGTGACAGGCCAATGAATGTTTCGGAACCCAGGAATTCGCACTCCGATACTTTACAAGTCAGCCTGCCCTTGCCCGATTCCACCACCTTCACCGCCTCGGCGCGAAGGCCAATTGTCGTTGCGCGCTCAAATCCCGGCACGCCTTCAGACTTGATCAGCGCCATTGGCGGGGCACCGACAAACTCGGCGACAAAGGTGTTAGCAGGCTTGTAGTAAAGCTCTTCCGGTGAACCTGTCTGCTGGATATGGCCGTCTTTCATCAGCACGACCATGTCGGCCATGCTCATCGCTTCGGTTTGGTCATGCGTGACGTAAACCACGGTGATGCCCAAATCGACCTGAAGTTTTTTGATGTCCTTGCGCACCGAGGCGCGCAGCTTGGCATCAAGGTTCGAAAGCGGCTCATCCATCAGGCACAGCGGCTGGTTTGCCACGATCGCACGTGCGAGCGCCACACGCTGGCGCTGACCCCCCGACAATTCCCCCGGCTTACGCTGCTCATAGCCAAGCAAGCCAGTGATCTCGAGTGCCCGGGTCAGTTTCTCGCGCCGTTCCGCCGCGCCGACTTTTCGCACCTTGAGGCCAAAGACAACGTTTTCCGCAACACTCAGATGCGGGAACAAAGCATAAGACTGGAACACCATCGACAGATTGCGTTCTGCAGGGGCAGAAGTTGTGATGTCGCGCCCGTCAATGACGATCCGCCCCTCATCCGGCAATTCCAGTCCGGACAGCAATCTCAGCGTCGTTGATTTGCCACAGCCCGAAGGCCCAAGCAGCGCTACGAACGAACCACGCGGGATTGAAAGATTAATATTCTCGACGCCAAGCTGCCCATTCCAGCGCTTAGCAATATTGTCAACGTGAACAAACGGTTCTGCCATATTCAGCGCTCTCCTTGTGAGTAAGAAATGGCTTCGCCCAAACTGTCTGCGAGATCGGAAAATTCAGGAGCCGGACGACGGTCGCATGCGATCACGTCGACATCCGAGATGTTGCCGCCCAATGCCGGCGCAATGCGACCAAATTTACTACTGTCAATTACGAGAATCGATTTGGCTGCGTGCTGCTGCATTTTCATTCTTACCCGAACCTCAGCCGGATGAAATTCTAACAACCCACCATCATGCGCCACACCGGCAACGCCAAATATTGCGAACTCGGCGCGAAACCTGTCAAAGAAATCGGTTGCTTCTTCGCCTATAAAATCACGATCGGGCAGGCGCAGCTCGCCTCCTGGCAAAAGGATACGGTTTGAGATTTCATTACTCAGCGCCATCGCGGCACTCAGGTTGTTCGTGATGACCGTTAACTCCTGGTGGCCGGACAGTGCCTTGGCCACTTCGAGCGGGGTCGATCCGATCGATAGGAACACATTTGCTCCGTTTGGGATCATGCTCGCAACAAGTTCGGAAACCGACCGTTTGCCACGTAAGTTCGTTCCGGCTCTCTGATCAAACGGTGTATTCAAACGGCTTTCAGCCAACTCGATCCGCCCGTGCGCGCGTCGCAGGTTTGCACCGTCGCACAAAATGTCCAGATCACGGCGGATGGTTTGCGTCGAGACCCCTAGCATTTCCGCTAAGGCCCCCACACTGACACCGCCACGCTCTTGCACGACCTGCTGGATTAAATCCCTCCGTCTGATCTTTTTTGACGCCATATATCCCCCTTCAAGTTGCCAAAACCATACCACCAAAAAACAACAAAACAACATTTTTTAGTCAAAGCCACATAAAACCTTAAAGGGCGCCTTGGCTGCAATCTTCGAAAAAGTTATATCAATCAGTATTTTTCGCATGAAATCTCGAAACTCCTTGGCAATGATTTCTCAAAATGTTGTTTTTTCTTCCATTTATTTTTGTTGATGTTACATTCCGGATTGCGTCAAACCTGTCGGGGGCGCCCATCAAAAAAGGACATTTGGACACATGCTTGACGCCAACTCGATATTTTCGCGTTATCAGTCCATACGTCCCAGGCTTCCAAAAGCAACATTCACTGCAGCCACTCTGGATATCGAGTCACTTCTGGATATTGGCAACGAAGTAGACGCCTTTGTTTTTGATGCTTTTGGCGTTCTAAATGTTGGGGAAACTCCGATTCCCGGCGCGGCAGCTCGTTTGAAAGAGCTCAGGAAGGGCGGACACCAGATTCGCATTCTTTCTAATGCTGCCAGCTATAATCACCAGGGCGCGACTGCAAAATTTCAGAAGCTCGGAATGCAGGTTGATGCAGATGAGATTGTAACCAGCCGAGACGCAGCCTTGGCAAACTTGAACGACGGTCTGTGGGGCTGCATCGCCTCGCCGTCTGACGACCTGACGGACATCTTATCCGAGACGATCAGGCTTGAGGCAGACCAGGCAGACTTTGACCGGGCTGACGGTTTCTTGTTTCTCTCGACCGAAATCTGGCGACAATCTCAACAATCCATGCTTTGCGACAGCTTGTTGGCCAACCCGCGCCCAGTGGTGATCGCAAATGCTGATCTGGCAGCGCCACGAGACTTCGGGTTCTCACTGGAGCCCGGTCACTACGGGCATTTGCTTGCAGATGAGGGCCTTCAAGACATCAGGTTCTTTGGCAAGCCATTTCCGGAAGTATTTGAAATGGTCGAAGCCACACTTCCAGGAGTTCCGCCCGAACGCATCGCGATGTGCGGTGACACTCTTCATACCGATATCCTTGGTGCAGCGGCACGGGGTTGGAGTACAGTCCTAGTCGCGCAAGACGGAGTGTTTTCGGGGCTGGATACTCGCACTTTTTGCGAGCAATCCAGCTTGACACCGAGCTGGCGCCTACTTCGCATATAGAAAACATCGTGATGCTCCCACTTTTGGAGAAGTATCAGACCGAAGGTTAGCCTTGGTTCGAACGTTGACTAGGGTCAGGACTCATAGCCAATAGATAACGAGTGCTGCGAGGACGATTGCTGACAGGAAGACCTTCGGGCACCTGTCGTAGCGGGTTGCCACACGCCGCCAATCCTTCA
>NZ_JBQFPY010000018.1:0-16163 GCF_056536625.1 Ruegeria sp. CJ9
CCCGTGCCCGGTGGCGTCGGACCGATGACCATTGCCTGCCTGCTGGCCAACACACTGACCGCCTGTTGCCGCGCCAATGCCTTGCCAGAGCCCGAAGGCCTGACAGCTTGAGATTTGCTGCCGTTCTTCGTTCAGGCGGTAGCAAGTCGGCCAGTTCCAAAGTGCTACAATATTGGCGTTTGGCGGGCCGCGCCACGCGTATGGTGATTGTATCAATTGGCCACTCTTCGACGAATGTTGCACGCGTCCGCGCTTTAATAACCCGCGCGGCACAAACAGACATGGCGCTGGATCAGCAATTCTGGGGCAAAGATATGTCGCAGGACGAATGTCAAACTCAGATCAAACAACTGAACGGGGCGGTGGACGTCTATGCTGTGCTGCTTTTACCTGACGTGCCTGCGCATATTGACGTACGCAACCTGCGAAGTGAATTACAGAGACACAAAGACCTCATTCGCCCCGGGGCATGGCACTATCCCGGACCCGTTCGTCCGGGCGAAGTTGATTGCATACTGAACAGTGCGATTGCAGCCCATCAGGCCCATAGGATTGCGCTGGATAAGAGAGATGCTCAGGTCGCGAGATAGCCAATTCCGACAAAAGCAATGATGCATCCAAGCCATTGAAAGAAAGCCATTTCCTCTCGCAAAATTGCCCAGGCCAATACAACGGTAAACAACCCGAAGATCGACGCTGTAACGGACGCGTATTGGGCATTGGGCAACCCCCCGGCAGACACGACGCACAGAATTGCCACCGCATCGAGCGCACCCATCAGGCACAACAGGGGCAGGGCTCGTGTGCCCGGCCAAAGCGACTTGCGAGATGCAATAGCGATTGCTGCCAGCACAGGGATAGCGGTCAGACGGCCAATCAATGAAACAGTGAATTCGTCGCCCAGTTCGGCTGCATACTGACCCAAAGCGAACGTTGCAGCGAACCCGACTGCAGCGAGTATGGAAAAGGCAATCGTCGGCCCGGCGGCAGGGTACTCTGTACTGTCGTCGGATCGAGTCGATACAATGGACACGCCGGCACCAATGGCAATGATTGCCAGCCAATGCCAGATGCTGACCTCGGAACCGCGCCAAATCGCAAGTGTGACAGACAGGACCGGATAGCTGGCGACAAGCGGGGCAACCAGACGTACAGGCCCGCGCTGAAACGCAGCATACATGCTGAGGCCTGCCAGCAAGTAAAAGCCGCCCGCTACAACTGCGTAGGACACTGCCTTGGCGGACATAGGGGCGAACCCAGCCCAAATTGCCACAAGACCGAACTGTAACAGTGCCCCTGCAACCAGCACGGCCATCAATGCGGCAATGACACTGACGGACTGGCTGACATATCGCACGGCAAGATCGTGAAAACCCCAGCACAATGCTGCCAGCAGACCCAGTGCAAGGGCACTCATCCGGTCGCCTCGCGCAACTTGGAATGTCCGGAAATTTCGTATCCTTCTCTCGATATCAACCGCGCCAACATGTCACTGGTGATAAACTTATTTTCCTGATATGCAATATTTATTGACAACGGCAGCTCGGAGAAGAGACCTATGTCATCGGCTTTGGATCAACTCGGTGGCGAAGAAAAGCTGCGGATTCTTGTCGAGCGGTTCTACGACCGAATGGAGACCGACCCGGCTGTGCATTCGCTGCACAGGCTACATTTTCGCGGTCATGGGTTGTCTCATACAAGACAGGCGCAGTTCGAATTCCTGAGCGGGTTTTTGGGCGGTCGTGCATATTATCGTGAGCGATTTGGTCATATGGACTTGCGAGAAATCCACGCGCATGTGCCGATACGTGAAGCGGATGCCGAGCTTTGGCTGGAAACTTTTGACGCCGCGTTGGCAGATTGCGAAATGGACGGTCAAGTGGTGGACAAAATGCGCACAACATTGCGCCGCGCTGCGCTGATGCTTGTCAACGACGTCCCCGATTGGAGGGTTGAAGCAGACAGCGAAAAGAACCTTGAGGTCCCGGGTTGATCGCGTGTGATCAGATCTGTCGTAATCTGTTATAGATACTGGATGTTATCTTGAATTGTTCTTCAACTATTTTGTCGCTGTCAGAAACCATTTCCCACGCTGCATCTGCCGAGCCAAGCCAATCAACAGCGCATTGATGGTTAGCGGGGTCGCCCATCCACGATTGGATCGTGCCCTGAACAAGCTCGGGGTGAAATTGTACGCTCCACGCACAGTCCGAAACCCGCAATGCCTGAACAGCACAGGCATCAGATTGTGCCAGAATTGATGAGTCGGCTGGCAGATCAACGGCTTCAACTCCATGCCATTGAAGCACCCGGAATTGATGGGGTATGGGTTCGAACAGCGGATCACTGCGCGTGTCGTCAGTCAGATCAATGGAAAGCACGCCGATCTCAGGCTTTCGCATAGGTGCGCATTTCCCACCCAGCGCGTCAACCAAAAGTTGGTGGCCCAGACAAATACCAAAATAAGGACGTTTGAAGTCTTTAACCCAAGTCCTGATTACTTGCTTTTCACGCACAAGCCATGGGTTAGCTTCGATTTCCCAGACGTCCATCGGACCGCCCAGAACTAGAAGCAAATCATACTCGTCAAGCTGCGGGATCGGTTGACCATCATAGAGATGCACAATACTGGCCGTATCACCGCATGATGAAATATGCTCCAGAAATGCTCCTGGGTTTTCGCCCGGCGTATGCTGGAAAACCAGAACTTTCACGAGGTGCAGGTCTCCGTCTGATCGAAGCAATTGGGGCAGCAGAATCTCTGCAGCCCCTGATTTGTTTAGATGTCGAGAGTGTGGTCCTTTTCCCAGCGTGAGAAGTGGCTGACGAAGGAGTTCCACTCCTGATGCTTCATTTTCAAGAATGCGCTTGAGAACTCCTGACCCATCATAGCTTTCAGCTCGGTATCATTGTCGTATTCGCGCAACCCGTCGAGCATGTTCAGCGGTAGTTTAGGGGCGTCGGTGACGGTGTGTCCTTCGGCATACATGTCAATGTCCCAACGCCGTCCCGGATCAGCCTTCGAGCGGATGCCGGATAGGCCCGCGGCGATGATGACCGCCTGCAGCAGATAGGGGTTGGTGGCCCCGTCGGCCAGACGCAACTCGAAACGGCCCGGGCCGGGAACTCGGACCATATGGGTGCGGTTGTTGCCAGTCCAGGTCACGGTATTGGGAGCCCAGGTCGCGCCCGACATGGTGCGCGGCGCGTTGATGCGCTTGTAGCTGTTCACGGTCGGGTTGGTGATCGCGGCCAGAGCACTTGCATGTTTCATGATCCCGCCCAGGAAATACTTACCCTGTTCACCCAGCCCAACCTCGCCAGTCGGGCCTTCGCCTTCACCGGCAAAGACGTTCGTTTTGGACTCTGCCCCAGGCGCATCCCAGACCGAGATATGGGCGTGGCAACCATTACCAGTCAGCCCTTCAACGGGCTTGGGCATGAAAGTAGCGCGGAAGCCGTGTTTTTCGGCCACCGACTTTGTCATGAACTTGAAGAAGGAGTGCTTGTCCGCGGTGCGCAGGACATCGTCGAACTCCCAGTTCATTTCGAACTGGCCATTGGCGTCTTCGTGGTCGTTCTGATAGGGTCCCCAGCCCAATTCCAGCATGTAGTCGCAGATCTCGCGCACCACGTCATAGCGGCGCATCACCGCCTGCTGATCATAGCAAGGTTTTTCGGCGGTATCGAACGGGTCGCTGATTTGCTCGCCATCAGGGGTCAACAGGAAGAACTCGGCCTCGATGCCGGTCTTGACATGCATGCCCA
Organism: Ruegeria sp. CJ9; assembly: GCF_056536625.1. Classification (NCBI taxonomy): domain Bacteria; kingdom Pseudomonadati; phylum Pseudomonadota; class Alphaproteobacteria; order Rhodobacterales; family Roseobacteraceae; genus Ruegeria; species Ruegeria sp. CJ9. The sequence goes on from NZ_JBQFPY010000018.1 coordinate 3,769, forward strand.
TTTCGGCGGCCTCGCCGATCAGGCGCCTCAACACGTTGCGTGGTGCCTGAGCGACGTCCTTGCCTTCCATCACACAGTTGCCAGCAACCCAAGCCACCTCGGGCTTCCACGGCAATTGAATGACTGAGGAGGGGTCCGGCACTGCCAACATGTCAGGATGCGCCGGGGTCATGTCCAACCAGGTAGCAAACCCGGCAAAACCCGCGCCATCTTCTTGCATGTCGGCTATCGCCTGTGCGGGCACTAGCTTAGCCCGCTGCCCACCGAACAGGTCGGTGAAAGAGATCATGAAGTATTTGACGCCTTTTTCTTTTGCGAAAGCTGCGAGATCTGTCGTCACGATGGCTTTCCTTTCCCTGTTGTTTTTCGTTGTTCAAATGCAAAACGCGGCCCTTGTCAGAGAGCCGCGCAATTATTTTTCAGAACCCTTCTTTGCCCGGGTACCAGCTGGTACCGGCCAATGGCACTCGGGCCATCGCGGCTGCCTCCATGGTCAGGGCGCATAGGTCTTCGGGTTCGAGGTTGTGCAAGTGGTTGTGACCACAGGCCCGCGCGATGGTCTGTGCCTCAAGCGTCATCACCTTGAGATAGTTGCGCAGACGGCGTCCGGCCTCGACCGGGTTTAGACGGGCGGCAAGATCGGGATCCTGTGTAGTAATGCCTGCTGGATCCTGACCTTCGTGCCAGTCGTCATAGGCTCCGGTGGTAGTGCCCAGCTTCTGATACTCGGCTTCCCATTTCGGATCGTTGTCGCCAAGCGCCACCAACGCGGCGGTGCCAATGGCCACCGCATCCGCGCCAAGCGCCAAAGCTTTGGCGACATCGGCTCCGGTACGGATTCCGCCCGAGATCACCAACTGAACCTCGCGATGCACACCCAGATCCTGTAGCGCCTGCACGGCAGGGCGAATGCACGAAAGCGTCGGTAGGCCCACATGTTCGATAAAGACGTCCTGCGTCGCGGCCGTACCGCCCTGCATCCCGTCCATCACCACCACATCGGCACCGGCCTTTACCGCCAATGCCGTATCATAATAGGGGCGGGTCGCGCCAACCTTGACATAAATCGGCACTTGCCAGTCTGTAATCTCACGCAATTCAAGGATCTTGATTTCCAGATCATCCGGGCCGGTCCAGTCAGGATGGCGACAGGCCGAGCGCTGGTCGATACCCTTGGGCAAGGTGCGCATTTCGGCCACACGGTCGCTAATCTTCTGTCCCAGCAGCATACCGCCGCCACCGGGTTTGGCACCCTGACCGACCACGATCTCGATCGCGTCGGCCTTCCTCAGGTCGTTTGGGTTCATGCCATAGCGCGAGGGCAGATACTGGTAGACCAGCTTGCTGGAGTGACCGCGTTCCTCGGGTGTCATACCGCCGTCACCGGTGGTGGTTGACGTGCCAGCTGCCGATGCGCCCCGGCCCAAGGCTTCTTTCGCCGGGCCAGAGAGCGCGCCAAAGCTCATGCCCGCAATGGTGATCGGAATGTCCAGTTCGATCGGTTTCTTGGCAAAGCGCGTGCCCAGCGTTACCGAGGTGTCGCAGCGTTCGCGATAGCCTTCCAACGGATAGCGTGACACCGACGCGCCCAGAAACAGCAAGTCGTCAAAATGGGGCACCTTGCGCTTGGCACCGCCACCGCGGATGTCATAGATGCCCGTGGCTGCGGCGCGACGGATCTCGGCATTGATCGGGTTGGAAAATGTCGCCGACTGGATCGGCAGGGTGCGGGGGATCTGATCGTCCATATCTTTCATACCCTTCTTCCTCAGTAAGCGGCGGAATTGTCGATGTCGAAGTTGTACAGTTCGCGAGCTGAGCCGTAGCGTTTGAACTCTTCCGGACTGGCGTCCGCGCCTGCGCGATCCAGCAGGTCCTTCAGAATCTCCAGGTGCTCGGGGCGCATCTCTTTCTCGATGCAGTCAGCGCCGAGACTTTTGACCGAGCCGCGCACGAACAGTCGCGCTTCATACAGCGAGTCGCCAAGCGCGTCGCCTGCATCGCCACAGACCACAAGGTTACCGGCCTGTGCCATAAAGGCCGACATGTGGCCGATACTGCCATGCACAACGATGTCGATGCCTTTCATCGAAATTCCGCAACGCGAGCTTGCATTGCCCTTGATCACAAGCAACCCGCCATGACCCGTGGCCCCGGCATACTGGCTGGCATCGCCATCGACGATCACCTGACCGGACATCATGTTCTCGGCCACGCCAGGCCCGACCGAGCCTTCAACCTTGATCGTCGCCTGCTGGTTCATGCCAGCGCAGTAGTAGCCGGTGGACCCCTTGACTGTCACTTCGATGGGCGCGTCCAGCCCGACGGCAATCGCGTGGCTGCCCTTGGGGTTCACAACCTCCCAGCTGGTTTGGTTCGTCTCGGTGGATTGCGATTGCAGCGTTGCGTTCAGCCCGCGCAGGCCGTTTGCTTCAAGATCATAGGTCTGCATGTCAGGCGGCCTTTTCCGTCGTTGTCGGGCTGTCATTGTGGGACCAGAAGTAAACCGTTGCCGGTTCCGGCTCCCAGACGCGGGCGTCTTCAATGCCGGGCAGGTTCACAAGCGCCCGATATTCGCTGCCAAAGGCCACGTATTGATCGGTCTCGGCCATTACTGCCGGTTTGCAGGCGATCGGATCGCGGACCACGCCGAACCCGTCCTTGGTGCCGACAACAAAGGTGAAGAAGCCATCCAGATCCTCAAGGCTGCTTTCCAGCGCCTCACCCAAGGTGGCCCCGTTCATCATCTTCCAGGTCAGATAGGCGGCTCCGACCTCGGTATCGTTTTCGGTTTGGATTACCACTCCTTCGCGACGCAGCTTGCGGCGCAGCGAGTTGTGGTTTGACAGCGAGCCGTTGTGAACCAGACACTGATCGGGTCCGGTGTTGAACGGGTGCGCACCCATCGTCGTGACCGCAGATTCCGTTGCCATGCGTGTATGACCAATGCCATGCGTGCCGCTCATGTTGCTGATGTCAAAGCGCGCGGCCACGTCTTTGGGTAGGCCAACTTCCTTGTAGATCTCCAGCATCTCGCCCCGGCTCATGATCCGGACCGAAGGCCGGATCTCTGCCAACGCGGCCCGTGCCGCTTCAAACTGCCCGGCCGGAACGTCAAGCACAGTGTGCGTGTCATTATCAGTCTGGCTTACCACCAGGCCCAAGTGCTGCCCCAGCTCTTCGGCTAGACCGGCAAAGTCGTCCTTTGGATTGGGCGACTGCAGCGTCATCTTAGTCTTGCCACCTGATTCCTCACCATAAATCGCAATCCCCGCGCTGTCGGGGCCGCGATCCGTCATCGTGATCAGCATGTCTGTCAGCATATTGCCCAGGTGGGGCGCAAGAGACTGGTCTTTGAGGAATAATCCAACAATTCCGCACATGGCTGGCAGATCTCCTTGTGTGTTTCGTTATGATTCTACGGTACCAACAATTCAAACGGACATCAATAATCATAGGAAATAAATTTTCCTGAGAGGCAATGGGCAAGAATTTAGATTTATGCCCATTGCCAGCTTTCAAAGCCGGATCAGTATCGTTCCAGCTGTGCTTTCACTTTTTCTTCATCGCCGGTGTGACGGGCTTTCTCAAGGTGCTCGCCTTCCCGGACAAATTGGATGCGATGCCATCCGATCCAGAATATGACTCCCACAATGACCATCAGAACTTCGTAACCTTGGAAGGGATAGATTGGTCCGACTTCGGCCAGATCCACGGCCCAATTTGTATATCCATTGGTAGACATATTTTTCTCCCTTACTTAGCTGCTACGCCACGGGCAGCCAGTTCTTCCTTGTCGGCTGCAATAATCGCGGCTTTGGCGTCTTCGTAGGCATGGTGTTCAGCGTAATCGAGACCCTGAAGTTCAACTTCTTCCGGGATGCGCAGAACACCAGCGGCCGATTGAATTTTTGCCAGAATCCAACCTGGCAAGAAGCCAAGAACAAAGAACATGATGACAGCACCAGTGATTTGACCGACCGGGTTAATCGTCGCGTAGCCTTCATATGGAGAAGAAGGCACACCCCAGAGGACAAAGCCCGAAATCACCAAGCCAACGAACCCTGCGTAGCCGTGCACGGCGACAGCCCCAACGGCATCATCCAGCTTGAACCGACGCTCAACCCAATAGTGCAGTTTGTAAACGATCACGACACCGATGGCGGCAATGATCATTGCCTGGATCGGGTGATACAGATCGTTACCTGCCGAGGCGGTGATAATTCCGGCCAGACCGCCCGAGAATGTCCAGAAGGCGTCGCCTTTGGAAACCACATACGCTGCCATCAATCCGCCAGACAGCGACATCAGGAAGTTGAAGGTAATCGCGGAGAGCGTAGTTGGGGCCAGATAGATGTTGGTTGCGGTCCAAGTCACACCTGTGATTTGGCCGTCGATTGCCTCAGGCGAGATCGCTGGAACGTTACACGCGGCGTAGAAGCCCCAGAAACCAGTGTAGATAAGGAATATCCCGATGGTTAGCATCCAGGGGTTGTGCGGCGGAATATCCCGCGGCGTACCGTCCTTGGCAAATTTACCCAGGCGTGGGCCCAGAACCATAATCACGCCAAGCGCGTAACCACCTGCAATCGCGTGGATAACGCCTGAAGCATAGGCGTCGTGGTATCCAAGAAGGCGTACCATCCAGCCGCCATAGTGCCAGCCCCACGCAGCGTCTATGATCCACCAGACAGAACCAATCATCACAGCATGGACCCACAGGGCAGAAGATCTGATCCGCTCGATTACAGAACCTGAAACGATCGAGGCGGCAGTCCATGAGAACAGCAAGAACGCGGCCCAGAAGACGCCGGTGATTCTGTCACCTAAATTGGTCGCCATCGTATCAGCCCAGGGCAGATTGGCAGCGCCCGCTTCGGTGTCCAGACCGCCCCAGAACGGAAAGTTCGGAAAGGCCCAGTAAATCCACCATCCAAAGAAGAAGAATGTGACCGTTACCAGCGGGATGATCATGATGTTTTTCATCAATGTGTGCATATGGTTGCGGGCACGACTGGCACCGACCTCGTACATGCAAAAGCCCACATGGATCAGGAACATGAAAACGACCGTTACCCAGTAGTAGAACTCGGTAAAGACCGTCGTTAGTGCATTTAGATTACCATCCACTTCGTAGTCTCCCTGTTGTTGCAGCAGGAGGTCTTTCTGCGAAGAATTTCCTGCTGGGAATATTTATCTACTCAGGGGACAATTTCATTGGCGACCTGTCAATAGATATGTGGGGCAAACATCTTTTAGGCATTTGGTTCATGCACTTTTAGGCCCATCGAAATTCAACCCATGGCATTGATAAATAACCACTTATGTCATTCTCGGTAATTTGTATTAGGGTGCACAAATTGCAGCCTAATATTCCCAACAGGAAAAAAATCTGCACATGGGTGTTGATTTTCAATCTGACATCGGCCTCAATATGGTCAACAAAAAAGCAATCAACGGGAGAGCTGAACAATGGCCATTCTTTGGAGGACGTCCGCCCTTGCGCAGCGCCATGCCGAGATCGGCGGCGAGTTAGAAGACTGGAACGGTATGGGAACCGCATGGTTCTATGACCATAGCCCGGAACGCGCCAAGGCGGATTACGAAGCCATCCGTACTAAGGCCGGTCTGATGGATGTGTCGGGTCTGAAAAAGGTTCACGTGGTCGGCGAAGATGCGGCTTATGTTATTGACCGCGTTACCACGCGGAACGTGGAAAAGATCATGCCGGGTCGGTCGACTTATGCGTCGATCCTGAATCCCGAAGGCAAGTTCGTTGACGATTGCATCATCTACCGCCTGTCAGTGAACACGTGGCTTGTCGTGCACGGCACAGGAACGGGTATGGAGCAGCTGACATCAGTGGCGGCTGGCAAGAATTGTTCGGTCATCTTTGACGACGACATGCACGACATGTCTTTGCAGGGACCGGTTGCGGTGGACTTCCTGGCCAAGCATGTTCCCGGAATTCGTGATCTGGCCTACTTCGGTATCATGCAAACCAAGCTCTATGGCTGCCCGGTGATGATTTCGCGGACCGGCTACACCGGTGAACGCGGGTACGAGATTTTCTGTCAGGCCAAGCATGCCGTGCACCTTTGGGACAACATCCTGGCCGAGGGCAAGGATATGGGCATCGTTCCGGTCCAGTTCTCGACACTCGATCTGCTGCGAACCGAAAGCTACCTTCTGTTCTATCCAGGCGACAATTCGGAAACCTATCCGTTCGACGATGAAACATGCGGAGATACGCTTTGGGAGTTGGGCCTGGAATTTACAGTCTCACCGGGCAAAACTGGTTTTATCGGTGCCGAGAACCACTACGCCTCGAAAGGTAAAGAGCGGTTCAAGATCTACGGTGTCAAACTGGACGGTACAATTCCGGCGGATGAGGGTGCGGATCTGCTGCAAAACGGCGAAAAGGTCGGCGTTGTCACCTTCGGCATGTATTCCGAGATCAATGGCCACAACGTAGGTATCGCGCGGATGCCAGTCGCCTGTGCCTCACCCGGCACCCAGCTGACGGTACGAAACGGCGACGGGACAGAAATAGCAGCGACTGCGGAAGAGATGCCGTTCTACGACCAGGACAAATCTATCAGAACCGCAAAGGGCTGAGTTTAAGGGGGCGCAACGGACACACCGAGGCGCCCTTTTTCTATTTGAGGGCAAAATGTCAAAGTTCGAATTTCCCAAGTCAATCGCAAGCCGCCCGGTCTGGGGTACGCTAGAGGTTCGCTCAGGTGAACATCATCTCATGATCGCCGAGGCCGAAGGGGCCGAAGCCGTTCTTGACATCGCGACACCTGACCTGATGGCCAAAACCCACTTGATCTATATTCCCAAAGGGACGGATTTCACGACAAAACTGCAAGCGCTGAATCCCGCGCAATTCTACGAAGGCCCGTCCTATGAGGCCGCGCTACAGCGCATTCGCCGTGTGCTGGAGGACGCGCATATGGGGTTGCAGGTCTATCTGACCGGCACAGAGGGCATGATGGGTCAGGCTATGAATGAGGTGATGGCCGTTGGCTTGCCACATACCGCGATCCAGACCGAGCATCGCGGCACGACTGCGCGCCGTATGCAATGTGTGCACTGCAAGGGCATTACCGATGATGTCGAGGTCGATCCGTTTGTCTGCTCGCACTGTGGTTTAAACCTTTTTGTGCGCGACCACTATTCCCGCCGCCTTGCCGCCTATCAGGGCGTCCGCGTTGACGCCGAGGATCATGGGAACGTGCCCGAGCCGAAGGGAATCTACGAATGAGTGGCGCAGAGAAAATTCAGGTCAAAGTTACAGAAATTACCCCGCTGAACGAATTGGTAACACGGTTCCGGTTCGAACGCGTTGACGGCAGTCAGTTGCCAACCTTTTCGGGCGGTGCACATACCGTGGTCGAAATGCAGGATGGCGGCATCACGCGGCTCAATCCTTATTCCCTAATGTCCGATCCGTTCGATCAATCATCCTATACGATCTCGGTTCGCCGCGATGATCAGGGCAGGGGAGGGTCGTTGTTCATGCACCGTCAGGTCAAGCTGGGCGACGAGATGACCATCAGCTACCCGGTCAACCTGTTCTCGCTTGATTTGCGGGCCCGCAAACACCTGTTTCTAGCCGGTGGTATCGGGATCACCCCGTTTCTGGCGCAGATCAAACAGCTCGAACTGCTGCACGGTCATTGGGAGCTGCACTATGCCTGTCGCAATCAGGCGCTGGCATCTTATGCGGATCAACTGACAGACAGGCATCCAAACGAAACGCATCTGTATTACGACGATCAGAATCAGGCGATTGATCTGGAAAACCTTCTCAGCGGGCAACCACTGGGCACCCATGTCTATGTCTGCGGACCAAAGGGCATGATCGATTGGGTGCGCAATACTGCCGCCGCTGAAGGCTGGCCCGAAGATTGCGTGCATTACGAAGAGTTCTTGGCGCCTCAGCCCGGCAAACCATTTGAAGTGCGTCTGGCGTCTTCCGACAAGGTCATTCATGTGGGTGAAAACGAAAGCCTTCTGGAGGCTATCGAGCGCGAAGGTGTCGACGCCCCGTATCTGTGCCGTGGCGGGGCCTGTGGCCAATGCGAAACCGTTGTGTTGGATCACGACGGCAACTTTGTTCACCGCGATCACTGGCTGACCGACGAAGAAAAGGCAGCAGGCAAAAAAATCATGCCCTGCGTATCGCGTTTCGAGGGCAAGTCCCTCGTGCTGGACCGCTGAGAGGAGGCCCACCATGACCATTCAATTCAACGACGAGTCCTTCCGCGACGACTATACGTTCCACAACTCGGAATGGGCGATCAAACGCTTTCCGTTTCCGTTCCACGAAGACAGCTACATGTATTCGGTCAACATGGAGCAGCATAGGGGTGGCCCCAAGGGTTCGGTCTATGAGATGCGGTTCGACGTAGACGAACATTACGTGTCCGAGATGAAAGACCGTGCGATCGTTCTTGATCAGGACCCGCTGCGCTGTCAGTCTCTGCCGCATATGACCTTGGCGGGCTGGGACCTGCTGGAACTGATCATGGTCAGCAAATCCGAGGACTACCCGGACCTGTTCGAACTGCACCGTAACGGCAACCAGTGGCGCTGGATCAACAAGCCACTGGGGATCGATCACAGCTTTACCTTCATGGATGAAACCACGCTGCCTTACGGGCCGATGGAGTACATTACCCGTCAGGCGCAAGGCGATTTCGCAGTGCTGGACCAGCGGGACGAGATGTTGTGGATGGACGCTGGTATGGTCACGACCCAGGCCGATTGGAGCCTGGATTTCGACATCGGCATGAATTTTTTCGAATGGCACGCGCCGGTTCCAAAAGCCCATGAAATGGGGATTTTCAAGCGCGCGCTGAAGTTTCTGCTGAACATTCAACAGGGCGCTCCAGCACGGCGGCTGAACTGGACCATGACGGTGAACCCGCTGTTGGATACCAGCCCGGAAAACTATCACAAATGGGGCATCCAAAAGACCACACTGACGCCCGAAAACATAGCCCATAAGCAGCATCTTCGGGTCGAATTGCAAACATTCTTCCGATTGCCGCGATCAAACGCGCTAGTATTCCCAATCCGTTGCTATCTTTGCAGTTTTCAAGATCTGATGACGGTTCCGAAATGGGGTCGCCGGCTGCACCGTGTTGTTCGCGACCTTCCGGTTGAACTCGCCACCTACAAGGGGTTTATCGACAACCGCCCAATGATGTTGGACTACCTTAGTCAGTTTGACGACGGATTACCGACCTCTCCCGGTATATGGCCGGATCTGGAAACAGAGCCGCCTTTGTCAAAGTAAGCGATCACCTTGACGTGTTTTGGCTCATATGACTGATGCAGGCAAAACACCTTGGCTCATTCAGCCCGATGACTTCGCATTGTATGACGCGCTTGCACTGCTTCGCGCGTCATTTCGGTATATGGATGCCCGAATTAATCCTCCTTCGTCTATCCATAATCTAACGGTGGAAGGAATGCAGGCGCATTGCAGGGGTGGTGGTGAAATCTGGGCCATGGGCCAACCGCTATTCGCGTGCATGTTTTTGACGCCCAAAGCCAACAACTTGTACCTAGGAAAGCTGGCGGTGAAGGAAGGAATGCGGGGGCGGGGTATCTGCCGCACTTTGGTAGATCACGCTGCAAGTCGTGCAGCAGACCTTGGTCTATCAGCGTTGGAACTGGAAACGCGCGTGGAACTCACTGAAAACCACCGTGTGTTTTCAAGGCTTGGATTTACAATCGTAAGTACCGGCAGCCACGTCGGCTATGACAGACCCACGGATTTCTTGTTGCGCAAGCCGGTCAATTTGTCTGCGGATAGCTGATCACTGAAATGTAGCGTGCCGGCAGATTCACCAACCGTTCCGGACCGTGCGGTGCGTCGGCGTCAAAGAACAAGGTGTCACCCGGTTTCAGAGGGTAAATCTTGTCTCCGTGGCGGTAATCTACCTCGCCTTCCAGCATGTAGATCGTCTCGATTCCATCATGTTGAAATGTTGGGAACACGTCGGATTCAACGGTCAGGGTGATCAGGTAGGGCTCTACGATTACCCCAGAACCGTTGGCACCAATATGCCCCAACAAATTATATTGATGATTGGCGCGTGTTCCTTCGCGCTCTAACTCGACGCCCTCACCCGCTTTGGTATGAACCGCCTCGCGGCGCTCTTCAAATTGTCTGAAAAAGCTTGTCAGAGGAACTGAAAGCGCATCAGCAAGCGATTGCAAAGTCGTCAGGGAAGGCGATGTGTTCCCGTTTTCGATCTTGGACAGCATACCAATCGACAATCCGGTCAGCTGAGCCAATTCCGCGACCGTAGTATTCTGCTTTTTGCGAAAAGCGCGAACCTCGCGACCAATGGCAACTTCAAGAACTTTTTCTCTGTCACCCGAGCGAACAGAATGCGGATCCTGTGTCAGATTTGTCGCCATTTCTTTGTCGTTTTTTTTCAATTTCATTCTTTCAATGTCTTGCTACACTTGTCCGAACGGGTTCTGCAACAAGACGACGTGCATTACCCAATCCAACTCGGTCTACCATAGCACCATTTTTTCCTGCTAGTAAAATAATGATGCTGACAGAAAAATTCTAGAACTCAAATTCCTATGACTAGACGGTATTGCCGATAGCATGCCTGACCTCTGTGATAGAACCGCCGTGGGTAGCAATCGAGAATATACCGAATCTGGATAATTGGTTGCACTAAGACCTGAATGTTCGCATTGAAAACAACCATCTCTAACTCCGAGAGTGAGACAAACAGGGGCCGCTCGAAATTCGAACATCAGAATTTCTTTGTCGACTATAAGTTGGTGTGACAACTCTCCGACACCCTTGATCACTTTGTCATAGTACGGCTTAAGTTCGAAATCGTTCCTCGCCAGCATCCAGCAATTGTGGTCGGTGTGTGTCTCTTTGATGAGTTTGAAACCTGAAGATCGCTTAATACGGATCTAAGTATCTGCCCATCTATTCGCGGGCTTTCAAACGTTAGACCCAAGCAGCATTATCTGAATGTCGGCTACATTGGTCCCGGTCGCTCCGGTCATCAGAAGATCACCAGACAGCGTCAAAGCCTTATGACTGTCGTTGCTCGCCAACAGAGCGGTAGGGTCATGTCCCGACGCGCGGATTCGGGTGAGCGTCCCTGCATCCACTATCGCGCCAGCTGCCGAGGTTGGGCCATCGCGGCCATCCGTACCACCGCTAAGAAAAATCCAATTTCCGGGTATCGTGCGGTCTTGCGTCAGTTGGGCGACGCGCAGTGCCAATTCCTGGTTGCGCCCGCCGCAACCCGTTCCTTGCAGACGTACAGTCGTTTCACCACCAAACAGCAGGGCGGTTGGGCGGTTCAAAGTGGCGGACAAAGCTGCTTGGAAAATCCGTTCAGCCGCGTCGGACACATCTCCAATCAACGCGTCGGACACAATTTCAGTACGGTAGTTCTGCGCCGCATAGCGAAACGCGGCTTCCAAACTAATTGTGTTCGACCCAATCAGGCTATTTGTTGCCTCAACTGCTATGGAATGTTCAGGAATACTCTTCTCCAGATGGGCACGGACGGCTTTTGGTAGCCGGTGCCAGATCCCGGCCTCGATGCAGGTTCTGCGGGCGTCCGCGTGGCTGCCGATTGGTAAGGCGGTTGGTCCGCTGGCTACGGCCCGAAGATCATCACCGATGACATCCGACAGGATATACGCCGTGATCGGGGCAGGTGCGCCGTGCAGCAAAAACCCGCCGCCTTTGAGCTGGCTCAGGTGCTGGCGCACAAGGTTCATCTGAGCGATGTCCAGCCCGGAAGACAACAAAACCTGATTGACCGCAATTTTGTCCAAAAGGGTCAAACCATCAACAGGCGCGGGAACCAAGGCCGACCCCCCGCCGGAGATCAGTGCAATGATTTGATCCTGCTTACGTGCTGCGCTGAGCAATGCGATGATCTGTCGCCCGGCTTTCAAACCGCGTTCATCCGGGATGGGGTGCCCGCTGGTCAAAACCGTCGCACCGGGGACTTCGCTCCGGTTGTCGCTATGGGTTACGATCAGGGCGACGTGATCGCCCTGAACATGCTGCAATGCCTCCTCCATCATGGCAGGGGCAGCCTTCCCAATTGCAATCAGGATGCTTCGCCCGCCATGTTCTGGTGATGGCAATGGGGTTGATTGCAACCGCTGGCGCAGGCACTTCGCCGGGTCAGCCGCAGCGACGGCTTCGGCAAAGATGGCGGCGGCTCTATCGCGCAGCGATATGGACGATTGCGCAGTCATGATGCGATCAAGCCGCTGCGATCTGGCCTGCTTTTTCGACCAGCACTTCGGCCTGACGGATTGAGGCATAGTCGATCAGACGGCCATCCAGAGACACAGCGCCTTTGCCCGCCGAT
>NZ_JBQFPY010000019.1:0-7933 GCF_056536625.1 Ruegeria sp. CJ9
AGGATTGGCGGCGTGTGGCAACCCGCTACGACAGGTGCCCGAAGGTCTTCCTGTCAGCAATCGTCCTCGCAGCACTCGTTATCTATTGGCTATGAGTCCTGACCCTAGTCAGATATGTGAGCAAGCTCACCATCCCAATCAGCTGAAGGTATTTTGGGTTCCGGCGGATCAGCGATGTAAGACGGAGTCATTATTTGAGTTTCGTTTTCATTAAAAACATCGACAATGTTCTCACGAAGATCCGACAAGATTTTTGGCAAACTCGATCCACGAGAAGTGTACGCGTTGATTTCATAGTTGATCGCGTAATCTGCCAACTGGGTCCAAAGCACAAATGGCTCCGGGCTCTTTCTCAGCCCTTGAGTTCGGTGTGCAGCCTCAATCAGCATCGCTTTGATTTTCTTGGGAGGCTCCTCGTAGCCAATCCCCACCGTCGTGTGCACCAATAGCCCCCGACCATCCACTTTGCGTGAGTAGTTCACAACTTCGGAATTGAGCAGCTGGGCATTTGGAATGCTGATCATCTCGTTCTTGATCGATTTGATGAGTGTTTCCATCAGTTTGATCTCTGTTACGTCGCCTATCTTGTCACCGACCTGAATTCGATCACCCACATTAGTGCTGCGTCTGTAGATGACAAACAGACCGGCCATCATATTTGAAACAACTGTGTTGGATCCCAGCGAAACCATGATGCCGGCAAGAATAGTCAAACCTTGGAAGGCGCGAGAGTCGGAACCAGGAATGTAAGGGTATGCAAACACCAACGCGATAACGATGAACAAAGCCCTGCACAGCATTTTTGTTGGTGCAATCCAATGATCCTCGAAGTCCTTTAGCTCAAAGGCTCCGCTCTCAATGTTTTCGAAGAAAAGATCGAGGCCTCGAATTCCCAGCCGAGTCACAGCGGCTATAATCGCAAGCATGATCAGATTGGGAATGTACCCGACAATGGCCAAAACCACAGTGACCAGCGGTTCACTGACATATTTCAACAGGATTTGGGCTAGGCCCTGTGTTTCCGCGAAAGAAAGCAGAACTAAGGAAAGGTAGTAATAGAAGAAAAAGAGGAAGAAGACCCACATCAAAACGTGGAATGCGTAAACGATGATGGAGGCAATAGCCTTGCTTCTTAGAAGCGATTTTGTGGCTTCCTCAAAACCTTCTGCTCTCTTTTCCAAGTTGCTTCTGATGTAGTCCAACAGCTTTCGCCGTTTAGCAAAGAAACCGTAGGAAACCAGCGCGAATATGACTGTCCAGGCAACGGCAACAATCGCGCTGTCTACTAGCCCTTCATTGGATCGCGCTTCACGATATTGCAGGATCGCGGTTTCAATAGCCTCGGCTTGTAGTGCGGCCAAACTCTCGACGTCCATCTGTTCATATTCGGCATCCGCTTGGGTCGTCGTTGTAATCATCTGGCCATCGGCTCTAATGAGTTTCCCGAACTCAGAGTCCATGATTTCAACATTTATGCTCGAACTCTGAGAAGCGTCGCCAACCTCAGAAAGGCGCTCAGCAACCTTGTCGGCCCGCTCAGTTGCAGGAAGGGCACTCGAACCACGAACGACGAACAGTTCCTCCCCATCTACAATCACTGGAGCAACAAATTCAGAATCTTCTCTTTCTTCAGTCGGAACAAGCGGTTCTTCTGACTGGGCGAACGCGACACTGCTGGCAAACAAAACAGTCGTGAACCAAACTACAAAAGCTCTCATGACTTTGCTCCCTCTACGGGTATCAGGTGAACATCGCGCTGTGGGAAAGGTATCGAAATCCCCTCTACGTCAAACCGCTCCTTTGCTTGCCCTGTCAGGTCCCAATAGACGGTCCAGTAATCGTCAGATTTGGACCACGGGCGACAGAAGATATTGACAGAGTTGTCTCCCAGCTCGCCGACGAAAACCTCGGGCTCGGGTGTCTTCAAACAGAGCTCGTGTTTTGAAACCAGTTCTTTGAGAACATCGATTGCTTGCGCCGCGTTGTCTGTATAAGCGATGCCAAAAACCAGATCGACCCGGCGTTCTTCCGAGGCGCTGACGTTGGTAATCACGTCTCCCCAGATCTTACTGTTCGGGACGATAATGATTTGGTTGTCGAACGTACGAATTTTGGTTGAAACCACAGACATCTCATCCACAAAGCCGGATGATCCTCCGACTTGAATGTAGTCACCGGTATCAAATGGCTTCAAAACCATGATCATCAGACCACTCGCAAGATTGCCTAGGGTTTCCTGAAGCGCGAAGCCCAGGATGAAAGACAAGCCACCAAGAACGGCAAAAAGCGGAGTGACGTTCACTCCAAATAAGGCCAAGACAACGAGTATCCCAAGAACGAACACAGCCCAGAATACTGCTGTGGCGATGAATCTCTTCAGCATCCTCGAAATAGTCGGAATTTTTTCTAAACCGCGTTCGGTGACACGGCGCACCATTCGGGCGACAAACATCATGGCCCACACGGCGAGCAAAACACCCAAAATAGCCATCAAAAGGCCCACGCCCCCTTCCCAGGAGAACAACCAGGCCCAAGCATTTTGAATTAGTGTCTGAAAGTCCGTTGTTTTGAGCGCCCCTGCCTTTAATGCAAGGATGTAGTCGGAATGGGGTTGCAGGTCTTCTGCCTTGGCCCCTTTCAGTGTCCACGCCTCAAGCACCAACCGATAGTTGTTCAAAAGCGCCGATCCTGAGTCACTTAGGGACGCCAATTGTGACCGGAGGTCGTTTTCTTGCTCCCCACTTGCTGTCCGAAGACCGAGATTAATCTGGGCGACCTCTTCGAGTTGCGACCGCACAATACCTTGCCAAGTGCCTGCGACCTCGGAAAGCTCATCTGCTGTCAACGGAACAAGCAGGATCTCCAAATCTTCGCCCGAAATGGATGTATCAACGACCTCATCAAGAAGTTCGTCTTGCTCTACTTCGACAGCTTCCTGCGCATCCGTCGTTTCTTGGGCGTTGGCAGAAAAAGCGCCTGTGAGGGTCACCATGCAAAGAAATAGCCAAATTGGCCCGATATTGAATAGTCGTCTCATTTATCCGTCCCCCTCTTTAATCGCTAAGGAGAACATACAGGGGTGCCATGAATCCACTTTTATATTCAAAATCGAATATTCTGTTGTGACAAATACCGTCTGAAAAAACAGCTTCACATCCACTTGGTTCGGAAGGATGGTTGTTCAAAAAAGCGAACTACCAATTCATTGCAAATCGTCGATTGTCTTTGCCCCCTAAAATTGGGCCACTACTTTGGCGGCTGCCGTAGAAAGATAAGTGACTGGGCCTACGTCCCAGCCGCCAGGTCTTCCAACGACCCACCATCACGCAGAAAGTCGCTCCAGATCCACGCCATGCGATCCACAAACCACATCTTGCCGCCCGAGATCACAACAATGCCAAGGAATGTGGCTCCTAAGTCGTACGCCCAAAGACCGTATGCAAACGGCAGCAAACCCAATCCGCTGACATAGGCAAGTGCTTTGGCCATTCTAATATGATGAGCTGCAATCTTGTCTTGGTATCGCAGCCAGACACGCTCGCCCAATACACCTTGGGCTGACCAGCTTTCGAAGGTCTTGGGTCGGGAGAACGCACGCGGATTGATCCAGACCCAGACCAAAACCACGCCGACGGCAACCCATGCCCAACCACCAATCCACGCCCGACTCCAGATCGCCAGCGCCAAAAGGGGCAGCGGTGTCAGCACGCGGGTCCAGACCGACCAAGGGTTTGTATGCCGCAACCAAACTTCGTCTTTCATGCCCATGAGGCGTTCGGAAAGTCGAACTATGTCCATCGGGTCACTCCAGAAACTGCAAACCCATTATTGAGATTGAATCCATCCACTACGGATCACAACCGCTTTCAAGTCTCGTGCTTTAATAAAGATCAGGCACTCGCGATTACATGGCGAGTATCCGGATCGATCCTGACAAGGCTTGAAAAACAAATCTGGCCCGAACCTTGCTTGAGTGTATCCTTGCCACATTTTGGAGCTTTGGGGGCTGAAGTGACTGATACAGCGGACTTTGAGAAAATGGAACGCCGAGGGTGGGCGGATCCGTCTATTGCTAAAGGGTATGCCGACGGCTTTGAAATGGCGACGCGCCTGGTTGCCAGAAAGCTTGCAGACGAAGTCGCTGCCGGGCCGAATTGCAAAGCGCTTGATCTGTGCACCGGACACGGTGTCGTGGCAGCAGAACTTGTGGCCCGCGGCTCGGATGTAACGGGCTTGGATTTCTCTGAACCGATGATTGAGCTTGCCCAATCAGCTGTTCCAACTGCGCGGTTCGTTCAGGGCGATGCAATGGCAATGGAGTTTCCAGATCACAGCTTTAATGCGGTCACAATCGGGTTCGGCGTCCCACATTTTCCAGACCCCGAACGCGGTCTGAGAGAAGTAAACAGAGTGCTGAAACCGGGCGGTAGAGTTGCCTTCTCGATTTGGCGTGGCAAAGGATCAGTTGGCGCGTTTGGCTGGCTGTTCGATGCTGTTGAACGCTTGGCCGACCCATCCATTTCTCTGCCTGCGGGCCCGGATGCGCACATGCTCGTAGACAGCGGAATTGCCAAACCAATGGTCGAAAATGCAGGTTTCCGCAATGTGCGGCTTATCGATGTTGCAAGCGAATTGTGCGTTTCAGATCCTAAGATGCTTTTTGATGTTTTTGATGGGGGTGCAGTGCGTGCGGCATCGCTCCTCAAGCGTCAGCCGAAAGAACGGCGTGATGCAATACGCGCGGATTTGGCAACGCGCGTTCAGGCGGAAGTAAACAAAGACATTCGAGGTTATTTTGTGCCTGCCCCTTCAGTTGTTATCACTGCTTCGTCCCAAGCCTGAGCTGCTTCGCTGTAGATCGATTTCGCCGGATGATACTTGGAGGGATCGTCCATTGATGCCGCATGGACGTAGATGCAGTCACTCATCCGTTCACTTCTACGGATCAGCGGTGAGCCGCAGTTCGGGCAAAACCCGCTAAAGGTCGACAACCCTGATCCTCCTGCCATTTCGAATGTTTTGAGCGCATCACCAATCGAAACAGATTTGGCCACAAGTGGCACCATCTCTGAATGTCCCGAGCCGGTGAGCTGCTGGCAATCTCGGCAGTGACATCGAAACATCGGAAGGTCAGAGCGAATTCCAGAATATCGCACCAGCCCACATTTGCAGCCGCCTTCGATCTTATCACTCATGTCTTCTCCTCCACCTAGAAAGGATAGAACGGCCGGTCCTTTGTGTCAGTTTGAACCTGCCGCTCCGAGGTAACAAGGACCGGCTATAGGTTAGAACGGTACAGCCACGCTTGTTCAGAATCTCCGGCGGTTCGCGCTTAAATATGCCTAGCCGATACCGCAAATTCAGAAAGCGTCCGAACGGACAAGTAAACACCTCGGTTTTGCAGAAGATCTGATCATTGTTATTGTGGCTGCGGAGTAATGCCGGTGTTCGAGGGGTGCAAAATGGCGCGGAGACTTCCAGGCGAGGGTGACAAGAAATTTTTGGTTTATGCAGGTACAGGTACGGACCTGATTTTTAATCACGGTATCGAGCTTCCGGGTTTTGCGTCGTTTCCCTTGCTGGAGAAGCCTGACACCCGGGCTGTTCTGGCCGGACAAATGCAAGCGCTCGTGCAATTGGCCGGCGATATGGGTGTTGGGTGCATTCTCGACGCACCGACATGGATGGCCAATGCCGACCGTGCTGCACCTTTGGGCTACGATGCTGAACGTCTTTGTGAGGTAAACAAGGATGGTGTCGCACTGATGGAGGAGGTGCGCAAGGCTTCTGGTCGGGATGACGTTTTGGTTTCCGCCTGCGTCGGCCCAAGATACGATCCTTACGCTGATGTCCCGCCCATGACAGTTGAACAGGCGCGTAGTTACCACGGTGCGCAACTTGCTGTTCTGAAAGAAACCAGTGTTGATCTGGTGACTGCGTACACGTTCAACCGCCTAAGCGAGGCTGCTGGCTGTGTTCTGGCTGCAAGAGATATTGATTTACCGATCATCTTGTCATTGGTCGTCGAAACCGATGGCTGTTTGGCTGACGGCACCAAGCTTGTTGATGCCATAGACCAGATCGAAGCAGAAACAGACGGCGCGGCTCTGTTCTACATGGTCAACTGCGCACACCCGACGCACTTTGCCGACGCGCTCAACGCGCATCCAAGGCTCAAAGGTGTTGTTGCCAATGCATCAAGTTGTTCGCACGCAGAACTGGATGAGGCCGATACCTTGGATGAAGGAGATCCCGTGCAGCTCAGCCAAGAAATTGCGGATGTCCTGCGGAAGAACCCGTCTATCAGGGTGTTTGGCGGTTGCTGCGGTACGGATATGCGACACCTAAGGGAAATGGCTTTGGAGGTAGATCGCGGATAGCGCTGCTGTTTTATTTACGGCGTCGTATCACCGTATGGTTGAAGCTTGATGATAGGCTTTAACGGGAAAAACAGTGATCCGAGAAGTAATTCCGATGAAATGCTGGCGAAGCGTCATGACAGGTGCTTGACTTTGCTTTTATAGACCCTGGACCAAACGTGTTCTACCGTCTCGATCAACCAACTCAATTTGAGAAGCTCAACTGATACCTTCAGGATGGAGACTGACGATGTTTGCTGGGAGGATGACAAGCTTTCGCACTCATATGCAAGAAGCCGGAATCGACGTTGCTCTCATCACCGATGACGACAACGTTTATTATCTGACGGGCTATTATGACTACCTGCATATGGAGTTCGGGCGTCCAACCATCCTGGTTGTGCACAAGTCAGGTGAAAGCCTGCTGATCACGCCGACAATAGACCTGAACGCGGCACGTTCGGCGGCTCATGTTGATCGTATCGCGGCCTGGAATGACGGTATGGGCGAAGAGTGGAGATCGGAACTGCCTAAAGCGGTCAAAATGGCAAAGCGCGCCGGGATCGAGCCTGATCACATGCCGCCTGTTGTGCGGACATATCTGGAAACGTTGGTCCCGGTGGAAAACCTGGTCAGCGCCACACCGATATTGGCTGAAATGCGAATGATAAAATCCGCCCAGGAACTTCAATTGGCCCGGCATGCCGGGCAAGTTGCAAGCGCTATGATGGACGCCGGACGCGACGCCATTGCAGACGGAGTGCCGGAGTTCGAAGTTGCGATTGCCACGTCCCAGGCTGGAACACGAAAGGCCGCCGAGCTTTTAGAGGCGCATTACGATGACGCGGACATGTCGCCCAACACTCATTTTCTGCAAATAATGGCGTCGGGCGACACCATCACCAAAACCCATCATCGCGCCTCAACCCGGATCATGAAACGAGGCGAGCCGGTGTTTTTGTGCTTTTGCGGCATGACCAATTTTCACCGCTTCAAACTGGGTTTTGACCGCACCTTTTGGATTGGTGAGGTGGCGGACAAACAACAAGAGAATATCTATGAGGTTGCCGTGGCAAGTCAGGCCGCCGCACTGGCAGAGCTGCGCCCAGGTGTGACCGCCGAAAGTGTGCATACCGCCTATGCCGAGGTTATCCAGGGGGCGGGTTTTGAATACCCGTTCCGGTGTGGTCGCGCGACCGGCTATAGCTTTTTGGAGAAACCACAGCTCGTCACCGGCGACACGACAGTGTTGCAGCCAGGGATGGTTTTCGCTGTTGATGGTTCAGTGTCAGTCGATACATTTCGTGCGCAGGTTGGCGACAGTTTCATAATCACCGAAGATGGTTGGGAGGCAATAACGGAACATCCAAAGTCCTTGGATGCCGTTATCCTTTGACCTTCTGACCAACGCAGTCTTTTAAATGCATTGGCGTGGCGAGTGCCTGAAATGGCGAGCCGGGTCTTAGGGTCAGGACCCATTGATTTCCGCTTGGCTGCGTGATTCACGGTTCGAAAATCGAGCGGTGACCATGTCTGATCTTTTCTGGCTGACGGATGCGCAGATGGCGCGTCTT
>NZ_JBQFPY010000020.1:0-6994 GCF_056536625.1 Ruegeria sp. CJ9
TTGCATCTCGCGGAACGCCTGAGAGACAGCTGCTAGGCCGCTCTTAGCGTTAATTTGGCAACTCCCTCAAACACCTGAAAATAAATATGATTCAATTACGCCCGACCTATGAGTACAACAATAAGCTAAATTCTAGCTCCAACCCAGAGATCAAGTAGATGGCCGCTGACGAAACTAGCACCAAAACGGCAAAGCCGAAGGCACATAAGAGCTGCAAGCATTGCAAGAGTCGATACACGCCGTTCAGAAAGACCTCCCAATACTGCTCCGATAGCTGTCGAGTTTTAGCGCACAACAAACGCAAGGCTGAAGCCGCTGCCGCATCGGTCAAACACGAAGAGCGCATGCAACGCTCTCTACGTTGGCATCGTAATCAGGAGCATCTTCGACATCATTCTGATGACGACCTCAGGGTCCTCATAGAAGCCAAATGGCAGGACCAGTTGGAAAGAGATCATAACAGACGAGTGTTGGCCAAAGAGCGTTACGCTTACCGAAAAGCACCTGAGCAAAACATGATCACCTGCCATGAGGTCAACAACGACGGTGAGGACAGACAACAGAAGGTCGAAGAGTGCCGACCAGCTTCCAAGACTAATGAAGCAACTGTGACGACAACACCCATTAAGGTCGAGATAGGTCCGACCAAGCAGAGACCTTATCCAAAGATCGAGACCAAGCGTAAGCGGGTATTTGTTGCAAATAATCCGACAAATCTTACTGGCCAAAAGTAGCAAACGCAGATGACAGACCAGCCTTGAGCAAAATGATATTAGTGGTCATCACAACATCGTTGAACAACGACAGGCTAGTATCTTCATCGAGCAAAACCTGAGATAGGCCCCTCAGGGTGTCTCTCGATCATGGTATTTAGCTAGATTGAATTGCTGTCGTTGGTGGGTGGTCCACCCCCAACAACGTTATCCTTGGTCTATCTCATCTGGTCTGAACATCAGGTAGTTGCCTGATGAATGTATCCAGATGAACTCCCTAAACACTAGTGACGTAATGCGCTGGCCTGTGTCTCAACATTCAGGTCCTCTCTCTATAGTGGCGTCACGCTAACTCCAATAGGACAGCCCATGATATCAATAACCTGCCACCAGTGCGGGGCGTCTTTCTATGCGCAACGCTCATCAGCAAAGTTCTGCGACGCGACTTGTCGCAAAGCCTCATCACGAGGAGGCGTTCCCGAGAACCGTACAACTTCACCAACGAAGCGCCGTCGAGAGGACGAACTGTTCAACCTCCATATGATCCTTTGCAAAACCTACTACAGGATGCCTCCTGCAGACCGCCCAGCCTACCTAGAAGGTCTGATTGACCGAGCGCGAAATGGCGACAATAGCGTCAAAGAAATTCTGACCAACTTGTATCTCCTGAAGGCTAAGGAGGGGAGCAAAGTCTACAACTACCGAGGATCCAGAGCATATCCAACGATACCTCAAGAGGCCTCTCGGTTTGTCACAGCAAATTGGGGTGTTTCGATTGGTGACGCGGTCGCCGCTTAGTCATGCTACCCTCGCTGCCACGGCGGGGGAAGCCATGCCAGGCACCATTGCTAGTTAGATACGATGCAAATCTCTGTCCCTGTGCCGACCTTTTTTGAGACAGCGTTCCAGATGGCTCGTCGCTTGGAAATAATGTCGTCGCAACCCGACTTGAATGCGGTTGATCTTTGCACCCTCAGGTGGAACTGTGCGGACAATCAAAAGAGCAGGAAGACATGTACGAGAACGCGTTCAACAAGATCGAGCGGGACCTCCGCGCCGAAGAAGGCATCGCCAACGAGCTGGACTATGTAGAGCAGACATCTTGGGTCCTATTCCTCAAGTATTTGCATGACCTTGAAAGCGAGCGACGCGACAGAGCCGAACTGGATGGCGAAGACTACGCGCCCATCATCGAAGGCGACTATCGCTGGGACAAATGGGCGGCACCCAAGGTCAACGGAGAGTTTGACCATAACGCAGCACGTATCGGCGATGACCTGATCAAGTTCGTAGATCAAGAGCTGTTCCCGTATCTCGCGGCTTTCCGTCAGTCTGCCACCGGTCCGCAAACGATCCAGTACAAGATCGGTGAGGTGTTCACCGAGCTGCGCAACAAGTTCCGCTCTGGATACATCCTGAGGGACGTCTTGGAGGCCGTAGACGGCTTATCGTTCAACACCCAAGCCCAGCGCCATGAACTCTCAGAACTGTATGAAACCCGCATCCGTCGCATGGGTAATGCAGGTCGTAACGGAGGCGAGTACTACACCCCACGTCCGCTAATTCGGGCAATGATTAAGGTAACTGATCCCAAAATCGGAGAGACGATCTATGACGGTGCTGTAGGCTCCGCTGGCTTCCTCTGTGAAGCCTACGACTATATGCGCACTGACAAACTGTCGGCATCTGATTTCGAGACGCTGCAGACCCATACCTTCTACGGACAGGAGAAGAAGGGTCTCGCCTACGTCATCGGCATCATGAATATGGTCCTTCATGGGATCGAGGCACCCAACCTGATCCACTCCAACACGCTCAATGAAAACGTGATGGATATCCAAGAGAAAGACCGCCACGACATCATCCTTGCAAATCCTCCTTTCGGGGGCGGAGAACGGCGGGAGGTGCAGCAGAACTTTCCGATAAGGACAGGAGAGACGGCCTACCTCTTCCTGCAACACTTCATTCGCAAGCTGAGAGCTGGTGGCAAGGCGGCGGTCGTTATCAAGAACACCTTCCTCAGTAATACCGACAATGCCTCTATCGCGCTGCGCAAGGAGCTGCTGGAGGCGGCAGAGTTGCATACAATCCTCGATTGTCCTCAAGGGACTTTTCAGGGTGCTGGAGTGAAGACGGTGGTGCTGTTCTTCGAGAAGGGCGCACCCACAAGAGACATCTGGTTCTATCAGCTCGATCCCGGTCGCAGCTTGGGTAAGACCAACCCGTTAAACGATGACGATCTTGCTGAGTTTGTGGAGCTGCAGAAGACAAGACCCAACGGGCCACAAAGCTGGATCGTAAACCGAGCCGATCTTGACGAAGAAACTTACGATCTATCTGTGAAGAACCCCAATGCACCTGAGGAGGCTCCTTTGCGGTCTCCCGAGGAAATCATTGCAGACATGCTGGCACGGGATGCAGAGACAGCCAAGGTCCTCGAAGATATTCGGGGGATGCTGTGACAGCCAACTGGTCTGAAACGACGATAAAAGAACTTGCGGTCGTCGATTGGGGTAACACAAAACTCACAAAGAAGGCTTTCGTGGAAGATGGCCCTTTCCTCGGAGTGTCTGCGGCAGGTTGTGACGGTCGGATGAGCCACGCTGAACACAAGAAAAACACGCCTGTTCTTTCCGCCATTGGCGCTCAGTGTGGCCGCATGTTTATGCCCAATGAAGACTTCACAGCGATCAAGAACACGATCACACTGACACCTGTTTCGGATCTATGCGACCCGTTTTTCCTCTACTACCTGATGACGTTTGTCGATTTACCTCAACGCGGAGCTGGACAACCTTTTATCTCAAAGGGCGATATTCAAAAGTTTCGCGTCAAAGTTCCACCCCTGGAAGAACAACGGCGGATCGTTGCGATACTGGACGAGGCCTTCGAGGGTCTGGCTCGCGCCCGTACCCACGCCGAAGCCAACCTCCAGAACGCGCGGGAGTTGTTTGAGCGACAGCTCGGTGACTGTTTCTCCGAGACGCCAAAGCACTGGGTTTTACGAAAGCTGAAGCAGATCACCTCAAAAATTGGTAGCGGTGCGACACCTAAAGGCGGCGCAGGCGCATACAAGACTGAGGGAATATCTCTTATTCGGAGCCTAAACGTTCATGATCGATGGTTTAAGGAGGAAAAACTCGCATTCATTGACGATGAGCAAGCAGACAAACTCAGCAACGTGATTATCGAGGAGCGCGATGTATTGCTTAACATTACCGGAGCCTCCATTGCACGATGCTGCGTTGCTCCCTCCGAGTTTTTGCCAGCTCGGGTCAATCAGCACGTTTCTATTATTCGACCAGATCACGCCGTTCTATCTCCGAAATTCCTTGCTTTGATGCTGACATCTAAGCCCTACAAGGACGGCCTACTGAAAACGGGCGAAGACAATGGATCAACGCGACAGGCACTTACGAAAGCACTGATTGAAAATCTTGAGGTCGCCTTCCCGCCAGACGTGGCGGAGCAGGAAGCTGTGGCTCTTGATTTGGAGGCTGCTGAGCTGAAGTCGAAAGACCTTGCCGAAACCTATCGGATTAAAATCCAAGATTTGGACGACCTCCGCCAATCACTTTTACAAAAAGCCTTCGAGGGCGAATTGATATAGAGAAAGGGTTTTCTGATGACCAAAAAGAAGATCTCCAAGAAACGCGCAGAACTGCTTGCCGAATTGGAGCATGTCATCGGGAGCAACTGCTACAACGGGAATATCCAAAATTGGGGTCCAGGCGGTGCGTATTATGGCGAGGGTCGAACCTTTCGGTACCCGCTAACCACGGTTGACCAAAACGGAGAGAAGCGAAAGGCGTACTCGCCAGCGCGGACACTTTCGCCGGAAGTTCTTTCGACAGGCTACTATGCGTTTGGAGCTAACCGCCTTCATATTATCACCGCTCTTGATGAAGTGTTACGCCACCTCGAAGAGAAACATGGGTTGAAGCTATAGTGCGGTTGATCCGAGTGAGAATTTCTAAATGAGCATTCACGACGAAACTGAAGCAGACACCCGAGCAGAAAGAATTGATCCCGTCCTCGCCGCTGCTGGTTGGGGACAGAACGGCTCGCGGGTGCGTCGTGAAGTTATCTGCCCTGGTCGCATCCAATCCGGTGGTACACGAGGACGCGGTCTATCCGCTGACTACGTGTTGATCCACAAAGGCCAAAAGCTCGCGGTACTAGAAGCTAAGCGAGCCGGCGTCAGCCATCGTAATGGCGTCGGTCAGGCCAAAGACTACGCAACCCGGCTCGGCTCACGGTATGCTTATGCGTCCAACGGGTTGAACTGGTACCAAATCGATATGACGACCGGGGCGGAAGGCGATCTGGCTCTCCCATTCCCTACACCGGATGAACTTTGGGACCTTACATTTGCAGTTAAGAACGACTGGCGGGAACGCTTCGGAGCGGTGGATTTCGAGGCAGATGGCGGCAAGTGGGAGCTGCGATACTACCAACACAATGCCATTACTGCGGCTCTGGAGGCTCTGGCAAATGGCGACAAGCGCATACTGCTAACGCTGGCAACAGGGACAGGCAAAACCTCTATTGCCTTCCAGATCGCTTGGAAGCTGTTTCAGGCAAAATGGAACCTGTCTGGGGAGCCAGTCAGGCGTCCTCGTATCCTGTTCCTAGCTGATCGAAACATACTCGCTGATCAAGCCTACAACGCATTCTCGGCCTTCCCTAACGACGCCGTCACACGCATCGATCCCGACACAATCCGTAAGAACGGCGGCAAACCTCCAAAGAATGCAAGCCTGTTCTTCACCATCTTTCAAACCTTCATGACTGGTGAAGGTGATCCGGTTTATATGGACTATCCCCCGGACTTCTTCGACTTCATCGTAATTGATGAGTGCCACCGAGGCGGTGCTAACGACCAGAGCGAGTGGCGTCACCTGCTGGAATACTTTGAGACAGCCGCGCAGCTTGGTCTCACAGCTACCCCCAAGCGCAAGCACAATGCCGACACCTACGCTTACTTCGGCGAACCGGCTTATACCTACGCACTGCGGGACGGTATCGAGGACGGTTTCCTTACGCCTTTCAAGGTGCGTCAGATGGCAAGCACCATCGATGAGTATGTCTATGACGGTTCCGACGATGTTATTGCCGGAGACATCGAAGCTGGTGATGCGTTCACCGAGAGCGACTTCAACACCCGTATCGTAATTGAAGAGCGCGAGCTGAGCCGTGTGCAAGAGTTCATGAGCCAGATAGACCAGCGACAAAAGACTTTGGTCTTCTGCGCAACGCAGGATCATGCCGCACTGGTCCGCGACCTCATCAATCAGGTCAAAGATAGCACCAACCCAAACTACTGCCACCGCGTGACCGCTGACGACGGCGCAGTTGGTGAACAGCACCTTCGCGACTTCCAGGACAACGAAAAGACGATACCGACGGTTCTGACCACTTCGCAGAAGCTCTCGACGGGCGTCGATGCGAGGAACATCCGCCATATCGTTCTGATGCGCCCAATTCGCTCAATGATCGAGTTTAAGCAGATCATCGGTCGGGGGACACGGACCTTTGAAGGCAAAGACTTCTTCACTATCTGGGACTTCGTGAAAGCGCATGAGAACTTCAACGATCCTGAATGGGATGGGGAACCGCTTGAGCCTGAAGCGCCCCGAGGTCCTCGTGTTCCACCGAGCGAACCCCCGGTAGATGAAGGTGAACCACCAGAAACCGGTGAAGATGCGGATGACCTCCCCCGAGAGAAGATCCAAGTCGCGCTCTCGGATGGGACAGTTCGCAATATCAAATACATCGCGGCCACCACCTATTGGAGTCCCGAGGGCAAGCCGATCTCTGCGGCGGAGTTCCTGAAGAGACTTTTTGGTGATCTTTCTGGGATAGTTGCGGACGAAGACCAGCTGCGGACGGTGTGGAGTGACCCTGACAACCGCGAACACTTTCTCGGACAACTGTCTGACCGAGGATATGATCAAGACAGGCTCGACGACATTCGACGGTTAGTTGATGCCCCAGAGAGCGATTTGTTTGATGTCCTCAGCTACATCCTTTTCACAAACACCCCCAAGACTCGATACGATAGGGCAGACCGTCTGAGAGAAGGGTCGATGGACGTCTATGATGCGGAGACTAAAGACTTATTGCTCGGCATCCTCAAGGCCTACGAAACAGATGGTGAAAGTGAATTGGCAACTAAAAAATTGGGGCAATTTCTGGTGGCGCGGTACGGCAGTATCGGCGAGGGCAAAGAGAAACTAGGAGGCCTAGCAGCTGTCTCTCAGGCGTTCCGCGAGATGCAG
>NZ_JBQFPY010000021.1:0-6916 GCF_056536625.1 Ruegeria sp. CJ9
GATTGATAAAAGGGTTCATGCTCATCAGCCCAACCTCACTCAGTCATCTCAATCAGAAACACCATAAACAAAACACAACTAACACAACCAAAACACACCGAACGGAACGGCTGCACCAAGCTTTCCGGGCAACAAAAAAGGCCCCCGTCCGGGGGCCTGATCAATGCGCCATACCTAGCTGCGTGGCGTCAGATGGGGCTGGAACGTCAGCCCTTTGCGCCCTGACCGCGTGCATAAACATCCTCGTACCGGACGATATCATCCTCACCGAGATAGGTTCCGGTTTGAACTTCGATCAGAACCATCGGCACCTTGCCAGGGTTCCGCATCCGATGCACCGCCCCCAACGGGATGTAGACCGACTGGTTCTCGGTCACCAACTGTTCCTTGTCGTCGATCGTCACAAGGGCCGTGCCTTCGACAACGATCCAGTGTTCCGAGCGGTGGACATGGCTTTGCAGGCTCAGCGACGCGCCGGGGTGGACGTGAATGCGCTTAACCTGGAACCGGTCGCCAACCACAAGGCTTTCGAACCAGCCCCAAGGGCGGTGATCCTTGGGGAAGGTTGTGGCCTGTGCAGCGCCTTTTTCCTTTAGCGCGCTCACCGCTTTCTTAACGTCCTGGGCCCGCGAAGCATCCGCAACCAGAACCGCATCATTCATCGCCACGGCGATGATGTTTTCAAGCCCGATGCCCACCAGCTCCAACTGGTCACTGTCCGAGCGCAACAGCGCGTTGTGGCAATCAATGGCTGTGGCTCCGCCGCTGGTCACCACGCCGTCAGAATCCGGCCCGCTTTCTCGCCAGACTGCATCCCATCCACCTAGATCGGACCAAGCCGCGTCAAACGGGACAACCGACAGGTTCGTCGCCTTCTCCATCACCGCGTAATCGATTGAGATATCTTCGGCCTTGCCCCAGGGTTCAGGGTTCAGGCGCAGAAAGCCCAGATCCGGCGTTGCCGTATCGACGGCTGCCTCGACGGGCGATATCAGTTCGGGTGCATGAGTCCGGAAGGCCGCAATCATATCCGATGCACGGAAAAGAAAGATCCCGGCATTCCATTTGAAATTGCCCGCTTCGAGCATTTCAGTTGCGCGAGCCAGATTTGGTTTTTCCACGAACTTTTTCAGCGGAACGGGTGATCCGCCGCTGTTCGATGCGCTCGCCAATTCGAGATAACCATAAGCCGTTTCCGGATGCGTTGGGGTGATCCCGAATGTTACCAGTTGCCCTTGCTCGACAGCCTCCAACCCGCGGGCAACCGCATTCTGGAACGCCGCCACATCAGGCACTACGTGGTCGGACGGCGCAACCAACAGCACCGCGTCCGGATCCTCGGCATGGGCGCGCAGCGCGGCAGCGAGGACCGCTGGGGCCGTATTCCGCCCTTCGGGCTCAATCAAAATGGCACCGGGATCAATGCCGACGGCCTGCAATTGCTCGGCCACGATGAAGCGGAAATCCGAATTGGTCAGAACCACCGGAGCAGCGAATTCCAACCCCGCCGCCGCGCCGGACAAACGCCGAGCTGAGGCCTGGAAAAGTGTCTCATCCCCAACAAGCGGCACAAATTGTTTGGGGTAACTCTGCCGCGACAACGGCCAAAGACGCGTCCCGGACCCGCCGCAAAGAAGAATAGGGGTGATCAACATGATAAGCTCGAAACCTGGTTTAATTTAAACAGGTCCTATTAGATGTGAATTAGCGTGACAAGATTTTGCTCAGCTTCAACAGGAAAAAGCAAGTGCAACCGCGGATTTGCGCCTGTACGGGCTCAGTTTTCAGCCTTGTGCCGTCAAAAATCTGGGCTCCCCACCATCCAGGCAAACTGCACTTAACACACCAGTTGCAAAAGCGCCGGTATCAATGGAAATTCGTCCCTTTTGCGCGCCAGCCTCACCGACAATCGTATGCCCGTGTACAACCCAAACACCGTCGCGCCTGATTGTTTTTAGAAATGACGGATGACCCCAGATAAGGGTCTTTTCCGACTGGTCGGTGGGCGGAACATTGGGGTCAGCACCGGCATGCACCACAAGGACGTTGCCCGACATTTCCCAGGTCTTCAGCCCGGTCACCCATTGATACAACGTGTCGCCCATCGCCTCTTGAAACCTGTCCCGGCACTCTGTCAGCTCATCACCGGTCATCTCAGCCCGGACCCCGCGCACATCGAATGAGGCCAAGGTCTGCAACCCGCCATAACGCAGCCACCGCGGACCCTGTTCCAAGGGGTCTTTCAGGAACCGCAGCATCATCTCTTCATGATTGCCTTTCAGGCAGGTTATGTCGGGGCGCGCACTGATCAGGCGCAAGACCTCGGCGCTGTATTCTCCGCGGTCGACATAATCGCCCACCAGAATGATCCGATGGTCCTGCGGCACATTGTTCAGTAGCTTTTCCAACTGCACGACACAGCCATGCACGTCACCGATTACGCATATTGGAGTATCTGGGGTTGGTGGCAGAAACGGGGCACGCCGCCTGAATCGTCCGAAAAGCGATGACAGCACGATGAACTTTTCTCCTGCCCGGTTAGCCGTGAAAGGAGCCGATACAGGAAATCCGGCACCGGCCTTAGATCCAAACGTGATACCCGGCGACCTGACTGCGGGCAAGACCGGGTTCAGGCGGTTTGGCAGGCGGGCACGCCCATTTGAATGATCTCGCGGCCCTTGACCTTATAGAGCCCGTTGATCCGGTTCCGGGCTTTGGTCATGAACCAGGATTTCAACGGTTCCGGATAATAGGCAGCCATGATCTGACTGAAATAGTCGAAATCTTCTTGCGCAAGCCGACGACCGCTTCGGGAAGGGCCGTGAAACCCAAAGGTGGTATCGGGATCAACGCAGGTTCCGGGCAACCCCAGAAACATCGTGCATGTCGAATAGCAGATACGGCCCCTGATCTCGACCAGAACTCCGTTGCGCTTGAGGTTTTCCAACTCGATCAAACGGTCATGCAGATAGCCGCCGCGATCGCTTCCCACGACCAGCAACTGCTGTGCCTGGGCGCGTGTTGGCGCAAGGGTCACCGGTGTCAATGTCGCGACACTCAGCAAGACGGTAAAAAACCGGACAATGCTACAAGCAGAGCGCTGTCCTGTATGCGAAAACGCTTTGAAACAACAGTCGATGAAACTCGGCATGGTTCTATCTCCGTTTCCAGTAATGATCTGGATCAGGGCTAGAGAACCGCGATGCCTCAGCTATGCGCTGCCTGTGGCGAAACTTGGCCTTAAATCAATGTTTTAATAGGCTTTTTACGTAAACTTTCCATGTCCAATACGCACGCAGCGTTGCGCGAATGACGCTTAGGGTCATGGGACGGTCTTAGATTCGGTGTCGCCGGGCGATACAGCGACAGATGCGTCTGCCCGATAGAACAAGCGCACAGAGATCAATACTCTCAGTCACTTGTAAACAAAACGCAGTATATCAGATCAACACCCTTTACCAAACTGCCCACAAGTTTTGGACGCAACCAAGCGTGCGGGTGCGGATGTTTTTTGTTGTTTGCCAGAGACTTGAAGCCAAACAGGGCTTTTCACCCGCATGTTTGTTCAGTAGCTTTGGAATAAAGCGGGCAAGTTCTAATTCGACCAGCGCTTGGTACGCCGCTGGAGACGCCAAAGATCACACCAGTAAGAAATCCGCCAAGGTGAGCAAAGGGCGACCTTCCACCACTTCCGACTTTCCTGAAAAAGCTTTTGTTCATATTCCTTTTTGGAATAACGTTTGGGCAGCGCGATGTGAATCTTAGAACTGAATTCCTGAGACGTCGCAGACGTATCGGGTGCGTTCAGCATCGCACTGGTTTGCAGTGCCAGCTGACGTCTAAGCCCGACTTCAAAACTCGAGGGATGCACATAATCCACAACCATGTTGGCGCCGTCACCATCGCTATCTGCCCAACTGTCACCCAGCGCAGCATTGGCGAACACAACCGTGCTTTGCAGGTTGTCCCAATCGCTGTAGAAACTGTCCCATACCGCCGGGCGCACGATGTCCTGCAAAACGAACCCTTCGGCAAGAAACAGCAAAGCCCAAAAGCTGGGCCATGAAATCAGCAGGTCCTGAACCTGTTGTTCAGCTACGGGAACCGGTGAGAATACTACAATATCAGCGTAACTCGTTAGCAGGTTTACGCTGTGTTCCGCTTCACTCAGGCTTGCCGCAGGAACGCCCTTAGTGACGTGAATGATACGAAGCCCACTATCAGTGGCCTTCTGAGGAGAAACGGTCTTAGACAGCGCGCTAAAGGAAGATTGAGTGACACGTGGAACACCGCTCTGCTCATAGGCCGCGCACCATTCCGTGTGCTTTCGGCCTTCCAGAACGATAATTTCACTTACATGTTGCTTGCACGCTGAAACAACCTTCTCAACGGCTAAGCTCCTTGTTTCACTGTCATTCATTCAGGTTTACACTCTGGCGGGTTTAGTAGGTATTCATAAAGATTTGGACCGCTGTCCGGAATTTCGAGCCACATTAAAAATGCTGCCCAGATATCTCTAACCTCTGATTTTGAGACATTGAATG
This sequence comes from Ruegeria sp. CJ9, assembly GCF_056536625.1. Taxonomy (NCBI): domain Bacteria; kingdom Pseudomonadati; phylum Pseudomonadota; class Alphaproteobacteria; order Rhodobacterales; family Roseobacteraceae; genus Ruegeria; species Ruegeria sp. CJ9. Next base: position 4,545 of record NZ_JBQFPY010000021.1, read on the forward strand.
GGCGATTTCCGTAAACGAACTCCAGTTGCTTCCCAGCAAAAGCGGCGCACGCGATAGCAGGATTACATCTGCCAGCGCATATTTAAGCTGCACTTCAGATCGGTCATATACCGTTCTTGGCAGGCTGGTCACGCGATCTTGGTATTTCGCAGCGAAAGCACCATAGGATTCCGAGTTATCCGACGCCAGAAAAATCGTGGAATCGGCCTTGGCCTCTAGCAGTTGATCCAGACGTTTGAAGAAGAACGCATAGTGGGATCTGCTGCGGGCACGTCTGGAAATCTCGTCTTCTGACCGCGACCAGTCTCCGGGAACGTCCCCATGAGGGTCCGTAGCCGCGCCGCCATTCATACGCACGTGTACGGCGATGTCGTTTTGGCTGCGGACGGACTCGATCATCTCTTGCACATCCGCACTCGGTTTCAGCTCACGCAGGAATTTCCGTTCAATGGGGTCGTAGGGTTTGCCGAATGTAAACCTGTAAGCCGATTGGATAACGATATCCCGCTGCGCCTTAACCAATGAGGCGGTGTCAAAGGCCTCCCGGAATGCCTTGCTCATCAGGTCGACCGTTAACGCGTTCTCCGGGTCGTTCTCTTTGGTATCCTCGACAGCCCCGTCAAAGTCGAACAATGACGCAAAGGTACAATCGCAATGTTCGTCAGGTACCCAGCGAATGATCAGTTCGCGATCGTGGATTTGTGAAAATGAAAACCCCGAAGCAATTGCACGCAATCGGTTGCCCAAACCATGCTGCGCATCGACGACAAGTTTCGGCTTTCGCAGGCTATGCCCCAGCGGAACGGTAACTTCGCCTGTATTCTCTTCCGGTTGCAGCGACGTGTTGCTGATGGCCACAATGGCGTCTTCCAACGAGCGGGTCATCAACGCATAATCCACAGCTTCGCAGGAAACAGAGACCGCAACACCTTTGAAAACATCATGTATTGCGCTAACCGCCGCTTCGGCGCGTTCCATCCGCGTGCCAATTAGGTTTGTATCTACACCGTAGGGGTGGCTGCGTCTTAACCGCAATATGTTCGCGGTTTCACTAAGCACACGGAAACCCGTCATTGGGCAACTCGCATCCCACGGGGCGCAGGAAGACGCAGTTTGCCGGTTCAACGCGATCCAGAACTGCGGATACGACTGCACTTCGTCCCATCCGGTGACCGGTGTACTTTTGGGGCGCTCAACACGTCTTACGTCGGAATGATCAATATGGCTGATGGTGTCGGGATCGACATCTTCTCTTTGCACGCCTGCGTTGGTCAGGCGTCCGTACAGGTCATCGTCATCCCAGCCATAAGTGACAATCCGTTCGTTGAAGCCGTTAACAGCCAAAAGATTTTCACGCCCAACGACGAAAAAGCCGTTCACGTGGCTTTGCCCGGATTTCGCCTGGCGCCAGTTCCCTGCAGTCAGTTGGTCAACACCTGTTGTGTTGCGGCTAAAGAACTCTGAATCGAGGATAATGTCACTGTCGACTTTGATAATCTTGTCTTTGGTCGCAGCGCGGAATCCCAGATTATACGCGTGGGACAAAATCCAGGATCCTTCATCCTCGACCCGAAGAATCCGTATACGTGGATCAGTTATCCCCGCTTTCCGAAGAGTGATCTCTACCGGAATTTCCGAACTCCAGTCCACGATGATAACTTCGCCAATCTCCTGATGTACAAGCCACGTTGGCAATGTCTGCGCCAGGTGGTCATTTCGGTTCATGCAGCATGTGACAGCAGCAAAACCGGGTTCCATGGCGGCATCGGGTTCATATTCTGCGCCAGCCTCTTCAAATTTTGGAAGGTTGCGCCAAACGTCAGGTTGCGTTCGTATCTCATTGTAGAGGGCAGAAACCGAAGTTGGTGATTTAGCGTTCCGCACCGAAAGCTGTGCTCGAATCAAACTGCGAAATGTGTCCCTGGCCTCAACTGTTGTGACGGTGTCATCAGATGCGTTCGCATCGCAGAGGCTTGCAACTATATCTTTAGAAGATTGCATTTTCTCAGTTTGAACCCTTGGTATGCCAATGCCTTCGGTATCTTAATATTTTGGTCGTTCAATACATTCCACCTGGGATTGCGTTCAAACAACTTGAGCACCGAGTACCTGTTTGTTCAGGCGTGTCAATCACCAAAGACGGTATCTTTGAAGCAAGCCTCCAAGATTTCAACCTAGATGAGCGGTGATACGCCGGAATCATTGTTTTGACGCCCTTGTCAGGTCAGCTTGCTGTCTTGGTTGTGTCCCAGTTATCTGGAGTTTTAATTTATTGGCCTCGCATCGCTGAGGTCTATTTGGTTTTCCGGCATTGAAGCTTTGTTTTGGATGAGGTTATTGCCTCTCACCCTATTGTTTTGTGGTTCTGACGG
>NZ_JBQFPY010000022.1:0-2500 GCF_056536625.1 Ruegeria sp. CJ9
CTCTCACCCTATTGTTTTGTGGTTCTGACGGGTTGAGTTTGTTAAGCGATTGATCTTGGGGATCAATTGTAGTGTGACCGGGCTGTTCTGAGATTTTCTGACGCTGGTTGCGGGAGTAGGATTTGAACCTACGACCTTCAGGTTATGAGCCTGACGAGCTACCGGGCTGCTCCATCCCGCGTCAGTGTCAGATTTGTATCATCGTTAGAGAGATGTTTTGGGCTTTTACTAGGTTTGGCGGTGACCTACTCTCCCGGGGCTTAAGCCCAAGTACCATTGGCGCGGCAGTGCTTAACTTCCGGGTTCGGGATGGGACCGGGTGTTTCACTTGCGCTATGACCACCAAACCGAGGAAAAGCCCATGTCTGCATTCTTGCTGAGCAAGAAAGCGACGGGTGGCAGGCAGCGTCTTTGCGTGCAAAGGCGCGTTGCCACTCGGTTGTTATGTCACCCCTTACGGGGTTTCACATCAATCAACGTTGTCCAACTCAAGGTCGGTGTATGCTTTTGGTCTTGTTTGATCGCCTACCGCTTCGCTACTTGAGGCGGTGAGCTTTGTCTTTCTGTTACTGGATCAAATCAAGCCTATCGGGCGATTAGTACCGGTCAACTGAACGCATTACTGCGCTTACATCTCCGGCCTATTGACGTGGTGGTCTTCCACGGCCCTCAGGGAGACCTTGTTTTGAGGGGGGCTTCCCGCTTAGATGCCTTCAGCGGTTATCCTGTCCGATCATAGCTACCCAGCACTGCCGTTGGCACGACAACTGGTCCACCAGTGGATCGTTCACCCCGGTCCTCTCGTACTAGGGGCAACTCCTCTCAAGTCTCCTACACCCACGGCAGATAGGGACCGAACTGTCTCACGACGTTCTAAACCCAGCTCACGTACCTCTTTAAACGGCGAACAGCCGTACCCTTGGGACCTGCTCCAGCCCCAGGATGAGATGAGCCGACATCGAGGTGCCAAACACTGCCGTCGATATGGACTCTTGGGCAGTATCAGCCTGTTATCCCCGGCGTACCTTTTATCCGTTGAGCGATGGCCCTTCCACTCGGGACCACCGGATCACTATGGCCGTCTTTCGACTCTGCTCGACTTGTCAGTCTCGCAGTCAGGCTGGCTTCTGCCATTGCACTCAACGAGCGATTTCCGACCGCTCTGAGCCAACCTTCGCGCGCCTCCGTTACGCTTTAGGAGGCGACCGCCCCAGTCAAACTACCCGCCACGCAGGGTCCCGGATCCGGATAACGGACCGCGGTTAGACATCAAGAGTGCGAAGGGTGGTATCTCAAGGGAGGCTCCACGGATACTTGCGTTTCCGCTTCAAAGCCTACCACCTATCCTGCACATCACAATCCTGATGCCAGTGCGAAGCTGTAGTAAAGGTGCACGGGGTCTTTCCGTCTAACCGCGGGAAGCCTGCATCTTGACAGGCAATTCAATTTCGCTGAGTCGATGTTGGAGACAGCGGGGAAGTCGTTACGCCATTCGTGCAGGTCGGAACTTACCCGACAAGGAATTTCGCTACCTTAGGACCGTTATAGTTACGGCCGCCGTTTACCTGGGCTTCAATTCAAGGCTCTCACCTCTCCTTTTAACCTTCAGGCACCGGGCAGGCGTCAGACCCTATACGTCGTCTTGCGACTTCGCAGAGCCCTGTGTTTTTAATAAACAGTCGCCACCCCCTGGTTTGTGCCCCCAGCCCCTAGTTGCCTAGGAACCGGGCCTCCTTCTCGCGAACTTACGGAGGTATTTTGCCGAGTTCCTTCAACATCGTTCTCTCAAGCGCCTTGGTATTCTCTACCAGTCCACCTGTGTCGGTTTAGGGTACGGTCTGATAGGAGGGCTATTTCCAGGAACCTCTCAGCAGCCCAATCAATCCGATAAGATTGAACTACACCTGAGATCCGTCACCACTCCACGGCCCAGGAATATTAACCTGGTTCCCATCGCCTACGCCTTTCGGCCTCGGCTTAGGGGCCGGCTTACCCTGCTCAGATTAGCTTTAAGCAGGAACCCTTGGACTTTCGGCGAGAGTGTCTCTCACACTCTTTGTCGCTACTCATGTCATCATTCTCACTAGTGATCTCTCCACCGGATCCCTCACAGGCCGGCTTCATCGAAAGCTCCAAATATCCTCCAAGGCGCCCCGAAGGACGCTAAAGAGGATAGGAACTATGTCACACTACGCTCTGCTACCATGCCTTACGGCATCCTAAGCTTCGGCTCATGGCTTGAGCCCCGTTACATCTTCGCCGCAGGACAACTTATTTAGACCAGTGAGCTGTTACGCTATCTTTAAAGGATGGCTGCTTCTAAGCCAACCTCCTGGTTGTTTTGGTCGTCCCACCTGCTTTCCCACTTAGCCATGAATTGGGGGCCTTAGCTGTAGGTCAGGGTTGTTTCCCTCTCCACTACGGACGTTAGCATCCGCAGTGTGTCTGCCATCTAGTACTCCCGGGTATTCGGAGTTTGGTTAGGATCAGTAAGCCTGTG
>NZ_JBQFPY010000023.1:0-6035 GCF_056536625.1 Ruegeria sp. CJ9
TTGCAGAATTGCCACAAGGTGTTTTGTGGATATTTTTTTTGGCGGATTGTTTCGGGACGTTTGTTTTGAAAGTTGTTAGTGAGGCGCCGATCGAAAAAGCGATAGATTGACGTGAAGATTCGAGCGGTTTCTGTGAGGTTGAAAGGCCTGTTGGCGTTGGTATGTGCGGGTGCGGCGGGCATGGGTCAGGCGCAGTCTGTTTCGACCTATGGCACACCCGGCCTGCTTGAGATTCCGACCGCCGAGATGTTCGATGACGGGGCGCTGGTGTTCACCGCTGCGGGGTTGCGCAATAGCGGGCGGGGGACGATGACGTTCCAGATGCTGCCCTGGGTGCATGGCAGCTTCCGTTATGCGGTGATCGACAGGCTGGATGGGCCCGACACCACCCGGTATGACCGCAGCTTTGACATCCATTTCCGGTTGCGCGAGGAAAGCCGGCACAGCCCGGCCATCGTGATGGGGCTGCGCGATTTTGGCGGTACCGGCGTCTATGCCGCCGAGTATTTTGTGGCCACCAAGACCTTTCAGGACCGGCTCAAGCTGACCGGTGGCATCGGCTGGGGCCGCATAGCGGGGCGGGGCGCGTTTTCGAACCCGCTGGGTGTGTTTGGCAGCCGGTTCGACACCCGGCCGCCGCCAAATTCAAACGGTCAGGGCGGTGAGCTGGAATTCGGCAACTGGTTCCGTGGCGATGCGGCGCTGTTTGGGGGCGCCAGCTGGCAATATAATGACCGGCTGACCTTTCTGGCCGAGTATTCCCCCGATCTGTACAGCCAGGAAGCGGTCAACGACAGTTTCCGGGTCAGATCCCCGATCAATGTCGGGGTCCAGTACCGGTTCGACAATGGCACGCAGCTGACCACATCTTTTCTTTATGGCTCCACGCTGGGGCTGACGCTGAGCTATTTCGTCGACCCGCGCAAATCGGTGGCGCCGGGCGGACAAGGTGCCGCGCCACCGCCGTTGCAGCCCAGATCGCAGACCGCTGCCGCAACAGCGGACCGCGCGACCGGCGACATCCGGTCCCGGATGCAGGCCGCGCTGGCGCAGGAAGGGTTGCGGCTGGTCTATCTGTCGGAGACCGGCGATACGGTTCAGGTCGGGGTCGAGAACACCACCTATGGTCAGGCCGCCCAGGCGTTGGGGCGCACCGCCCGTGTGATGGCCAATGAAGAACCACCGCAAACCGAGCATTTCGACATCGCGCTGATGTCGAACGGCGTGCCGCTGAGCGCGGTGCGGGTCAATCGCGACGACCTGTATGAGCTGGAACACGACCCCGACAATGCCTGGCGCAGCTTTGCCCGGGCCGAGGTGTCGGACACGCTGCCGCTGGTGCAGGGCGGTATCCTCAGCGATGCTTACCCGCATTTTTCCTATCGGTTCGGGCCGTATCTGAACTTTTCCTTCTTCGACCCCGACGACCCGCTGCGATACGAGGTGGGTGCCGCGCTGGGGCTGGATTACACACTTTCGCCGGGCTTCACCCTGTCGACCGGGCTGCGGCTGCCGATCCTCAGCACGCTGGATGACAGCACCCGGGTCTCGGATTCGCCGCTGCCGCATGTGCGCTCAGACTGGGCGATCTATGCCCGCGAATCCAACCTGCGGATCGAACATATGACCGGCGAGTACCTGTGGCGGCCGGGCACGAACCTTTATGCCCGCACCACGCTGGGCTATCTCGAGACCATGTTCGGCGGGCTGTCGGCGGAACTGCTGTGGTATCCCACCAACAGCCGCCTGGCGTTGGGGGCCGAGGCCAATTATGCGGTGCAACGCGATTTCGACGTGCTGTTCGGCTTTCAGGATTATTCCGTCGCCACCGGGCATGTCTCGGCCTATTACGATCTGCCGGGCGAGTATCACGCGCAGGTCGATGTCGGGCGCTACCTGGCGGGCGATTATGGCGCCACCTTCACGCTGGATCGCGAGTTCAACAACGGCTTCAAGGTTGGTGCCTTCTTTACCCTGACCAATGTCAGCTCGGAAGAGTTCGGCGAAGGCTCGTTCGACAAGGGTATCCGGCTGGAAATCCCGGTCTCATGGCTGACCGGGCGTCCGTCGCGCAACAAGATCGCTCAGACCATCCGTCCCGTTCTGCGCGATGGCGGCGCGCGACTGCATGTGCGCAACCGGCTCTATGGCGTCACCCGCGAGGCCCGCGCGCAGGACCTGTCGCGCGGCTGGGGGAGGTTCTGGCGATGACAGCCCTGCGCCGCCCTGCCCTGTTGGCCCTGCTGGCCCTGATGCTGATCTCCTGCGGCGACGCGCAGGAAGATGTCGATCTGCTGAAGGGGGCGCTGTTTCCCAATGCGCCCCGGTTCCATCCGCGCGCGCAGGCGCTGGCCGCGCGCCGCCCGATCCCGCCGCGGCTTGAAGTCGGCTTTCCCGCCCGCGATCTGGCCGGGGTCATGTTGCTTGAGACCGAGCGCGCCGGGGTACAGACCTGGCTGAGTGCGGATGGCGCCACCATCACGCTGGATCAGGGGTTGCTGACCTCGGCCAAGGGGTTCGGCGGCGGTCTGGCCGGATCGGATGTCAGCCAGAGCGCGGCGCTGATCCTGAGCGGCGGTTCGGGCCGGGCCGAGCGGTTCCACAGCTTTCTCAACGGCAATGACGAGATCGAGCTGCACGCCTATCGCTGCCGGATCACCCCGTTGGGGTCTGACCCGGTGGTGTTGCAGGGCACGCCCGTTGCCGCGCAAAAGCGGCAAGAGGATTGCTATGGGGTGGCCGAGACCTTCAGCAACATTTACTGGGTGCAGGACAGCACCGGCCGCATCGTCCAGTCCTCGCAATGGACCGGCGATTTCCTGGGCAACATGATCATAAAGGTGGTGCCCGATGAGAGTTGAGATTTTGAACAGCAAAGGACAGCGCGTGCGCCATTTCCCCCTTCTTCTCAGTGCGCTGGCCCTGAGCGGCCTGATCGCCGGATGTTCAACCATCTACCGCAGCCCCTCGGTGACCGCAGGCGTGTCGGATGCCGGCAAGGTCCGTGTCGTGCCGGTCACGCCCGAGACCGTGCTGGTGGCCAACCGCTCGCCTTATGCGCCCAAAACCCTGCCTTCGGTGTTTGGTCTGTCGGCCGGATCGGGCTCCTCCACCAGCTTGCGCGGCACCGGCCCCCTGCCCGAAGCGCCCTCGACCCAGGACGGATCACGCGCCGGGCTGCAGCTGGACCCGCCACCGCAAGTGAACCCCGGCCCCTACACCATTGGCATCGGCGACGTGCTGGTGCTGTCCACGCCATCCACCCAAGGCACCGCCGGAGAGCTGTCGGGCCTGCTGGCCGCGCAGAACAGCCGCAACGGCTATACCGTGCAGGATGACGGCTCGATCAACATCCCCGATGTCGGCCGCGTGCGGCTGGTCGGCCTGACCGTGGATGAGGCCGAGGCGCTGCTGTTCCAGCGTCTGGTGGAAAACCAGATCGACCCCACCTTCAGCCTGGAAATTGCCGAGTTCAATTCCCGCCGCGTCTCGGTCGGCGGCGCCGTCGGCCAGCCCGGCATCCAGCCCATCACCCTGACCCAGCTGACCCTGGGCGAGGCGCTGTCGGCCGCCGGGTCGGTCTCGGTCAGCGATATCGACAATTCCTCGGTGCGCATCTACCGCGACGGGCAGATGTATCAGATCCCGCTGGAAGATCTGTATGCGCGCACCGCCTTGCAGAACCTCAAGCTGATCGCTGATGACTCGGTCTTTGTCGATACCGACTATGATCTGGACCGGGCCGAGCGCTTCTTTGCCCAGCAGATCGCCCTGCGCGAGACCGTGCTGGAAGGCCGCCAGACCGCCCTGCAAGAGCTGAACGTGGCCGTCAATCTGCGCCGCGCCGATCTGGATGAGCGCCGCAACAACTTTGTTCAGTCCATCGAACTGGACGCGGTTGATCGCGATTACGTCTACCTGTCCGGCGAGGTCCGCACCCAGGGCCGCTATGCCTTGCCGTTCAACCACGCGGCCACCCTGGCCGATGCGCTGTTCGACACCGGCGGCGGCATCGCCAAGGAAACCGGCGACGCATCGGAGGTTTATGTGCTGCGCGCCGCAACCGACGCCCGCGAGTTCGGCGCCGTCACCGCCTGGCACCTTGATATCCGCAACGCCGCACAGCTGACCCTGGCCGCGCAATTCCAGCTGCGCTCAAACGACATCATTTTCATCGCGGAAAACCCTGTCACAAAATGGGGCCGCACCATCAGCCAGATCACCCCATCCCTTGTCACGACGCCAATCAATGCCGCGGTAAATTAAGACACCCACCCGGGCACCGCCATTGCGCCCAATCAACACAAGCGCGCTGGCCGCCCGGGCCGGTTCATTGCCTTCACGTCTTTCAAAAGCTTATCACACACCAAAAACACGATTATGGTCGCACCGGGCGTGCCGACCCTGGGTACACAAGGAACCAAGATATGAAGATCGCGATTGCCGGGATTGGCTATGTTGGCTTGTCCAACGCCGTGCTGCTGGCGCAAAACCACGACGTTGTTGCCCTGGATGTGTCCGCCGCGCGCGTGGACATGCTCAATCAGCGCGAAAGCCCGATCCAGGATGCCGATATCACCGACTTCCTGACCAACCGAACGCTGAACCTGACCGCCACCACCGATCCCGAAGCCGCGTTTGGCGGGGCGGATTTTGTCGTTGTGGCCACCCCGACCAATTATGATCCGCGCAGCAACTATTTCGACACCAGCTCGGTCGATACGGTGATCGACCAGGTCACCAGAGTGAACCCCGATGCCGTCATCGTGATCAAATCCACCATCCCCGTGGGCTTTGTCACCGATGCCCGCGCGCGGTTTGGCACCGACAATGTGATCTTCTCGCCAGAGTTTCTGCGCGAGGGGCAGGCGCTGCACGACAACCTGCATCCCAGCCGGATCATCGTCGGCGAACGCTCGGACCGGGCCAAGGCCTTTGCCGAGCTGCTGCTGGAAGGAGCAGTCTCAAAAGATGCGCCGGTGTTGTTCACCGACCCCGACGAGGCCGAGGCGATCAAGCTGTTCGCCAATACCTACCTTGCCATGCGCGTGGCCTTTTTCAACGAGCTCGACAGCTACTCCCTGGCCGGCGGCATGGACCCGCGCCAGATCATCGAAGGCGTCAGCCTCGACCCGCGCATCGGCGCGCATTACAACAACCCCTCGTTCGGATATGGCGGCTATTGCCTGCCCAAAGATACCAAACAGCTGTTGGCCAATTACAACCATGTGCCGCAGAACCTGATCCGCGCCATCGTCGATGCCAACCGCACCCGCAAGGATTTCCTCAGCGATCAGATTCTGATGAAAGGGCCCAAAACCGTCGGCATCTACCGGCTGGTGATGAAAGAAGGCAGCGACAATTTCCGCCAAAGCTCGGTTCAGGGCATCATGAAGCGGATCAAGGCCAAGGGCATCCAGGTCATCGTCTATGAACCGGTTTTGAGCGAGGATCATTTCTTCCACTCACCGGTGATCCGCGATCTTGACGCCTTCAAGCAGCAGGCCGACCTGATCCTCGCCAACCGCATCTCGGACGAGATCCGCGATGTCAGCGACAAGGTCTTCACACGCGATCTGTTTGGCGCGGACTGATCCCGACAGAGAGGTTTTGAGAATACAAAAAACCCCGCCGCCGGAAGTCCGGTGGTAGGGCTGTGCGCCGTGAACGGCGGATACCTTACGTCAGCACAAGCGCATGAATGCCCGACGCCGTTGTGCCGGTCGCATGCACACGCGTAACCCCCACCGGCAGGATCGAAAAATCCGTCACCTGAACGGTGCGCGTCTCCCCTCGCACCGTGGTCATCACCACAGCCCCGCCCGCCTCAACATAAAGACCAATCGCCACATCCGACAAATCCGCCACATCCGACGGCGCAACAGGCAAAACATCACGCGCAGGCCCCGAAAGGCTGGAAACGCGATTGATAAAAGGGTTCATGCTCATCAGCCCAACCTCACTCAGTCATCTCAATCAGAAACACCATAAACAAAACACAACTAACACAACCAAAACACACCGAACGGAACGGC
>NZ_JBQFPY010000024.1:0-4457 GCF_056536625.1 Ruegeria sp. CJ9
AAACGCACTCCTCTCTACGATCTCCATGTTGAGTTGGGAGGCAAGCTGGTTGATTTTGCGGGTTGGGAGATGCCTGTTCAGTATCCGCTGGGGATCATGGGTGAGCATAAGCAGTGTCGTGAGAAGGCGGCGGTGTTTGATGTGTCGCATATGGGTCAGGTGATCCTGCGCGGTGAGGATGTAGGCGCGAAGCTTGAGGCGATCTGTCCGCAGGCTTATGCGACGCTGAAGGAAGGCAAAGCCCGCTACGGGTTCTTCACGAACGAAGACGGCGGGATCATGGATGATCTGATCGTGTCGAATGCGGGGGATCATTTCTTTGTGGTGGTGAACGCGGCGCTGCGGCATCAGGACATTCCGCATATGAAAGCGAACCTTGAAGGCGTTGAAGTGACCGAGATCTTCGACCGCGCGCTGGTGGCGGTTCAGGGCCCCAAGGCCGAAGATGTCGTGGGCGAACTGTGCCCGGCGGCGCGGGACCTGAAGTTCATGGAAACCACCGTCGCCGACATCAACGGTGTCGAATGCCGCATCTCGCGGCTGGGCTATACCGGCGAGGACGGGTATGAGATCTCGATCCCCGAAGACAAGGCAATCGAGGTCACCAAGGCCTTTCTGGCGCATGAGGATTGCGAACCTGCGGGTCTGGGCGCGCGCGACAGCCTGCGGCTGGAGGCGGGTCTGTGCCTCTATGGCAATGACATCGACCAGACGACCTCGCCGATTGAGGCGTCCCTTGGCTGGGCCATTCAAAAGCGCCGTAAGGAAGAAGGCGGTTTTCCGGGTGCGGACCGCGTACAAAAGGAACTGGCCGAGGGTCCTGCGCGCAAGCTGGTGGGCATCAAGCCCGACGGTCGCGCCCCCGCGCGTCAGGGCGTCGAAGTCCAATGTGCCGAGGGCAATACCATCGGCCAGATCACCTCGGGCAGCTTTGGCCCCACGGTCGGCGGTCCCGTTGCGATGGGCTATGTGAGCAAGGGTCATGGTGAGCCGGGCGAGAAGGTCAATCTGATCATCCGGGGCAAGGCGCAACCGGCGCAGATCGTGGCGCTGCCCTTCGTCAAACAGAATTACAAGCGTTGAAGTCAGGAGAGAGAGACATGGCAACCTATTATTCCGAAGAGCATGAATGGCTGACCGTCGAAGGGGACACGGCCACTCTGGGCATCACCAAACACGCGGCTGAGCAGCTGGGCGAAGTGGTCTTCGTCGAGCAGCAGGAAGCGGGCGACGAGTTCGAAAAAGGCGGCGAGATCGGCGTGATCGAATCCGTCAAGGCCGCGTCCGAGCTTTATGCGCCGGTCGATGGCGAGATCACCGAGGTCAACGAGGCGCTGGCCGACAACCCCGGCGCGCTGAACGAAGACCCCGAGGGCGAGGCCTGGATCTACAAGATCAAGATCGCGGATGCCGCGCAGCTTGAGGATCTGATGGACGAAGCCGGCTACAAGTCCTTCATCGGGTAAATCTATGTCGGAGCCCTGTCCCTGGGGCTCCGCCCGTTCGGGCCTGAATCTGTCCACCGGACAGATTCCGGGACGGCCCTCACTCTCCGCCGGAGGCTCCCGCAGTCTCCGCCGGACCTGACCTTTTCGACAGGAGCGCTGCAATGGCCTTCAAACTGACCGATTACGAAGCCTATGACTTCGCCAACCGCCGCCACATCGGCCCGTCGCCCACCGAGATGCGCGACATGCTCAAGGTGATCGGCTTCAAGACGCTGGACCAGCTGATCGACGCCACGGTGCCGCCTGCGATCCGGCAGAAAGAGCCGCTGGACTGGGGTCCGGCGATGACGGAACGCGATGCGCTCTTTCACATGAAAGAGGTGGCGAGCAAGAACAAGGTTCTGACCTCGCTGATCGGTCAGGGCTATTACGGCACCACCACGCCGGCGCCGATCCTGCGCAACATCCTGGAAAACCCTGCCTGGTACACCGCCTATACGCCGTATCAGCCCGAGATCAGCCAGGGCCGTCTTGAGGCGCTGTTGAACTTCCAGACCATGGTCAGCGATCTGACCGGGCTGGACGTGGCCAACGCCTCGCTGCTGGATGAAGCCACAGCCGCTGCCGAAGCGATGGCGATGGCCAAGCGCGGCGGTCGCTCCAAGGCCAACAACGCGGCCTTCTTTGTCGACCGCAACTGCCACCCGCAGACCATCGCGGTGATCAAAACCCGGGCTGAGCCGCTGGGCATCGACGTGCAGGTCGGCGACCCCGATGCGCTGGATGCAGGTGCCGTCTTTGGCGCGATCTTCCAGTATCCCGGCACGCATGGCCATGTGCGCGACTTCACCGCCGAGATTGCGGCGCTGCACGAACACAAGGCGATTGCCATCGTCGCCGCCGACATCCTGTCGCTGGCGCTGCTGAAGTCACCGGGCGAGATGGGCGCGGATATCGCCATTGGCTCGACCCAGCGCTTTGGCGTACCAATGGGCTATGGTGGCCCGCACGCCGCTTATATGGCGACCACCGACAAGCTGAAGCGGTCGATGCCCGGCCGGATCATCGGTGTCAGCATCGACAGCCGCGGCAACAAGGCCTACCGCCTGTCGCTGCAAACCCGCGAGCAACACATTCGCCGCGAGAAAGCCAACTCGAACGTCTGCACAGCGCAGGCGCTGCTGGCGGTCATCGCCTCGATGTATGCCGTGTACCACGGCCCCGACGGCATCAAGGCCATCGCGCAATCGGTGCATCGCAAGACCTCGCGCATGGCTGCCGGTCTGGAAGAGGCGGGCTTTGCCGTGGAACCGGAAGTGTTCTTCGACACCATCACGGTTGAGGTCGGCCACCTGCAGAACGTCGTGATGGAGGCCGCCGTGGCCCGTGGCGTCAACCTGCGCAAGGTCGGTGATACCAAGGTGGGCATCAGCCTGGACGAACAGACCCGCCCCGAGACCATCGAGGCCGTCTGGGGCGCCTTCGGCATCGACCGCAAGGATGACAGCTCGAACGTGGCCTACCGCCTGCCGGATTACGCGCTGCGCGAAAGCGCCTATCTGACCCATCCGATCTTCCACCAGAACCGGGCCGAGGCCGAGATCACGCGCTATATGCGCCGTCTGGCCGACCGCGACCTGGCGCTGGACCGGGCGATGATCCCGCTGGGGTCCTGCACCATGAAGCTGAACGCCACGATCGAGATGATCCCGGTCACCTGGCCCGAGTTTGGTAACCTGCACCCGTTCTGCCCCGAAGATCAGGCGCAGGGCTATCACGAGATGATTGCGGATCTGAACGACAAGCTGTGCCAGATCACCGGCTATGACGCGATCTCCCAGCAGCCCAACTCGGGCGCGCAGGGCGAATATGCGGGCCTGCTGACCATCCGCAACTATCACGCATCGCGGGGTGAGGCGCACCGCAATGTCTGCCTGATCCCGACCTCGGCGCATGGCACCAACCCGGCCTCGGCGCAGATGGTGGGCTATCAGGTTGTGCCGGTGCAGGCGGATGAGAACGGCAACATCGATGTCGCCGATTTCCGCGCCAAGGCGGAAAAGCACAGCGATCATCTGGCTGCCTGCATGATCACCTATCCGTCCACCCATGGCGTGTTCGAGACCACCGTGCAGGAGGTCTGCCAGATCACCCATGATCACGGCGGTCAGGTCTATATCGACGGTGCCAACATGAACGCCATGGTCGGCCTGTCGCGTCCGGGTGACATTGGCGGCGACGTCAGCCACCTGAACCTGCACAAGACCTTCTGCATCCCGCATGGCGGCGGCGGCCCCGGCATGGGTCCGATCGGCGTCAAGGCGCATCTGGAAGAGCATCTGCCCGGCCACCCGGAATACGGCAGTGCCATCGGCCCGGTCTCGGCCGCGCCCTTCGGCTCGCCGTCCATTCTGCCGGTCAGCTGGGCCTATGTGCTGCTGATGGGTGGCGCGGGTCTGACCCAGGCCACGAAAGTGGCGATCCTGAACGCCAACTACATCGCGGCGCGTCTGAGCGAGGCCTATCCGATCCTCTACACCTCGGAAACGGGCCGTGTGGCGCATGAATGCATCCTCGACACCCGTCCCTTGGACGAGGCGGCCCATGTCAGCGTCGACGACATCGCCAAACGTCTAGTCGATTCAGGCTTCCACGCGCCCACCATGTCCTGGCCGGTGGCCGGCACCCTGATGGTCGAGCCCACGGAATCGGAACCCATGGCGGAACTCGACCGCTTCTGCGACGCCATGCTGTCCATCCGGGCCGAAGCGCAGGACATCATCGACGGCAAGATCGACGCGGACAACAACCCGCTGAAAAACGCCCCCCACACGGTGCGCGATCTGGTCGGCGACTGGGATCGCCCCTACACCCGAGAACAGGCCTGCTTCCCGCCGGGCTCCATGGGCGTCGACAAATACTGGTCCCCCGTCAACCGCGTCGACAACGCATATGGCGACCGAAACCTCGTCTGCACATGCCCACCAATGGACGCATACCTCGACGCAG
>NZ_JBQFPY010000025.1:0-4382 GCF_056536625.1 Ruegeria sp. CJ9
ATGACTTTTCAGATTTATCCCACGCTTGAGATCCCCGAGACACTGGCTGCTGGTCCGGGGCCGGGCAATACCGATGCTCGTGTTTTGCAGGCCTTCGCCAATGCCGGGGTTGCGGATCACATGCAGGGCGACGTTTTGCGTGGGATGGTCGAATGCAAGCACATGCTGCGCAATATCTGGGGAACCGATAACACCTATACCTTTGCTGTGGCCGGTACCGGCTGGAGCGCATTGGACACAATGTTCTCCGCCGTGATGCCCGGTGATAAAGTCGTGGCCTTTGCCAACGGCACCTTTTCCGGCATTGATGCGCTGACCCTACGCATCAAGGCGGCCACGCCCGAGGAGCATGCCGCCAGCCCGCTTGATCCACAGGCTGCCAGCGTAACGGTCGTTGATGTTCTGCATGGACAGCCGGTCACTGGTGAACTGGTTGAAGCCGCGCTGGAACAGCACAAACCCAAATGGGCCTTTATGGCGCATTGGGAAACGGGTTCGGGTCGCGTCAATGATCTGCGTGGCTTCTCGGACGCATGCGAGCGTCATGGGGTGATGGGCCTGGTCGATGCGGTCTCATCCCTCGGCGTCGATGACTTTTCGATCGATGACTATCCGGGGATCGCCGGTTGGGCCTCCTGCCCTCAGAAGGGCCTGTGCTGCCTGCCGCTGACCTATGCACCGGTCAGCTTTACAGATGCCTTTATTGAATCTCTCAGAGCGACGGGTGCCTACAGTTATGTCCACAATCCTCTATTCGAGGCGCGTCACTGGGGTATTGTCGACGGTCAGGACGTCGAAAAGGGAACCTATCACAGAACCCATTCCGGATACGCAGTCGCCGCGTTCCATGAGTCCCTGCGTCTGACACTTCAGGAAGGTCTGGCCAGACGGTCAGCCTCGTACAAGACCCATGAACGCGTGCTGCGCGATGCTGTTACGGCCATGGGATGCGAGGTGACTTCTGACATGCCCAGCCTGGTCGTGCTGAATCTGCCGCCGGAACTGGCCGGGCGAGAGATGGAGCTGGTGCAGAACTGTCGGGCAAGGGGTTTTGGGATCTGGCCGACGCTCAGCGCGCCGGTTCAGGTACGCATCGGCATCCTCAATCAGCTCAACCGCCAGGCCGTCAGCCGGATCGTCCGCCTGTTTGCCGAAGCCATGAGGGAACTGGGCGGCAATGTCGATTTCGAAGAGATCGAGGCATTGCTCGAAAGCCGTTACGGCACATCGATCGCTGCTTGAACGCACTGCATGAACGGGAGGAATGCAGATGGATATCCATGAATACCAGGCGAAAGAGGTTCTTTCGAATTTTGGCGTCGCCGTACCGTCAGGTGCCTTGGCCTATAGCCCGGAACAGGCGGCCTATCGCGCCCGCGAACTGGGCGGAGACAAGTGGATTGTCAAAGCCCAGGTCCATGCGGGTGGCCGCGGCAAAGCGGGTGGCGTCAAACTGTGTAACAGTGAAAACGAGATCCACGAGGCCTGTGACGAGATGTTCGGCCGCAAGTTGGTGACCCATCAGACCGGACCGGAAGGCAAAGGCATCTATCGTGTCTATGTCGAGTCCGCTGTGCCGATTGATCGCGAGATCTATCTTGGTTTTGTTCTGGACCGCTCCAGCCAGCGGGTCATGATCGTAGCCTCCTCCGAAGGCGGGATGGAGATCGAGGAGATCTCGGCGGAACGCCCGGACAGCATCGTGCGCTCAATCGTGGAACCCGCAGTTGGACTGCAGGAATTCCAGGCCCGCGAGATAGCCTTCAATCTGGGCCTTGAGGCTCGTCTGGTTCAGCAAATGGTACGGACGTTGCAGGGTTGCTATGCCGCCTTCAGCGATCTGGACGCCACGATGGTTGAAATCAATCCACTGGTTATCACTGGCGACGACCGTGTGCTGGCATTGGACGCAAAGATGAGCTTTGACGACAACGCTCTGTTCCGTCATCCGCAGATCTCGGAACTGCGCGACAAAAGCCAGGAAGATCCCCGTGAAAGCCGGGCGGCGGACCGTGGCCTGTCTTATGTCGGGCTGGACGGCAATATCGGCTGCATCGTGAACGGCGCTGGTCTGGCCATGGCCACGATGGACACGATCAAACTGGCCGGGGGCGAGCCCGCGAACTTCCTCGATATCGGTGGTGGTGCCTCACCCGAGCGCGTGGCCAAGGCCTTTCGACTGGTTCTGTCCGACAAGAACGTTCAGGCGGTTTTGGTCAATATCTTTGCTGGTATTAACCGCTGCGACTGGGTCGCCGAGGGCGTTGTGCAGGCGCTGCGTGAGTTGGATATCGACATCCCGGTCATCGTGCGACTTGCCGGTACGAATGTCGAAGAAGGTCAAAAGATTCTCGCCAAATCCGGCCTACCGATCATCCGCGCCACCACTTTGATGGAAGCCGCTGAACGGGCGGTGGGCGCATGGCAGAATGATCTGTCCCAAAACACCAAGATGAGGGCCGTGTAATGAGCATTCTTCTCGACCGCGACACCCGCGTAATCGTTCAGGGCATCACTGGACGCATGGCGCGCTTTCACACAAAGGATATGCTGGCCTACGGCACCAATGTTGTCGGCGGAGTTGTTCCCGGCAAGGGTGGTGAAACCGTTGAAGGTGTGCCCGTTTTTGACACAGTCAAACAAGCTGTCGAGGCCACCGGCGCAGATGCAAGCCTTGTGTTTGTGCCACCGCCATTTGCCGCGGATTCAATCATGGAGGCCGCTGATGCAGGTATTCGCTACTGTGTCTGTATCACCGACGGTATCCCGGCGCAGGACATGATCCGCGTAAAGCGTTACATGTACCGTTATCCCAAGGACAGGCGCATGGTGCTGACTGGACCGAACTGCGCCGGTACAATCTCTCCCGGCAAGGCTCTGCTGGGTATCATGCCGGGCCATATCTACCTGCCTGGCAATGTCGGCATCATTGGTCGCTCGGGCACACTGGGGTACGAGGCGGCAGCACAGCTCAAAGAACGTGGCATTGGCGTTTCGACCAGCGTCGGTATCGGTGGCGATCCGATCAACGGGTCCTCGTTCAAAGATATCCTGCAACGGTTTGAAGAGGACGAGGATACCCACATCATTGCGATGATCGGCGAAATCGGCGGTCCGCAGGAAGCTGAAGCCGCGGAATACATCCGCAATCACATTACAAAACCGGTCATTGCTTATGTTGCCGGATTGACCGCCCCCAAAGGTCGAACCATGGGGCACGCCGGTGCGATCATCTCGGCTTTTGGCGAAAGCGCCAGCGAAAAGGTTGAAATCCTGTCCGCTGCTGGTGTGACCGTGGCCGAAAACCCCGCCGTGATTGGTGAGACAATCGCACGAGTGATGGAGGCTGCGTGATGGTTAAACCTTCGGTCTTAGTCACCCGTCGCTGGCCTGCCGCCGTCGAGGCGCAGCTGGCCGAAAACTACAACGCCGTGCTGAATACCGGGGACAAGCCAATGTCCCCGGCAGACATCCGGCGGGCGTTGAAAACCTATGATGCTGTCCTACCCACGGTCACCGACACGCTCAGCGCCGAGGCATTGGATGTGCCTGGCGCGCAGACTAAGATCATTGCCAATTATGGGGTCGGCTATAGCCATATCTGCGAACCTTCGGCGCGTGAGCTAGGCATGACGGTAACAAATACACCGGATGTCCTGTCCGAGTGTACGGCCGATCTGGCCATGACGTTGCTACTGATGGTTGCGCGCCGGGCAGGTGAGGGCGAACGCGAATTGCGCTCCGGCAAGTGGACCGGCTGGCGGCCGACGCATCTTGTGGGCACAAAGGTCAGCGGCAAGACGCTGGGCATCATCGGTTATGGCCGGATCGGCCAGGAAATGGCTCGCCGTGCCCATCACGGGTTCGGTATGAACGTCCTCGTCTATAACCGCAGCGAGGTGGCCGCGGACGTATTGGGCCAGTGCGACGCAACACAGGTGGACACGATCGATGATCTCTTGCCCCAGTGCGATTTTGTGTCACTGCACTGCCCCGGCGGCTCCGCGAACCGGCACCTGATCAACTCGCGCCGACTGAGCCTGATGAAGCCTGACGCATTCCTGATCAACACTGCGCGCGGCGAGGTGATTGATGAATGGGCTCTGATTCAGGCGCTGATGTTCGACATGATCGGTGGTGCGGCCTTGGACGTCTTCGACGGCGAGCCCCGCATCAGCCCGGATCTGCTGCAATGTGACAACCTCGTGATGCTGCCGCATCTGGGCAGCGCAACGCGCGAGGCCCGCGAAGCGATGGGCTTCCGCGTTCTCGATAATCTGAGTGACTTTTTCCAAGGCCGTGAACCACGTGACCGGGTGATCTGATGCAAGCGCTGGCCCAAAATATTCAGTCCCCCCTGAACCGTTCAAGCTATGCTGATG
>NZ_JBQFPY010000026.1:0-2988 GCF_056536625.1 Ruegeria sp. CJ9
CCCAATGAGCTACAAATCCGACATCGAAATCGCCCGTGAGGCGAACAAGAAGCCGATTCAGGAAATCGGTGCGAAAATTGGCATCTCCAGTGACGATCTGCTGCCTTACGGCCACGACAAGGCGAAGGTCAGCCAGGACTTCATCAACTCGGTTCAAGGTCGTGAAGACGGCAAACTGATTCTGGTGACCGCGATCAACCCGACCCCTGCGGGTGAGGGTAAGACCACCACCACCGTCGGTCTGGGCGATGGCCTGAACCGCATCGGCAAAAACGCGATGATCTGTATCCGCGAAGCCTCGCTTGGCCCGAACTTCGGGATGAAGGGTGGTGCTGCGGGTGGCGGTTACGCGCAGGTTGTTCCGATGGAGGAAATGAACCTGCACTTCACAGGTGACTTCCACGCCATCACCTCGGCCCACTCGCTGCTGTCGGCGATGATCGACAACCACATCTACTGGGGCAATGAGTGCGAGATCGACATTCGTCGCGTTGCGTGGCGTCGTGTGGTCGACATGAACGACCGTGCGCTGCGTCAGATCACCGCCAGCTTGGGTGGCGTGTCGAACGGTTTCCCGCGTGAAACCGGCTTTGACATCACCGTGGCGTCCGAGGTCATGGCGATCCTCTGTCTGGCCACCGACCTTAAAGATCTGGAAAAGCGTCTGGGTGACATCATTGTGGCCTATCGCCGCGATAAGACCCCGGTTTACTGCCGCGACATCAAGGCCGAAGGCGCAATGACCGTTCTGCTGAAAGACGCGATGCAGCCGAATCTGGTGCAAACGCTGGAAAACAACCCGGCCTTTGTCCATGGTGGTCCTTTCGCGAACATCGCACACGGCTGTAACTCGGTCATCGCGACCAAAACCGCTCTGAAAGTGGCCGACTATGTTGTCACCGAAGCGGGTTTTGGTGCTGATCTGGGTGCCGAGAAGTTCATGAATATCAAGTGCCGTAAGGCGGGTATTGCTCCGTCGGCAGTTGTTCTGGTCGCCACCGTGCGCGCGATGAAGATGAACGGCGGTGTTGCCAAAGCCGATCTGGGTGCCGAAAACGTCGACGCGGTTCAGTCGGGCTGTGCCAACCTGGGCCGTCACATCGAGAACGTGAAATCCTTCGGCGTGCCCGTTGTTGTCGCCATCAACCACTTTGTCACCGACACCGATGACGAAGTGCAGGCCGTCAAGGATTACTGCGCCGAACATGGTGTCGAAGCAGTTCTGTCGCGTCACTGGGAGCTCGGTTCAGACGGTTCTGCGCCTCTGGCTGAGAAAGTTGTGGAAATCGTCGAAAATGGTGCTGCGAACTTTGCACCGATCTACCCCGACGAAATGCCGTTGTTCGAAAAGATCGAAACCATCGCCAAGCGTATCTACCGCGCTGACGAGGTTCTGGCCGACAACAAAATCCGCAACCAGTTGCGCGAATGGGAAGAGGCCGGATACGGTAATCTACCGGTCTGCATGGCCAAGACGCAATACAGCTTCTCGACTGATCCGACCCTGCGCGGCGCGCCCACCGGCCACTCGGTTCCGGTGCGTGAGGTTCGCCTGTCGGCAGGTGCCGGGTTCATCGTGGTTGTCTGCGGCGAGATCATGACCATGCCCGGCCTGCCACGCAAACCGGCTGCGGAATCCATCTGCCTCAATGACGCAGGTGAGATCGAGGGCTTGTTCTAAGCGCTCGAATGATACATCTCGTGGTCCGGGGGTATCCCCGGACCGCAGGAGATTGAAATGCCCACTCTGATACCGCCGCAGGACTGTCATTCGATGCGGGAATTGCGGGTTCAGATCGACAAGCTGGATCGCCAATTGATTGAAATGTTGGTGGCGCGCGCAACTTACATAGATCGTGCGTCTCAGTTGAAACCCGGCGAGGGGCTACCCGCCCGCATCCCGGATCGTGTCGAAGATGTGGTGCAGCGCGTGCGCACAAGTTCCGACGAGTTGGGCATGGACCCCGATCTTGCCGAGAAGCTTTGGCGCATCTTGATTGACTGGTCGATTGCCCGCGAAGAACGCGTGCTCGGCCCCGAATGAAGAACCGGGCGCTTTGTGCGCCCGATCCGTTTTTGAAAAGAAGGGATCAAAGGATGGTAGCGCAGGTTATCGACGGTAAGGCCTTTGCCGCAAAAGTACGCGGCCAGGTGGCCGACCAGGTCGCAAAGCTGAAAGAAGAAAACGGCATCACCCCCGGCCTGGCCGTGGTTCTGGTAGGCGAAGACCCAGCAAGCCAGGTTTATGTGCGGTCCAAGGGAAAGATGACCGTCGAGGTCGGCATGAACTCGTACGAGCACAAGCTGGACATCGACACGTCCGAAGAAGATCTGCTGGCGTTGATCGACAAGCTGAACAACGACCCAGCCGTGCATGGTATTCTGGTGCAGTTGCCCCTGCCCAAACATCTGAACGAAGATCTGGTGATCAACTCGATTGACCCGGCCAAGGACGTTGATGGTTTCCACATCTCGAACGTGGGACTGCTGGGTACCGGGCAGAAGTCGATGGTGCCCTGCACGCCGCTGGGGTGTTTGATGATGCTGCGCGACTACCATGGCTCGCTCTCGGGTATGGATGCGGTTGTTGTGGGCCGATCGAATATCGTGGGTAAGCCGATGGCGCAGTTGTTGCTGGGTGACAGCTGCACCGTGACCATCGCACACAGTCGCACCAAGGACCTGCCTGATGTTGTGCGCCGCGCAGATATCGTCGTTGCTGCCGTTGGCCGCCCCGAGATGATCCCAGGCGATTGGATCAAGGAAGGTGCCACGGTCATCGATGTAGGCATCAACCGAATTGAACGGGACGGCAAGAACAAGCTGGTTGGTGACGTCGACTATGACAGCGCGGCCGAACGCGCCGGAGCGATCACACCCGTGCCCGGTGGCGTCGGACCGATGACCATTGCCTGCCTGCTGGCCAACACACTGACCGCCTGTTGCCGCGCCAATGCCTTGCCAGAGCCCGAAGGCCTGACAGCTTGA
>NZ_JBQFPY010000027.1:0-2868 GCF_056536625.1 Ruegeria sp. CJ9
GATAATCTGAGTGACTTTTTCCAAGGCCGTGAACCACGTGACCGGGTGATCTGATGCAAGCGCTGGCCCAAAATATTCAGTCCCCCCTGAACCGTTCAAGCTATGCTGATGGGTTGCGCTCGGAACTGCGGGCGTTGTGGCGGAACATTTTGATGAAACGGGCGCCGCATGTAGCGACATGGGCCGGGGCCTCACCGCTGCAATCCATCCCCACCGGGCCCGAGGCGACGCCCTATTTGCAGGCCCTGTCTATATGGTTCCAACTGTTGCGTATCATCGATGAAAACGCCGAAGTCAGAGATCGTCGACTGACCGAGACCAATAGCGGGCCCGAAGCGGTCGAAGGCGGGTTTGCCGAGGTGTTGTCTGACCTGTCCCTGGCAGACAGCCCAATGGAAAAACTGACCGCTAATCTGTGTGCCGGACCCACCCTAACCGCGCATCCAACCGAGGCCAAACGGGTCACCGTACTGGAAATCCACCGGCGGATTTATCGCAACCTTGTCAGTCTTGAAACGCAACGCTGGACTCCAACTGAGCGCGCCGAATTGCTGAAAAACCTGGAAGGTGAAATTGACCTCCTGTGGCTGACCGGTGAACTTCGCCTGACGCGGCCAAGCCTGCACGATGAGATCGAGTGGGGTTTGCAATTCTTCAGGGACGCAATCTTTGACGCCGTCCCGCAAGTCATGGATCGGTTCGATCAAGCCTGCCTGCACATGCTGGGAAAGACCTTGAGCAAAACGCCCAGTATTCGCTTTCACAGCTGGATCGGAGGCGACCGGGACGGCAATCCGAATGTCACGACAGAGATGACCGCGCTGGCCTTGCAACGTGGGCGCGAAACGGTTCTGGACCTCTACGGTCAAGCCCTTAAACAAGCCGCAAGCAAGCTGAGTATCAGTGCGCTCATATTGCCGCTGCCCGAACCACACAGGACACGTGTACAAGAAATTGTCGACCGGGCTCCAGACACTGGCCGCAATCAGAACGAACCGTTCCGGAAGGCTCTGGATGCCATTCGCCTTCGGCTGATAAAAGACGGCTATAACCACATTTCGCAATTCGTGAACGATCTAAACGCGCTTGATGCCGCTTTATGCGCGGTCAAAGCCGAAGATCTGGCGCGAAGACATATCCGCCCACTGCGCCGGGCCGCAGCGGTTTTTGGGTTCCGTACCGCAACGCTGGACATACGTCAGAATTCCACCGTCACAACCGATGTTCTGGCCGAAATTTGGTCACAATCCGGGCAGGCACTGAAATATGGTACACCCGAATGGTCTGCCCGTTTGCGGTCCGAATTGGCGGATCAGAACTTGCCCTATCAAAATCGGGAAGCGCTGAGTGATCAGGCCCAAGAGCTCCTCGCCCTCCTGACACTTGTTTACAGCGTTCGATCGGGACCAGACCCCAAGGCCATCGGACCATTCATCCTGTCAATGACCCGTTCCGCCGACGACATTCTCGGTGTCTATCTTCTGGCCCGGTACGCAGGATTCGGGTCCGAAACTCTGGATTTATCAGTGGTTCCACTGTTCGAGACGATTGCCGACCTGCGCAATGCCCCAGCGATATTGCTGGACGTTCTTGATGTTCCGCTTTCCCGCCGCAGCCTTAAAACCGAAGGTAACGTGATCGAGGTGATGCTGGGTTACTCAGATAGTGGCAAGGATGGCGGCTATTTCTGTTCAACCTGGGAATTGGAGCGCGCACAACGAAAGATCGTCACAGCACTGGCCTCGCAAGGTTTCAAGGCTACATTTTTTCATGGGCGCGGCGGCTCCGTCAGCCGGGGCGGAGCACCTACCGGGCGCGCCATCGCCGCACAACCCAGCGGAACCATTGCCGGACGCTTGCGTGTTACGGAACAGGGTGAGGTTGTTTCGACCAAGTATGCTAACCGCGGCACAGCTGCAGCGCATCTGGAATTACTGCTCTCAAGCACGCTTCGACATACGGCTAACCCCAGCGAAACCCCGCCCCGGCCCGAATTTGACGATGCGCTGGATGCCCTATCGGAACTGTCGCAAACAGCCTATGTATCGCTTCTGCAGATGCCGGGTTTTCTGGACTACTTCCAGCAGGCCAGCCCCGTCGAGGAACTTGCTCGCCTAAAAATCGGCTCCCGCCCGACCCGTCGGTTCGGCGCAGCTAGTCTCGATGATCTGCGGGCTATTCCATGGGTTTTTGCGTGGTCGCAGAACCGCCACCTGATTACCGGTTGGTACGGGTTTGGTGCAGCCATGGCCAGCTTTCGCAAATTCCGAGGTTCGCGCGGTGACGAAGTTTTGCAAGAAATGTTTCAGAAATCTCGCCTGTTCCGCCTCGCTGTCGATGAGATGGAGAAATCGCTCTATCAGGCTGATATGGGCATCGCCACGCAATACGGCGAACTGGTGCGCGATAAGTATATCCGCCAAAGCATCTCTCAGGCGATCAAAACAGAATTCGATAACGCTTGCAGCGCTGTGCAGTTTCTGACTGGCGGTCAGACAATAGGTCACCGTTTTCCCCGGCTGTGCGAACGATTTGATCGCAAACGGGCGGAGCTGGCTCGCATTCACGCATTGCAAGTCGAACTGCTGCAACAAGCCCGAAACAAATCGCAAGCAGGATCAGTCCCTGTGCCGCTACTGCAATCCATGAACGCTATTTCCGCTGGCCTTGGCTGGACCGGCTAACCAATTTCAGGAGATATGCCCCGTGAATGTCCCGCATCGTCTAGACGGTTTTTTCACCCAATCCCTATCTGATCGTGACCCTGAGCTTTTTGGTTCGATCACATCTGAGCTGGGCCGCCAGCGCGACGAGATCGAGCTGATCGCGTCCGAGAACATCGTCTCTGCCGCCGTGATGGAAGCGCAG
>NZ_JBQFPY010000028.1:0-1205 GCF_056536625.1 Ruegeria sp. CJ9
GCGACCTCGGCTTTGACCTTGGCTTCGACGGCGCTGTTGCCGTCTTCGCCATTGGCGGCCAGCCCGTCGACCACTTCGATGATCCAGTCGGCGATCTGGCGGAATTCGACCTCGCCAAAGCCGCGGGTGGTGCCGGCGGGCGAGCCCAGGCGGATGCCGCTGGTGACGGTCGGTTTTTCCGGGTCAAACGGCACGCCGTTCTTGTTGCAGGTGATATGCGCGCGGCCCAGGGCCTTTTCAGTCGCGTTGCCCTTCACGCCTTTGGGGCGCAGGTCGACCAGCACCACATGGGTGTCGGTGCCGTGGGTCACCGTGTCCAGACCGCCCTTGATCAGTTGATCCGACAATGCCTGCGAATTGACGACGACCTGCTTGATATAGTCCTTGAACGCAGGCTGCAGAGCCTCGCCGAAGGCCACGGCCTTGGCCGCGATCACATGCATCAGCGGGCCGCCCTGAATGCCGGGGAAGATCGCCGAATTCACTTTCTTAGCGATATCTTCATCATTGGTCAGGATCATGCCACCACGCGGACCGCGCAGGGTCTTGTGCGTGGTCGTCGTCGCCACATGCGCGTGCGGGAAGGGGCTGGGGTGTTCGCCAGCCGCAACCAGACCGGCGAAATGCGCCATGTCCACGTGCAGATAGGCACCGACCATGTCGGCGATCTCGCGCATGCGGGCAAAGTCGATCACGCGCGGGATGGCCGAGCCTCCGGCGATGATCAGCTTGGGCTGGTGCTCTTTCGCCAGCGCCTCGACCTGATCATAATCCAGCATGTTGTCTTCCTTGCGGACGCCGTACTGCACCGCGTTGAACCACTTGCCCGACTGGTTGGGGCGCGCGCCGTGGGTCAGGTGACCGCCGGCATCCAGGCTCATGCCCAAGATGGTGTCGCCGGGTTGGATCAGCGCCTGGAACACGCCCTGGTTGGCCTGGCTGCCCGAGTTCGGCTGCACGTTGGCAAACTCGCAGCCAAACAGCTGCTTGGCGCGGTCGATGGCCAGGTTTTCAGCGATATCAACGAATTGGCAGCCGCCGTAATACCGCCGACCAGGATAGCCTTCGGCGTATTTGTTGGTCATCACCGAGCCCTGCGCTTCCATCACGGCGGCAGAGACGATGTTCTCGGACGCGATCAGCTCGATCTCGTCGCGCTGGCGGCCCAGCTCAGATGTGATCGAACCAAAAAGCTCAGGGTCACG
>NZ_JBQFPY010000029.1:0-837 GCF_056536625.1 Ruegeria sp. CJ9
CTAGGGTCAGGACTCATAGCCAATAGATAACGAGTGCTGCGAGGACGATTGCTGACAGGAAGACCTTCGGGCACCTGTCGTAGCGGGTTGCCACACGCCGCCAATCCTTCAACCTGCCGAACATGATCTCGATCCGGTTGCGCCGTTTGTAACGACGCTTGTCGTACTTAACCGGTTTCTTCCGCTGCTTCCGGCCAGGGATGCAGGCGCGCATCCCTTTGTCTTTCAACGCTTCCCGGAACCAATCGGCATCATAGCCACGATCCCCGAGCAGCCAATCGACATCCGGCAGGCCGCTCAGCAGTGCCCGCGCACCAACGTAATCGCTGACCTGACCGGCGGTGATGAACAGGTTGAGCGGGCGTCCCCGGCTGTCGCAGATGGCATGCAACTTGGTGTTCATGCCGCCTTTGGTGCGACCGATCAGGCGTCCACGCCCCCTTTTTTGACGCCCAAACTGGTCGCGGTACGGTGGGCCTTCAGGTAGGCGGCATCGATCATCACGGTCTTCTCTTCACCGTGTTTGGTAGCCAGACCGGCCATCATCCGGGCGAAGATGCCTTTGTCGCTCCACCGCTTCCAACGGTTGTAGAGCGTCTTGTGTGGGCCATACGCCGAAGGGGCATCGCGCCATCTCAACCCATTACGATTAATGAAGATAATGCCGCTCAACACACGTCGATCATCAACGCGTGGTTTGCCGTGGGACTTGGGGAAGAAAGGCTCAAGACGCGCCATCTGCGCATCCGTCAGCCAGAAAAGATCAGACATGGTCACCGCTCGAT
This sequence comes from Ruegeria sp. CJ9, assembly GCF_056536625.1. NCBI lineage: Bacteria > Pseudomonadati > Pseudomonadota > Alphaproteobacteria > Rhodobacterales > Roseobacteraceae > Ruegeria > Ruegeria sp. CJ9. Next base: position 786 of record NZ_JBQFPY010000029.1, read on the forward strand.
TTTCGAACCGTGAATCACGCAGCCAAGCGGAAATCAATGGGTCCTGACCCTA